>JAZQRI010000082.1:0-2183 GCA_045629455.1 Pedobacter sp. | reverse complement strand
CGAGTTTGGCATCATTAAAAATCTTTTTGAAATCAATTGATCCGCTTCCTATCTCTGTATTAAGAGCTGGATTGGCTTTGTCCATGTCTTTAACATGCCACATAGGAAAACGTCCGGGATTCTCTGTGAAGAGCTGATGCGGATCGTTACCGGAGCGTACCATCCAATAAAGATCTGCCTCAAATTTAACCAACTTAGGATCGGTTTCTTTCAGCATCACCTGATAGCCATTGGTGCCGTTAAAGTCTTTGAATTCAAAGTCGTGATTATGGTACGCAATTGTTAACCCTGAAGCTTTGCAAAGTCTCCCTGCTTCATTTAATCGTGCTGCAACTGACTTGTATCCATCAAGGTCTTTTCTTAAAGTATCACCCAGATATGGAACTGTCACATACTCGCCGCCGAGGATATTTGTGGCATCTATGTAGGATTTTAACTCATCAGTACTTCCATCTGTAAAGAACTTATCCATCCCATAATGACCCGTCGGCGCTGTAAGGCCATTTTCCTTTAACAGACTGGCAAAGGCTTTGGGTTCCATGCCCCAAAACTTGTCTTTTAAAGAGTAGCCATAGGTCTCGACTTCCTTATACCCCGCTTGAGCAACTTTCTGAATTACACCTTTAGGATCCTTAGGTAAATAATCCCTCAGGGAATACAACTGTATCCCTATCCTTTTCTTTGGAGGCTGGCAAGCAAAAGAAGGCGAAATTAATAATCCCGCAGCTGCAATGCCGCTTAGTTTGATGAAGTTTCTTCTTGAGTTCATAACTTTGAAATTAGATATCACAGATTTTAACGGCCGTTCTTAATGATTGTAATTTATCTTTTTTTGCAGGAATAAATTCCTGTGCAACGAAACCTTTAAAGCCAGTGGCAAGGATTGCTTTCATGATGGCGGGATAGTTCAGCTCCTGCATATCTTCGATTTCCTTTCTGCCAGGGACGCCAGCTGTATGGTAATGCGCAATATAGGGGTGGCTTTTTCTTATGGTATTGATGACATCACCCTCGTCAATCTGCATATGGTAAATGTCGTACAATAGCTTGAAATTTTCGGAGCCCAATCTCTTGGCTAATTCCACACCCCAGGAGGTTAAATCTGCCTGGTAGTCGGCATGGTCTACTTTGCTGTTGAGTAATTCCATCACCAATACCACATTGTGCTTCTCGGCAAGCCCAATTATTTTCTTAAGTCCTTCGACACAATTGTTCCATCCGGTTTCATTATCCTTTCCACGTCGGTTACCACTGAAACAGATCAGGTTTTTATATCCTGCTGCGGCGACTTTAGGAATCATCTCTGTATAGTTTTTAATCAGCTGTTCGTGGAACTTCGGGTCGTTCCAACCGTCAACGAGGTTTATTTCTGCACCATTACACATGGTTGATGCGAGTCCGTGTTTTTTTAACACAGGCCACTCAGCAGGGCCTACGAGGTCAATGCCTGTAATTCCCATCGCACGTGATTCTCTACATAAGGTATCCAGATCGATATCACTAAAACACCACCTGCAAACTGAATGGTTAATATTTCCTTTTAAAGGGCCATTAATGTTGTCTGTATCCATTGCATATGTTGGAAGCGCACTTGATCCGCCGAGTGCGACAGTTCCTAAAACGATATTTTTTAAGGCAGTTCTTCTGCCATTATTTGTATTCATAATTTTACTTAAAAAGTAGCTTCTTTAATTTTTTTATCCTTGTCATTGAAGAATAACGCGAACAATAAGAATACTACAGCGGCAATTGCTGCAGGAATAATCCACACCATCTGCCAGTCAATGGATCCGTCTGAAGTTTTGTAAGTATCTGTAATTATTCCTGCCACTTTGAAACCAATAAGCATTCCCACGCCATAGGTAGCTAATGTTATTAATCCCTGAGCCGAGCTTTTGTATTTATCCCCTGCTTTAGAGTTGGTATAAATCTGACCAGATACAAAGAAAAAATCATAACATACACCGTGCAAAGCAATACCTATTATCAACATAAAGCTTAAGTCTGAAGCATTGCCGTATGCGAAAAGCGCATAGCGGAGCGCCCAGGCGAGCATACCGACTAAAATGGTGATTTTGAATCCGAACCTTGTGAAGAATACCGGCAGCAACAACAAAAACAGAACTTCGGAAATCTGTCCGATGGTCATCTTTCCTGTTGGGTCATCCATGCCAACATTGGAG
>JAZQRI010000081.1:0-5596 GCA_045629455.1 Pedobacter sp. | reverse complement strand
ACGAAGTTATTACCGAAGATGAATCCTGTAAGTGCACCATACGCCTCATTAATACCGCCATTGGGTATTTCCTTGCTGCCGCTCAATGTATAATTTAAGCCCAAGGACACTTTGATCCAGTCGTTAAACCGCTGGTCCACCCTTAAACGTGCAGTACCTCTCTGAAAATTTGAGTTGTCAATAATACCCTGATTGCCCAGATAACTTCCGCTCATGTAATACTGCGTGTTTTCGGTTCCGCCCGAAACCGAAACATTGGTCTCGTTACCGTAAGCATCGCGGAAGATGAGGTCCTGCAGGTCATAGCGCTCCACAGGAACCTGCGTTAAATCAGTCGCTACTGTATTCGCATACCGGAAGGGGTAATCATTGTATTCCAGTTTTTTTCGTATCGTGTTGGACTTAAACTGGGTGGAGAGATTGACTACCGGCGCCCCCGACTTACCACGTTTGGTGAAAATCTGCACCACACCGTTACTTGCCCTTGAGCCATAGATGGCGGCACCCGCAGCACCTTTAATGATCTCAATACGGTCAATATCTGCCGGGTTAATGTCGACCAACCGGTTCTGAGAGTAACCACCCAAATCGATGAGTTCGCTCGAACTGTTGTTCACAATTACACCGTCGACAATGTACAGGGGATCACTTGAACCGCTGATGCTGCTATTTCCCCGTAAGCGGACGCTGATACCGCCGGCAGGGTTACCCGAGTTTTGAGAGATCTGTGCACCGGCAACTTTTCCGGCCAGGGCCTGATCTATGGACGTTGCGACGCTATTTTCCAGATCTTTCGCCGACACAGTAGATATCGCATTACCCAATTGCTTTTTGCTGGTCGCAGCGCCTGTACCGGTCACCACAACTTCATTCAGGCTAAGTGCATCTTCAGACAGCTCCACATTCACGGTCACAGGGCTCTGACCTAAGGTCACTTGCCTGGTTACCGGCCGGTAACCGGTATACGTGACCGTGATGGAATAACTGCCGTCGGCTACACTGGCGTTGAGGGTATAAGCGCCATTAACATCGCTGGCAATGCCAATGGTCGTACCGGTAAGCCGGATCATTGCCCCGGGTATTGGTTCTTTGTTCCGGGCGTCCTTGATGACTCCTTTGATGGTTTGCCTGCTTTGCGCAAGGGTGGTCTGCCCCAGGCACAGCATAGCAACCAGTGCGAACAAGGCCCGAACTGGTTTTAAGCATGGTAAAATTTGTTTCATATTAGGGTTGGTTAATTGGCAAAACAAAATTGTTATTCCGGGAAGCTTACTTTTCCCATGGTTATTTTAGGAATACCAGCCGTGTGGGCCAGGCTTTCCACATTACCTGCGACGGCCTCATTCGCCAGCAAGGCAAAAAGCACAGCTTCCTTCGCATCCGGGTTTATACCCAGGTCAGCTGTTGACCGGATCTTCTTAGAAAAATGTTTTTCAAGATAAGATACCAGTAGCGGATTGTGCATACCTCCTCCACTGATATAGATTTCGAACTGAGCGGTTGCGGCTGTGGCAACATCAATGGCGTTGATCATTGCTTCTGCGGAAAAACAAGCCAGTGTTGCGAGAATATCATTCGATGAAAGCGCATGCTGACCAGACTTCCTGACTGCGTTGTCCAGATAAGCCAGATTAAACAACTCGGGGCCGGTTGTTTTGGGAAAAGGCGCGTCAAAGAATGGATGATCGAGCAAATGATTTAACAATTCGGTGTTCACGCTTCCTTGTAAGGCCAGTGCCGAATCCTTATCATAATATAAATCCGGATAGTTTGACTGCACATACTGGTCCATCAGCGTATTACCCGGCCCAACATCGGTGGAGAAAAACTGATCAGCCTTGCCTGCTGGTAAATAGCTGAAGTTGGCAATACCACCTACATTCAGCATAATGCGATTTTCAATGGGATCTGAAAAAATCAGGTAGTCGCCATACACGGCAAGCGGCGCACCTTCACCGCCGGCTGCAATATGTTTCTGGCGGAAGTCACTCAACGTGATGATCCCGCTTTTTACCGCAAGGTGATCGCCGTCTCCGATTTGAAGCGTAGCATTCGGGTACATATCACCGGGGTGATGATGCTTTGGTGCATGAAAGATGGTCTGTCCGTGGCTGGCAATCAGGTCAACCTCTTCATTGCTTATCCCCCATTCTTCCAGACACTCCTGGATAAGCTCCGCATAATAACTTCCTATAAATGCATGTAGTAAAGTGATCTTTTCCAGGTCAGCTGTTCTTTTGGCAAATACAGATTTGATCTCTTCCTTAAACTGAGATGTATATTCTTTGGTAATGAAATGCTTGACGGCAACGGTGGTATTGGTTCCGCTACCCGTAAAGCTGCATACGGCAACATCCAGACCATCAAAGGAGGTTCCGGACATTAAGCCGATGATATTACGTGAAGGTTGAGCTGCAATTTGATAGAGTTTAGCGATGTTTGGGTTCATAGTTGTCAATTAATTCAATGGGCAATCAAAGAAAACACATAAAAAGGATAGATACGTCAAATACCGCTGGATAATGCAAGTAATTTAAGACGATAACGGCACAAAGACAAATTTTCGTCCTGCTATTTTGCCTCACGAATGATGCATTTGAAGATAGGTTAAATCCAGGGCTTCACCCATCCATCACGAATACTAGAATTTATCAGGTGTGGCATAAGGCATATCGAAAATAATGTTCAACATGGCGACCGCAATTTCATTCTCATTTATGGTAGTACCATTGGAAATAATTGTAAATGATAAATCCTGCTTTGGAAAGTATCCGAACATAGTGCTGAAACCATCTAGATGCCCGGTGTGTCCGTAGCTTAGTTTGTCCTCAAACGGAAACTCGCCAAGTCCCATTCCGTAATCATCTTCAACTTTCTCCATAGTCTTCAGGCTGGCCTTTGATAAAATCTTATGACTGAAAACAGCATGTACGAACTGGAGTACATCGACGGGTGTAGATACGATTGCGCCGGCGCCGCTAAAAATTGACACATCTGTTTCTGGCACCAATTTCCATGTAGCGTCTGATACATAGGAATTTGCTTCATTCTTTTGAACATCTATTTTCCTGCCGACATAGGTATTACTCAATTTAAGTGGTTTCACAATTTTACTATTGAGAATGTCAGAGAAGGACTGATTATAGACCATCTCTAATAAATAAGAGAGTAATACATAATTTGAATTGCTGTAGGACGCCGTTGAGTCTGGCTCAAAGTCACTGACAGCATTCGAGATCATCTTCAGCATTTCAACTTTGCTTTTCCCTGTAACACTATAGGTCTCATATTCTTTTTCCTTTGTAAAATTATGAATACCGCTTCTGTGTGTTAATAGGTGCCTCGGCGTAATTTTTTGCGCATTCTTTACTTCAGGGAAGTATTTGTATATCGGCTCATCCAATACAATCCTCCTTTCTTCAACAGCCTTTAAAACCAGCACCGCTGTAAATGTCTTTGAGATCGACGCGATTCTATACCTGGTATAACTGTTGGATTTTTTAGAGGTAGCGATGTCGGAATAACCGACGGATCTGGAAAACACTATTTTGCCGTTTTTCGAGATGGCGACACTTCCCATGAAGCCGTTACCTTCTTCGATAACATTCAAGAGGCTGTCAAGCTTGGCGGTATTAAGTTTTTGTGTGTACGCGGCATTATGGAGTAAAAAGAAGATAAACAGTGTAAAAATGGATCTAAGCATGCTACTTTGACCATCTTTATCAGATTATGTTACGCATTAGTGTCAGACAAGCACTTCCGCTTACGCGCCAGAGACCGAAATATTATCAAAAGTTTTTACATATCTTAAACCTGTGTACATCATTGAATCCGATCGCCTGTATTTCAGGGAAATTTAGGAGAGTGATGATTTTAATATATTAGAATTGGACTCTGACGCTGCGGTGCATCAATATCTGGGCAACCATCCGATAGAAAACATTTTCCAAGCCAGAGATGCTATACAGTTTATACGGCAACAATATGTGGACAACGGCATCGGTAGGATGGCTATAATTGAAAAAGAAACAGAAGATTTTCTAGGCTGGGGTGGCTTCAAACTCGTAACCAACCTTGTTAATGGCCATCAAAATTACTACGATCTAGGATACAGATTCATAAGAAAGCACTGGGGCAAAGGATACGCAACAGAATCAGCTAAAGCGGCGATTGAATTTGGTTGGAATGACCTGGGGCTTTCTGGAATCTATGCAATGACAGATATAAATAATACACAGTCTAAGAAGGTCCTGGAAAAGTGTGGTTTTAAGTGTACGGAAGTATTTGATTATGAGACCACACCTCATTATTGGTTTGAACTCAAAAATAAATCAATATAACGAACACAAGGCAACCCTCACCTTCTTTTCGTCTCCTTACCCAGAACGTCCCAAAATTGCCTATCCTCCTTCCCTAAAACCCACACGGATATACCCCTCAGGTTATATTTCTTCAGCAAGTCCAGTTTGGGTTTTAAAGACCTGCCATCCTCGATATACAGGTATTCATACACACCGTCGTTATCCCACATCGCGTAATTACAACCAGCCTTTTCATTCCAGAGGGGCTTCGTATCGTACTTTCCGAGTAAATATTGAACCGTACTATAGCCAACTTGCCGGCCATTCGAAAAACCGCCCTTTTCTTCTGTATAATCCGCAAACCAATGAACGGAATAATTGGGAATACCGAGCGATAACTTCTCTGCGGGAACGCCTTCTGCCAGCAGATACTTAACGATACGCTCCATCCACTCCACACCGGCGACCGGCCCTGGAGGCGTGCGGCGGGTATGCTGATCGTAAGACATGATGGAAATGAAGTCGCCGGCCGCTGCCAGTTCCTTAAAGGAATAACCTGCACGCCAGTTCTCGAATAAAAAGTTATGGAAGGCCGTCGGTCCGCCCACATTTTCAACCGTATGTACCAATGCTGCCGAGAGTTGCAGCTTGTTGCTGTGCAGTGCCACTGCTGTTTCCTTGAAAAAAGTGGTGAACAAGTCTTTATCGGCGATATGCAGCCCCTCCAGGTCGAACTGCCAGCCGTCCAGGTCATACTGCCTTGCATACAGGAGCATCATGCTGATTGCACGTTCCCGTGCTACCGGATTGGAAACGATGTCGTGAAGTAACTTGCTGTTGAAGCCACTATTTACAATTAGCGGCATGATCTTCACATTATTGGCTTTCGCCAGTTCAATAACGCGGCGATCTACAGCACCCGATAGTACACCTTCTTTACTTACCAAGAATACTTGCGGGCAGACGATTGAGATTTGAGATATGTTATTCTTGAAACTCTCGAAAGATTCTGGATTGTCGGTCATGTAAAACAGGTTCTCTGAGCGTACCTGAGCCATCAGGCTACAACAGGAGAATAGAAAGAATGCGATGATCGAAATGTTTTTCTTCATACAATATGTAAGATGTAAGGGTTACGGTGTTGAGAAATAATGTCCGGCATTATCAGCCGATTGTGATCCACACTACAGCCTTCACATGCCAGAGGTAATTTAACATCCTATAAACAGAAAGGCAAATTTTTTACCCCTATTTTGCGCAAACAATAGATTAAACAACATGAGAAATGGATTGAT
>JAZQRI010000080.1:0-107288 GCA_045629455.1 Pedobacter sp. | reverse complement strand
ACCTGAAGTCATAATTTTGATACCTTCTGCACCCATACGCATTGTTGATGCGATAGATGATTTCATAGCTCTACGGAAAGAGATCCTTGCTTCTAATTGTTTTGCAACACCTTCTGCTACTAATTTAGCGTCAAGCTCAGGGCGTTTAATTTCAAAGATGTTAATTTGAATTTCCTTTTTAGTCAATTTCTTTAACTCTTCTTTGATTTTATCAACCTCCGCGCCAGCTTTACCGATTACAATACCCGGACGTGCTGTGTGAATAGTAACTGTGATACGTTTTAAAGTACGCTCAATTACCACTTTTGAAACACCGCCTTTTGCAATACGAGCTGAAAGGTATTTTCTTATTTTTTCGTCTTCAACTAATTTATCAGCATAGTTGTTGCCTCCGAACCAATTAGAATCCCATCCTCTGATGATCCCTAATCTGGCGCCTATTGGATTTGCTTTTTGTCCCATTTCTGTTAATTAGTTTTAGTTTCAACGTTTATACTATCTACTACAATGGTTACGTGATTCGAACGTTTACGAATTCTATAACCACGACCTTGAGGTGCTGGTCTTAGTCTTTTTAATTGACGACCACCGCCTACTTGAATCGATTTAACCACTAATTGGCTTTCTTCAGGGCGAGAACCACCATTTTTTTGTTCCCAGTTATTGATGGCTGACAATAAAAGTTTTTCAACTCTTTCAGCGGCATCTTTATTAGTGAACTTTAAAATGTGTAATGCTTTCTCAACACGCTCACCTCTGATAAGATCCACAACCAAACGCATCTTACGCGGTGAGGTTGGGCAATTGTTTAATTTCGCTACTGCTTCCATCTTTTAATTATTTTTTCTTTTCAGAGTGGCCTCTAAAGGTTCTAGTTGGAGCGAACTCCCCTAGTTTGTGGCCAACCATGTTTTCTGTTACGTATACTGGTATAAATTTATTGCCGTTATGCACTGCAAATGTATGACCAACGAAATCTGGTGAGATCATTGATCTACGAGACCAAGTTTTGATTACAGTCCTTTTGCCTGAATCATTCATAGAGGTTACTTTTTTCTCTACGTTATGGTCAATATAAGGTCCTTTTTTAATTGAACGAGCCATTATTTCTTCCTTTTCTCTATGATGAAACGATTTGAGTATTTTTTCTTAGAACGAGTTTTAAAGCCTTTAGCTAAAACGCCGTTTCTTGAACGTGGGTGACCTCCAGATGAGCGACCCTCACCACCACCCATTGGGTGATCAACTGGGTTCATCGCTACTGGACGAGTACGAGGACGACGACCGATCCAACGGGCACGACCTGCTTTACCCAACACTTCGTTTGCATGATCAGAGTTAGAAACTGAACCAATAGTGGCTAAACAAGTTACTAAGATAGATCTTACTTCACCTGAAGGCATTTTGATAGTAGCATATTTACCATCTCTTGCTGCCAACTGTGCATAAGCACCCGCACTACGTGCTAATTGAGCACCTTTACCAGGGTGAATTTCTAAATTGTGGATAATAGAACCCAACGGAATGTTAGCTAACTTTAAAGTATTACCTACTTCTGGAGCAGCTTTATCACCCGAAAGCACTGTTTGTCCAACTTGCAACCCTTCTGGTGCAATGATATAACGCTTCTCGCCGTCTGCATAGTTTAATAATGCAATACGTGCTGTACGGTTTGGATCGTATTCAACTGATGCTACAACAGCAGGAATATCAAACTTATCACGTTTAAAATCAATTAAACGGTAAGATTTTTTATGACCACCACCAATATAGCGCATAGTCATTTTACCTGTATTGTTACGACCTCCCGATTTCTTAGAAGATACAACCAATGATTTTTCGGGCTTGGTTGCTGTAATCTCCGTAAAACTAGCACCTACTCTAAAGCGGGTACCTGGAGTGACTGGTTTAAATTTTCTTAAGCCCATAGTTATTAATTATTCAATTTTTATATTAAATATTCGCGTAATAATCTATTGTTTCTCCATCTTTAAGAGTTACAACAGCTTTTTTGTATTTCGGGCTACGGCCAGTAACTAAACCTGCTTTAGTATTTCTAGACTTTGCCTTTCCTTGTACCACCATGGTATTAAGCGCTACGATAGTTACACCGTACATTTGCTCAATAGCTTTCTTAATCTGCACTTTGTTAGCTCTGTGGTCTACTCTAAAAGTAAAACGATTAGCTTTTTCAGTTAATGCAGATGCTTTTTCGGTTAAAATTGGTTTTTGTAAGATTTCCATATTACTTGGCAAATGCCTCCTCCAATGTTTTAAGCGAATTAGCAGTTAACAAAAGTTTCCCAGCGTTTAATACATCATATGTATTGATATCGCTAGCTACAACAACTTTAGCTTTCTGAATATTTCTGCTTGATAAATAAATATTATTGTTTTGCTCTGGCAACACTAACAAGGTTTTTTCACCTGCTAAATTTAAAGCGTTTACCAAATTGATATAGTTTTTTGTTTTGATAGAATCAAAGCTGAAATCTTCTAAAACAACAATGCTGTTATCTTGCGCTTTATAAGCTAAAGCTGATTTACGAGCTAATGATTTTAACTTTTTATTTAACTTAAAGCTATAATCTCTTGGTTGAGGACCGAATACACGACCACCACCATTAAACAAAGGAGATTTAATACTACCCGCACGAGCACCACCAGTACCTTTTTGTTTATATAATTTGCGGGTTGAACCAGCAATTTCGTTACGTTGCTTAGATTTGTGAGTACCTTGACGTTGGTTAGCCAAATATTGTTTCACATCTAAGTAAATCGCGTGATCATTTGGAGTTACACCAAATATCGACTCAGGAAGTTGCACCTTGGCACCTGTCTCTTTTCCTGAAATGTTTACTACTTTAACTTCCATCTTGCTTACTTATCTAAGATTACGTAAGAACCTTTGGCTCCTGGTATAGAACCACTAACTACTACTAGGTTTTGCTCAGCGTAAACTTTCAACACTTGTAAGTTTTGAACTTTCACTCTATCACCACCTGTTCTACCCGCCATACGCATTCCTTTGAATACACGTGAAGGCCATGACGAAGCTCCTAATGAACCTGGTGCACGCATTCTGTTGTGCTGACCGTGAGTTTGACCACCCACACCCGCAAAACCATGACGTTTTACAACACCTTGAAAACCTTTTCCTTTTGAAGTTCCAACAACATCAATAAAGTCACCTTCTGCGAAGATGTCTACAGTGATAGTGTCGCCTAAGCTAAGCGCTTGCTCAAACTCAGAAAACTCAACAAGTTTACGTTTTGGGGTTGTGTTGGCTTTAGCGTAATGACCTTTTAAAGGTTGCGTTACGTTTTTTTCTTTCGCCTCATCGTATCCTAACTGGATAGATGAATAACCGTCGATTTCTTCGGTTTTAACTTGTGTAACTACACAAGGCCCAGCTTCGATTACAGTACAAGGAATGTTTCTTCCTTCTGCATCGAAAATACTGGTCATTCCTACTTTTTTTCCAATAATTCCTGACATTTCTTTAATTAAGTTAACACCCATCGAAGCAGTAGGGCTTCGTTCAAGGTGGATATACAATCCCGCTAAGGGACCGCAAAGATAGGTAGGAATTATTAATTTTCAAAGAGTTAGCTAAAAAAAAATCAAATATTTTATTTTGAGCTAAAACATCGTGGTTATAAGATTTTTAATGCACAAAACCGGCACTTAAACTAGACGCAATTATTATTAATATGATGAAGCCAATAAGTACATACAAGTAATCCCGCTCAAGTGCAAAACCAATTGCTGCTAAAATTACTCTAGCAATAGGCGTAAAGATGAGCATCAATAACCCAAATTGAATTACTACTATTGCGTTTGAAGTAAATAAGTTCGAGAATACTGCCGTAATTGTTTTATACTGAACCTTGTCCTTATAGAACACTGAATAATCAACATTTTCCGAACCGTGTTGGTACAAATAAACTATGCCCCCAAAAATAACGATAGCCATAGACAGGTAAACCCCTACCCTTAGCAAAATCGCCGTAACAGTTCTAATGTTCTTATCGCTAGCATCCATATTAAAAACCTCCTGTTAAACCTTTATAAATCATTTGCACTGCTAATATGGTAACTACCACTGCAAAAATCATTTTCAATTTATCTGTATTAGCTTTAATCAGAACCTTTGCCCCAACGGTGGCACCCAATAACACCCCAATACAGACAGGCATTGCAATACCCGGCTCAATTTGCCCGCGATGAAAATACACCACAGCACTTGCAGCCGCTGTTACCCCCATCATAAAATTACTGGTTGTGGTAGAAACTTTAAACGGTAAGCGCATAATATTATCCATAGCAATTACCTTTAACGCTCCGCTACCAATACCCAACAAGCCGGAAAGCGTACCAGCAAACAACATCATAAAAAAACCACCAGCCACATTCTTCACTGCATACGGTTTATCAATACCATTTAGTGGATATGATCCATTTAGTTTGAAAAAGCTTGCAGCCTTGCTTGAATAATCTAATGTGGTATGGTCTACCTTTTTCCTTAACGTCATTAAAGACGAGAAAATAAGAATGAAGCCAAAAATAACAGCTACATAGCCTGGGTTTAAATAGACCACTACAACGGCCCCTAAAATAGCCCCTACAGTTGTGGCTACTTCTAAGAACATGCCAATACGCATATTGGTGAGTCCTTCTTTTACATATGCAGCTGCAGATCCTGTAGACGTAGCAATTACCGAGATGATGGATGCACCAATGGCATAATGGATATCAACACCTAAACCTAGTGTAAGCAACGGGATAATAATAACACCGCCACCTAGACCAGTTAGCGAACCCAAAAAACCCGCTAAAAAGGACCCAATTAAAACAATTATGGTAAACACTAATACCGACATAGCGGCAAATATAAGCCACTTAGTTTGGCATTATATAATTAAAATCCAATAAAATAAAGTCTATAGAATACTTAGATTTTATCGCCATTCAAGCAAAAAGCATCGACATTACTTACCGATATGGTTAGCTCATGAGTTGGTTGATCATATCAGCGCTTAGAGCTCTAGCCCTTTCTAATCTATCGGCGAAGAAAGATTTTGCAGCTTCAAAATGTTCCTTATAGCCTTGCATATCCCCATAACCAATAATAGATGCCCATTCATGTACCGCAGTGTGAAACTCAAGATCATCTTTTCGGATACTCTTATCATATAAAGCTGCTTGGATAGACTCTTCCAAAAGCTCCTCGTTTTTAAAAAGATACTCTGCAATACCTAAACGCAGCCTAAATGGCGGAGTTTGACAAATTAAGTTATCGTAGGGATTTACCTGCATTTTATGCCATGCACATACCATACTTATTAAACTTAGGTGAGAATTTGGTTTTCTAGGATGCTTTTCGTCGCCCATGTTATATTCATCCATGATATGACTCTTTAATAGAATAGGCTCATCGTTATTGTTAAAAACAAAATCTCTTGCTTCGTAAACACATTTCCTAAATTCTGGCTCGTTTTCAGAAATCATCAATGCGAAAAGCTCTCTTTCCACTTCTGCATATTCTCTAATTTGACGACGAGCATAGGGATTTAAGATAGCTAAGCCAGCGTAAATATGCGACTTATAGCTAAAAATACGTAAAGTAGTGAGCACCTTCACATTGTCAATACCACCCATATACACTGGGCTATCCCAAGGGTAAACACCCGCATTTTTCCATGCAGAGCCCATGCTCTCAAAACCCATGTGGGTAACAGCTTGCGTATCTGCAACAATTTTATCGTGTTGCAAATAGCTATCCATCTCAATAATTTTAGAATCTAAAGCTTTATAGACCTCCAAAGCCTTTTGATAAACTTCATCGGTAGCTCGGTGACGAATTACCGCAAGGGTTTGGCCCTGTGTACTAAACCCTGGTCCATGTAGGGAGTGACAAGTAACGATAAAAGTATCTTGTGGTAAGTATTTCTCGAATGCTGCAATTTCCGGATGTTTAACAGAGGTTTGACCAGCAACGATGGCGCCAAACTTTGTTGACTTGGCAAACTCACGGACAACTTGATCTATTTTTTCAGCTTCGACGCAGTAAATAATAAAATCCGATCTACGCGAAACTTCATTACCATCTTCCAAAACATCAATATTCAACGGCTGAAGTTCTGCTCTTAACTGTTCGATCTGATTGGGAAGATCTGTACCGCAAACCTCGTAACCGACCTTTGCAAACGTAAGAGCGTACAACTTACCCATATCGCCCAATCCAATAATACCTATGCGCATCTTGCTAATATTTAAAGCCCTAAATATAAAAATGATTATTGACCTTTGTAATTTAAAATAAAAGAACTTAAATTGAGTTATTATAACAGTGACCGTTATATAATTTAAACTTAACCTCTTCAACTTTTATGAGCTCAAAATTCCTTTTCTTATTAATACTTCCTTTCTGTTTAAGCGCTTCGGCTCAAAATCCATCTGCAGCTGCACTCGAAAAAACTCAAACTCGTGCATATCGAGATAAAGACCAAAATACTGATCTTACATTAAGTGGCCAGTACAAGTTCATGCTTTCGAGGACTCGCACTTCTGCTGATGGCTATAAATTAGTTAACCCAAATAGACTAACCACTTTATGGAACAACGTTGAGGATAGCTTAAAAAAGGAAAGGGCAGATAAAAAAGCTCTAAACCGTAAGATTGCAGACCATGAAAAAACAATTGGATACCTCAAAACGGAAATGGCTGGTAAAGAAGCTTCGTTAAGTGACCGCAAGGATCAAATCAATGAAATATCTTTCTTAGGAATGTCTTTTAACAAAGGCACCTATTCTCTAATTGTTTGGAGTATTATTGGTGTTTTAACTGCTGCACTTGCATTTGTGATTAGTAAATCGGCAAGTAAAATTGCAGAAGCAAAACACAGAACTGAACTATACGATGAAATAGCTGGAGAATATCAAAACTACAAAGCAAAAGCTGTTGAAAAAGAACGAAAGTTAGCGAGAGAACTACAAGATGAAAGAAATAAGATAGATGAAATGAAAAATGGCCGAAATTAATCGGCCATTTTTTTTATTTCTTGAGTAATTCCGTCATTAGCACTTCAGCACATACCACTGCTTTCTTATGCAAAAAGTCGCGTGGTGTGCTATCTCCTACTTCATAGGTTACGGCTTCGGCATTTAGCGCCCTACCAAACCAAGATTTTGAAGTGTTGCCACCATTAGGAGATGGCTTTATCGGTGTTACCGATTTTGAATTTGCTTTTTCGAAACTATGCAAACC
Source organism: Pedobacter sp. (assembly GCA_045629455.1). GTDB lineage: Bacteria > Bacteroidota > Bacteroidia > Sphingobacteriales > Sphingobacteriaceae > Pedobacter. The sequence continues at coordinate 100,019 of JAZQRI010000080.1, read as the reverse complement.
TTCTATCCAGGCCGCCATTAATCCGGGTCTGTTGGTGTCGTTTCTATCCGTGTTGGTATACATTACATCATTATAGGTAGAGTGAAAATCCAGCGCAAATTCTACTTTGGCATCCTGACTTTCAATCTTTTTCAGAATAAAGTCTTTAAAAGACTTAGTTTCTGGCTGTTTAAAAAACTCCCAATCTCTGTTTAAATCAACACCTCCAAAACTATGACGCCAATTACCCTGGTCAACTCCATCCGGATTCATTAGTGGCACAATTACCAACTCGTAATTTTCGTTGAAGCGTTTAGCCAAATCAGAATTGCCCAACAATGTTTCTACAAATGGCAACATTGCCATATAGCCAGTAACTTCTGGTGGGTGCTGTCTGCTAATTACCAAAACCATTTTTTTTCCGCTACTTTTCTGCGAACTTAAAGCAACGATAGGCTTACCTCCAATACTGTAGCCAATAGTAGTAGTTTTTAATTGATATTTGGGTGCAACTTCGCTTATCCAACGGTAAGTTTCGCTTGATGGAACAACTTCTTGTCCAGCAACAAGTGCAGTGTCCTTTGTAAGCTGCAGAACGAAAGAAGCCTCATTTCTATCTTTACTTAACTTTACGTTGTTTATTAATTTCCATCCCTTAGCATTAACTATTTTAGGTGGATAACGATGCTTGGTTGTAGGGTAAACCAAATTGATATATACATTTTTGCTTGGCTTTCCCCACACTTTAAAGGCAAACCATGGACTTGGATTGATTGGTTCGTTCTCTGGTAAAATTTCTATATTAAAAGTACTATCATTTAGACTAACCAACTTGTTTAAACGAGCTGCGTCGAAATTATTCGAGAAATATACTCCTGCCTTATCAAAAGCATACACCTTCTTATCCTGTAACTTTACCTTAATTGCGGACACATCGGGGGCAACATTCTTTACAACTGAATTGTGCTTTACTTTGCAAGCGCTCAGCATACTCATTAATACAAAACTGGCCGTGCAGACCTTAATTATCTTCATTTATATTCTATTTTGTTGTTAAGCTAATATTTGGTTTCCATAAAAACGAATTTGTAACAATCAAATCACCCCTCTTTCTAATGTAAGAGACTACTACCTCAAGCTCCAAATATTAGTAGCCGCTTTAAGTGAACCAATTTCTTAAACATTTAATTTTCTTTTTAAATCAGAAAAGCTACAGATGTTAAGATCTGTAGCTTTTCTATGTATTTGGCTAATTAATTCGGGTTTTCTATAAATACGGATTCGCATTTTTCTCTCGCCTTGGGATTTGAAACTGCCAGTTAGCGCTAGATGTTGTTAAACTTCCCGTTGACCCAGTGTTTCCTAACGTGGGGTCAACCCCTGTAGCCAAAGTTCTACGCAAGTTTTCATTTCTTCTTTTAAGATCTAAAAATCTAAAACCTTCTCCCCAAAGCTCTACACGACGTTGAAACATTACAATATTATTCATCTCAGATAACTCATCTGGTGCTTCATACTGCGGATCTCTCGCTTTCGCTAAAGGATACAAAATATCAGAGGACTCTTGATATTTATTTTGCTGTGCTTTTGCTTCGGCCGCAATCAGATACATCTCGGCAGCTCTCATTAGTGGGATATCGCCTGCTCTAGAACCGGGATTTGACACTCTAAATTTATTATGCATTAACGGCACTCGTACTTGATCAGCAATCGAATAGTATTGTGTACCATGTATAACGCCGGGGTAATTAGCACGGTCTGCCGTATCAGCAGCCCATAATTTTTTCCTTACATCAGTCGAAGGAATCATGTTGTATAATTCTCTGTTAATTAACTTTGGGTTGCTTCTGGTATGCGAACTATTAAAGTTAGAAGACATATAAGCGTAAAATGATCCAAAACTTGGCACTTGTTCTTCAATAATATGTACGCCCCACATCCACTCGTCATTAACCATGTTTGTAAAACCGTTTAATACATCGCGTGGGCTCATAATACTATATTTCTTCATCGCCTCTGTTGCATAAAAATATGCGTCATCGTAATTATGTTGAGTTAAATTAACTCGTGCTTTTAAGCCCATTGCTACTGACTGGTCAATATGTGTTTTATAAACACCCGTTTGCGTTACACCATCCAGCAAACTGATTGCATCATCTAAATCAAGATTGATCTGCGTATATATATCCTCAATAGACGTGCGTGGTTGCGGGCTCAAAGAATAAGATGTTAACAATGGAATCCCCTCAGCTTGATCTATTAGGTAAGCTTCTCCTACTTTATATCGCTTAGCATACAGTTGCACTAACATATGATGGCCGAAAGCTCTAAGCGCCAGACACTCCCCCTTGATAATCTGCTTATCTAACGGTGTAGCGTCAGGCACAGAATCAATCTTTTCAAGAATGATGTTTACATTGGCTATTAGACGATAATACATTCTCCAAGCAAATAGAGGTAAGGCGTTCGCTTCACTCGTATGATCGGTGAATCTGTAGGTTCCATAGAATGGATCTGTGCCTCGACGCGACAGCACTAAATCCTCACCCATAAAATCCATAGCAATCATGATGGACGTATGGCCATCCTGTTCTTGATTAGAGATTTGTTGGTATAGTAAACGATATGCCCCTGCCAAAGCCACTTTGGTGTTGGCAACATTTTTAAACATATCATCCTCAGTTTTTTGATTTACTGGTGAAGTTTCTAAATAATTCTTAGAGCAGGAACTCACGGTAAAGCAAACTGCAAAAAATAATATCTTGTATATATATGATTTCATGACTAAACTAAATTATAGTGTAATATTCAAGCCTAAACTAACTATACGCGATGGCGCGTAGGTATAGTTCGAATCACCAGTGTATGTTTGCGTTGGGTCCAAACCTTTACGTTTCGAAGATATGTATAAGTTCTCTCCGTTAATGAAAGCCCTCGCATTTGAGAAATTCAATTTCTTTGCAAACTTTTTGGTAAAGTTGTACGTTAATGCAATAGTCCTAAGATTGATATAATCTGCATCTACTAACATTCTATCACTGTTATAAGATGTGTTACCGACAACCGGTTTCGGTACATCAGTTATGTCGCCTGAGTTTTGCCAACGTCTTAGCATGTCTTTATGAAAAGCACGTCCGTAAGTGCCTAGATTTGTTAAACGCTGGTAATCACCATCGTAGGTTTGTCCACCTATTTGATAGGTCACTAAAACTCTTAATGATAGATTTTTATGTGAGAAAGTATTAGTTATACCACCGAACACATCCGGGATACTACTTCCAAAATACTTGTATTTTGCATTAGCACCAGAGCTTGTGTAAGTTACACCATCAATAACCACAGGACTAGTACTTGGATTTAATGGCTCGTACAAGTTGCCGCCAGTCCTTGGATTAACACCAACCCAGTCTCTCAACCAAAACTCATAAATAGACTGACCAACATCATAGCGTTTAGTGCCACTAATTAAACCTACGTAAGATGGTGGCAATGATAAAATTCTATTTCTAAGTGTAGTTGCATTCAATGAGACATTCCACCTAAAATTTCTTTTCCTAATTGGCGTTCCTTCAAGCTCAATTTCGATCCCTTCATTTTTCATACTACCAAAGTTTTCATCCATGGTGTACAGTCCACTAGTTAATGGTAATGCTACGTCAAACAATAGGTTTTCAGATTTCCTTCTAAACACCTCTATAGTTGCGTTTAAACGGCTTTTGAACATCGATGCCTCAACTGCCACATCCATGCTTGTGTTGGTTTCCCACTGCAAATTGGGATTACCAGCTTGAGACAAGTAAGCACCTCCTTCGTAACCATAGTTAGCTCCAAGATTATACAAACGTTTACTTGTAAAATAATTTCCAGTTCTATCGTTACCAACTAATCCATACGAGCCTCTTATTTTTAGGTTGTTAACCCATTTTACGTTAAAGAACTTTTCATCGCTAATATTGTATGCACCACTTAAAGCCCAAAAGTTACCCCACTTGTTTTTACCAGCAAATCTTGATGAGCCATCTCTCCTAGCAGATGCAGAAAAAATATACTTGCCTGCATAGCTATAGTCAGCCTTAGATAAGAAACCTTGTGTCGTATAAAGTCTATCGTAACTTGCTCCTTTGGTACTAGTCATGTTGTCTAATACAGGTAATTCGCCAATAGTTTCCCCTGTACCAGTTCCTGTAATTTGATCCCAGTAATTGTAATAGTTTTCATGCCCTACTAAGACAGACACCTTATGCCTATTATATGATTTTGACCAAGTTAGAAGTTTACTCCAGTTCAGGTAGTATTGGTTACTATTCGTCCGAATTGATTTACCTACTGTATATGCATCCCCCATTTCGCTATTGTCATAGGTTTCTGCACGGAAGTTGTTGATGTAAGCACTAAAATTACTTGAAAATTTTACGTTTTTGATCAAATTGGCATCAATCGTATTTACCGCAGTGAAGGAATTCCTTTTATCATTATTGATATTGGCAAATGTTTCATAAACAATGTTTCTACCTGCGAACATTGGCTTATAATCGCCTCTGTCGTAAATTTTATTACCATTCGCATCCAATAGGTAAGCACCTGTATATGGATCATGCCTAAACACGGGATAAATTGGCGCCAAAACTAAATCAACGTAAAAAGGATTTTCGTTGATCCCGCTACTTTGATTAGCCCTATCGGAAGTTGTAAAGTTTGCCGATATATTTAAGCCTACTTTTAACCACTTAGCTGGCGTTGTATTTACTCTCAATCTACCTGAGAGGCGTTTAAAATCAGATCCAACCACGTAACCTTTCTCATCTAAATAATTTAAAGAGAAATATTGGTCTGAACCACGGCTTCCACCAGAAAATGTCAAACCTGCATCTGTTCTTATTCCAATACGCCCTAATTCATCGCTAAAGCCAGTATCATCAGGATATAATAATCTAGCGTTAGGATTTAACTGACCATTGGTATAAACGATTTCGTCGTCAGACACGTTAAACGGATTCCATCCTATATATTTCACTATATCTTTTGTTGCTAATTCTGCATTATCTGCGTTTGAGTTTTTAATAATTTCCCATGTAATTGGAAAATACTCATATGCATCTAAGGTCTCGTACCTCGGCAAAGCCCTAGTTGAGGCAGCGGTAGAAACTTTGGCTGTAATTACATTACCTCCTTCTTTACCTCGTTTTGTAGTTACTAAAACTACACCATTCGCAGCCCTGGCACCATATAATGCTGTCGATGAAGCATCTTTCAAAATAGATATACTTTCAATATCGTCCGGGTTAATATTACTCAACACACCCTCGTAAGGTGCACCGTCAACAATATACAAGGGTTCGTTATCATTAGTAACTGAAGTAAAACCTCTAATACGAATAGAAGGACCATCGCCAGGTTGCCCGCTTCCAGCATCGGTTTGAACACCCGGTGCCGCACCCACAATTGCTGCACTCAAATTACTGATTGGCCTGTTCTCAATATCTTTCGCCGAAACTGTTGACACGGAGTTCGTTAACTCGTTTCTTTTCGATGTACCGAAAGCTATTACTACTTCTTGTAGTTGTTGATTGTTTTTCGCTAACATTACTTCGTATTTGTTCGCCGAAGTAATGGGAATCTCCCTTGTAGCATAACCAATGAAACTGAAAACAAGCACCTTATCGCTCGGCTTAATGCTAAGGCTAAAATTACCGTCAGCATTTGTCGCTGCGCCAATGGCAGTACCCTTTACTCGTACAGAAACACCATACATAATACTACCATCGTCAGCATCTGTTACATTACCTGTAATAGTTCTACTTTGCTGTTGAGAAGCCTCACTAGGACTACGCAGCTTTGAAATAGGTGAAATTGGCTTCAAAGATATAACCTTATCTTCAATTGTATAAGTTAAGGAAACATCTTTCAAAATAGATGCAAGTACCACATCTAACGGAGTATTTACAAACTTCGTTGATACCTTCTTCTGATCAGGCACTTCTTTACTATTATAAATAAAATAGTAACCTGTTTGGGTTCTTAATTCATTGAAAACCTCTTTAAGAGTAATATCATGCTTAGTTAAACTCACATTTTGACCATGAGTATTGGCACTTAAGTTAAGGTTAAAAACAAATACAATTACTGCAATGATTCTCATAACCAGTAAAGTTTTTTTAATGAGTTGATTTTTTTTCGTTGGAAAATCGTTACTAAAAATAGTAGACGATAATCTACAATGTATTTTTTCTTTCATACATTTGTAATAAGGGGTTTGAATAAATAGTGGTTTCGTTTAATTATTTTATTTAATCCTAGTATTGCTTTTTCTGGTTGCCGCCAGAAAAAGTTTTTTTATTTTATTTCTAGTTTAGCACATGTAATTACATTGTTGTCTATTCCGAAAACAACATCTCCTGTTGATTCTAACATTTTCAATACTTTAGAAATATTAGCATTTCGCGGTATCACGCCCGTGAAAGATATGTTTGGCTTTTCACCTTCATATTTTACCTTTACACCATACCAACGCGTCAACTCCTTCATAATCTCATCAATTTTAGTATCGTTGAAAACGAATAAATCGTTTTTCCAAGCCATTACTTCATCAATATTTACGGCCCTAATTTTTATATCCGGATCATTTTCTGCATATAAAATTTGATTTCCAGGCGTCAATAAATGCGATTTACCATTCTTAGAGAAAGCTACCGATCCTTCTAACAATGTTAACTCCGACTTATACTCATCTGCATAACTCATTACATTGAAGTTAGTACCTAGTACTTTTACTTCAGCTATACCCGACTTTACATAAAAAGGTCGATTTGCATCTCGTTCGATCTCAAAATACGCTTCGCCAGTAACTGAAACTCTTCTTGCATGATGAGCGAAAGTGACGGGAAATGAAATTGAAGAAGACGCATTTAACCACACTTTGCTACCATCAGATAATATCACACTAAATTTCCCGCCAGCAGGTGTGCTTAACTTATTGGTTTTTGATACATTAACTACAACATCACTTTCTCTTACTTTATATACTACATTGCCATCTGTACCTATCTCAATCGAAATATTTTCCTCAACATTCAACCGTCGAGTTAATTTATCATCTAAGGCAACTTCTTTCCCATCAGACAAAGTTAATATCGCCAACTTTTTACCAGGTGGCACATCGTTATGATAAACCAAACCCTTTGTTGCGACTGTGCCATTGCTGGGATAGCGAGTATAAAAGAACGCTCCTGCTAATAATACAATAACAGCTACGGCCGCGTACTTAGATATACTCAATCTCACTGTAGCCTTATTTTGATCTGAAGATGTAATTTGCCGATATATTCTATCCCAATCAATTTCGTGTACCGATAAATCAGACTGTATACTCTTATTGTAATCGTCAAAAAACTCAATAACGCGATCCTTCGTGTTCGGATTTCTTATATAGAAAAACAACTCTGCATGTTCGCTTTCAGAAATATTTTTTTCAACGTATTTCTTTAGTAACTCCTCAATTCGTTCGTTTGTCCCTAATGTCATTTAAACATCATTAAATTTTAATCGCGCTAAATTACGCAACAAAATTTACAGTCAAATATTATTGTAAAGTCTTGTACGAATTTTAGCTCCGCTAATGTTCTATATAGACCACGGATAAAAAGTTATGGACCGTTTTTTTTTTGAAAAAAGATTTAAATTCTTTCCTTTATGCCAAATCTGAGTAGACTAAAACATAAATTTAAAAATGACAACAAATGACACTACAATATTGTGCTTTGTTATATGATATTTTAAATGTTTTAAAACTTCGACAATTACATTTTTAACTCTACTTTTTGATAAACCAACTGCTTTAGCGATTTCCTCATGACTCATATATTGGTTTCGGCTCATGAGGAATATTTCTTGCTTCTGCACTGAAAGAGATCCTAAAATGTTATCGATAATGAGCTTGCATTCTTTATGGTTGAGATGATCCTCTACATTATTTAATGAAACCGATGTATTAACCCAAGCATTTGCAATCGTTTTTTCTGTCTTACTAATTTTCGTTAGATAATCGTAGGTTTTATTTCTGGCGATTGTATAGATATAATTACGTGGATGCTGAATATCGAGCAGCTTGTCTCTGTTTTTCCATAGAATTAGGAATGTTTCTTGCACAATCTCTTCGGCATCGGCCTTACTATGGATAAAAGAATCTACAAAAGCAAGAATTTTACCTCTATAGAGAGAGAACATTTTATTAAATGCAGCTGAGCTACCGTCAGAAATTTCCTTGAGCAAAAATTTTTCTGCGGCTAAATCATATATTGCCATGGTTCAATAAATACCAGTTAATCCAATAAAAATTAACTGAATTCGGTTTAAGTTTTAGGAATAGTTTGCGGTTCAAAAATAAAAAATCAAAATACAAAAATATTTGTCAGACAAGTTATAACAAACAAAAATATTACAAAAACAAAAAAAAGGAGTAGGTTAAAACTTACTCCCTTTTTAATATGCAACTAGGTTATTTACGTTTTAAATTAGCTCTTATACCAATTTCAAAAGCACCATTGGTATAATGTTTTAGCTCGTTGCTAATTGGCAAGACGTAATTTGCTTGCACATTGTACCTCTCCAGGATTTCAAAACCTAATCCGGCAGAAACACTGTTGTTACTATGATAGAACGTTTGAAAACTTACTTTATCTCCAGAAAATTGCAGATTCAATCCAGCATCAATAACGTCATCGAATTCATGCAAGCCCCTGTATAACACTTTGGGTGTCACTTTAACTGCCCCATCTACCAATTGATAAGATGCAGACGCATAAAACTTGTTGTAGTTAAAGCCGCCATAAAGTTTGGAGTCAATCAAGCCTCTTAAATTTGAAGCCACTGCACTAACTGAGAGTTTATTTAATTGGTAATGCACACCTAAGTCAGCATCAAAATTATAATTTTGGTCGTTGTAATATCTCACTAAAGCGTCATCCACATCACCTACAATATCACTTAAGTTGATATTCATACCACTTACTCCCGCAGTTAAGCCAAAACTCAAAACACCGTTATCAGCTGCTTTAAGATGATACGCATAAGATGCCCCGAATTTGTTAACATTCATAACGCCATCTTTGTCTGTGTTTATAAATAATCCGAAACCATTTTTTCCTTTACCATAATCTAGAGTAACTATGTTTCCAACAGTATTTCCGTTACCACTTGTTACATTTTGCATGTAAGACAGGCCTACATTTAGTCCTGGTGTTTTACCTGCTACAGAAGGGTTAAAAATGTATTCGTTTTGAAAATACATTGATGTTGGAACACTTAGCTGGGCTTTTGTTTCATTCGACAAAAAAGTTGCACAAGCTGCTAACCAAATAAATGTCGATATATTTTTAATTTTCATTTTCTTTTACTTAAACTAAACAAGTTGAACTTAATGTTATCTTCCTCTAAGAATAGTTAACGTACCTTTAATCGGATCCAAATCTTTACCAATATTGATTACGTAATAGTAGGTACCCGTATTTAATATTTGTCCGTTATACGTACCATCCCAATCATTTTGGTAATTCCTACCTTTAAATACAACTCTACCAGTTCTATCGTAAACAGTTACCTCGTTTTTAGGATACATCACAGCAAGGTCGTTTACCACCCAAACATCATTTTTACCATCCCCATTAGGCGTTAAGATATTTGTGGCTTTCATTTTTAGTGTCCCTTCATACAGCTTGAGGTTCACAGTGATAATGTCGCTTTTGCTACTCGTTCCCAAATCACCGGTTGTTTGAATTCTAAAACCAGTTAAGCCAGGTTGTAATTCTTGTGGAAATCTGAAGCTCCAATTACCTTCCAAATCGGTGCTGGTTGTAGCAGGATATAATTCTTCTACGTCATTCTTGATAACATAAATTAAAACTGTGCTACTAAATTCGCCAGAGCCACTCAACAGCGGGCGATAACTAGTAACAACGTTACCGTTAATGATATTTGCCACCTTAACTGGTCCCGGATCTTCCATAACATTATTGATGTCAATTACTAAATATACTTTTTGAAAATCTAGACCATTTGACATGCGTATACCCAGAGTAAATTGCTTAATTGTCTCAAAATCTAATGGTGCAGAATCGGCAACCGATACCATTCCAGTAGCAGGATTAATTTTGAAGGCACCCAACTCGTTACCAGAAAAAATCTCCCAATTAACCAGCGTTCCTGTTAATGAAAAGTTAGGACTAGCTATTTCAACATCGACCTCTGTATTTTCGGGAATGCTTCGAATAGTAGGGGAAACGTATGGTGCTCCGCCGAATTCTAGGGCACCTAAATCAAGTATGCCATTAAAAATCCTACCTTTTCTGTAAACATCGAACTCGATCACCGCGTCACTTGGTAATAGTGCTAAGTTTCCTTTATCAATTGCAGAACTACCGGCTTGTAATTCTAAAAAGCTAACTTCTGTGTCGACTATACTTTGAAAAAGAGGATCGATGCCATTAGTATTACCTGTCCCAGTTGAAGCCATGAATATCTTGGTCATTGTATTTGTCAAATCATACGATTCAGGAGTCTGAGAGCTTTGACCACTCAACTCACGTGTTGCAGTAGTTATATTACCGGTCGTCCATAATATTGAGTTTACGAGCTTCAACGAACCTGTGCTGCTCGCCAAATGCCCAACAGTGCCATTGGAAACGGATGTATTATTGAAAAATGTAACATTATAAAATTCTGAACGAGTATTAGTAGATGAAGCAAATGCTCCTCCAGACGAGCCTGCGCTATTGTTATAAAAAATACTGTTCACAAAACGCGGCGTTGTTCTAACTGCGCCCGAAGAACCTAAAACAAATACAGCACCCGCCATAGCCGTAGCGCTATTATTATAGAACTTACTTGAATGAATTAACACATTACCCGATGCGTTATTCATATAAATTGCACCCCCGCTACGCTCTGCAGTGTTGTTGAAAAACTCACTATTAACTACCGACAGCTGAGCTGTAGCTCCGCCGAAATAAATTGCTCCTGATGTAGATACTGTAGATTTATTTCCCTCAAACAGGCAGTTCTCTACATACACCTTAGTCATGCTTGCACTAGCATATATAGCCCCACCGCCCCCAGTAGTTGAAGTTGTATGCGTGATATTATTGATAAAACGAGTATTATACACCTTCACATCAGAATTATTCTGTGTGAAAATACCTCCGCCGCTAGTTGTGGCAACGTTATCCTTGAACAAACTGTTATTTATCAACAAAACAGCAGAGTTCGAAGCTATGTTGATCGCACCTCCTCCAGCCCCAGACCTGTTAGAATCAAAAGTAACATTGTTCATCGTCACCGTAGCAGCTGTCGATACACTCATCGCCCCTCCAGAATTTGCTTCGTTACCAATAAATTCAACATTGGTCAAATTTACAGTAACAGTTCTTGTTAAACTACCAAAAGCAAAAATCCCACCGGCACTACCGTTTTTAACTACATTATTCACAAACTTAGTATCATAAAAATTAGCGTTACCATAAAAAATATAACTACCGCCCGAACCTTGATCCCCGGACGCATTGATATTATTGCGGATAATTAAATTTCTAAACTCAATAGGAGTTGTATAATAGATAACTATACCCGGCGAACGCGTACTTGGAATTCCATAGCCATTTACACCAACAGAACTAGAAGTTCCGTTTTCTTCAGCAGTATGACCATCTTCGACGATAAAACCATTCAATGTAGCATTCAAACCTAAATCGCCAGATGCGATCACAACGTGATAAGCATTATCTGTTTGAATGGCGGGATCACCAATGTTCCCACTAAGAATTGATGCATTTGTAACAAAATCTCGATTGTTTCTGTTTGTTTCTGTGCCTTCAAAAGAACCATAAATTTTAACATTCTTCTTCATGACAAAGGAATTAAATCTGTTATCAGGTGTCAAAGTTTCTAGCGCATCAGCTTTTCTTTTAGGCGTGTATAAACCAGCCGCCACCCAAACTTCATCATTTTCCTCGGATTCGTTAATTATTGCCTGTAAATCTCCTGATGCGTTTTCCCAAGATGAGCCATTACCTGATGCACCCTCCTTAACATAGCGGACAACTTGAGCAGCCGCATCGACGCCAATAAACAGCGCACAGAAAACTAGCAATACGTAAAATTTTTTCATATAAATTTAGTTGTTAGGTATTTGTTTCCTCATAACATTAGCTTGAGCGATTTCACACTAAAGGCAAAATTACGTTGAAAACTATACTATAGACTAAGTGCATAAGAGCAAGGACCGTGTATATTTCATTTTTTTCAATTCAAATGTTAAACGTATTATTGACATCTAAAAAGTTAAGTAGAAAATGACACTATCCAGTTTCTGTTTAATCATTACAATGCCTGTAAATATTGTAGAATTTGCACAAAGTGATAAACCTAAAATGCAAAGAAAACAAGGCACATATCTTGTGAGAAACCTACGTAGGATAATTATGGTAGTCCATCATGGAGACACGATAACTATTTAAAAAATCTGCAGGTTGTAAGGTTGCTACAAATGTCTCCGATTCGCGAACTATAGAAATTGCGTAGGTCATCGAAAGAATGTCCCCAAAAATTTACTACAACAGATGCTTGTATAGGAATGCACTTCTAAAAAATATCCAAATCTATACCTTTATCAAACTAACGTCGATTTTTGCTGAAGGAATATTGGAAAACTTTTAAACATTAATAAAAAAGGCCCCAAGAAATAAATCTTGGGGCCTTTTTATACATTATAAAATCATTAAACTTTGATCTCTACTTCAACACCACTAGGCAATTCAAGTTTCATTAAAGCATCAACAGTTTTTGAATTAGAGCTATAAATATCTAAAAGACGTTTATAAGCACATAATTGAAATTGCTCACGTGCTTTTTTGTTTACGTGTGGTGAACGCAAAACAGTGAAGATTTTCTTTTCTGTTGGTAACGGAATTGGTCCGCTAACTACTGCACCCGTAGGCTTTACAGTTTTTACGATTTTTTCAGCTGATTTATCAACTAAATTGTAATCGTAAGATTTTAATTTAATTCTGATTCTTTGGCTCATCTCATTTATTAATTAAACCTTTAATTAGAGCTATTTATAACTAAAGGCGATTTATTTTTAAGTTGCGAGAAATGAGATAATAGACATGAGACATCTCTCAATACTTATATTTCAATACTCACATCTAACATTTATTCTTCAATACTTCCTTTAACTCTACCTTTAGATTTGGCAATAACCTCATCTTGTACGTTACGTGGAGCTTCAGCATAGTGATCAAACTCCATAGTTGAAGTTGCACGACCTGAAGTAATAGTACGTAATTGAGTTACATAGCCAAACATTTCAGAAAGAGGTACTAAAGCTTTAATTACTTGCGCACCATTACGTGAATCTAAACCTTGCATTTGACCACGACGACGGTTTAAGTCGCCCATAACGTCACCCATGTTAGCTTCTGGAGTTAATACTTCCACTTTCATGATTGGCTCCATTAATACTGGCTTACATTTAGGTAAAGCTTCGCGATATGCCATCTTAGCTGCCAATTCAAATGATAAAGCATCTGAATCGACTGCGTGGAACGAACCATCAATTAAACGAACTTTCATTCCTGATAAAGGATAGCCTGCTAAAACACCATTGTGCAAAGAAGCCTCAAAACCTTTTTGAACTGAAGGAATGTATTCTTTTGGAATAGCACCACCAACAATCTCGTTTACGAATTGTAAAGCAGATTTAGTTGTATCAAAATCTTCATCAATTGGAGAGATTACTACTTTGATATCAGCAAATTTACCACGACCACCAGATTGTTTTTTGTAAACCTCACGGTGTTCTGTAGTACCACGAATAGACTCTTTGTAAGCTACTTGTGGCGCTCCTTGGTTAACCTCTACTTTAAACTCACGTTTTAAACGATCAATTAAGATTTCTAAGTGAAGCTCACCCATACCAGAAATTACTGTTTGACCAGTTTCTTGATCTGATTTTACTACGAAAGTAGGATCTTCTTCAGCTAATTTACCTAAACCAATACCTAATTTATCAACATCAGCTTGAGTTTTAGGCTCAATCGCTAAACCAATTACTGGCTCAGGGAATACCATAGTTTCTAAAACGATAGGGTGTTTTTCATCGCACAAAGTATCACCAGTTTTGATATCTTTAAAACCAACAACTGCACCAATATCACCAGCCTCGATAAAAGGAATTGGATTTTGTTTGTTAGCGTGCATTTGGAAAATACGAGAAATACGCTCTTTGTTACCAGAACGAGTATTTAATACGTAAGAACCCGCATCTAATTTACCGGAGTAAGCTCTGATGAAGCATAAACGACCTACGAATGGGTCAGTTGCAATTTTGAAACCTAATGCAGCGAAAGGCTCTTTAGCATCAGGTTTACGCTCAATCTCTTCACCTGTATCTGGGTTTGTACCTTTAACTGCCTCGATATCTAGTGGCGAAGGCAACAACTCCATCACTAAATCTAACATGGTTTGTACACCTTTGTTCTTGAAAGATGAACCGCAAACCATAGGTACAATAGCATTATCTAATACTGCTTTACGTAAAGCATCTAAAATTTCACGCTCAGTTAATGAATTTGGATCGTCAAAGAATTTTTCCATTAACGACTCATCATAACCTGCTACTGCTTCTAATAATTTCTCACGATATTCTGCAACTTCGTCAAGCATATCAGCTGGAATAGGCACCTCGGTAAAAGTCATTCCTTTATCAGCCTCATTCCATACCATACCACGGTTGTTAATTAAGTCAACAACACCTTCAAAAGCATCTTCAGAACCAATTGGCAATTGTAAAGCAACCGCATCAGATCCTAACATTTCTTTAACTTGTTTTACAACTTTTAAGAAGTCAGCACCAGAACGGTCCATTTTGTTAACAAAACCAATACGAGGAACTTTATAGCCGTCAGCTAATCTCCAGTTAGTTTCAGATTGAGGCTCTACCCCATCTACTGCTGAAAATAAGAATACTAAACCATCTAATACACGTAATGAACGATTTACTTCTACAGTAAAATCAACGTGTCCAGGAGTATCAATAATATTCATGTGATACTTTTGGTTTCTATAATTCCAATCAACAGTAACCGCTGCTGAAGTAATAGTGATACCACGCTCTTGCTCTTGCGCCATCCAATCGGTAGTAGCAGAACCCTCGTGGGTCTCACCTAATTTATGGTTTACACCTGAGTAAAATAAAATACGCTCAGTTGTAGTAGTTTTACCAGCATCGATGTGGGCAGCGATACCAATATTTCTTGTAAATTTTAAATCTCTTGACATTTTTATCTTATTAGCTAAATTAGCCAATCCGTGGATTGGCTAATTAGTTATATTTATCTTAAAATCTGAAGTGCGAGAACGCTTTGTTAGCCTCAGCCATTTTATGCGTATCTTCTCTCTTCTTAACTGCTGCACCTTCACCTTTAGCAGCTGCTACCATTTCACCAGCTAATTTCTCTTTCATGGTTTTTTCACCACGCTTACGCGAATAGTTAATTAACCATTTCATACCTAAAGCAATTTTACGCTCTGGACGTACTTCTGTAGGTACTTGGAAGTTTGCACCACCCACACGACGAGATTTAACCTCTACAGCAGGGCTGATATTTGCTAATGCACGTTTGAAGATTTCTAATCCGTTTTCGCCAGATTTTTTCTCAGCTAATTCTACAGCGTCATAAAAAATTGAATAGGCGATAGATTTCTTACCATCAAACATCATGTTGTTTACAAATCTTGTAACCTGAACATCGTTAAATTTAGGATCAGGAAGAATAATTCTCTTTTTTGGTTTTGACTTTCTCATTTCTGTTTCCTCCTAATTATTTCTTTTTACCTTTTGCTGGTGCTGCAGCTGCTTGTCCTGGTTTAGGACGCTTAGTACCATATTTAGAACGACGTTGGTTACGACCAGCTACACCTGATGTATCTAATGCACCACGGATGATGTGGTAACGTACACCTGGTAAATCTTTAACACGACCACCACGAATCAATACGATCGAGTGCTCTTGTAAGTTGTGACCTTCACCTGGAATATAGGCATTCACCTCTTTACCATTGGTTAAACGTACACGGGCAACTTTACGCATTGCAGAGTTTGGTTTCTTAGGGGTAGTAGTGTATACACGTGTACACACGCCTCTTCGCTGTGGACAACTGTCCAACGCTGGAGATTTACTCTTAAACTCCAGTGCTACTCTACCTTTTCTAACTAATTGTTGAATGGTTGGCATTGTTTTTTTGTTTTCTATTAATGTTTAAAAACTTTACCCCTTAATAAAGGGATTGCAAAGGTAGTACAATACATGATAATAATCAAGGGGTTATGTTAAAAAGAAAAAATTTCGCCCAATCAGGGGCTGGATCCAAGCCGGCCCCCGATTAAACGAAATTTTCAACACTCAAAAAAGTGTAATCTGATTCTGCTACA
Organism: Pedobacter sp.; assembly: GCA_045629455.1. Lineage (GTDB taxonomy): Bacteria > Bacteroidota > Bacteroidia > Sphingobacteriales > Sphingobacteriaceae > Pedobacter. The sequence goes on along the minus strand of JAZQRI010000080.1, from coordinate 83,557 downwards.
AGTTTGGATTGTTGTCGATTTCAGATTGAGGAGTAGGCAGATATTCCTTAGCTGGTGTATACCAGGATAAAGGCTCAGTGGCGAAATATCCTTTTGCACGCCACCTCATGATGTCAATGTTACGCACCTCTTCGTTCACCATCTCAACAACTTTCTCGTGCATTATCGCTTTAACGACATCCGCTTTGCTACCTACCGGAAACTGTGCAGTAGGATAAAGTGGCATGTCCACACTTGGCCTTGCCCGGATCTGGTTTAAGTAAGCAACGGCACCACCAGTGTTTCCAAGTTCATTTTCGCATTCTGCCAGCATCAATAAAACTTCAGCATAACGAATAATCCTTTGGTTGTTACTTCCCGGGTGATAGGCCGCGGTAGCTTTATCCTGTTTGTAGATGAGCTGAAATTTACGAAATCCTACTTTAATGGTCTTTCCATGAACTTTAGATGCGTTTCCATTCTGATCGGCATCAACGAGTTTAGATGCCCCGTTGTTGTATGCATCACCAGTCTGATAAAAGCTGTACCCATAACGTGGGTCAGTTTTGGCTGCTCCGGTCTCCGTGCTCTCAAACTCATTCAGTGCTTTGTCTGATGGGATTAGATTTCTCCAGCCAATCGGATTATACTCCTGGTTGCGGATGGTGGATTGTGCAGCAGATGGACCATCACCTGAAGGACTACCCCAGTTGAAGTCATTATCACCTTTATCCGAAAAAATCACTTCAAAAATGGATTCATTACTGAACTCTGTTTCTTCTTCAAAGTTATCCAGAAACCTGCTGTTCAATGAATACCCGTTTGCTCCTGAAGTCGGTATTTTCAAAAGGGCCGTTCTGGCACCTTCGTAGTCTCCTTTTTGCATCAGCACCCTACCCAGCATAGCATTTGCAGCGGCATTTGTTGCACGGCCCAGGTCCGTTCCCGATTTGCCGGGCAGCACTGCTGCCGCGTCCTCCAGATCTTTAATTGCTGCTGCGTAAACTTCGTCCATACTCGCCTTTGGCTGATAGTCGGTTGGACTTTTTACCGCTGACAGATACACTGGAACACTGCCCCACATACTGGCCAATTCAAAATAAGCCCAGCCCCTTAAGAACTTCGCCTCACCCACGCAACGGTCCCTTAATGCAGGGTTGTCAGTGACGTCTGGCGCATTGTCCAGCACCGTATTGGCGCGGTGAATGGCGGTATAAAGGGTGTTCCAGACAGAATTCATTACTGGATTGGCCGGATCCACAATACCAATCAGGATCTGATTCCGGGGTATTTCCAGCTGGCTGCCTCCGGTGGCAACATCGTCGCTGCGTAGATCATGGAGGAAAAACCATTCACGCGCAACCAGGGCCGTTCCATGCCATGCGGCATAGATGGAGTTGGTACCAGCGACTAGCTCATCGGCAGTCTTGAAATAACTGTCTGTAGGTATTACATTGGGATTGGTTATTTCCAGCGACTTCTTACATGAAACTACAACGTTTACAGTCATAATTCCCAGCACGAGGATGAAAACATTCTTTATATTTTTCATAATGGTTCTTTTAAGATTTTCGATTAAAAACTTGCCTGTATACCAAACTGGAAGGATCTTGCAGCCGGATACTGACCAAAATCTACACCGTTGGTCAGGTTCCCGCCACTGGTATTTTGATTTTTGTTACCCACTTCAGGATCGAAACCAGTGTACTTGGTAATGGTGAACAGATTCTGCGAAGAAACATATATTTTCAAGCGGCTAATTGTACTATTTGCCCAGGATCCAAGGGTACTTTCCGGAATGGTATATCCGATCATAAGGTTCTTCAGACGAAGGAAAGATCCGTTTTCTATCCAGCGGGTAGACAACCTGGCGTTCCTGTTTGGATCTCCAGCGATCGTTCGTGGCATAGATGTACCTGTATTGGTCGGTGTCCAGGCATTTAAAACATCAGTTCCGGCGTTAAATAACCTTGGCATACCTTCCAAAATGATGTTTCCTGCATTCAAAATCTTGTTTCCCTGAACGCCTTGGAAAAACACACTTAGATCGAAATTTTTATATGATGCCGAGTAATTCAGGGAGTACGTGAATTTAGGCAGGAAGCTGCCGATATAGGTACGATCGTAAGAATCAATCAGGCCATCAGCAGTCCCGTTCGGTCCGCTTATATCGCGAAATCTGATGTCACCCGGAGCGGCATTAGCTTGCGTTGGGCTATTGGCCACTTCTGCTTCACTCTGAAATAAGCCATCTGCGATCCATCCATAGAACGACTGTACAGGCCTGCCCACAACTGTGTTGGTAAATACATCACCTCCACCAAAGTCTGCGTCACTTCCGGATGGTATCGAAGCATTCTCCGTATTCAGTCTTAAAACTTTATTGCGAATTACACTAATCACACCGGAGATATCCCATTTAAACTCACCATCTGTTTTGTGGTAACCGAGTTGCAGTTCAGCACCTCTGTTCTGCATTGCGCCCACATTAGCCAATGTACCTGCGCCCTGAAAGCCCTGGCTTGGTGCTGTTGGAACGGTCAGTATAAGGTTATCCGTTTTCCTTTGAAAAACTTCAGCTACGATGGTGAACTTGTTCTGAAACAAACCCAGATCCAGACCAATATTGAGCTGTTTGGTTTTTTCCCATTCCAATTCCGTATTGGTTAAACCATTGGTGTAAGAGGCGTTGGCACTGCCCGGTGCCCCATTACCAATAGGATAGAAAGCCTGATTTGAGTTTACAGGTGACAAGTATGGGTAGTTACCCAGGCCACCCGGAGGAATACCGGTTAAACCATAACCTCCACGTAATTTCAATTCAGAAATAGTTTGGCTGTTCTTCAGGAATTCCTCCTGATCGATTTTCCAACCCACAGATACCGAAGGGAAGACTTCTGTTTTATGTCCCGGAGCCCAAATAGACAATCCATCCCGACGTACCGATCCACTAAACAAATACTTACCACCAAAATCATAATTCACCCTTCCCAGGTACGACTGAAGCAAATTGCTTTCATTGTTACTGATGGCGCTAACATTGGACGCACCATTAAGTGAGGTTACCAGATTGGTCGCCTGGTTACCCGAAGCCCGTTCTGTCATAAAATCAAGCCCTTGTTGCTCGTATACTGCTACAGCGGAAACATGGTGCTCACCGAAAGTCTTGTCAAACGTAAGTTGCTGCGTGTATAACTTTGTTGTGGATGAAACACGCTGATTCACGATCGATGCGGATGTTGCGCTCAGTGTTCCTCCATCGTTGTATATGGGTGTATAATTCTTGGTAAACCCATTGGTATAGTCGATTCCAAAAGTGGAACGGAACTTCAACCAGCTGGCCAGGTTTACATCCAGATACGCAGTACCCAACACTTTAATGGTTGCCAGCGTATTCGAGACCAACGTTGCTGTTTCTACCGGGTTGGTCGGATCTGATCCATCAAAACTACTGATCGGTCCTTGAAAGCCACCCAGGGTGGTTGGATCATGAAGCGGAATATAAGGCTGCATCCGGATTACATTGACAAGCGGTGTCCTGTTGCCCGGGGGTACATCGAAACGTTGTTTACCGTAAGACGCGTACAGGTTCTCACCAAATGTAAACACCTTGCTGATCTTATGATCGGAATTGATCCGGTAATTGAAGCGTTCATAGTTTAAGCCCTGAGCAATACCATCCTGCTTGAAATAACCGGCAGAAGTATAAAACCTGGAGATGTCATTGCCGCCATTTAATGAAATATTGTTGGAAGTGATCAATGCATTCCGCTTAAAATAGGCCTCTTGCCAATCGGTATTCGTTTGCGCATACGTCTGAGTGGCACCTTCATAAACCGGCTTGTTAAAGTTCTCGGGACTCAGCCGTGGTGGCAATCCCGACGGACCCAACAGCGCAGTCGCATATTGTACATATTGTTCTGTATTCAACAGGTCCAGTGTATTGGAAGGACTCTGTATGCCGGCATAAGCATCCAGGTTTACCTGAACCTTACCATTTCTGGAACCCTTTTTGGTGGTGATCAGAATAACACCATTCGTTGCCCTGGAACCGTAAATTGCGGCCGCACTTGCATCTTTCAACACCTCAACCGATTCAATATCCTTTGAATCAAAGCTGTTCAAGTTACCAGTGGGGAAACCGTCAATTACATATAGGGGATCAGATGCAAAGTTGATCGAACTTATACCCCTGATGGTCACAATTGGTGAACTTCCCGGTGAGCCGTTATTGGTTACCGTTAAACCGGCCACACGTCCCTGAAGTGCCTGTTCCACACTTGCAACCGGCAGCGCGTTGATCGTAGCTGCACTTACAGATGTGATTGCACCGGTTACTGTACCTCTTCTCTGGGTACCATAACCAACCACAACAACCTCATTCAGCCCCGTATTGTCTGCCGCTAAAGTGATGTTAACCGAAGTCCTTTGGTTAACCGGAACTTCCTGCAGGACAAACCCGATATTCCGGAATACCAGTACAGCAGCATTGTCCTTAACGGTAATTCTGTAACTTCCTTCTTCGTTTGTACTGGTTCCTACGGTAGTGCCTTTTACAGACACCGTAACCCCGCTTAATGGCAAACCGCTTTCGTCCGTGACTTTTCCGGTTACAACATGATCCTGCTGCTGAATGGAAGTTACCTGTGCTTCCCCAGGCTGGCTGGCAGCGCCAGTCAGCCTGTTCAACACGATCGTCTGACCGGAGAGCTCATATTTTACGCGCTTGTTGAAAAGCGCATCAAGGATAGAAGACAGCTTCTCATTTTTGGCGGAAAACGTTACGGTTTTGTCCGTTTGGACCAAAGCCGGGCTATAAACAAAGGTTATATTGGTTTGCTTTTCGAGCATATCCAGCACCTGGCTGATCGCCTTACCTTCTATATCGATTGTAACTTTTTTATCAAGTATCTGGGCGCTGATGGGCTTTGCAATACTGCTGCCAATCATTGTGATACCTAGGGCGAGTTGAATGAACGTTATACGCATAATCGCTATGAGTAAATGTTTTTTTTTCATAATTTTGGATTGGAGTTTTAAATAAAAATTCACAAAAAATCCCCGTTCATCCGTACCGGATGTAATCAAGTATGATTCGGGAAAACTATTGGCCGGCAGTGTGACCGCACTGCCGGTTTTTTAGAAGGTTTTCATTTTTTACATAAGCATCAGGTTTAAGAGTTTTATAGTCACGTACACCTGGGATGTACGTGATGGGTATTCACTTTCGTCAGTCACAGCCTTTGCCGCTGATCGTAATTTCTCCGTCTTCTATGGTGTAATGGGCTTCAACGGCCTTGCAAATCAGATCTAATCGTTCCTCCAGTCGCATGTCCGTCAGCGATGCGGTAAGAAGACATCCATCCATCACCGTCTTGTCGTACGTAACATTTACGCCATAGGCCTGCCGGAGGGCATCAACGACCTTAGAGAAAGGTGCCTTTTCAAATTGAAAATTTAAACGTGTCGACTTCCCGGAAAGCAGCACGGGATCCTTTAATACTTTCTTTTCCAATCGGAACTTATCACGCTCAAAAGTGGCCTGCTGATTTGGATCCAGCAATACACTTTTACAATCTGAGGAACTATGCACGTGCGCTTTCTTTGCGCAAACGGCAACTTTACCCGTACTTACCACTACCCGGTAGAGGTTATCTTTATGACCCGCACTTACGGAAAAGCTTGTGCCCAGCACGGCTACCGTAAGTTCGTTTGAATAAACAAAAAAGGGGCGTTTAACATTTCTACTGATATCGAAGAAGGCTTCTCCAGACAACCATACTTCCCTTTTCTTTTCAGAAAACTGGCGTGGATACTTTAGTTCTGCATGTGGATTTAAAATGACCATACTCCCATCTGCCAGTTTAAACAGCATTTTCTTAGAACTTCTGTTAACGATCTGCTGATAAGGGTTGCTTGTAAACGGAACTATCTTTTGAAATACAGCTGGGTTCTCCCTGGAGAAAAACAACACAGCCACGCCGAAGATTAAAAGCATTGCTGCAATGCCTAACCCATGCCGGCTCCAGTACCTTAACTTAGCGAACTTCTGCGGTACGTGTGCGTCGTGTCTACGTTTTACCAGCCGGATTATTTCATTAACCTCCTGCGACGATAGACCGGGAACTTCTTTAACTTTAAATGAGAGTACCATTTCCCGCGCCGCATTGATGGCATCCACTTTCTCCGGATATCTTTCCATGTAGCAATTCCAGAATTCCCCCGCATCAGCAGATTGATCTTTTGCCCATTGAACGAAAGTATCATCCATTATAAAATCTTCGGCACGACTATGGTTTTTAGCTAACATGGAGAAAGGTTCATATTTGGTCTATACTATAGATATGCAGAAAAGGTCCCGATCTACTGAAAAAAAATAAACTTTTTCCGAAAAGGGTGTTTAAGCATCAGGACTGGACTTCTTTAAGCCAGTGCTTACGTAAGCGGAGAATGGATTCATGTAATAAGTTGTATGCCGACTGCGGATTGAGCCCCATGATCTCTGCAATCCTGTGCTGATCGAGTTCTTCATAAAACCGCAGGTACAAAATCTCCCTTTGCCGACGGGGAAGATCATTGAGGATCTTTGCCATTCTGAACTTCACTTCTTCAGACGACTGAAGCTCAATCATGGTCGTCTCCGTATCGAACTCTACGGCAAACTGGTAATTTTCATCAAGGGGTTCAGCATCGTTCCACTTCGATTGCTCACGAAAGATCCGGAGACGTAGTGCTTTAAAAAGATAAGATTTTACAAACGGGGTAGCACTGATCTTTTCACGCCGGTTCCACAGCTCAAAAAACACATCCTGTATGCAATCCTTAATAAAATCTTCATCCTGAACAAACCTGATCCCATACCGGTACAGCGGATTTGCAAATGCCTTCATCAGGCAAGTGTAGGCCGCTTCATTTCCGGATCGAAAACCATTCCACAGACTAGTCAGGCTATCAGCGTTCATACGTATTGGTTTATTGTACTTACTGGAGAAGTATCAATTATTTGGTATAAACAAATATAGAAAAATCATTCATCCATGCAATCGATTGCACACATTTATTTTATTTGGTATGCAGCGGGCCTCAGGACATTGGAAATGGTATTATTCGCTGCCGGCAGGTGGATGATCCGTTTTAACTTTCAGTGAAGCGCCACAACTGGCGATCACAATGCACCCTATCGCAAACCAATGCGCTGGTTTAAGATGCTCTCCAAGTAAACTCCATCCGGCGAACGCGGCGACCGCCGGTTCCAGGCTCATCAGAATGCTGAATGTACGCGCCGGCAGTCTTCGGAGTGCCTGCATTTCAAGCGAAAATGGGAGCACACTGGAAAAGATGGCCAGTATCACCCCGAGCACCAGAATAGTGGGCGTCATTACCGTTAGATTTCCCTCCAGGATTCCAAATGGAAGTACCGAGACCGCAGCAAACAGCATCCCTACTGCTACAGCCGTCTGCCCAGGCAGCTGCGTACCTGCACGTTTGCTTAGCAAAATATAGACTGCCCAGCATCCACCAGCTGATAAAGCATATACTGCCCCAAGCAGATCAATGTCTTTCCCATTCCATGGTGCAATCAATGCTATGCCGGCAGCAGCAAGCACAACCCATAAGAAGTCGAGTTTGCCCCGGGAACCAACCATAGCGAGACCCAGTGGGCCAATAAACTCAAGTGCAACGGCTATACCCATGGGCACGCGTGCCAGTGCACAATAAAACAAGAGGTTCATCGCACCCAGTGCAACTCCGTACGGAATAACCGCCCGCCATTGTGCTGCTTTCAATTGCCGGAAATTTGGTCTTACTGCAGCCAGGAGAATTAGTGCGGAAAAGCCGATGCGTACACTCGCTGTTCCACCAGCACCCAGGACCGGAAATAGCCCTTTTGCTATCGTTGCGCCTCCCTGAACACTTATGATTGCCAGTATAATCGCAGGAACCGGCGGTAATTTTAGAGCAGATAATCTCATGCTGGTTATTCTATCCCGACCCACCATTGTTTAAACAGTTGCTTCTCGTCGTTCAGGTTTACTTGTTCACCAATCATGGGTGTGACCAGTGGAATATGGAATCCCTTGTTGAGCTCCGTGATTCTCCGCAGCGGTTCATCCCAGGGGTGCTGTGCCAAAGCAAATTTGGATGAATGCCCCGGCAATATCCGTTTGGCGTTCAGATCTTGTGCCGCTTTCAATACCTCTTCGGGCAACATATGAATAGCCTGCCACGCTAAATTGTACTGTCCATTGTCGAGAATAGCCAGATCGAACCCGCCGAATTTCTTCCCGATTTCAGCGAAATGCGTATCATAGCCGCTGTCACCTCCTACGTAAATCTTCAATGCAGGCGTTTCAAGAATGAACGAAAGCCATAAAGTATTGTTTCTTGTAAACCCTCTTCCAGAAAAGTGCCTTGCGGATGCTGTATGAATCACAATACCGTTATCCAATGGAACGCGCTCATTCCAGTCATTTTCAATGATCGATCCTGGATCAAACCCCCAGGCTTCGAAATGAGCACCAACGCCGAGTCCGCAGATTACTTTATCTATTTTGCTTTTCAGCGCAATAATGGTTTCATAATCCAGGTGGTCATAGTGGTCGTGGGTCATTAATAAATAATCTAGTTCAGGCATATCAGCCGGGGTATAAATATCCGTGCCGATGAACGATTTGTTGCTGTTGGGAATTGGTGATGCGTTACCACTGAATACGGGATCAATTAAGAAACGCTTTCCGTCCATCTGTATGAAATAAGATGAATGTCCAAACCATACCAGCACGTTACTGTCTATCGGAAGCTTTAGTAAATCTGTCTTAATGGAGGGGATGGTATCTTTAGGCCGCTGCCTTGGGAATTTCGTAACGATAAAATCATAGGTCACCTTTGTCATGGAGTAACCCTCAGTCATCATAGGTGTAAAATGAACGTTCTGAAATTTACCATCTTTGTAGTTGGGTGACTTCTTCATTAATTCCAGCCGTTTGCCCCCTGCCGTCTGTCCAAATTTTGCCTGCCGCATATAAAAGAAAAACGCCACTGCACACAGTGACACGATGCTTAATAGAATGATCATTGTTCGTTTAACTATTTTAAAAGTTCTTTTCATCAGTTGTATTTAAAACAAAATCATTCACGGCAGGCATCTTTGAATCGTTTTCCCCTTGCAAGAAATCACCTACCCGCATGCTTTATACAAATTGTTTGTTTCTGTAAGCAGATTTCATTTTGACAATGTTAGATACTAGTTTTGTATTACACAAGTATAGAGTATGCTCTACACTTGAAATTTATTTATAAAAACTAAATTACGATCATGCTCATCAGTGAATTGTCGAAAAGAACAGGAGTTTCCATACATACATTACGATTCTATGAGAACCTTGGATTGATAAAAGGTAGAACAGATGAAGATGTCAAGTCAAATAAATACAAGCGGTATGATGAAGAGCTTGTAGAAACAATCCATTGGATCGTAGAGTCTAAAAAGGCGGGTTTCACTTTAGCAGAAATCAACTCATTCATTCAGGACTGCTTCAATGACAAACTCACCACCGACAAAAAGACGGAAATCATCGACAACAAAATCCAGGAGGTAGATGCTAAAATAGCGGAACTGAAAAACGTTAAGAAATTTTTACGGCAGGCCAAGAGGGATGTTGAAAATGGATTGTGCTAGATTCTAATATTATATTCTTTTGATCCGATTGAAAGAAAGCCTGCTTCAATTCGCTCCTATGAACTTTTGTATCCGTAGTTCAGAATTGCGTATCTTCATATCGAAAATCCATTCATATGAGATCAACAATGATTACGGCTGTTATCATCGGCCTGTGTGCAATTATCGCTTTTGCCTTAATCGGCAATGCCTACAAGTACCGTTCTAAAACGATGGAAACGATTGTGGTTACTGGGTTGGCGGAAAAAGATTTTAATAGCGACCTGATTGTTTGGAACGGCTCCTACTCCCGGAAATCCCTGGACCTGAAGCAAGCCTACAGTACATTGAAAGCTGATGAGAACGCAATCCGAAATTACCTGCTTAAAAAAGGAATCACCAGCGACAAGATGCTATTTTCCTCAGTGATGATCAACAAGGAGTTTAGTCAGCAAATGAATGCAAACGGCCAGTACATGTCGCAGGAGTTTACAGGATACAACCTGACCCAGTCGATTAAAATTGAATCTAATGAAGTAGAAAAGGTGGATAAAATCTCCCGGGAAGTTGCGGAGCTAATACAAAGCGGTATTGAGTTTAATTCTTCTGCACCGATGTTTTACAACACAAAACTGAACGAGGTGAAAATGGAACTACTGGGTAAGGCTAGTGCCGATGCACGTGCCCGCGCGGAAACGATTGCGAAAAATGCAGGCAGTTCACTAGGTGAATTGAAAAAAGCCACAATGGGTATTTTCCAGATCACGGGAAAAAATAGCAATGAAGACTATAGTTATGGAGGTACATTTAACACCTCCAATAAATATAAAACAGGATCGATTACAATAAGAATGGAGTTTAGGGCAAACTAAGCTCTGTAGATAATTTACACCTTTGGAGCTACTTCCGGCGGGAAGCTGAGGGCATTTTTTGTGGTTTGGTGGTCGGACCGAATACCGTGATTTCGCCGTTTTCCACTTTCATCCGATCGATAAACACCACTCTTTCCAAACCCGTGGCCGTCGTTCTTCCATGATAAACGCAAAACATTTCCTTACCATCCGGAGAATAAATAATGCTATTGTGCCCCGTACCAGATACTATGCCTCCTCTATTGGTGTTCTTGTGCAATACCGGATTATTTTCTGCCTTTTTAAAAGGGCCGAAAGGAGAAGATGATGTGGCATAACCTACGGCATAGTGCTCGCCTCCAAAATGGTTTGCGGAATACATGATATAATAGACACCGTCTTTTTTAAACGTTACTGAACCTTCCGTCCAGCGCCGGTTAACTTCTCCGGTGGTTACAGAAAGGCTTTCCCAAGCGGACTGCTTGTCATTTAACTTCACTGGAGGCCGAAGCACCAACACCGGTTTACCTTTCACGCCCGAGAAGTCTGGCTTCAGCTCTACACAATACACCCAGCTTTCTTCAATCTCTTTGTACTTACCGCTTTTCCTGGCCTGATTTGCTATTTCACTCTCCACGGGATGTTTATAAGCTGCTCGCGAATAATATAAATACGATCTGCCATTGGTGTCGAAAAACACATTTGCATCGATAATTGGATATCCGGGATCGAAGAGTGGTTTCGGTGCCAGGTCAACAAACGGCCCCGTAGGTTTGTCGGACACCGCAACCCCCACTTTGAAGTTCTCCATTTCTTTTGCCGGGTTCACCTTCCATTGTGCACTGTAAAAGAGATAGAATTTACCTTTTACTTTATATACCTCCGGTGCCCAGTACGCGCCGTCCCACGCAGTATTCGGATCGCTCCATCCGTTTTTATTGTTATAAGCGTATACCTTTCCTTCCGGCTTCCAGTTGACCAGATCTTTAGATGAATACGCCCTAAAGCCCCGGTCTGCCGATCTTCCCGTGCCATACATGTAATAGGTACCAGCGTGAAATAATACAAAGGGATCTCCCAACTGCACCTTCAAAGGATTTGTGTAAACTGTTTCCTTGCTGCTTGAATGCGTTTGGGCCATTGTTGCCTTAGCAAGCACTGCGATTAAACAAAATAAGATCAGAAATTCCTTTTTCATATAGCCTGGGGTCTAAGGAGTTTTCTGAAATATCGAAATTAAAACGAGCAATAAAGAATGATTGTATAAAAAGGACTCTCCTTAGCCACATATAACATCTCTGACACACCCGGAATAGGCTACCTACACACTTTAAATTTCCGGATTGACTAATTTGTAAATGACTGGCGTGACTAAACGGGTCAGGATAGTAGAACTGGTCAATCCTCCAATCAACACCCACGCCAACGGGGAGTAAAAGGGAGACTTTTCCAGCACCAAAGGTACCATACCCATGATTGCAGTGAGCGAAGTAAGGATTATAGGAAGAAATCTCGTTTCACCGGCTTCTTCAATTGCCTGATCGATATCCATGCCCTCGGCGCGCAACTGATTGATATAGTCGACCAGCAGAATAGAATTTTTAACTTCAATACCGGCCAGTGCAATGATCCCGATAATCGCTACAAACGAGAGCGTATTGCCTGTGATAAGCAATATTCCTACAGCACCGACCATGCCCAGGGGGATGACTGATAACACGATGAGCGTACTTTTGAATGTTTTAAATTCGAGCAGGAGAACACCCATAAATCCAAAAACGGTAATAATGATTATCGTGCCCAGTCCACCGAAACTGTCGTTGCTTGATTCCACCTCCCCTGCGGCAGCAAAAGTGTATCCGGCAGGAAATCTGAGCTGGCTGATTTTCTCCATAATCTCGTCGGTAACCTTACTGGTATTATAAGTATCCTGTACATAGCTCGTGACAAGCGCATAACGATTTTTGTCATAACGCTTTATAATCGGCACGGAGGTTTCATACTGGAAGGACGTTAGTTGACTGATGGGCAATTGTTTTCCGTTGTCCGCTGTGACATAGAGCTTATCAAATACATCCTGAGTCTGGTGGGCTGTACGAGGTAGGGAGAGGTTTATCCGGTGGCTGTCGCCCTGCTCGTCTTTGTAATCGGCGATATTCAAGCCCCTGGTGCCCATTCTTACAATTCGGTCAATTTCGTTTGTCTGCACACCGTAAAGTGCCGCTTTCTCTTTGTCAACCCTGACCCGTAAGCCGGTGGAATAGGTTTGCAGTAAATTGTTCACGTAAATCGTACCATCCGTATTTTTGAGAATAGCTTCTATTTGAGCAGATAACACACGCAATGTGTCCAGATTTTCACCGAATACCCGGATTGCGACTGGTGCCTCCACCGGTGGCCCCTGCTCAAACTGTTTGACTTCGATCTTCGAGTCAGGAAAATTGTTGAATTGCGACCGCAGCCCTTCAATAACTGATACCAGTTTGGGCACATCAACATCCTCCAGCCGTACAAATAGCTGTGCATAGTTCGCGGCAGCATTCTGAGGCGTCACGTTGTAGTAGATTCTGGGGTTACCTTTCCCTACATTCGTAAATACAGATTTTACATGTGGATTCTTCCGGACCACATTTTCTACATACCTGACCACGCTATCTGTTTTATACAGATTGGTACCAAGCGGTGTTTGGACATTCACAACGAACATTGGTTTTTCAGATTTAGGGAACAGGCTAAAGCCAACCACTTTCATAAGTAGTATACTGCCCACGAACAGCAGGAATGCAATTGTTACAGTGAGATAGGGATGTTTTAATGCCCGGTGAAGGATCGGTCCGTAGATGTGGTTGATACCAATTTTCAATGTTCGTAGTGCCAGATTACCTTCTGCGTTTTCATTCGGCTTTAAGATCAGGCTGGCCAATAGTGGAACGATCGTTAACGATACAAAAAGTGATGCTGTTATCGTAGTGATGACGGCCATGGGCAGACTTCGTATGAAGTCCCCCGCACCCTCTGGTAAGAAGACGATTGGTAAAAATGAAACGATCAGTATGGCGGTACAGCCGATAATGGCTACACCGATCTGGCTGGTCGCTTTAATCGCTGCCTGGAAGGGGCTGTATCCGCTGCGAAGATGCCGTTCTATGTTTTCAATCACCACAATACTATCGTCAACCAGCAGGCCGAGTGCAACTACCAGACCTACAATTGTCAGCTGATTGATCGTGAACCCGAGCTGATTTAGTATAAATAGTCCAATGGCAATTGACAGTGGAATCGAGATCATCACTACTACTGATGCACGCCAACCAAGCGGAATCAAAGTGATTGCAACCAGTATAATGGCAATGATAAAGTCTCTTGAAAAGTGGGAAATTCTTTTATCGACATCCTCTGCCTGCACAAATCCCGCAACAAGCTCCATATTTGCCGGAAGCGTTTTACCGAATCCTGCTATGACTGGCTTAATCATTTTGTTATTCCTGATAATGTTTGTTTTTTCCTTCTCTGTAAGCACTATGAAAAGACCACGCTTTCCGTTATAACGGGCCAGATAAGTTTCGTCCTCATGATATGATGCGATGGCTGCCACATCTTTTAAATAAACAATCTTTTCCCCCGAGGCTGCAATTACAGTATGACCAATATCGGTAACAGAAGCATAATCGCCGGTGGTTTTGATGTTGAATTTTTTACCCCCTTCATCAATACTCCCACCGGGTATATTTGCCGCCTGCCCTTTTACAGCTGTGATTATTCTTTGCAAGGAGATACCGTAAGTAGCAAGCCTCTGCATATCCACGGAGATACGTACTTGCTGCTCCGGGTAAGCCAAAACTTTTACCTTCTTCGTTACTTTCAGCTTTTCAAGTGCTGTTTTAAGCTCATCTGCTTTGTCGTACAATTGTTTATACGACGCATGGTCACTAAGTATCGCCAACTGGTAAGTATTCACGTCGGAAGCTTCCACTTTCAGAATCTCCAGACTTTGTATTTCTGGCAATTCCGGGCGCAGGCTATTGACCTCCCTTACCACATCGTTGTACTTGTCATCTATATTGACCCCATAAGCAAACTCCACCTGGGTAACGGAAAGGCCATCGTTAATATCGGTTCGTAACCGTTTTATGTCATTCAATTCGCTAATCTTGTCTTCAATAAGTTTGGCGACCAGCTTCTCCATATCCTGCGGGCTGGTGCCCGGATAAACAACTACAATGCTGAAGTTAGGGGACCGAACCGGCGGATCTTCACCGCGTGGCATGTTAAACAATGCGTTGCCCCCCAATGCTAAAGCAAGCAAGAAAATAATGATTGTAAACTGGTAATTTTTTACCGAGAAATTGACAATTTTCATTGTTGTGTGCTTAAGTTATTTCGAAATTGTGGTTGACTAAGGACGATCCGTATAGTCGAAAACGGAGTGAGATAGGCGGAACCACCCGTAATAACTTTGCTTACCCCTTCAAGGCCATCCTCTACTGCAACCCTGCTGCCCAGAATATAAGCGATGCGGACGGTGTGTTTTTCAACCGTACGGCCATCTGCCCGCGGGGAATAGACAGTGGCAGTCTCCGCATTAGCTTCAATCAGCGCATCAACCGGAATAAAATGATATTTTTTCAAAGCTGATGGCTGAATGGAAATTTTTGCAGCCAGACCATTGGCAAGTCGAATCTGTCCGGGTTTTACTTTTACTTTAATTAAAAATGTTCCAGTTGCAGCATCAGCACCTTCTCCCACCTCTGATACAATTGCCGCGAGTTCTTTATCCGGAAACACGTCAGTCGTAAGAATTGCATGATCACCCAATTTTATTCGTGCCCAGTCTTTGTCTGCCACACCTAGTCTCACAACCCAGTCGTCTTCTTTTGTGGAATTAATGATATAAATGACAGACCCAGGGGAGACGACTTCACCCTCATTCACCAGCTTACGAATGACTCTACCCGATTGGTTTGCATAAACAGAAGCGAAAGCCTTATCAAACTGAGCAATCTTGTAGTTCTGCAACGCGATCCGGACGCTGGTTACACTGTTCTGGTATTCTTCAAGCGTTGCCGAACTATCCCGGAAGAGCTTTTCAGTACGATCATAGTCCCGCCTGGCCTTTTCTAACGTATTTAAATCAGCTTCCAACTTGGCATCTAGTTCAGTTGGATTGAGTTCTGCCAATAGTTGTCCTTTAACCACACTGTCACCTTCGTTTACCAGCAACCTGGAAACTACACCCCCCATTTTAAAAGACAATCTGCTTTCCTTGTCTGAGGTAATTAATCCGCTGGACCGAACCGGAAGCGCAAACGGTTCATAACTGACCGCGGATGTCTTAACCGTTACCGAAGAATCGACAGGTTTTTGCTTGAGCGTTTCTTTACAGGACACCATTAACAGGATACCTGCCATGGAGATCAGGAATGTTCTTTTCATGAAGATTACTTTTAATACAGTTTAAAGTGGATAAGATGCACTTACCTGTTCCAGATCAGCGCTTTTGTTCATCAGCTTAATGACGGCGATCTGGTAGGCCAGCTGGTTGTTTATATGCTGTGTGTAGGCATCGGTTAGCTCGACTAATAGTACACGGCCCTGTGCGTAACGGTTCGTGGTTTCCCGGTAGTACTCCCTGGATTGTACCTGGTTAGATGCTGCGCTCTTGAGTTGTTCCGTCGCCGTCCTAATCCAGGCTTGGGCGCTGAGAAGCGCAAAGTTGAATTCCTTCTCCAAGTGATCCAATTGTGAATTAAGCACTTCCACATCAAGGCTGGCCTGTTTGGTCCTGCTTGAACTCTGGAACCCATTGAAAATGTTCCACTTCAGAGAAATACCACCAAAGGTATATTGCTGCGAGGGACCGAAACGGTAACCGGTGCCCTGGGAACCAGTACTGACAAAGGTGGAAAGTGTAGGTATGTAAAAGGACTTTTTGATTTTAACCATGATTTCCGCTTGTTTAATTCCGCTCTTCAATGATTGCCTTTCTTCCCTGTGCTCCAGCACATCACTGATCGTCAACTGTTGAAGGAACGAACTTCCCTGCGGTGTAAGCGTTGTATCCACGTTTACTGCTTCTTTGAGATCCTTGTTTAACAGAAAATTAAAATGTGCTTTCGCGACGATAAAATCATTTTCGAGCGCTATTAATTTTGCTTGATTGGCGTTGATGTCCGATTGTATCCTCATTATGTTTCCTTTCAGCGCCCTGCCGTTATCCACCAGGCTTTTTGCGTATTTGAGGTTTTGACTCAATAAGGTACCTGCGTTGACAATTACTCCCTTCTGCTTAATGGCTAAAAGCATGTTGAAATATGCTCCTTTGACTGACCGGATCAGCGCCCGCTTATACACATTTACCTCCGCTCGACGCTGGGTGACCGCTTCTTTTTTTATTTTATAGTTATACCGAATCTCTGCATTCACCAGTTGTAAGGTTGTATTCAACCGGGTATCTGAGAAATTATTCGGGGTAAGCTGAATAGACTGGTTCTCTATCTTTGAAAATTGATTGGACGCAGACAATTTGTTTAGAGAAGTATACACAGGATTAAACAGATCTCCAAGGGGTAGATCGATCGTCCGGCCTCCGGATGCATAATTATAATCCGCCAGCAGGGATACTGTTGGGTAGAATGCGCCTTTGGCCTCTTTCAACATCTGGCATGCTTTTTCCAAAGCGAAGTTTTTCTGAAGTATAACTTCGTTGTTTTGCAAGCCCTGCACAATATATTCATCCAGTGTCTGCGCCTTTGCTGCCGTGACCAAAGAAATTAGGCTGTAATAATAAAAAAGGCGTTTGATCATGTTCATGTCAATTGATTTAACAGTACAAATCAACCTTAACGGAAACCAAATCTGATTGATAATTATCAAGATAATTTGGCTGGGCAAGATGAATAAGACTGAATTTAATGCCCGACTTTGATATTGATAAACATCAATGAGTTTGGGGACTGTTGCAGATAATTTTGTCTTACTCTATGGAGGTCATTGACAATTTAAACTACAAGACGTGATGATACAGCCATCAGCATATATACACCCACAGGCTAGGATAGCAAACAACGTGGTTATCGAGCATTTTGCGGTAGTACACAAGGATGTGGAAATCGGCGAGGGTACCTGGATTGGGTCCAATGTCGTCATCATGGATGGCGCACGCATTGGTAAAAACTGTCGGGTGTTTCCAGGGTCAGTGATTTCTGGTGTCCCACAGGATGCGAAATTTACTGGTGAAGTGACTACTGCAGAGGTTGGTGACCACACAACAATTCGGGAATGCGTAACCATTAACCGTGGAACCAAAGACAAATGGAAGACTGTAGTAGGAAGCAACTGCTTAGTTCAAGCCTATTCACATATCGCACATGATTGCTTCGTAGGTAATCATTGCATATTGTCAAATAGTACAACGCTTGCTGGCCACATCACCATAGGTAACCATGTCGTGTTAGCAGGCCTTGTTGCAATCAGTCAATTTGTAAAAGTTGGTGCACATGCCTTTGTAACCGGCGGCTCTTTGGTCCGCAAGGATGTTCCTCCCTATGTAAAAGCTGCACGCGAGCCGCTGTCTTACGCTGGCATTAATTCTGTCGGATTGCACAGGAGAGGCTTTTCCGTTGCACAAATTAGTGAAATTCAAGAAATCTACCGGGTGCTTTTTGTAAGACACAATAACGTGTCTAAGGCTCTTAAAATCATTGAAACGGAATTTAACCCAACAGAAATCAGGGACGAAATCATAGACTTTTTCAGGAACTCGGACAAAGGTGTGATGAAAGGTTATGGGACGAGAAATCAAGCACGGGAATAATTCTAAGCCAGTGCTGCAGGCGGTTAATAAAGCTGCCCTCATACGAACCTTCGACGTCAAAAAAAATAAGTTATCTATTTAAGCTAAATTTGACTTGAGCTGGGCTTTTGGCTTTAAAGCTAAAGGCTCCGGTGTTGATCTAATTGTTAAGTAAATATAGAACTCATGATAGATCCACAATCCCTAATGAAAGTTGAAGCCTTTGTGAGAACGATGATTCAACCCAATGCGGAAGAATGGGAAGCATTTGCAAGTGTTGCACGGGTTAAGAAACTAAAAAAGAAAGACATGCTGCTGGAGGCAGGGCAAGTATGTGATTTTATAGCTTTTGTGAATTCCGGTGTCCTACGTGAATATTCCTACCAAAATGGAAAGGAAACCACGGTCGATTTTGTAAGTGAAAATCAATTCATAAGCGATTACCAAAGCTTCATTATGAACTCCTCCTCGAAGCAATATTTAGAAGCGCTGACCGATTTGGATCTGCTGATCCTGAAAAAAGATGCCATTGATTCGTTATTCGACAAATACAAAATTTGGGAAAGGTTTGGCAGATTAATCATTGAGAAAGTTTTTTGTCGCGTGGAAGCGAAGCGAAAAGATATCATTACCAATAATCATGAACAGCAGTATCGTGATTTCGTGAATGCCTATCCGCAAATAATTCAACAAGTACCTCAATATTATATCGCATCATATTTGGGTCTGAGCCCGGAGCATCTAAGCAGGTTAAGAAAGAAAGTCTAAGTTAATCTTCAACGTTACAGTCCCTTATTCCAGGATCTTTCCTCAAGATAAAGGTGGTGTTTTGCGAACATTAATATTCGACACTTGTCTTTATTGACCCTAAAAAGTTAATAGAAGTTTCTATTTGATCTCCAGGCTTTAGATAACGTGGATTCGTCATTTCCTTTTTTAAGTACTGCTGCAAAACATAGGGGTGCATTTTTTCGCTCAGCCATCCACCGGTGAATATGTACTTTATAACCGAACGGACTTTGAAACTTACCGGTGGAGCGTTAAAAGCAACTCCGGATGGTGTCCCTGAAATGATAATACTGTTTGCCGGGATGCAGTTTCCATCAAATAAGGCAACCATTTTGTCCTGAAAAAAACTGGTCTTGTCACCACTTACCGAAAGTGATCGTTCAATTATCTTGTCAATATCCCAGACCATATCCTTTGCACTTCCCTGTTGCCGTAACTTGTCATTCACCGAAAGCTTTAGTTCTAGTTCTTTAACAAATGCTCTCCAGTCTTTTGGAATTACTATATAAGGTCCTGTTGGTAGAAATCCCTTTTTACTTTTGGCATCCGGAAATCCCCTGCCACCTGTTACATTCTTACTATCCATTTTGCACATCAGGGTAGCCCTGTCAGTAAAGTCGTTCACAACTAAAAACCCGACCATCACATGATTTAGATCCGCAGGTGAACAAACTGAATTCGGGAATACAATGCCAAGTTCCACCTCGTAATCCAAAAGCCACCCCTTGGTATAATTCAACCTATGGATAAATGGATCTGTCTTTACGAATTTTGGGAACATAAAAGGTCTTACTTGTCCGGTTTCTTTGCCATGCTCAGCATAGTTTATTCCAATGGCCAGGTGTTCTTCGCCAGCGACACTTGGCAGGAGATTTTCATATTTTACTACCCGCCGCTTTGAACAGGTGCGTATAAGTTTAACGACCTCCGTGAAATTCATGTTTTCTATTACCTCAAAGGAATTCTCATCATACCGCCCCAATTCGTCGCTTATATCCACCCCTGTTAGCCTGTTTCCGTCATCCTCAAGAACCGCCAGCGTATGTACCTGGCCGTCTTTGAAAAACCTGCTGAGCGTTAAGGCATCTTCGGGTGATTTTAAAATTTGAGCACTCTTTGCGGTGGTGGTCTCGGCAAAAAAGTGCGAATGTGCCGGATAAGTGTTTAATAGTGTCAGAAGGCTGCCAGCTACCAAACCCGTTATTATTGTGTCCATGATGATAAGTGTATAAATAAGAGGATTATTTTTTGCCAGGAACAATTCTGTAACTCAGTCCTACTTTTAAAGACATACCCTTGGATACCTCAGGATTAATTGGCTCCTTCCGGTCACCCATTTCGTAAAAATCGATAAATCCCTTTGCCTTATCAGTCTTGTTGTAGATTTCCATATTCCGGATCAGCGTATAGGCGGTGGTTGCCCGGATAGCCCATTTGGAGGAGATGTAACGCTCCACAAACAGGCCAGGATTGACGGAGTTGTATTCAAAATAACGGTCCTGATTTTCCAAACGGTAGGTTGAATTCTGAACAAACAGATTGAATCCAGTATTCACTTTTTCATTTACCGCATAACTTGCAGTAAGATTATGCGGGACATCACCATATATTTGCCATTTACGATTAACCCTCCAGTCCATACCTACCAATACGATATATAGCGGGCCGTAAAACTGACGTCTGTAACCAACTAGTGCTTTCCAGGTCAAATTGTCACTTACCTTCCAGCTTCCACGTACTATTGCAGCAAGTTTTATATCGGATCCCTTAACGGTCTTATAATCGCTGTTCATTGTTGGTATCAGCAAGGCCGTCAGGTTGAAATTGCTGCTGACCATCGTGCTGTAACCAAATGTGGGCGAGATGCTGTAGACCCTTTTAACTTCAAAGTCCGGATGGGTGCCCGAAAAGTTAAAGGCTTCAAGATTACCTCCTACAATTAGATATTTGGATTTGTTTGGTGTCAGGAAGATGGGTATGGAAGTCGCAACTTTGAGATTGTTCCCGGTGAACTTCTGATCACCGGCTGGTGTCTCTATTTTCATAGGCAGGTGCTCATAGCTTATATTTACGCCTTCTATATACCCCTGACCAAAGGTTATTCCCGGCAAGAACATGAGGAGCAAGACTACAGCGATCGCATAGTAGGCGAGCAGGGCCGCTGATTTCGAACCCAATTGAGTTATTTTTCGTTTATTGAATTGCATGTCTTATAGTTTTGAATTATTAATGTCCTTAATAGAATAAGACAAAACTATCTACACCATTCGCCGAACTCATTGATGTTTATCAATATCGAAGTTCGACATTGATTTATCAAGCGCGCTGGCCTAGGTACAACGCATGGTGTTATGCTATTTATAAACAGATGGCCTTTCTAGAATCTACAAAGCTGAGGATAGTCAAGACGCCTGCACTCTGCTTTCGCGTGGCGATCCCTCCAGATTAATTATCCGATGTACTAAAGGACATAGCGTTTATTTCAGTGAGTGGCTGAAATAAAGTATAGAACCCCCGATACAAATCATTTGAGACAGGATGCTTGCATCCTTGTAAATAAATAGGATCTATTTTGGGTTTCATATGATCGTCGTTTTAAGCTTTTCAAATTGGCGCGTAACTAATTCAATGCGCATAGCGAAAGTCGCGATGAAGAACTGCGAGCAACGAATTCATATGACACAATTTGGCGGTGATATTTGTCACGCTTTTCAGAACTTAAAAACACCAATATTTAATGTAATATTGTACTACCCATATTTTAATGAAACAAAACGCTACTCACTATTACTGGCTCGACTTAATCAGATTTCTTGCGGCACTTCTCGTGTTTCTAGGTCATTACCGGATTACCTTTTTCGTTGAATACGGATTATTGCCAGTAGTAGATCAAAATTTATTCGTGATGGCATTTTATTTCATCACGCGATTGGGCCATGAATCTGTATTGGTATTCTTTGTCTTATCTGGATTTCTAGTTGGTGGCAAGTCGCTCATTAGAATACGTGATCATAAATTTGATGTTAAAAGCTATGCACTGGACCGGTCGGTCCGGATTTTACTCCCTTTAATCGGATCATTACTTTTTATTATACCAATCTACCTCGTATGCGACGTCAAGATAGATATGCTGCAATGGCTTGGAAACCTTTTGCAATTACAAGGCATCTTTGTAGAGCCAGTTACCGGGCCGCTTTGGTCGCTGTCTTATGAAGCCTGGTTCTACATCTTCTTCGGAGCAATCGGCGTCATCTTCAGTACTTACGTGAAAGGGACCAATGCCATTTTTGGCTTTGCTATTCTTTTCATTTGTGCATTGATCTTTACTAAACTTAACGCATCTTATTTATTCATCTGGTTATCAGGGGCAATCTGTTATCTATTTATACCAGCAAAACCCAACAAGATTGTTGTTGGATCGGCTATGTTCATGTCCTTTGTGTTATTAGCCCTGTTGCAACTAAGTTATAGCTCCAGATATTTGGCATCAACCGGTCATAACCAGGAAGTTCTTGAACTGTGTTTTTCCTTTTCCTTTTCTATTCTAGTTTGCATGATTGTCGGTATCAGACCTGATCATAAAGTTACCATTGCAATGAATCGTATGAGCGCGCCTTTAGCTGCATTTTCATACACACTGTACCTTACGCACTATCCGCTAATGCTTTTGCTTAGTCACTTTGGATATCAAATGAGTAAGCAAGTTGATTTGTATTCCTTGTGCATGTTTCTATCCGCCGTCACCTTATCAATTGTTGTTGCTTACGCCATTTACTGGGTCTTCGAGAAACGAACTCCAATGGCAAAAAAATGGATTGTTAACAACTTATCTGCAGAAGCTGTACCCACGAATATGAGTAAAGATTCCGCTCTCCTCGAAGAACGTAGATAACAGGCATAAAAGCATCCCGAAACCCAGGCATCTGCAGGTGAAATCGATATATAGAACATGATGTATTTACATCTTTATATCAAAATGCTGAACTGCCAGATTAAATTCTACAAGCAAGCTGTAACGATTTCTATCCCGGAAGGTCTTAAGCACGGAATTTAAATTTTCATGAATAAAACATTAGTCAAATCATTCGCCCTTTCCATTGTGTTAAGTTCAATGCTTAGCCCTGCTTTTAGTCAAAATATCCTTCCGCTTGAAACAGCTGCAAAGCTGGCCGACAGCCTCTACAAAGCCAAACAATTTGCACTTGCAACACCCTACTATGGAATAGTTGCCCAAAAAAGCGACTTCAAAAGCAAAAAATCCAGTGCTTATTACAACATGGCCTGCTGTCTTAGCCTTCAGGGTAAAACCGATTCGGCTTTGCTTATTTTAAACAAAGCCATTGATGCTGGCTACAATAATAAACCGAATATCGTTGCAGATAGCGACCTCAATCCCTTACATAGCGATCCTGCCTGGAGCGCATTGCTTGAAAGGGTGCCCGAACGCAAAAAGGTGCTAAACGATGATCCAAGAAAAGCCGGATTTGTCACCTCAGACATTCACCATTTTTGGGAAGCGTACGACCAGGCCATGAAAGACACGGCTAATTTCAAAGCCATCATGAAGAAGCTGTACTTCGACCGGGCGAGTAAAGGGATGGAGGATTACATGGGTGCCAAAGTGAGCAGCATTGACTTCTTTATTGATCACATCCGCTCGGCGCCTAAGCTTTATGCAGCCATCCGCAACAACACCTACAAAACGGATGCATACAAACCTGCATTTATGGCCTCCTACCTAAAAATGAAATCCCTATATGCCCAATCTAAATTTCCGGATGTGTACTTCGTCATCGGTGCTTTCACCAGCGGCGGAACAGCCACAGATCTCGGATTATTGCTGGGTGTGAACCAGGTGGCTGGCGATTCCAGTGTCCCAGTCGATGAGCTCAGCTTTCAAAAACGTACCCGCCTGAACAATATCGAGCTGCTGCCGAATCTGCTCGCCCATGAACTGGTACATTATCAGCAGGACGGCATGAAAAAAGATACCACTACCCTGAGTTACGTCATCATGGAAGGGATGGCCGACTGCATCGGCGAGCTGATCAGCGGCAATACCGCAAACAAAAAGCTTTTCGATTGGGCAAAAGGTAAGGAAAAGCAGATCTGGAACAAGTTCAAACCAGATATGTATTTCGACCGTTACGACAACTGGATTGCCAACTCCAAAAGTTCTTCTCCTGACAATTTACCGGATCAGGGTTACTGGATAGGCTACCAGATCTGTAGAGCGTATTATGAGCAAAGCAAAGACAAGAAGCAGGCGATTCACGACATGCTGCACATTCAGGATTATAAGGCTTTCCTTGACAAAAGCAAATGGGAGGATAAAGTAGCTGCACTTTAGGAGCTATAGGCTCAACTTCGATTAGTTAAAGAACCTGACCATTTTAAGGGTGCCGTTTTTATATAGTATATTCAGCCAAAATATACAGAATGAGGCTTACGCTCCAGGAAGTTCTAAGAAGAGAGAAGAATAATTTCAATTTAATAAGACTAACGGCCGCTATAGCCGTCATTTTTGGTCACTCCTGGGCAGTTTTTCAATCAGGTGGAAATATTGAACCTTTTAAAAATATATTGAAAGTTGACTTCAGCGGGAGTCTGGCTGTTTATGCATTTTTCTTCTTGAGCGGCATATTCATCACTTCAAGCTTTGATCATTCAAAAAGCTGGATCAGGTTTGTACTTATGCGACTATTCCGGATTTATCCGGGTTTGATAGTTTGCATCCTTTTGACTGTATTTTTAGTCGGCCCTGTATTTTCAAGCCTAAGTATTCCGGATTACTTTACCGATTATCAAACTTGGAAGTATCTAATGAAAAACATGGTCATGCTGAGATTTGAGCCGACGCTAACCGGAATATTCACCAACAATAAATACAATAGCTCAATAAACGCTTCATTATGGAGTTTGCCACTGGAAATCAAATGCTATTTCATCGTATTTATAATTGGCATCTCAGGTTTGCTTAAAAAGAAGATTGCTATTTCGGTGGTTTTACTTGTACTGATTTGTATTTACAAGTTCAATCCGAACATTGTATTGGATTCTTTCAAACCCTTGTTGTTGTTCTCTTTGGGAATGACTGTATATGCATTTAGAAATAACCTGGCAATTGATTTTAGAATATGGATTATAATGCTTGTGTTAAGTATTACTGCTTATTTTATCAATGCGACCATGTTTATTGATCTATTTTATTTGACTTTTGCTTATTCGATTCTAATTGCTGGAACCTCGTCACTTGCAATGGGCATTAACTTACCAGGCGATTTCTCCTATGGCATTTATATCTACGGCTTTTTAGTGCAACAAATAACAGCTCACTATCTACCCCAGCTCACAGTTTATAACAGCATGCTGATCACCATGCCAATAAGCTGTGTTTTAGGCGCGCTATCCTGGTACTTAATTGAATCACCCGCGATGGACTTAGGGAAAAGAACGTCTATTTAGCTTCTGCCATTTAAAATGTCAACCCATCGGCAATCCCGAATTGGCCGGACCTAGACGCCATTTGCTTACTTTAGTTGTGACAGGTGTTTAATCTGCTGAGTTAATCATTTAGATGATTGTCAGTCTTAATCAATTTCAAAAAATAGACCTTACATTTTAGGCTAAGAAAAAGCATTTACAAGAGGAAGATTGATTGACTTCTTACGCAAAGGCACTGCTTAATTTTACCAAGTCGCTCCATCAATTTCATTTTATCTCAACTCTCCTACTAATCAATAACCTCATACCCATTTACTGGTAAGCTCTTATTTTTTAAAATAAATTCTCCCACGAGCTTACAATTAAACGATTCTTTAACGTTTTCATAAACGGTGCTTGATATCAAAATCTGACTTGACGTGGCAACTGATTGTAGCCGTTGCGCAAGGTTAACGGCATCGCCAATCACCGTATAATCAAGCCTTTTCAACGATTCAGAACCGATATTTCCTGAAATCATTTCTCCGCTGTTAATTCCAATCGAAACTTCCGGCTTAAACTCGTAATTATCATAATGAAATGCTTCGTTACCATTTAATAGCGCTTTAATTGCGAGAGCAGCATCAACGGCACTATCCCGATGATGTTTATCTTTGAAAACTGCCATTACAGCATCCCCCATGAATTTATCGATATGTCCGCCATTATTAATGACCTCTTTAACGATATTATCGAATATACGGTTGATTAAACCCACTACAGCATCGGCTGGAATTTTTTCTGTTATGGCTGTAAACCCACAAATATCTATAAACATCACAGAGGCCTCAATCACCTCATTTTTCAATAAGCTATTTTCAAATTCTTTGTGGTTCATGAAGTTCAGAACATTCTCATCAACATACATCTTTAGAATATTATTTTCTTTGATCGCTTGCATGGTGTCCTGTAATTGTTTCACATAAACAATGGTTTTTTCCATCGTTAAATCCAAATCGTCAAAATCAACTGGCTTGCATACAAAATCAAAAGCGCCTCTATTCATGGCAGCGCGGATATTCTGCATATCGCCATATGCAGAAACGACGATCGCTTTTAAAGCAGGATTTGCAGCTGGAAGATGACTTAACAGCGTTAGCCCATCCATTATTGGCATATTGAGGTCAGATAAAATAATGTCCAAATCCGGATGTTCCGCTATTCTAAGTAAAGCCTCTTCACCATTTTGAGCAAAGACAAATTCGTATTTACTTTCTCTAATTTTGCGACGAAATTTTTGTTTTACCAGTACTTCCAAGTCGGCTTCATCATCTACTACAAGTATTTTAGCCATTGGGGTTGAATGTTTTAAGTTTTTCTTTTAATAGGTTAAAATCGAGCGGCTTAGTCAAAAAATCATTCGCACCATTTGCTATGGCTTGCCGGTGATTTTCAGCATCTCCATAAGCGGTAATCATCATCACGACCGGCGGAGGGGAATCATATTCAATTCTAATTCGAGATAATAAATCCAGGCCACTCATTCCAGGCATGTTAATGTCAGAAAGAATCAATACGACTTCAGAATGTTTTTCATGTAAATATTCCAACGCCTCCTCACTTGACAGAGCGAAGGCAAATTGTATTTCCTCCGCCCGTATCTCCTTCCTGAACCGTTGTAAAAAAAGCGGTTGTACGTCTGCTTCATCGTCTACTACTAATATCGTCATTGGAATGTTTTGAGTTTGTAAGTTTAAAGGAGGAATCTTTCTAAAAAAACATGTTTTATGAATTCGGTAGATGAATGATAAACTCACTTCCTTCTCCTTCTCTGGACGTGATAGAAAAGTATCCACCATGTGCTTTAATTACATCATAACTTAAAGACAATCCTAAACCTGTTCCTTCTCCTGGAGGTTTAGTGGTAAAGAATGGTTGCAGGATCTTTTCTTTAATTGATTCCGGAATTCCTGTGCCGTTGTCTCTTACTGTTATGGTAATAAAGTTGTCGATACTAGCAGTACTTACTTCGACTCTGGCTTTGTAACTCGCCAGCCCAGCTTTTTGTTTCTGATGGGTAGCGTAAAAAGCATTGGTAAAGAGGTTTAACATCACGCGCCCTATATCTTGTGCTAAAACTCTGACTTTAGGTACGTCAGGGCTAAAATTTGTAATCAGTTCTGCATTGAAACTTTTATCTTTTGCACGTAAACCGTGGTAGGCTAATCTCAGGTATTCATCAGCTATGGAGTTAATGTTGGTCAATTCCTTGGTAGAACTACCTGTCCTACTGTGCTGTAACATCCCTTTCACAATGCTATCTGCTCTTTTGCCGTGATGATTGATTTTTTCGAGATTAATTTTAATATCTGATGCGATTGCTAACGCTTCTGTTGCATCCCCCTTCTCAAATTCTTCCTTCATTTCATCAATTAATTCCATATTGAGATCAGAAAAATTATTTACAAAGTTGAGCGGGTTTTGGATCTCGTGTGCAATTCCTGCAGTTAGCTCACCTAAAGAAGCCATTTTCTCCGCCTGAATCAGTTGACCTTGTTTTGTAATTATCTCTTCCTGACTGGTTTTTAACTCTTCGTTTGCTTCACTTAACTCCCGTGTCCTTAGACTGACCTGCTTCTCCAATTGATCATTATGCTTTTTCAATGCACGGGAGCGGTACGAGATATAGGATTGAATGATGACCGCAAATAAAATGATATAAAGGATGTAGGCCCACCAGGTTTTCCACCATGGTGGACTGATGATTACCGTTAACTCAGCCGTTTTCTTACTCCATATTCCATCGCTGTTAGCAGCCTTGAAACGAAAGGTATAAGTGCCGGGCGCTAAATTGGTATAGGTGGCGCTGCGAGCTGTCCCTGCCATAATCCAATCTTTATCATAGCCCGCTAATTGATATTGATAATGATTTTTGGCGGCATTTACATAATGCAGACCAGCATATTTAAAAGTAAGCTTGTTATAATCATGAGTTAATTCGACCTGTTTATCATTATTGAGCCGCTTTACAAATGTCCCGTTAGCATTTCCATTACTATAGGTTAGTTGTTGAATAACCAGCTGTGGGGGTATTAAATTTGGTTTAAAATCTAAGGGGTTAAAACGCAAAATCCCGTTCTTCATCCCAAAAACCCAATCATCATTTGTTTTAATGTACCGGCCCTTCTCAAACAAATCTGGTAATCCTTGTTGGATACCAAAGGTTTTAACACGGAGCGTTTGCGGATTTAGAATAGAAAATCCAGCGGCAGAGCCAACCCAAATATTGCCGTTTTTATCCTCATTGATGTTAACTACACCATCGAAAATCAAGCCGTCTTTCTTTAGGAATTGTCTTGTTGTTCCCTTTATTTTATCAACTAAATGCAAGCCCCATAAATAGGTGCCTGCCCATAACCGACCTTTTTTATCCTCAAAAATAGATGTTATACAAAAAAAATTCTCTGGATCGAAGATTGAGGTGAATTTCCCGGTCGCTTGGTCTAACTTATTTAAACCGCCAAAGTTAGTCCCAACCCATATTGTTCCGCTTCTATCCTCGAAAATAGAAATCGCACGAACGTCGTCAAGCGACCCATCTTTAACGATAGTTGAACCGCTGTTACGAATAAAAGGATACCGTTTGAATTTGCCTGTAGCCGGATCAAGTACGCAAATGCCAGCATCAGCTGTTCCCACCCAAAGTTTCCCGCTACGATCCTCCAGTACAGTTTCTATTCTATTGCTACTCAAAGTGTTAACATCCATCGGATCATGAATGTACCGCTTGCTGCTCTTAGTTAAACTATTGTATTTTATTAGTCCTGCATCAGTAGTACTTATCCAGGTTTGCCCTTTTGCATCTACAATCATAGCTGAAGTATTCAGTGCCCCGCTTTTAATGTCTTTCAGCGAAAATGGTTTGAAAGTAGTGAGCGTTTTATCACTCTCAAATAAGCCCCGAGTTGTAGAAACCAGAAAATTACCTTGGGGGAGTAAAACTAAGCTGAGTACAGATCCACCGGGATATCCATTTACACTGGGAGTTGAAGTAATGTACTGTAACATAGATCGGGAAGCGTTGAGCTTTAACAGCCCATAACCGCGGATTCCAAACCATTCGGTACCACTTCTGTCAATTAATGCATTTTGAATAAAATCAAAGGGTAAGGACCCTTTCTCATGTGAATTGGCCGTATACCGCACTAAACCTGTTGTACCGTTTTCTACTGACAAGCGGAGCAAACCACCGCCGGTTGTGGTGGTCCAGAGTACCCCATCTTTCTTTTCACTTATTCTCGGAAAAAAAGTGTTCCCTGATTCGTCTGATTCTTCCTTTACACTGTACTTAGTGAATTTCCCGGTAGTTCTATCGAACTGCAACATTGCATTGGCCGATCCGATCCAGAGCCGTTTTTGTTTGTCCTCCAAAATATCAAAATACCCTTTTTCAGTCATGGGGTAAAAACTTTTCTTACCACTGAGCGGGTCAAATCTAATGAGGTAATTTACCTTATTTAAGGTTTGTATGAGCCATAAAATCCCTGGTTGTGAAGGAGCTTCATAGAGACCTAAAATACTTCCGGCATCTAGCTTTTCCCTTTTTACCAGATAGTTGCTTTTATTTATTGTATAAAGGCCTGTAGTTGTTGCCAGCCATGGGGTGCCATTTTGGGCTACCTCATAATAAAGGCTACCATTGGCGCCATTCTTAATATCTTCTGGCGAAAAGTAGTAGCTTTTGTTTTCTAAGGTTCGTGGATTATATCGATCAAGATGAAGGTCATTCTTTTCATCTGCACAAAAAATCCAAACAATACCATTCTTGTCTGCTTTAAATGCTATGACATGTTCATTGATAGGCTTGCCCTTAGCTTTTGGGGTATGTCCTACTCTAATCAACTTATCTTCCACCGGGTCATATTTGGCCAATCCACTCATTATTGTTCCAACAAATAAATTATTATCGTCATCTTTTAATAAGTCCCTTACGGAAACCCGTTGTTTGTCAGACTGGTTGCGAAGAGAAATTGAATTGTAAATTTTCATATCATATCCGTCGTAACGCACCAGGCCATTTTGGGTTCCTATCCATATATAGCCGAGGCGATCCTGCAGGCTCGCAGTTGGAAAATCCTCCGGTAAACCGTCTTCTATGGTGAGTAGATCGAAACGCGGTTGGCGAATTTGCGCCATTGTTAATACCGGAAATAGCAGGACAAATAAAGCCAGCAATGGTGCAGAAAGATTAAGACGCATTATCCAGAATATCAAGTGATTGGTATATAAATATAGCAAAAGGAGAACAAAGAATTTATTATATTACACCTATTTATAGCTATGTTTTAATACTGAATGGATTTTAAAGACGCCTGTACTTATATAGTGAATCTGCAGAACCTAAATCTGTCAAAAGATTTATATTATCATAATGTAAATCATGTAAAGGATGTATACCACGCGGCTGAAGCTATCGCGCAAAATGAGCATATCAAACCTTATGAATTGCAATTGTTACTGACTGCCGCTTGCTATCACGATTCTGGATTTTTGAATGTTATAGAAGGACATGAAATCGCATCTTGTGAAATTGCAACCGAAGTACTTCCGTCGTTTGGCTATTGCAATGAAGACATCAAAGCTATTAATAACATGATAATGGCGACCAAAATCCCGCAATCGCCTACCAATCTCCTTGAAGAAATATTAGTTGATGCGGACCTTGATTATCTGGGTCGTGATGATTTCTTTGTGATCGGTGAAATGCTCTTTAAAGAGCTAAAACATCAAAAGCAGCTTGATACTGAACACGAGTGGTATACTTTGCAGTTTGCTTTTTTAAATGAACACCATTATTTCACACAAACGGCAAAACAGAACCGACAATTAAAGAAAGAACAAAATTTACAAATAATAAAGGCTAAACTTTAAAAACCTATGAAGGCGCGCGCTCATCTTTCGGAAGTCGTTACTGACTTTATCTATACCACTATTGGTATTCTTTTCTGCGGTTTCGCGCTCAAAAGTTTTTTAATTCCAAATCACTTTTTCGATGGTGGCATTACAGGAATAAGCTTGCTTCTACATGAAGTATACGATTTTAACATTGCTTATGTAATTATTTTGGCCAATTTGCCCTTGGTTATTCTTGCGGCTTATTTGGTGAATAAATCATTTGCACTTAAGACTTTCGCTGCCGTAGTAGGCTTAGGGTTGTGTTTACTACTTATCCCTTATCCAGTTATAACCTCTGATAAGCTACTCGTTTCCATATTTGGAGGCGTATTTATGGGTATTGGCGTTGGATTAGCCATGCGCGGCGGCTGTGCCTTAGATGGTATCGAAATCCTAGCCCTATACACCGGTAAAAGGGTCAATTTCACCATAAGCGAAATTATCCTGGGTATTAATATTGTGATTTTCCTTATTGCCGCCCTTCAGCTTGGATTACCTACCTCTTTATATTCCATCCTTACGTATTATGCCGCATCCCGAACAATCAGCTTTGTAGTTGAAGGCTTGGAAGAATATACAGGTGTTACTATTATTTCGGCAAATAGTGAATTAGTTAAAGAGCATTTGGTCATGAAATTAGGTAGGGGGATTACGGTTTATAAAGGAGAAAGAGGATTCTTAAAAGAAAGCTTTGCTATAAGTCAACCTGTAGATATTGTGTTTACGGTGGTTACCAGGCTCGAAGTAAAAAAATTACGGCTCTTGGTATCTGAAATAGATGAAAAAGCTTTTGTTTTTACCAGTACCATTAAAGAAGCAGCAGGAGGGGTATTAAAGAGAAGAGCAGGAGGGCACTAATGACCATTAGTTAGTTCTTTAAAATTAGATTTATTGCAGCTATATCACTTTGCTTTATCACGAGTCTTATAAACGAAGTTTTATATCCCCTTTTTTCTTCTACTGAACTCAAGATGCATTCTGTACCCTAAAAAAAGTAAATGTCTCAGAAAAGGAACGACTAAAAATATTAATACGCTGAAATATCTAAATCTTGCGAAATGGGTCCTGCTACCCGCCCTACTGGTAAAGGTTTATAATTATAGGTTTCGATCAGCTTATTATCTGCGTACACTTTTATTAAAGCAGATATGGGGGTTTGTGTAACATCTTTTATGTTCTTGTTTTGGGTGGCTGACAAAAGAAATCCTAATCTGTTGACCGCTTCCTTGCTCTCCACAACAAACTTATTACTGGTCAAATCCGCAATGTAATTATAAGCATTGCCTTGTGATACTTTTTCCTTTGTCCACTGTGTGTTTGCAGGTGTGCTTATCAAAGGCTCGACAAATGTGCCTTCGTCCTTCGTTAATGAATTAATGGCAAATAATAACTGGTAATTTCGATAGCTGCCGGAAAACTCAACTTCAACCCTCACCTTCTTTTCCAACGTGGTTTGCACGTCACCGTCATTGTCATTACTGCATGAGATGAACATCAATGCTAATACATAAAAGGTTAACCACTTTTTCATAGGTACCAATATAATACTATTATCGAGTTCGACATTAACTTCTAAATCAGTAATATAAAAGTACCTGATTTTCTAGTGATATCTTGTCCCTTGCGAATTTCACCATCTTACGATAAATGTCATTTCCTCATCAATTCCGGCTTGATCTCTATAGCGATAGGCGAGACCTCGACTAGTTCAAGGGACTTGACCATTTTAAAGGTGCCGCTTTTGTATTTAAGAAAGTGTGCTGCCTTCAAATGCAACTGGTAAGCTTCTTCACTTGCGTACACTTCAAAAACTGTAACCTTAGTAGGATGCGCTTTGTCGTAAACTGCTTGTAAAGCGAGCACGCCTGGTTCTACTCGAACAGCTGTCCTTGCATGCTCGGCAAGTGCTTCCTTGTATTCGGCTACATAAGCCGGATCAATCTGGATATTTGCTATTCTTACTTTCCTATTGTCTTGCTGAGCGGTAGCATTCGTCTTATCAAAGGTGAATAGAACCATGATTAAAGTGATTGTTAATAGACTTGTGAACTTCATTTTCATCTGTAGTTACTTTAAATGATCCATATCGAATCTCATGCCCTTTTCGTCGATGTTTATATTGAATATCTTTTCCTAAAGCTTGGTAGTCATTTGACAACACAGAAAAACATAAATTCGTCTAGACAAATGATGCTGAAGCGCGCTCCTGTCAGAGTTGAGCCGCCTGAAATCAATAGGATTATAGTATACCGGCCTTAAAAGAATGTACATTCTTTTAGCTGTAATTTACCCCGGTAATCCCAAATACAACAATACGAGAATTCCAGTATATTTCAAACCTGTATATAATATCAGAATGTGTCTATAAATTAACATCAGGTACTAATACCATCCAGTACCATACAAAAGTCGTATGTTAACGAACAGATAGGTTATGAAAATACTTTTAACAGGAACAACCGGTTACATTGCCCAGCGACTTTTACCCTTATTGCTGGAAGGGAGCCACGAACTCTTTTGCTGCATCAGAGATAAAAGCCGTTTTGATTTGGAGAAGTATAATGATTTTAAGATCACGTTGTTGGATGTCGACTTTCTGAACCCAGATTCTTTAAGCGTTATCCCGAATGACATTGATGCCGCATATTACCTCATGCATTCCATGTCGGCCGCTTCCGACTTCTCAGAAATGGAGGGTCAGACGGCCAGCAACTTCAAAAGGCGACTGGAACAAACAAATGTCAGGCAAGTTATCTTTCTAAGCGGCATCATAAATGACAAAGAACTTTCCAGGCACTTAGATTCCCGAAAGAATGTAGAAGAGATTCTGGCATCAGAAAGTTATGCCTTAACAACACTCAGAGCAGGAATCATTGTGGGCTCAGGAAGTGCCAGCTTTGAGATCATTCGAGACCTCGTTGAAAAGCTCCCGGTTATGATTGCTCCACAATGGCTCAAAACCAAGTGCCAGCCCATCGCCATCCGAAATGTGCTGGAATACCTGTACGGCGTCTTGCTGTCTGAGCCTGATTTTAACCAATCTTATGACATTGCCGGTCCCGAAACGATCACCTATAAAGAGATGCTGCTGCGGTTTGCAGAAGTGCGGAAACTGAAAAGATACATCCTGGTCGTACCAGTAATGACTCCAAAGCTCTCCTCCTACTGGTTGTATTTTGTAACCTCCGTATCTTATACCCTTGCCCAGAACCTGGTAGATAGCATGAAAGTGGAAATCATCGGTAAACCCAACACGCTCAGACAAAGATTAAACATAGCACTCATTCCCTACAATGAAGCTATTGAACTTGCTTTTGGCAAGATTGAACAGAACCAGGTCATCTCCAGCTGGCGCGATGCCATGAACAGCAGCGCCTACCAGTCGGGATTTTCGAGTCTGGTGGAGGTTCCGGTTGATGGTTGTTTCACAGATAAGCGTCAGACCATGGTGAGTAATCCTGAACTCGTGATGAATAACATTTGGTCCATTGGCGGGGAGACCGGCTGGTACTATGCCGATTTTCTATGGTCGCTTCGGGGTGTTCTGGATAAAATGGTTGGTGGCGTCGGACTTAAAAGAGGCCGAACCCACCTAAACGAAATACTTCCTGGAAATGTTATCGACTTCTGGAGGGTTATTCTTGCGGATAAAAAAGACCGTCGACTACTGCTGTATGCAGAAATGAAATTACCTGGCGAAGCCTGGCTGGAATTCAGATTGGATAAAAATAATGTACTCCATCAAACTGCCACGTTCCGCCCACTAGGCCTATTGGGACGACTTTATTGGTATTCCGTCCTGCCTTTTCATGCTTTTATCTTCAAAGGGATGCTCAACAGAATTGCCGGGGCCTAGACGCCCTCTTGCCTGGTTTTAGCTTTGGACGGCGTTTAAAAACTCAAAATTGGATGATTGTTAGTCTCTATAATACTCCCCTATTAGGGCCATGTGTTTAGTTGAAAAATTCTTAACTTAACTAAAGAGATCAGCAAGCAAACCCGGCGTAAATTTACGTCTGCATCTTTTAAAATAGCAACCGGGCATTTTGACCGTCCGGGATCCCCTCTGATGAGGGCGAAACATTGCATACGGAGAATCGTTACGCTCGGATCGGGAAGCTGAAAGTAGAGAATGACTTTTAAAAAATCTCGGCCAAAAATGGGGGAATGAGGCAGCTAAACAATCACCCAACAACCGGAACAAAGAATCTGTATCCTAAAAAGCCGCATAAGGCATGAAATTAACACTCAAATATTAACTTAACTAACCGAACTTTTGGTCTCGAAAATGGGAGTGTTATAATTTTTAAGATTCGTTTTTTAAGACATACTTGTAAAGATTCAGGTGGTATTTTTCTATTTATCTCTGGTTTTAATTCAAAATTAAATAATTATGGATTTTATACACATTATCTCAAAAGTTTTTATCGCAATAGTTGCTATTGAACACCTGTTCATTTTATGGATGGAAATGTTTGCCTGGGAAACAACCGGTAAAAAAGTTTTTAGAGATGCTTTCCCCGAAGAATTATTTAAGCCGACAAAAGGTTTAGCTGCCAATCAAGGATTATACAACGGCTTTTTGTCGGCGGGATTGATATGGAGTTTTTTTATTTCCGATCCAATATGGCAAGATAACGTTGCTTGTTTTTTCTTAGGTTGTGTAATAACTGCAGGTGTTTACGGAGCACTAGTGTCCTCTAAAAAAATCTTTTTTACTCAGGCTTTACCTGCTATTATCACTTTGATATTAGTACTGTTGAGTTAAGCTTTAAGACCGGTCGATATTATGCGAATGGTTGATGAATTAATGGTCGTGACAAGACTTAACCAATCCTCAATAAAAATCATAAACCGCAACATATAAATTTAAAAATATGGAAATCATAAAAAACGGTGAACAGCCTTCAGCAAGAGGCCCGGAGGCTTGGTTCACAGGTGCAGTGCGCATAGATCCTTTGTTTTCAAAGAAAGAAGCCACAAGGGCTGCCGGCACTTTGGTCACCTTCGAACCGGGAGCGAGAACAGCATGGCACGTGCACCCGGCAGGTCAAACACTTATTGTTACGGCTGGCTTAGGTTGGGTACAACGTGAAGGGGGATCTATTCAGGAGATTCACCCAGGCGATGTCGTTTATTTTGCTCCAAATGAAAAGCATTGGCACGGTGCCTCATTAAACAATGCGATGAGCCACATTGCAGTCCAGGAAGAGGTCAACGGAGAGGTTGTAACCTGGATGGAACATGTAAGTGAAAGTGACTATAGAAAGTAAGAACCGGTCGCCTTTGCCACCATTGAAAGAAAGTTAAACCTAGACTATTACACAAAATTTCAAAGGATCTTAATCCGGACAGGTCCTTTAATGTGGTCCAGGTCAACGGGTATTCCTTTCTGCGTGATCACCACTTTCCCTTGTTTATGCAAATCAATAGCCACATCGACTACAGTTCTCATACGTTTACGCCAGTCGCCAGGGAACAACATGCGGGCGATTTCAGACGGACAGGTGCTCTTTTCCGGGCCGCGCTGGCTGGCGACCCACAAAATGGTTGTTGATATATTTGTATGCTGTTGCATGTGGTTCTGGAAATGTTACGCCTACGAACGTCCGAATAGCTTTTTGCCTCCTGTAATCACCCCTACCGCGAACAATCCGCCGACCACACCGAAAGCAAACTCTTTGAATGTAGAAGGCACTGCCGGATACAAATGGTGGAAGTACTCGATGTTGTGAACAAAGATGCCACCCGAAACCAGGATTAAAGCAATCGTTCCAACAACACTCAAAATCCGGATGATAATGGGCAGCGACTTCACCAATAAGTGTCCCAAAACGGAGAAAAACCCCCTGTCCCCAGACTTCTTAATGAGCTTAAATCCAGCATCATCCATCCTCACGATGAGCGCAACAATACCGTAAACACCTATGGTTGCAATTACCGCAACAACTGAAACTGTTATAATCCGTATGGCTAAGGTCTCTTCTAACGAGGCGCCCAATGCAATAATTACGATCTCTACTGACAAAATAAAGTCGGTTACGATCGCCGCCTTCACCTTTGCCTTTTCTGCCGCAAGGCTATCTTGCTGTACCACTTCTGTCGCATCCGGCGCATGCTCCGGCCGGTGAAAGAAATATTCTATGATCTTCTCGACACCTTCATAGGCCAGGTAGAACCCTCCTAAGATCAGAATGAACTTAATGGCGATGGGCAGAAAAGCACTCAGCAACAAAGCAATGGGGACAATGATCAGCTTATTGAGCAACGAACCTTTGGTAATGGCCCAAAGTACAGGTATCTCCCTGGAAGAAAGAAAACCCGTCGCTTTTTCTGCGTTAACAGCTAAATCATCACCCAATATGCCTGCGGTTTTCTTTGTCGCCACTTTGGCGGCCACCGACACATCATCCATTAAAGCCGCTATATCGTCTAAAATCGCAAAAAAACCTGATGCCATGTTTGTCTATTTATAAGCTTGCAAAATATAGATCGGAATTGATATTTCTACACAAACCATCTTATTTTTACTTGAACTTTCCAGAAAAACGGTGTTTTTCCACGCCGCCTTATTACTCTACTTTAGAATATTTCCTGGCTGAAGTCGGCAATAATGAAAGCCTTCTAACTAACCGGGCATATATGCCGTTTATACGTCATTTTCCAATTGTTTCTTTCCCCAGTTGTGAAGATGCTCGATAAACGGTATTAACTCCTTCCCGGTATCGCTGAGCGAATATTCCACCTTGGGCGGCACTTCGTGATACATCTTCCGGACGATCAAATTATCGTCTTCAAGCTCTCTCAGGGTTTGCGTAAGCATTTTGGTGGTAATATCAGGCAGTGTCCTGCTCAGTTCGCCATAACGCAGCACGGTTTGTAAACCCAGATGCCACAGGATACGCCCCTTATATTTTCCACCGATGCGTTTGAAAGCATATTCAACCCCGCACCTTTGAATACATTCCGGAATTTCTGGCTTAGATTTCATTTTTATTCAACTTCAAATTACTGATAATCAACATACATACTTTTTAGTAGGTAACATACAAATAAGTACATACTTGTCAAAAGTATATAAACCATCTAATATTGCAATAATTAAATGATCAAATCATGGAATCAGAATCTAAAAGTAAGTCAGCTGTAATGAAAGCCATTCGCCAATACGCCTTTGGCGGTCCTGAAGTACTCCGCTACGAGGATGCACCAATACCTGAAGTTAAGCCGGGCGAAATTCTTGTCCGCGTGCATGCAGTGGGGCTCAATCCACCGGATTGGTACCTGCGCGATGGATTTAAGTCGCTACCTCCGGACTGGCGTCCGCAGGGTAACTTCCCTTTCATACTGGGAACGGACGTATCCGGGGTTGTAGCGTCCATTGCGGATGATGTTGAAGATTTCTCCGTTGGAGACAAGGTCTATTCGATGATCCGTTTTCCGGAGGGCGTTCTGGACGGCAGTGGGGCTTATGCGGAGTATGTCAGCGTGCCAGCATCGCAGGTGGCACTTAAACCAGCTGGCATTGATCACGTGCATGCCGCCGCCGTCCCGATGTCACTACTTACCGCATGGCAGTTCATGATCGATCCGGGACACAACGTACCCAACCCGATTCAGCCAAACCAGCATGTGCCGGTACCACTTGAAGGCAAGCGGGTGCTCATTAATGGTGCCGGAGGCGGCGTCGGCCACTTTGCCCTGCAACTCGCAAAATGGAAGGGCGCCTATGTGATTGCCGTCGCATCAGGGAAGCATGAAGCATTTCTGCGGGACCTCGGCGCCGATGAATTCATTGATTACACAAAGACAACTCCCGAGGATGTCCTGCACGATGTCGATCTTGTTATAGACTCCATTGGCGGCCCAACCACCGACCGCTTCTTGCGGACAATTAAACGTGGCGGCGCACTTTTCCCAATCTTCGGACTGGGTGCTTCCGGCGGGGAGGAAGCAGCGAAGCTGGGCATCACCCTGTCTACAACCCAGGTGCGCTCAAGTGGTGCGCAACTGGCGGAAGTCGCCGCGCTACTAGACAACGGGACAATCCGGGTAGGTATAGACCGCACATTTGCACTTGCAGATGCACAACAGGCACATGAACGGGCGGCTCAGGGAAGCATCCAGGGTAAGATCGTGCTCACCGTAGCTTAAACGTAATACCATTATGGCAGTATCCATTCAAGATCGCCTTCTAAGTCCTATTTTCCAATTCATTTCATCCTTGATTTTTAGTAATCCCGATTATGAATCTGAAAGAACTGACAGACCGGACATCCCTTAAAGAACTGGTTGACCACATCTCCATTCTGGGCGACAGAAAAGAATTTAACGCGCAAGTGCAGTTATTTTCTGAAGATGCTTTATCCGAAACCTTCGCCGGTGGGGCATCCATTTTAAAACTGAAAGGCCGCAAAGAAATGGCTGAAGCATTCGGCAATTTCCTCAAAGACTTCGATACCGTTTACCACTTCAACGGGCAGCAGGTCGTAACGATAAACGGTGATCACGCAAGCGGCACCTGTTATTGTCTGATTAAATTGATTGGAGATGAAGACGGCCGGAAAATGAAGACGACTATCGGCGCTGTTTACCAGGACAGCTATGTCCGTGCGGATGATCGCTGGCTTGTCGCTAAGCGCGTCGGAGATTTCCAATGGCAGGAAAAAGCGGAGCTAAAGTAAATGCAGTATAACAAGCTTAGGTAGAGAGACGGCCCCGGCCCATTGTTGAACCGGGATTCAGTCGGGATTGGTTCGGGTACAACCGAAGCAACCCCGAAGCAACCCCGACGGAACCCCGTCCCGACCGCGTCCGAACACAAACTGCGTACCCACCCGAGTGCCAGTGCTCTTCCAAGATAATACTTCCATCGTACCACGTCAGCCAAGGTAGCAAGGACATAAAAAAATCCCAGCCTAACGGCTGGGATTATAATTGTTTTACTAAAATTACGCCACATTGCGGCAATCTTCTGCTTATTTGAAACTGTCGCGGAGCTTATCTAAGTTCAACGGTTCTTCCTTATTGTCCAGCTGTATCAGCCAACCCTTGCTTTTCAACAAAGCAATCTCCTGCTTTGCAACAGATAGGTCCTTCCCTTTTATCGCCTGATGGAACAGGATGGCTGGTTTCGGTTCCACATCTGCTGCCGTATGGAAAAGCACTTCCAGACGGAACTTTGGCCAGATCTGTATGTCGCTCATATTTCCGGAGTAAATCCGCTTCGTAGAATTCGGGCCTACCGTTCCCGCGAACTCACCCTTAAAGTGCTCCCCTTTTTCTGTGCTGAATGCGACAAGCAAATCAAAGGAAGTCTCATTAACCAGATGAAAGTGTGCTACAGAGTTGCTGTGCTGATCACTGATCAGGCCCAGAAACACACCATCCTTTTTAAACTCCGCAACAGGGATTGCGGCTGCAGGCCGGTTGGAGACAACGGTATTGTCGTCTGGAATATCGCCATGCACCAAGGTCACCTTGGATGCCAGAACGGGAATCTCAAAGTCGTTGGTATCCGTCACACCGATCATGTCCTTATCGATAATGCGTGTCACATAACCCTCTATATTTTCGTCTACAAAACGAACAAAATCTCCTAATTTTATTTGCATACTTCAAATTTACTTAATCTTCCTAATTTTGCAGCATGACCACAAAAGAACAAGTCAACAATCCACTGCATGGAAAAACCCTGGAGTTTATTCTTAAACAACTGGTGTGGCACTATGGCTGGGAGGAAATGGCCACTTTGGTGCGCATAGACTGCTTTTCGAACAATCCATCGCTAAAATCCAGCCTTAAGTTCCTGCGTAAGACCGACTGGGCGCGCAAGAAAGTAGAGAAATTATACCTCAACACCTTCCATTAATAAAAAAACACCGATGACTACAAAGTGCATCGGTGTTTTCTTTCTTTCGCTATTAACCTCATTTCCCGAGGCTGGGTTTTACTTCTTCCAGGTATTATTTGCTGCATTGGAATCCGGCAGCTCATGGTTTGGATCCAGTGTAACCATCGTCACTTCTTCCGTTGTTGGGTAGTGAACCGTCCATGACGTATTCCGCATCCATACATCTACCGGAAGCTTGATGATATCCTTTCTGCCGCTTCGTGTTTCAATACCCAGTATGATCGGCATTGGCAGGCGTTCCACGTTCGTCACGACAATATTGTAGCCATCTCTTACACCTGCTTTGGTTTTCGACTCTTCAACGGATGTAACCGCCTGGTCCATTATCCAGTTTTCCATAAACCAGCCTCTCCAGAACCAGGACAGGTCCTCCCCTGCGCCATTCTCCATTGCACGGAAGAAATCAACAGGTGTTGGATGTTTATAGGCCCAGTGCTTAATATAGTTCCGGAAGGCGTAGTCAAAACGTTTTTCGCCCAGAATCTGAGACCGCAGGATTTCCAACCCCCAGGCAGGCTTGTAGTACAGGCTGATGCCAATGTTGCGCTCCTGCATGGCATCTGGCTCCAGCATAATCGCTTCGTTGGTCGGTTGCGCCAGGTACTTGCCCGCAGCCTGATAATCCATCCGGCCTTTTGCAAATTCACCTTTATTGAATTCCGTCTTCGATATGCCATTGATGAAAGTATTGAAGCCTTCATCCATCCAACCGTACTTACGCTCATTGCTTCCCACGATCATCGGGAACCAGGTATGGCCGAACTCATGATCGATCACCTCCCATGCTTCAGCGCCTTCAGCCTTCCAGCCACAGAACACAATACCCGGATATTCCATACCGCTGATGTTGGAAGCGATATTGATGGCCATTGGATAAGGATATTCAAACCACCTGTTTGAATAATGCTCAATACTTGTTTTCACGTACTCTGCACCACGGGCATAGCCATTGGCGGTATGACTTTCTACCGGCTGCGCCGATACCGCCAGCGATTTCTTGCCACTTGGCAGGTTGATCCGGGCGGCATCAATAACAAAAGCCTTTGATGAAGCCCAGGCCGCATCTCTGGTATTGCTGATCTTATATTTCCAGGTCAGCTGGCTTTTTGAAGGCCTTGACTTTGGATTCACGACATCTTCTGCAGAGCGGATGACGGTGCTTTTATCGCTGGTCAATGCCGCATTCCAGCGTTTCAATTCTTCCGCTGTAAATACCTC
Source organism: Pedobacter sp. (assembly GCA_045629455.1). Classification (GTDB taxonomy): domain Bacteria; phylum Bacteroidota; class Bacteroidia; order Sphingobacteriales; family Sphingobacteriaceae; genus Pedobacter. Next base: position 40,979 of record JAZQRI010000080.1, on the reverse strand, counting down.
CTGTGGATTTAACAATTCTCCCGAGCCGAGCACCACCTGGTTGGCGGCAGCGGTAACGGAATAGGTGATATCGCCATACTCCAGGTAAAACTCTCCTGCGCCCCAATATGGAAGCGTATTCCAGCCCGTTACATCGTCATAGACACTCATCCTTGGAAACCACTGTGCAATGGTAAAGATCTCACCATTCTGCGTCGTGAGGTGGCCCATGCGGTCTGAACCATTTACGGGTATCGGAAAGGAGAAATCCATTTTGATGGTGATCAGGTCTCCGGCCGCAGCCATCGGTTGATCAAGCTGGATCTGCATCCGTGTATCTTCTATCAAGGAAGTAAATTTAACTGCTTTTCCTTTCTGCAGCACGGCAAGGTTCTTGATGTCGTACCCACCGTCAATTTGCTCACCCCGCGCACCGTAGCGGCTTCCTTCAGGAATTAGTGAGTTGCCTCTGGAGTTCTTTTTGAAAAGATTCTGATCCAGCTGCAGCCATAAATAAGGGAGTTGATCAGGACTGTTATTCTTATAGGTAATCGTTACGGTTCCGGCGACGGTATTCTTTACATCATCAAGCGTTGCCGCAATGCTGTAGTCGGCCCGGTTTTGCCAGTATTTTGGCCCCGGATAGCCACTTGCCGACCGGTATTCGTTGCCATTTGAGGTATAAAACAAGGGGCTGAATGCAGCATGAGAATCGTATTTGGTAGATGCTGCCGGGGCGGCCTGCTGGGCAGCACCCGTTAAACCGGCTGCAACAAAGCATAGTGCCAGCAGTAGTTTTCTGGTTGGTCTTATATTCATATACTTATTTAAATTTCGGCAGTTTGCGCTGGGCAGGTGGAAGTTTTAGCCAGGCCTGATAGGCTTGTGCGGTATATAGGGGGTAGTTGAATGGCGCTTCGCTCCGTACCCGTTCTACACTTGGCTGGTAGATGGCGATGAAGTCTTTTAGCTCCTGACCTTTCAAGGGGATCAGATTAGCGACGGTCTTTTCGTTGAAATTCAACCTGATCTCATTCTCGTAGCCATCTGCCTCGGTAAGCTTTTCTTCTTTTTCCCGCTGCGCTTTCATCTTATCAAAGCCAAGGTTAAGAATGACACCGCCTGCACGGTCATTGTTCTTTTTGCCCTGTAATCCATCGCCTTCTATTTTTTTGGTTGGTTCGATGCCGGCGTTGATGTTCTCGACACCGAGATAAGGAGAGATTCTGGCCGACTGAATGTCTACCTGCTTCAGGTTGGTCGATGTACTTGCAATGAACACAGCAAGCGGTTTCATGTCGGTTAACAGCACGGTATCTTTATGGTAACCGCTGCGTGCAAACTCTAGTACGTCGCCAGTCTTTGCCGTCAAATTAAATTGCCCTGTTGGCTTACTGGTGGTTGACCGTTTATTGGTGAGGTTGGTTACACGTACATCACCAAGAGGCGTTTTATTTTCGTAATCATAAACCCGGCCGGAAAAATCCTGAGCAAGCAATTGTACAGGCAATAAAAACAACAGTAAAATGATCAGCTTCCTATTCATATTCAAAGCTAGTATAGTTTTAGACTATACCTGCACTCATTTAACAATAATGCCCGGGAATGGATTGAACTATTTTAAAATCTGGGCGTACTGATCTTCCTGAAAACCGATCAGAACGGGCTTTTCCTGCTGTTCGATGATGGGTCTCTTGATCGCACTGGTGTGCTGAAGCAGGAGCGCTACGGCAGTAGGCTGATCCTTCACTGTAAGCTGCTGTTCCTGGCTAAGCTTTCGCCAGGTGGTTCCCTTTTTGTTCAGCACCTGCTCCCATCCGAAAGCATCGCACCACCTGTTTAACAATTCTGTAGTTACGCCAAGCTTCTTAAAATCGTGAAACTTGAACTCCCTGCCATGTTCCTGAAGCCAGGCAGTTGCTTTCTTAACCGTATTGCAATTGGGGATACCGTAAACTATCGTGTTCATATTATTTATTTTGCTGTGGAGCCACCCGATTTTACATCATCGTTGCTGATTCCACGTTGATTCTTTTTAATGGATTCTTTTAGTTTGCCAAAACGCCAGTTCAAACTTACATTAAATCGTCTGGAATAGTTTTCATTGTACGTATTTTGGCGGAAATTACTACCCTCAGTGGTGTTTTCATACGACCGCCATTTTTGAAATGGGTTACTCACATTTGCCGACAAGGTGAGCTTATCCTTGATCAGGTCCTTACCTACAGAAAACGAGGTATACACATTGGCTCTGGATGTGCCTTGTAAAGTGATCCAGGAACTGTTGTAAGAAAAGTTACCACCAATGCGCCATCCCGGTTCCAGTTTGTAGCTCAAATAGCCATACACATACCCCTGAACGCCATCATTCTTATAGTCGACACCGTTAACCAGTCCCTGTAGCCAGATGTAGTTCATGTTACCCCCCATGGTGAGGTTCAATGATTTTGTAAATGGATAATTGATGTTGAAGTTGGTGCCCAGCCTGCGGTCCCTGCCGGTATTTACAAATGTCGAGCGGGTGATTTTGGTGGCCTCATCGTACACGCTGATCTGCTGAACGGTGTTGTTCTCAAACGCATAATTCAGGCCGACATTGATGCTTCCTTTCTTAAATCTGCTGTAGTTTAATTCAAAGCTGTTGCTTAAAACCGGCCTCAGGTCCGGGTTACCTGCAGATTCAAAATTGGGGTTGGAGCGATCAACAAAGGGGTTCAGTTCCCAGATGCCCGGGCGTTGGATGCGTTGCGTATAGCCAAGATTCAGGCTGCTCATGTCCTTGAACTTCCGGTTTACGGAAACTGATGGAATAACATTGAGGAAATTCTTGTTCAGGTTGGTGGCCTGCGATACAAAATCTGCATTTATGGTTGTCAGCTCCACCCGTACACCAGCTTTAAATCCCCAGTTCGTTAAATTGTATTGGTAGGAGTTGTACACCCCATAGACATTCTGATGGTTTTCGAAATCATTGCTCCTGGTCTCATCAACAATATATGCACCATCTTCCGTCTCGTTCTGATATTCAAAGTTGCTGCTGTTCTTCCGCAGGATGGCCTTGACACCACCTTCCAGGTTTAGCTTTTTGGTAAGTGGGTGCACATAGTCGGCCTGAATGGTTTGCTCACGCGTGGTCCCATCGTTAAACTGATTGTAGTTTGGAAAGTCTTCGACAGGATAATTAAGCCGGTCTGAGATGCCCAGGTTTGAAAACTGGTTGTTGTTGAAATTGCTCAGTTTGTACGAGAAGGTGAGCAAGCGCGTTTTGTTGCTTTTAAAGCCCAGCTGGTAATTTAAGCTTACATCTGTCCCACCCCACTGCTGATCGCCATCAGACATCAGCCGGTAGCGCTGAAGCGGTGTTGTTCCGCTCATCAGGTTGGAAAATTGATCACTGAGGTTGTGATCAGTGCTTCGGTTCATGGAGAATTCACCGGTGATGAGGTTAAGGGTATCAATTTCATAACTCAGCTCTGTACTTACATAATTAAAGTTGCTTTTATAAGAACTGAATCCATCCTGATTCAGCATGGTCGGCTGCTCCCCTTCTGTAACCCTGCTGCTCCGGAAAACAGAAGAAGGATTTCTGTATTTATTTATCCCGCCATACGCTGAGATGCCCAGCTTACCTTCCTTTACGGTCAGCGACCCCGACCCACCCGGGCCGCCTGCAGGAAAAGAATGCCTGTAGTTCAGACTTCCGTTGTATCCGGCATCAATGTTTTTCTTGGTTATGATGTTGATCAAGCCCGACAGTCCTTCGCTGTCGTACTTCGCCGGAGGCGTTGTGATCACCTCGATCTTCTCTATGTTTGACGCGGGCATACTTTTAAAAACGTCTGAAGGATTACGGGCCACCAGCGAGGATGGTTTCCCATTGATGAGTATCTTGTAGTTTCCACTGCCTTTAAGCTTGATGTTGTCTTCTGCATCTACAGAAAGCAAAGGAATTTTCCGCATCATGTCGAGCACGGTACTAACCTTGCTTTCAGGGTCCGCCTGCATGTCGTAGCTGATCCGGTCTATTTCCTGTCTGATGATTGGTTTTGTTGCCGTGACGTTTACTTCATCCAGTTTATTGGACTGGGAGGCGAGCATGATTTTCCCGAGATCATAGACCTTGTTTTCGGTAACCTCCACAGCGATGGTTTTGGAGCCGAAGCCCATGGCCACAACGATAAGCGAATATTTACCCGGAGCGACTTTATTCAGCTGAAAAGAACCGTCTGCTTCAGACAAGGTGGTTTTCACCGTAACGTCCCCCTTTTTGAGGGCTGCAGTGATGTAGTCCTGACCCTTTTTAGAGGCAGAATCCAGGACTATTCCTTTGATGGATGCGGATTCATTCTGTTGTGCAAACAAAAATGACTGAATACCGAGAGAGAGGATGAAAAAGAGGGAAAGCGCTTTCATTGAAGGTTTAAAGTTTAAGAGCGGATAAATAAGCTTGAACTAAGTGTATAGTTACAAGTTTAATTAATTAAAGCGAAAACCCCCTGTTAAGAAATGTTAAATGTTTGTAATCTAGAGCATAACGACATGAAAAGGCGTAAAAATTCAGTTACACGAAGTTTCAGGATGAAACTTGTAATTAATTCTAGACGTTCGTTTTAATTAGTTGTTGAAGTGCGTCATGGTGAGCCCGGGGCCAACAGTGACGAAACTTTCTATTAGCTTGACACTCTTGTCGATCAAAGCAGGGAGCTCCGGAAGCTCATCCTTATCAAAGGTGGAAAGGACATAGTCGATCTGCCTTCCTTTGGCAAAATTATCACTGATACCAAAGCGGAGCCTTGGATAGTTTTGCCCGCCGCAGCTGGCTTCGATGCTCTTGAGTCCGTTGTGGCCGGCGCTGCTGCCTTTCAGCTTCAGGCGCAGCTTTCCAAGTGGCAGCGCAAGATCATCCACAATAACCAATACATTCTCTATGGGGATCTTCAGCTCCTGCATCCAGTAGTTCACCGCTTTTCCGCTTAGGTTCATGAATGTGGTCGGCTTAATTACATGAAGCTTTTTTCCTTTATAGGAAACCTCCGAATAGTAGGCCAGGCGGCTGTTGCTGAACTGACCACCGAGTTCTCTGACCAGTTCGTCTGCAATGTTAAAGCCTATGTTGTGTCGGGTATCCTTATATTCCGGCCCGATATTGCCCAAGCCTACGATCAAGTATTTCATGTGCAGCAAATATAAGGGTTTAAGTTAAATCGCCTGTGCGAAAAAAGAAGGCAAAAAAAAGCAGCGCTGAAATCAGCGCTGCTCTTATGATCTGGCAAAAGATTATTTCTTACCGGCAGCTTGCTCGGCTTGTTTTAATGCTCTTGACATCGTTACAGAAACGATAGTATCCTCAGGCGTGTTTGTTACCACGTAGTCACCTTTTTGAAGATCACGAACACGGAACAAATTACCAACTTCCAGTTTAGCAATGCTTACTTCAACGGATTGAGGCATGTTTGCTGGTAAAGCTTTTACGCGAAGCTTGCGTAATTTCTGAACCAGTTTACCACCCATTTTAACACCTGGAGAAGTACCTACCAATTTGATCGGAATCTCCATTACGATTTCTTTCTCGTCAAATAACTGAAGAAAATCTACGTGAAGTAAAAGATCTGTAAGCGGGTGAAATTGTAATTCTTTAATGATGGCTTTGGTTTTGGTACCATTGATGTCAATTTCCAAAAAGTTAGCCTCTGGAGTATAGATAGCTTCTTTTAAGTCAGTTGCCACTACAGCAAAGTGCTGTTGTTCTGTACCACCATACAATACTGCGGGAACTTTACCTTCATAGCGAAGCTCTTTAGCATCGCGTTTCCCTACGTTCTCTCTTGGAGAACCGCTAATTGCGATTGTTTTCATTCTTATTATATATTAATTGTTAAATATTATACTTTAAACAGCTCGGAAATGGAGCCGTGCTCATTCACATTGGCAATGGCTTTGGCAAAAAGCTCTGCCGTGCTCAATACCCTAATTTTATCGCTTTGCTGACGCAACGGGATGGTATCTGTAACGATCAGCTCCGTCAGTACGGAACTTTCAACGGTTTCGTGTGCTTTTCCGGAAAGTACAGGGTGTGTACACACTGCACGGACACTCTTGGCGCCTTTCTCCATGATCAGGCCTGCGGCTTTCGATAACGTGCCTGCAGTATCACAAATGTCGTCGATTAACACCACATCCATCCCAACAACGTCTCCAATGATTGACATGGATTCGATTTCATTGGCACGCTTACGGCGCTTATCACAAATTACCACTTCCGCATTGAAGAACTTGGCGAATGTACGGGCACGGTAAGAACCGCCCATATCCGGAGAAGCGATAATCAAATTCTCGAGGTTCAGACTCTTGATATAAGGCACAAAGATGACAGAAGCATCAAGGTGATCAACCGGCACATCAAAGAAAGCCTGGATTTGCGCAGCATGTAAATCCATGGTCATGATCCGGCTGATGCCAGCTGCCTGCAATAAATTGGCAACCAGTTTAGCGCCGACAGCTACACGGGGTTTATCCTTACGATCCTGTCTGGACAGGCCGTAATATGGCACAACTGCGGTGATGTAGTGGGCAGATGCACGTTTTGCGGCATCGACCATCAACAGAAGTTCCATTAGATTATCGTTGGGCTGACAAGTAGACTGGATGAGAAACACATCACATCCGCGAACAGTCTCATCGTAAGAAGGTTGGAATTCTCCATCGCTAAACCTGCTCAAGGTTACATTCCCAAGAGGCTTGCCGTAACTCGCGGCAATTTTGTGAGCTAACTCTTCACTGCCGCTTCCGGCAAATAGTTTAACTGGATTAAATTGCAATGGCATGATTAGACGGTATCAATGCGGGTTAAAAAAAATCGGATTGCGGGTTTATTCGCAATCCGAATATGTTATGTTGCCCGACCAGGATTCGAACCTAGACAAACGGTACCAAAAACCGTTGTACTACCTTTATACTATCGGGCAATCTCCGTCAAAGGGTTGCTTTGAATTGGAATGCAAATCTACGCACATTTTTTAATTCTGCAAGAGGAGACGAAAAAAAAGTTTAAAAAATATCAGAATGGGCTTCAATGGCTATCCAGATGGTTAAAAAATGTTAAACTCTCGGGTATATACATCCAACTGTCAATCTTATTCTTTATTTTCGGCAGCATTTTATTGCTCCGAAATTTAATATTCAAGACCAAAATGAAGTACTCTAAAATTAACAACATCACAGGCTGGCTCTGTTTTGTGGTTGCCACACTCACCTATATTTTAACCCTTGAACCCAGCGTTAGTTTTTGGGATGCCGGTGAATTTATTGCTTCCGCATATAAAATGCAGGTTGTACATCAGCCTGGGGCACCTTTGTTTTTAATGATTCAACGGCTCTTCTCTTTACTTGCAGGCGGAGATGTAACGAAAATCGCCTATTTTATGAACGTCGGCTCGGCTGTAGCCAGCGGTGCAACGATACTGTTCCTCTTCTGGACCATCACGGCACTCGCCAAAAAGATGCTCGTAAAAGGTGATGAAGAAATTAGTTCTTCGAAGATGATCAGCATCATGGGTGCCGGAGTAGTTGGTGCGCTGGCATACACCTTTTCAGACAGTTTCTGGTTTTCAGCTGTGGAATCTGAGGTATATGCCCTTTCTTCGCTGTTCACCGCCATTGTGTTCTGGGCAATCCTGAAATGGGAAGCGCATTCGGAAGAACCAAAAGCCGACCGCTGGCTGTTGTTCATCGCATACATCATGGGGCTTTCTATTGGTATACACTTGTTAAACTTACTGACCATACCTGCGCTCGCTTTCGTTTACTACTTTAAGAAAACAGCGAAGCCAACCACGGCAGGAATCATAAAAACCTTCTTTGTCGGCGTGCTGATCCTAGCCGTCATTCAATATGGAATTATCCAGTACCTGGTTTCCTTTGGTGCCTATTTCGACTTATTCTTTGTAAACACACTTGGAATGGGCTTCGGCACAGGGGTGATCGTATTTGCAATAGCCTTGATCACTGCTTTGGTATTCGCGATACGTTATTCCATCCAACATCAGAAAAAGATCTTAAACCTTGCTTTGTTGTCTACGGTACTGATAATCTTCGGTTATGGCTCGTTTGCCATGATCATCATCCGCGCTAAGGCAAACCCGAACTTAAACAACAGTGCGCCGGATAATGCATTCTCCTTTCTGGGTTACCTGAACAGGGAGCAATACGGGGACAGGCCCCTGTTGTTTGGTCCCAACTACAACTCAGAACCGACCGGCATTAAGGAAGGAAAAACATTATACCGCAAAGGTGAAAAGAAGTATGAGGTCGCCGGAAAGAAAACAGACTATGAATACAATCGATTAACACCTTTCCCGAGGATGTACAGCAATGAAGCTCGCCATGTCGCCTACTATAAAGACATGATGGGATTCGATGATACACACTTCCCTTCGCTATTCGACAACATCGGGTTCCTGTTCAAATACCAGATCGGGAACATGTACATGCGTTATTTCATGTGGAATTTCGTTGGCCGCCAGAATGACGACCAGGGACAGGGCAGTTTGTATGAAGGCCAGTGGCTAAGCGGTATTAAACCGGTGGACGGGATATTGCTCGGGGACCAGACCAACCTGCCGCCTTCTATAGTAGAGAGCAATGCCTACAACCGATTCTTCTTCCTTCCCCTAATAATCGGATTGATCGGTGCAGTATGGCACTTTAAACGCAATCAAAAAGACGCGGGTATCGTTGCCCTGTTGTTCTTCTTTACAGGGATAGCCATTGTATTGTATCTGAACCAAAAGCCGCTCGAACCGAGAGAAAGGGATTACGCCTACGCGGGATCGTTCTATGCCTTTTCGATTTGGATTGGCTTTGGCGTACTAGCCATCCGCGAATGGCTGGCCAAGAAACTTACACCTGCGACAGCTGCAATTGGGGCTACGGTAATTTCGCTGTTTTGTGCACCGATCATCATGGCCGCGCAGGGCTGGGACGACCACGATCGTTCGACGAAGATGGTTGCTCATGACATTGCAGTAGACTATCTGGAATCCTGTGCGCCGAACGCGATATTGTTCACCTACGGCGACAACGATACTTACCCGCTGTGGTATGCACAGGAGGTGGAAAACATCCGCCCGGACATCCGTTTGGTAAACCTGAGCTTATTTGATACCGATTGGTACATCAACGGCATGAAGCGCAAGCAGAACGAATCTGCTCCCCTGCCGATCAGCATGAAAGAATCGCAGTATGTACAAGGTGTACGTGATGTGATGTACTATCAGGATTATAAAATTGCCGGACCGGTAGAACTAAAAAGTATTCTGGAAGTACTGTTGTCTGACAATGACGAAGATAAAGTACCATTGCAAAATGGCACCAAGGAAAACTTTATCCCAACTAAAAACTTCAAGCTGACCGTGAACGCAGCTGACGTGATTAATACGGGTACGGTGCCTGCTGCTGAAGCCGCGAACATTGTTCCGGAGATGCTATGGACATTTAACAAAGGGTACGTAACTAAGGGTACGCTGGCCATGTTTGACATTCTGGTACATAACAACTGGAAAAGGCCAATTTATTTTGCCAGCACAGTACCGTCAGAACAGTTCAATGGCTTAGACAACTATTTATACAATGAAGGCCTGGCACTACGCCTGAGACCGTTAAAAGTTGACACGGCAGCAAACAGAAGCGAACTGGTGAACACCCCGGTATTGTACAACAATGTAATAAACAAATTCAAGTGGGGTAACATTAAAAACGCGCGTTATTTAGATCCGCAGTCGGCTGATGACATCTCCATCTTTGCGAATGTATTGAACAACACGGTTAGCGGCTTATTGAAAGAAGGAAAACGTGCAGAAGCGAAGAAAGCAGCAGACCGGTTTGAAGAAGTGATGCCGAAGAAGTTCTACGGCATGCGCTCCATGATGGGTACCTACTTTATGGCGGAGAACCTGTATGCGCTTGGAGAAACTGCGCGGGCAAACGCGATGATTGAGCGTTGTGCAGACTACATTCAGAAAGAACTTACGTATCTGGCAGATGTATCTGAAAGCAAAAACAGGTTCGTTGGTGGGCAGAATGTCCAGCTGGGCATGTCGTTCCTAAACCAGATGGCGAGAACCGCAGAAGAGCAAAAACAGCCAAAACTTGCTGAGCGTTTGAACCGCAATTTCAAATCATTTGAGGTTCGTTTCGGCCCTTACTTCGGACAATAATAAAACCCCTCGGGTTTACCACAAAAAAGAAGGGCAGCAAATTTGATTTGCTGCCCTTCTTTTTTGTGTATTACGTACCGGCTTGAATTTTCCGTCTAATTAGTCTTCAAGTACTACACCCATTGCACAGAACTTATCTATCCTGCTTGCAATAAGTTTTTCGGTTTTCAGATGTCCAAGTGTATGAAGGTCTTTCATAATTTGCTGTTTCACAGTTGCTGCCATCTCTTCCGGGTTCTGGTGTGCACCGCCCAGTGGCTCTTTGATGATGCCGTCGATCAGCTTGTTCTTAAACATATCATCAGACGTCAGTTTAAGGCATTCCGCAGCACGCTCTTTGTAGTCCCAGCTTCTCCACAGGATGGATGAACAGGATTCGGGAGATATTACCGAGTACCAGGTATGTTCCAGCATGTAAACCTTATCACCGATACCAATGCCCAATGCACCTCCCGAAGCACCTTCTCCTACGATGAAACATAGAATTGGAACTTTCAGTATGGACATCTCCAGCAGGTTTCTGGCGATAGCTTCCCCTTGTCCGCGTTCCTCTGCTTCCAATCCCGGGAATGCACCCATGGTATCAATAAAAGAAATTACGGGCTTATTGAACTTCTCTGCCAGGCGCATCAGACGAAGCGCCTTTCTATATCCTTCCGGATTGGCCATCCCGAAGTTGCGGTATTGACGTTCCTTGGTGTTCTTACCTTTCTGGTGGCCAATGACCATAACGGTCTGTCCGGCGATGGAGGCAAAACCACCAATAATGGCCTTATCATCTTTTACCGTACGGTCGCCGTGCATCTCTATAAAATCGTCACAGATCAAACTGATGTAATCCAGCGTTTGCGGCCGTTCTGCATGACGTGACATTTGAACCTTTTGCCAGCCTGTTAGGTTGCTGTAGATGGTATTTCTGGTGGTAACCAGTTTCTCTTCCAGCTCCCCAAGGGTTGCAGACATATCTACTTTGGTTTTATCCGCAACTTGCGTTACCTTTTCAATTTGCTGAAGCAATTCAGCAATTGGTTTTTCGAAATCAAATGACGTTTTTATCTGTTCCATAAGTGGGCGGTAAAAATAGTTAATTTAAATAAATATCAACTATTTTTTTAAATGGCGATTATCGGGGCGGATGCTAGAACCGTATGATCTGCGCGGTAACAGGCTGTGCAATAACATGAATGGTGTGCTCATTCGGGCTGTAGACTTCTGCATTCGAAAGAATATCAGATACGTTGACGATGTTTCCGTGTTCCAGGAGCACGCCAGGAATCTCTATGTCGGCATCAAAGGTTTCCGTACGGTCGAAGTTGACGAACACAAGTAACCTTTGATCTTCCGTATACCTGACGAAAGCATACACCTTGTTCCCCATTGGGTGGTTTAGCGGCAGGTGGTAATGTTTACCTTCTACGATTGCCGGAGCGCTGCCTGCAATCGTCAGGATCTTTTTGTAAAAGTCACGAAGCTGAAGCTGGGATGCACTTAGCCGTCCACCATCGAAGGCACCGCCGTTCATCCACTTCTGATGCTCGGGTACACCCCAGTAGTCGAAAATGGTTGTTCTTCCATCGTCTTCACTGTAGCCCTCTTTGAACTTCCCGGGCTCAGCTACCTCCTGTCCGAAATACAACATCACCGGCCCCCCGGAAAGGGTCGCAGAAACAACCATTGCGGGAATGGCATAGAATGGGTTGCCAGCAAAGTCTTCAGAAGCGATGCGCTGTTCATCGTGGTTTTCCAGAAAGCGAAGCATCTGATCTCCAAATCCGGCGCTTTCATGCTGCCATACATGGTCGATGGAAGAGACGGAAGCATGTTCTTCATTCCGCATCAGCTGCCTGAGGCAATCGTAAAGGCCCACTTTATCATAGAGGTAATCAAAATTACCCTGCCTGAGATACAACTGGTAATCGCGGGGATCGTATGTTTCTGCGATGAACACGATACCGGGGTTTACGCTTTTAACTTCAGGAATTACCCAGTGCCAGAATTCGACAGGCACCATTTCAGCCATATCACAGCGAAATCCATCCACCCCCTTATTTGCCCAGTAGATCAGGATGGCTCTCGTTTTCTGCCATACAGGCGGAATGGGATCAAAATGAGCCGCATTATTGTTGGCATAGTCAACGCCATAGTTTAGCTTGACGGTTTCATACCAGTCGTACTTACCAGGTGCTTCAGAGAACACGTTATTTCCGGTGGCTTTTGCAGGATACTCCTCAAACCGCCCGTTTTTCAAGGATGTTAATGGGCCAGCCTCAAGCGTACCCTCAGGTACAACAAAGTGCTTTCCAGGTATATAATAGTAGTCGTTGGATGGATTAAAGGATACGTTGACATCATCGTTGGCGCCAAAATCTTCGACTCCAGCAGGTTTGGCCAGCGATTGATATTCCCGTGCAACGTGGTTGGGTACGAAATCTATGATGACTTTCATTCCGCTGTTGTGGGTTCGCTCAAGCAGGGCTTCAAACTCTGCCATTCTGTTCCCGACATCCACGGCAAGGTCCGGATCTACATCGTAGTAGTCTCGGATGGCGTAAGGTGATCCGGCACGCCCTTTTACCACATCCGCATCTGCAGTTGGCAGACCATATTGGCTATAGTCTGTAAGGCTTGCATGGGCGATAACGCCCGTATACCATACGTGTGTTATTCCGAGTTCCTTGATTCCGGAAAGTGCCTTATCATTAATGTCATTGAATTTACCGGTTCCATTTTCCGCTATCGTGCCGTATGGAATATTGGTGGCGTTCTGGTTGCCGAATAATCTGGGCAACAGCTGATAGATGATCAGCTTATTTCTGGATTGCACAGCAGAGTGCTCAATTTCAGTTGAGTTAGGGGTCATTTTTTTCGTTCCGTAGTGTAGCGTACCAGTTGTTCTAAACCAGTTCTTGCTTCACTTTGTTCGAAAGTATGTAAAATATCGAAGGCTTCCTGTTGATACTGGATCATCTTCTGATTGGCATAATGTACACCATCCTTACTGTTGACGAAGTCGATGATCGCCTGAATCTTTATTGGATCATCCTGATGGTTTTTAACCAGGTTAATGATCTTCTTGCGCTCTGCCTTTTCCGACCGGTTTAGCGCATATATGAGTGGAAGGGTTACTTTTTTCTCCTTAATGTCAATGCCCAGCGGCTTACCGACATCGTCGGTTCCAAAATCAAAAGTATCGTCCTTAATCTGAAAGGCAATGCCTACCTTTTCACCGAACAGGCGCATTTTCTCAATGGCTTCTTCGTCTGCACCAGCCGAAGCTGCACCACAGGCACAGCAGGAAGCGATCAGGGAGGCGGTTTTCTGCCGGATGACATCGAAGTATAAATCTTCACTAATATCCATTTTGCGGACCTTTTCAATCTGCAGCAACTCCCCTTCACTCATCTGCTTCACGGCTTCAGATACAATTTGCAACAAGCGAAATTCATTGTTGTGCACAGAAAGCAACAATCCTTTGGCCAGCAGGTAATCGCCAACGAGCACGGCTATCTTGTTTTTCCATAAAGCATTGATGGAAAAGAAGCCCCGGCGTTCATAGGCATTGTCGACAACATCATCATGAACCAGTGTCGCGGTATGAAGAAGTTCCACAAGTGCCGCTCCCCGATGGGTTGACTCCAGGATTCCACCACAAAGCTTCGCCGCAAAGAAAACGAACATCGGTCTGATCTGCTTGCCTTTTCTTTTTACGATATAATGGGTAATACGGTCCAGAAGAGGCGCATCACTGTGCATAGAGGCTTTGAACTTCTCTTCAAAAACAGCGATGTCTGCAGCTATGGGTAGTTTGATTTGATTTATTCCTGGCATTCAGGTAAAAAAATGTGTTCGCAAACTTAATTAATTTCCTTTAAAAGCAGGCTTTAAATAAAGTTAATCCTACAGCAGGCAGGGATTTGCCTAATTGCCGGAAAGCACTTTTGACTTTATGTGATTGAAAATCTGTGTGGCGTGAACCCTCGAATTTTCAATATACCATTTGTGGGTATCCATGCCGCCACATACGACGCCGGCCAGGTAAAGTCCGGGAAGATTTGTCTCCATGGTGTCGGGGTTATACACCGGACAGTTCGCCGGCGTGCCGGATAAATCCAGTCCGAGATTCTTTAAAAGGTTGAAATCAGGCGTGTAACCCGTCATGGCAATGACGAAGTCATTCTCCAGCACAACCTCCCCATCTGCCGTTCTGATGTGTACCGTATCCTGTTCAATCGAAGTCAGCTCTGCATGAAAGTATGCCTTAATGGATCCTTCTTTGATGCGGTTCTCAATGTCGGGCCTCACCCAATACTTCACGTAAGATCCAATCTCGGAACCGCGGATGATCAAAGTGACGTTGGCACCTTTGCGGTACGTTTCCAATGCCGCGTCAATGGCGGAATTGTTGGCGCCCACCACAACTACATTCTGGAACGCATACAAATGCGGATCCTTATAATAGTGGGTGACCTTCGGAAGTTCTTCTCCAGGAATGTTCATCATCACCGGGATATCATAGAAGCCTGTAGACACAATTACATGTTGTGCTTTATAGCTTCTTTTGGAGGTATTCACAACAAAGGAGGCATCAGGCTGCTGCCTCACGTTTTCAACGGCTTCAAACAGCTGGATGTTCAGCGAGAACTTTTCTGCGACACGGCGGTAGTATTCGACGGCCTCGTTCCTGTTCGGCTTTGGATTGATGCTCACAAAGGGAACATCGCCGATCTCCAGACGCTGGGAGGTAGAGAAGAACGTCATAAAAACCGGATAATTGTACAGGCTGTTCACCAGGGCACCCTTTTCCACTATTACATACGTCAGCCCCGCCTTCTTCGCTTCAATTGCACAAGCCATCCCGATCGGACCTGCTCCTATAATTAATACATCGTATTCTTTCATGTGAATCTGCTCTGGGTGTTGTTCTTATATGTCTATAACGCTTTCTGACTGTTAAAATATCGTAGTGCCTAGCCGCGTTGAAGCGTTGTTTGTTTCAAGGCTGCATATCCACCGCTGATATCTGCCACCTGGTGTATGCCCCTTGCTTTTAATATTGAAGCGGCAATCATAGACCGGTACCCGCCCGCGCAATGGACAAAGTACCGCTCCTTCGGCTGGATCTCGCTCATCCACTCGTTGATATAGTCGAGTGGCCGCGCCTCGCTGATTTCCAGGTGCTCTGTCTGGTATTCACCAGGCTTACGTACATCAAGAACATGTAAATTGTTTTCCGCAGCGCCTAACTTTTCAAAGTCAGCAGCCGTGATGGAGTTTATCTGGTCTGTTTCTTTGCCCGCAGCAATCCAACGCGCCATGCCGCCGGCTAAATAGCCCATGGTTTTGTCGTAACCCACCCGTGCCAGGCGGGTAATGGTTTCTTCTTCTTTTCCGGGGGCACAAACGAGCAGAATCGGTTGCTCCAAATCTGTGATCAACGCACCGACCCATGGCGCGAACTGTCCGTTCAGACCAATGTTAATTGCGGAAGGGATGAATGATCTGGCAAAGTCCTCCGGATCCCTGGTATCCAGGATCAATGCGCCGCTTGCATTTGCCAGGGCTTCAAAGTCGGCCGGATCCAGTGGTGTTAAGCCACGTTCAATAACATCCTCCACCCGTTCATACCCCTTTTTATTTAAAGCGGCATTCTTGGCGAAGTACTGCGGCGGCGGCAGGATGCCATCTGTCACCGCTTCGACGAATGCTTCCTTGCTTTCTGCTTTCAGCGCATAGTTCTTGATCTTCTGGTTTCCCAGTGTGTCAAAAGTCTCCTTACTCATGTGCTTTCCACAGGCAGAACCGGCCCCATGTGCGGGATAGATGAGTATATCGTCAGGTAAGGTAAGAATTTTCGAGTGTAAGGAGTCGTAAAGCGTAGCGGCCATATCTTCCATGGTCAGCTCGGCCTGCTGGGCGAGGTCCGGCCGCCCTACATCACCAATAAATAAGGTATCTCCGGTAAAAATACAGTATGGTTTGCCCTGTGCATCCTTTAGAAGATATGTGGTGGATTCCGGCGTATGACCGGGCGTGTGCAGGGTCGTTAAGGTGATGTCTCCCACATGGAAAACTTCTCCGTCCCGGGCAATGTGCGATGGAAACGTTGTCCCTGCGGTCGGTCCGTAGACTATAGTTGCTCCGGATCGCTCTGCAAGGTCCACATGCCCGGAGACGAAATCTGCATGAAAGTGGGTCTCAAAAATATACTTGATCTTTGCATTATCTTTTTCCGCCCGGTTCAGATAGGCATCCACCTCACGTATGGGATCAATGACGACGGCTTCGCCATTACTTTCTATGTAATATGCGGCTTCAGCCAGGCAGCCGGTGTATATTTGCTCTATCTTCATGTTACGTATTGAAAGCCACAAAAATAAGGTATTATCCTCTAAAGCAAGTTAAGTGCACGTCAAATAACACCCAGAAGCGTATCGCCGCGGCAGGGCGCAAGAATCTAGACTGTCAGTTCTCCGCGAAGGGAGCTTTCCATCAGTGTTACGATCTGCTGCCGGCTCAAGCCTTGCCCCATCAGGAACATCAGCTTGGTTATCGCCGCCTCGAATGTCATGTCGTAGCCGCTAAGCACCCCCATCTCTTGTAGCCGTTTACTGGTCTCATACTTACCCAGCTGCACCGAACCGCCCTGACACTGGGAGATGTCCACGATAATCTTACCGCGGTCTATCGCCCGCCACAAACTTTGTGTAAACCACTCTGCTGTGCTGGTGTTTCCAGATCCAAAGGTTTCCAGCACGATTGCATCAACGGCAGACTCCGTGATCGCATCTACTGCAGTCTTGCTGATCCCCGGGTATAACTTAAGCACGCCAATGTTGGGATCGAGTTGATAATGAGCTTTAAACGGCCTCTTCGCAGGATGCTGAATGTAGTTTTTGTAAAAAGACAAATGAACGCCCGCTTCTGCTAAGATGGGATAGTTTGGCGATTGGAAAGCTTCAAACTTCTCTGAATTGTACTTTATAGATCGATTGCCCCGGAAAAGCTGGTAGTCAAAATAGATACAAACTTCAGGAACCATTGGGACATTGTTTTTCTTCGTCGCCGCAATCTCCAGCGCAGTAATCAGGTTTTCCTTCGCATCTGTACGGATCTCACCGATGGGGAGCTGTGAACCGGTAAGCACAACAGGTTTACCCAAATTCTCCAGCATAAAACTGAGTGCAGAAGCCGTAAATGCCATGGTATCGGAGCCATGCAGAATTACAAAACCATCGAAGGCATCATAGCGGTCTTCGATGATCCGCGCCAACTCCACCCATGCATCCGGGTCCATGTTCGAGGAGTCCAGAATGGGGTCAAAGGAATGAACTTCCAGGTCGTAATTCAAACGGGCAAGCTCCGGCACATTCTGCTGAATCTGCCCGAAATCAAAAGGGATCAAACTACCTGTCAGGGGATCATTAACCATCCCGATGGTACCACCGGTATAGATAATAAGGATTTTAGTCATTGGGTTTAAACCTTAAATATTTTAATGGAATTGGCGGTCGTGATTTCGGCAACATGCTCCAGAGAAACCTGATAAATATCCGCTACCTTTTGTGCGACATGGATCAGGTAGCTGCTTTCATTTGGCTTCCCCCTGTAGGGTACAGGTGCTAGGTAAGGGGCATCGGTTTCGAGCACCACGTTCTCCAGCGGCACATCCTGCAACACGAGGTCCAAACCGGCCTTTTTATAGGTGACCACTCCGCCGATACCCAGGTAAAAGCCAAGCGAAATCGCACGCTGCGCCTGCTCCAGATTGCCGGTAAAACAATGCAGGATGCCATAGAGTTTTTCATCTTTCTCAGATTCAAGCACCTCAAATACTTCATCGAATGCCTCCCTGCAGTGGATAACGATCGGCAGATTCAAGGCTTTCGCCCAGCCAATCTGTGTCCGGAAGGCCGCTTGCTGCATTGCCAATGTGGTTTTATCCCAGTGCAAGTCAATTCCAATCTCACCGATGGCATATATCTTTCGTCCGGCAATGCTGTCATGGATTTCCGCCAGAACACCTTCATAGCCCTCTTTAACATCACAAGGATGCAATCCGGCCATAGCGAAACAGTTTTCCGGATACCGTTGAACCAGCTCATCAATGCGTGCAATAGAAGCAACATCCACATTGGGCAGAAACAAGCGGTGAATGTGCTGGTCGAAACAACGTTGTAGAAGCTGTTGTTGCTTCTCCTGATCTGTTTCGTAGTAGATATGGGTGTGGGTATCGGTTAAAAGCATATTTCAAAGTTATAAAAAAGAGGGTGCCACGGCACCCTCTTTTTAGACGATAAAACGTACAATTATCGAGTGGTTTGTACGGCAGATGATTCACCGCTCTCCGCTGTTGAGAAGGAATACGGAAAATCCGATGGGTTCGTTCCCCTCATTTTATTTGGTTCGGCAGACATACTGAAGTTCAGTACAGCCCCTTTCTGCAAGTCACCATGACCGATCCAGTTTTTTGAATAGGTTTTACCATTGATCTGCAGCGACTGCACATAGCGCTTGTCTGCACTGTTTGCCGGTGCATTGATGGTTACCGTTTTACCATTCTCCAGGCTTAATGTCACCTTTTTAAACAACGGTGCACCCAGAACATACTGGTCTACTGCCGGTGTAACCGGATAGAATCCCAATGCAGAGAAGATGTACCAGGCAGATGTTTGTCCGTTGTCTTCATCTCCGCAATAGCCGTCTGGTGCAGCACTGTACATCCTGTTCATCGTCTCTCTAACCCAATATTGCGTTTTCCATGGAGCACCTCCATAGTTATACAGGTAGATCATGTGCTGAATTGGCTGATTTCCATGTGCATATTGACCCATATTGGCGATCTGCATCTCCCGGATTTCATGGATCACAAAACCGTAAGCACTCTCGTCAAATACCGGCGGCATGCTGAACACAGAATCCAGCTTGGTCACAAACTTATCTTTCCCACCCATCAGTTTGGATAAACCTGCGATATCATGGAATACGGACCAGGTGTAGTGCCAGCTGTTCCCCTCGGTAAATGCTCCTCCCCATTTAAAAGGACTAAAAGGCGACTGAAATGTTCCGTCCTGATTTTTACCACGCATTAATCCCGATGCCGGATCAAACAGGTTCTTATAGTTCATGCTGCGTTTGGCATAGATCCCAATCTCAGATTCCGGCTTACCCAGCGCCTTTCCGAGCTGGTAAATGGCGAAGTCGTCGTAGGCATACTCCAGTGTTTTCGCTGCGTTTTCGCTGACTTTAACATCGAAAGGCACATAACCGAGTGTATTGTAATACTTCACCCCATCACGTCCTACCGCGGGTATCGGGCCTTCATTGTTTGCACCATGTTTCAGAGCTTCCCACAAAGTCTCAATATCATATCCACGGAGTCCCTTTATGTAGGCGTCACTCACTACAGATGCAGAATTGTTTCCAACCATAACATTCGAATAGCCAGGGCTGCTCCATTCCGGCAGCCATCCCCCTTCTTTATAGTCGTTGATCAACCCTTGCTGCATCTCCTTGTTTATCGATGGATACATCAGATTTAAGAACGGATACAACGCACGGAACGTGTCCCAGAAACCTGTACCGGCAAACATATACCCGGGAAGAATCTTGCCATTATATGGGCTCCAGTGTACAATCTGGTTCTTTGCATCAATCTCATATAGCTTGTTCGGAAAGAATAAGGTCCGGTAAAGCGATGAATAAAAAGTTCTTGTCTGATCAACGGTACCACCCTCTACCTGAATTTTACCGAGCGTTTTGTTCCAAACGGCTTTAGCCTTTTCTTTGGTCACATCGAAAGCATCACCTGCGAGTTCACGCTTTAAGTTCAGCTCTGCCTGATCAAAACTAATAAATGATGAAGCTACTTTTGCGACCACTTTCTCGCCCTTAGCGGTTTTGAAGCCAATTACTGCTCCGGTATGATCGCTTTTCAACTCAAGACCATCTTTAAGGTTCTTTCCGCTCCACGTTCTGGAAAGGTCAAAATCCTTATTGAAATAGATAACAAAGTAGTTTTTGAAATTCTCGGGAAGCTTTCCGCTTGCATACTTGCTGGTATACCCAATCACCTTACGTTCTTCAGGAAGAATCTTAATGTACGATCCTTTGTCAAGCGCATCAATCACCACGTAAGAACTATCCGTTTTCGGGAAAGTAAAGCGAAACTGTGCAGCCCGCTCGGTCGGCGTGATTTCTGTGGTGACATCTGCATCGGCAAGATAGACACTGTAGTAGTATGGCTTTGCAATTTCTGCCTTGTGACTGAACCAGCTTGCCCGTTCATCCTCATTAAACCGGAGTTTTCCCGTTACCGGCATGATCGCAAACTGCCCATAGTCATTCATCCAGGGAGAAGGCTGATGGGTCTGTTTAAATCCCCTGATCTTATCTGCATCATAGGTATAGGCCCATCCATTGCCCATCTTGCCGGTTTGTGGCGTCCAGAAGTTCATTCCCCAGGGCACCGCAACTGCGGGATACGTGTTTCCATTGGAGAGTTCCGGCTTGGACTGCGTGCCCATAAGTGGGTTTACATATTCCACCGGATCTTTAATTTTCCCTGACGTTTGCGCAAAGGCGCAGCTTGCACCTAATGTTAGCAGTACTGTAAGAAATTGTCTCGCCTTGTTCATCGGTATCTTAGTTATGTTGTTTGCTGTACGCTGCATCGTGGAAACAACTTGCAGCACCAATAAGTGATGCGTGTTCTTTTAGCTGTGCAACTTTAATTGTTAAGTTTGAATTAACCGCCTTAAACCGGTGATGAAGATGCGGCATGAAAAAGACCTGTGCATTGGATATGTTTCCACCTAATACAACCACTTCAATGGAATGATCGCGCACCACCGGGAACAGGAACTCTGCAAGGTTGTTCCCGAATTCCTTAAAGATCTCGAGCACAACCGCCGGAAACTCCTGTGACTCGGTTAATTCTTTCACACCTTTAACCCTTAGGCCGGTCATTTGATGGTAACGCTCCAGGAACCAGCGCGTGGCCAGAAAGTCTTCTGCAATACCGCCCTTGAAAGGCGAGTTCCACAGGTCCGCATCCTCGGCATGAAGGTGCACGCACAAGGCCGACCCGAGACCTGTCCCAAGCGTAAGCCCAAGAACATGATCACAGTTGGCGGCCACACCGCAGAACACTTCACCCTGCAAAAATGCCGCCGCATCATTGATAAACCGGACCGCTTCCGGCTGCAGGCCAAGTCTGCGGCAAAGTTCATTCTTCAGGTTAAGCTGATAAAGCGACCTGAACTTCTCCTGATCCTGAATCAGGGAAATACCCGATTCATAATCGAAGGGTCCGGGCATGGCAATACCGATGCGTCTGTCCGGGAGCTCCAATACTGCAAAAGCTTCATTTATAACTTCACACCAGCTGTTCAGGATTTCCTCAGCGCTGCCGTTGGAATCTACCGACCGTCTTTGGCCGGTTCCTGTTACCACCCGCTTTGTATCCAGATCGATCAGCGCAGCGGTGATATGGGACCCACCGATATCTATCCCCAATACAATATTATTCTTCATTGACTATAAAACTAAGACTTCAACAAGTTCGGATTTTCATGAAATGTTTTCCATATCAACTCCCCGAACAGCGTGTTCGACCACGCAAACCAGGCGCGTGTAAAGTTCTTCGGATCGTCCTTATGGAAGGCTTCGTGCATAAAGCCTGTTCCTCCATGGGTACGCTGCAATGATTTTATACACATACCGATCTCTTCTTTGTCGCCCGAGGTTAAAGCACGCATGGTAATACTCATCGGCCAGATCATGTCCTGCCCAACATGGGGGCCACCGATACCTTCGCCGGCCGTCCCTTTAAAGAAATACGGGTTGTCTGCAGAAAGGACGAACCTCCGGGTGTTTTGGTAGATCTCATCGCTGGCCTCCAGCGCACCCAGGTATGGCAATGCCAAGAGGCTTGGCACATTCGCATCATCCATTAAATAAGCACTACCGAAGCCATCTACCTCAAAAGCATATATTTTTCCATATTTCGGATGACTTACAATTCCATATTTTTGGATTGCATCTTCCACTTCTTTGGCCAAAACCAACAGGTTCGAAGCGAGCTCCTGATCGTTGTGTAAGGCAGTAACCATCTCCGCGGCCTGCTTCAGGGAAGTCACGGCGAAGAAGTTTGAAGGGATTAGGAAAGGAAATATTGTGGCATCATCACTTGGCCGGAAAGCCGAACAAATTAATCCAACCGGGTTCACCGGAAATCCGTATCCGGACATCGGCTGGCTGTCTGTCGGATGTGGGGTCAGGCGTTGAAAACGATACGGCCCTTTATTGGTTTTACGTTGTTGTTCCGTAAACACCTTCAGGGTGCTCGCTATACCTTGTTTCCATGCGGCATCAAATGGTGCTTTATCACCGGTTTTCTTCCAGTAGTGGTACCCAAGACGGATGGGATAACACAGGGAATCAATTTCCCATTTGCGCTCATGCACCCCTGGTTTCATATCTGTGGTATCGCTCTTCCACTCGCCAACTTTAGCGGGATCTCCGTAAAAGGCGTTGGCATAGGGATCCTTCAAAATACATTTGGTCTGGTGGGTGATCACCCCCGCAATGAGCTGCTTCAACGGCTTGTCCTCATTTACAAACTGGAGGTACGGCCAAACCTGTGCGGAGCTATCGCGAAGCCACATCGCATCAATATCTCCCGTAATTACATACGTGTCCGGCCTGCCACCATCTTCATTGTAATAGACGGTGGTATCCAGTGTATTGGGAAAGCAGTTTTCAAACAGCCAGGACAGTTCCGGGTTTTTTACTTTGGATTGAAAGGTCTTTATGGCAGCATCTACCGCTTTGCTCTTAAAATGGCGCTTTGAAGCAGCCACACGAACCACCGGAAAATCAGGTGCCGCGGCGAAAGAAACCTTCGATGCAACGAGTCCTGCACCTAGAATGCCTGTGTTTCTTAAAAATACTCTTCTTTTCATAAAGTTTTTTGGTTGGTCTTTATAATTGACAATTAAACCTATAGCAATATACGATTAAAACGTTTTAGTGTCTTCAATGATAGGTATATTTTATTTTTTTTACAAGTTAGGGAATTGGTGGAGGCCCTTTTTCCACGGGCGCAGGTCCGGCTTCCCTTTAACGCAGTATCAGCTTTGCGGGGAGTATCACCTGCTGCGTGGTCTGTACCGTTTTACTGGCGAGCTGCTCGAAGATCAGGTTAATGATTTGTTCTGATATATCATTCAGCGGCTGTTCTACCGCAGAGATTTCCGGGCTATGCAGCTTAAACACATCTCCATCATCATAAGCGATGACAGAAAAGTCCTTGTCTACCATCTTTTTGATCTGCTTCAAGGCAATCAGACCGCTAATTGCCAGATAATTGGTCGCAAAAAGAACGGCATCAATTTCAGGGTTACGTTCGAAAAATCCAACTAGCTGGGCAATGGTGTCCTCTTTTGATTGGTTGAAAGGAATTTTAACGAGCAGTTGATCGTTGGGCTCAATATCATGATCAGTCAGGGCTTTTTTGTAGCCATCGTAGCGATTGGTAATCTGCTGCACTTCAACATTCACCGTAACCATTGCAATGTTCTGCCTTTTCTCTTTAACAAACTGACTTACCGCCGAATAGGATGCACTAAAATGATCAATTCCAACATAATTTACATTCAACGCAGGCAGGTACCTATCGAACAATACCACCGGCTTTTGCTCCAGAAGCAAGCTTTCGATATCTGCCTCTGTACCTTCTGCCGGGGCGATGATATATGCATCTACCTGCCTAGATTTGTACAGGTTGATCAGTTCCTTGGTCCGGCCCGGCTCATTCTCTGTGCTGGAATAAATGATCTTATATCCCCTCTTATGGGCTTTCTCTTCGATCAAGCGGGCAATGCCGGCAAAAAAAGGATTTGAAATATCTTCCACGATCAAGGCAATGATATTCGAATTTCCCATCCGCAGGCTACGTGCAACCTGGTTGGGCGTAAAGCCATCTTCTTTGATGATCTGTTCAACACGGCTAATGACCGCTGTGCTGATATTCTTTTCTACGGCCTTACCATTGATGATAAATGACACGGTTGTAATGGAAACGTTTGCTTTTTTTGCAATGTCTTTAATTGAAAGCGCTTTAGTGGACATATCACAAATCTATAAATAATTATCACATCTGATGTCAGACATCAGATGTGATCAGGGCCGTGAAATTATTTCAGCACGCCACCCTTTTCCAGACTTGCAGCGGCTTCAATAAGCATAAGTCCACTCAATTGAGTGGTCAGATCCGTTTTGGCCGAGGGGGCTTTATTCCAGGCCGGGCTGATCAATAAGGCCGGTCTGCCGATCCCTTGTTTGTACAACGTTTGCGCATTAAACTTCACAAATTCTACATATCGCTCGCGATCTGCGGCAGGCAATTCGGGTTCATTAATCAATAACGTCAGGTACCGCACAAAGATGCCTTTAAAGAGACCGCCGTCTCCCTGACCTTCATCTTTCAGTATTCCACCCGGCGCCAGCTCCAAATCTCCTATTGCACCATTTGCAGTCTTAATCGCGTCATCCAGGTAAACCCGCTCTTTTGTGGTTTTAAACAGCTCCAGCCCTGCACCGATAAACAGCCCATAGTTGTAGGTGTATTTGTTCTTTGTTAGCTCGCCATTCCCCTCAGAATTGATGCCATCCCATATGCGGTAGGTTCCGGGTTCCACAAGTGTGTTCTTCAGCCAGCTGTACAAAGATTTTGCTGTTTCCAGATCGGCTGCATTGTTCTTGTGGCGGTACAGACGGCTGGCAAGGATGATTGCAGGCCCATTTGCCGGGGTATTCTTGAAGTTGGGTTTCCCCTTACTCCAGCCCATTCCGCCACCCATAACGTTCGTGATTCCTTTTTGCATGTCCGTCCAAAGGATATCCGTAGCCTGCATGTATACCTCGTCCTTAGTGGCATCGTATGCGTTCAAACTGGAGAGTGCCAGCCAACCCATATCATCGTAGAAGTCGTTCGGAAAAACATTATTGTTTTCTGTTTTGATGCCGTTCAGCAGGCTTTTCATACGCTGAACATATACTTCATCTTTGCTGCGTTGATAGGCGTCTACCATTACGTCCAGCACGTGGGCATTCGGCCAGTAGTTAAACGTCGAATTACCCTGGTTGTCCTGAACAAAGTAATTGCCATTCGAGGAGATATAGGTCTGGTAGGTTTGCGCCTGCACGGAATCTGCAAGCGCGTTGTAATCATAAGTGAAATTTATAACCTGTTCATCATACAGCGGAAAAATTTCCTTTGTACACGAGCTCATTGCGCCTCCGGCCGACAGTACACTGGCCAACAGGAGGCTTTTAGCGAATAGTTTCCTTTTCATATAATGCTATTTAACAGTAACGGTGTGTGTATAATTTGATTCCGCATTCATCTTCAAAGTCACATCGACCTTGTTGTTGTCAGCTGCCTTGATGAACTTGAAAGAGAAATCATATTGCGAACTGTTCACCGGGAAGACGTTAAAATATGCTGGAGGTGTATCCGCAGTTGCCGGCTGGTTGTCGCTGTTGGAACTGCCCAGCCACTCCACAGTGGCGCTGCCATTGGGATTCTTCACATTTACCTGGAACTTATAGCGCTCATCCCTACCCCAGGATTCCTGATGGAACACCACAGGCTGGTCTACAGCTGTAAAAAGTCCATTACTGGTATACGGAAGATTGAAGATCACCTTATTGTCGGCACTGAAAAACAAGCCCACAGATACAATCTCTGTATAGTTCACAGAAGCGGTATTGAAATCCACCTTAATGCGGTAAACCTTAGCATCACCGCTGAAATCTATGCTGCCCTCATTCTTCAGATTTCCATTCTCCACAGAGAACGTCTTCGGTGTACCCGAATTCCCCTCTGCGAAATGGTACGCACCAGCTTTCAGCTGGGTGTATATTTCAAATATCCCAGTAGCCGTTTTCTTAAACTGAATGGCTTTGGATAGATCGTCACCATTTTCAGTAGCTGCCCCGGTAAGATACAGATCTGCTGGGATCTCTGAAAACCCTGCCGGCCGCTCCAGTTGGAGCGTACCTACTGCAGCCGACTGCTGGAAATTTAAGCCTTTTGAAGAACGGACGGCCCACTTGATCTTTCCGCTTTGAAGCGATTCAATTCCTGCATTTGCAGCAATTTTATTCAGCTCCGCATGCGTAAGCGTTAAACGTGGATATAAACCATTTCCTTCGGAAGCGTAAGAGAACAAGGGTTTGGAGAAATCCCCATCTACGCGATCAAAGACGACTTCATACAGCACGACACCATTATCTTCTGCACGCGCTTGTTCCCACTGGAAATCTGTCGAACCCGCCTTGGCATCCAACTTAATAAACGCTTCATTTGCAGGTGCAAACAGTGTATTTACAGCAGAAACTTCGGTGTGATCAAGGTCTTTATCCTTTTTACACCCGGTAAAAACAACCAGGAACATGATCCCTAAACAGCCAATTTTATATCTTAATTTTTTCATGATTTCTATTTATTTAATTGAATTACCAGCCTGGATTTTGAGCAAGATTCGGGTTTAAAGCACGTTCATCTCGCGGAATAGGCCACAGATAATGTTTGTTCGCATCAAAAATGCGCTGGTTGGCGCGGATGTATCCATTGTCAACAGACGCAGGTCCGAATTTCGCCCCGTGGGCCCATCCGTTGAGCACCTGCTCCGCAGTTCTCCACCTTCTGATGTCAAAGATCCGGAGTCCTTCCATTGCGAGCTCCGTCCTTCTTTCATTGCGGATAACTGTCCTTAAGCCTTGCTGCCCCAATCCACCATCAAAATTCAAAGCCGCAGGATCAACAAATCCCGCCCGGGTTCGCAGGGCTTTTATCGTCCGATCCCATACGGTTGCATCCATTTGGCCCAGCTCATTCTTCGCTTCTGCATACATCAGCAGAACGTCTGCATAGCGGATCAGAATCAGGTTAAGGCCGGAAACGAAATTTGCAATGGATGTCGGGTCATAGTACTTCCGCAGATAATATCCTGTCGGCGAACTTACGCCACCGGCGGCATATTCATCCATCTTCGTGTTCTGATCTGGATCTGTACCGGGTCTGATGTAAATCGTCTTAATGGATCCATCTGAATTTTTCCACTTGTAGTTGTCGTAAACCAAAGTATACGTTAACCGCGGATCCCGGTTTACATAGGGATTGTTCTCATCATAGCCCGATCCGGCATCATTGATGGCCTTCCCATTGCTCATCAGGTACGTGTTCACCAGTTCCTGTGTGGCCGCAAGGGAATTCAACCGTGCGCCCACGGAAATCGGCACAAAATCGAACAGGTTGTTGTAGGTACGGTCTGTCGGAACATATTGCAGATCCAGCAGCACCTCGCTGTTGTTTTCGTTCTGAGGCAAAAACAAGCCTTCATAGGATGGGAAAAGGCTGTATTGCCCATTGCTTCCGCTCATAATCGCTTCGCATGTGGTCGCCACTTCCTGCCAGCGGCCTTCGTACAACAATACCCGCGCTTTCAATCCAAGCGCAGCACCTTTACTGATGCGTCCCCGATCTGCGGCACTATACGCGGAGGAAACAGGTAAACCTGCAACTGCAGCATCCAGTTCACGAAGAATAAATGCAAGCACATCCGCCCGCGGCGTTCTGCCGATACTCAATGATTCTTCCAGGGTGATGTCTTTGTCAAACAAAGGCACATCCCCAAACCAGGTCATCAGCTGGAAATACTGGAAAGCACGAAGAAAGCGCGCCTCCGATTTCATCCGCTCTTTAAGCGCCCCATCCATGTTCGGCACTTTATCTACATTGTCCAAAAAGAGGTTACAGGTTTTTATCCCTGTATAGTGATCGTTCCACTCGCTTTTAATCCGCCCAAGGGAGGCGTCGTATGTTCCCGCAGCAATTGATGCGGCACCTTCGTTATCGCCCCGTCCATTATATGCATTGTCCGAAAGTGCCTCATTTAAGAAGAACCTGTTGTTGTTGAACATCTGCGAATACGCGGTATTTAAAACACCATTTGCCTTCGCTGTGGTTGTCCAGTAATTCACATCCGTAAACCGGTCTGTAGGCACCAGGTCGAGTTTCTTACAAGCGGAAAACACGAACAAAACCAGTACTACCGGTAGGATTTTCTTGATTATGTATGATTTCATGTTGTTTAATTAAAAAGTTACGTCTAGACCAAGTCCGTAGTAGATCGGCGTTGGATAGGCACGGGCACTGTTTGCCCCGCCGGCCGACAAGTTATTGTTGAATTCAGTAACCTCCGGATCCAGGAATTTAAGCTTGGATAGCGTCAGCAGATTCTGCCCGGAAGCATAGATCCGCAGCTTCTGCATCCCGATCTTCTTCGCTACCTTGTCGGACAAAGAATAACCGATCTGCACATTTTTCAAACGCGCATAAGCGGCATCGTAGAGGTATGCATCGGACCCCCTCCTAAAGTTGTTCGTGTTCGACTGGCTGCCGTTCGCTGCAAGACGTGGATAGCGTGCATCCGGATTAACGGGTGTCCAATAGTCAAGCTGGTGCTGATACATCACCTGCCCATAATTGAAATGGTATGGTTCCACCATCTCGCCGCGTATAAAGGCATTCCTTTTTCCGACCCCCTGGATGAATATGCTGGCGTCAAAATTCTTGAAATTAACCGCATATGTCAGTCCGAACGTATATCGCGGAAACGCATTTCCAAGCACATACCGGTCCCGGTCGTTGATTACGCCGTCATGGTTCACGTCAACATACCGGATGTCTCCGGGAACAACGGAAAGCCCTTCCGGCTTCGGCCCGCTGCTTACTTCATCGATATTCTGAAAGTATCCATCTGTTTTCAGGCCGACATACGAGTTGTATGGCAACCCTTCCCGAATGATGTATTGCATTTCATCGGATGAGGAGATTTTCTCTCTACCGTCATAGGCCAGCACCTTGTTCTTGCTGTCCCCAATGTTTAGCCCGATAACATGCCTGAAACTGCCGGACGCCAGCCTGTAGTTCACGCTGACTTCCCATCCCCTGTTCTGCATCTTCGCAGAGTTGAAGTCAGGCAATGTGGTACCGAAGATTCCGGGAACAACCGGCGGAACCAGAATGTCACGTGTCACCTTATCGAAGTAGTCGAAAGAAAAACTCAGGCTGTT
Source organism: Pedobacter sp. (assembly GCA_045629455.1). Classification (GTDB taxonomy): domain Bacteria; phylum Bacteroidota; class Bacteroidia; order Sphingobacteriales; family Sphingobacteriaceae; genus Pedobacter. Next base: position 11,643 of record JAZQRI010000080.1, on the reverse strand, counting down.
CTTAAAGAACGTTGCATCCACCCCAATGTTAAACGTTGCGGCGCGTTCCCAGCGGATATCTGCATTGGCGAAGCTGAACCCCGTACCACTCACCGCAGCGTTGTTAAAAGCATATGCATTCTGGATGTTGAAATAGGTCGTCTGGAACTGGTAATTGTTCACATTCTGGTTGCCCAGGATACCATACGAGCCCCTGATTTTTAGATCTCCTACGGTACTCCGGTATGTAGACATGAAGTCTTCCTGACTCAACCTGTACCCCCCGGATACTGCTGGAAAAAATCCCCAGCGGTTTGCTTTGCTGAACTTCGATGAACCGTCCACCCTAAAATCCACCTGCCCATAGTACTTGTCGTTGAACGAATAAGTGGCACGGCCAAACAGCGAATTCAGACTGGTTTCAGAGGTACGCTGGTTGGTGTTCAGCGAGCCTGCTTCGTCGGTTACGGTTTCTGACGTCGGAATTCCAAGTTCTGGATCCGTAAAGCGCCGGTAAAGCCTGTTTCCTTCATTGGTCGCAGACTCATTCGAGATGCCTACCAGCGCACTAACCACATGAGACGTGTTAAACGTTTTATTAAACTCTGCAATAAACTGCGTGTTCAAAAACAGATTCTTATCATTTTCATCATTCGTATTCCGGTCAGAACCGGATACGCCTTTGGGCAAGTAATCAACCTGCATGGTTCTTGCATAGAGGTGGTTCGCCGTAAGCGTGCCCCCTACAACAGCACGGAACTTTAAAAAGTCCGTCGCCCTGAACTCGGCATTGAGACTACCGAAAAGATTGTCATTGTCGTATTTCCGGTATCCGCCCTGTTCCAGGATACCCAGGGGATTGAATTCCGCAAGAACATCATTGGTCAGGTAGCGCCCATTTTCATCCTGAAGCTTGTAAATCGTTGGCACCCGTCCGGCATCCACAATCAGCGTCGAGGTACTCGAAGAATGGTCTTTGATCTGCGATTTCGCATAAGACAGTATACTGCTGAGTTTGAATCTGCCGTATTCATTGTTCAGGTTTATACGGTAGTTGTATCGTTTTAGTCCATAATCCGGACCAACGAGGTTATTGCGCTGATCTGCATATCCCACGGACACGAGGTATGTGGACTGTGCCGTACCACCGGAAACACTTACGTTGTGGTTCTGCTGCAAGGCATTCTGAAGAATGGAGTTTAAAAACCACTCCTGGTCGCCCTGCACCTGGAAGTCCCGGATTTGCGCTGCATTGTAAATCGGGGTGAGTCCGGCATTTACATTCGCCTCATTCCGTAGTATCGCATTCTCATATCCTTTTACTGGTTTATACAGGATGTGGGGCACCTGGTAGCCGGCAAGGGCATTCAGCGTTACCCGCATCGGCGAATTCTTGGAACCCTGCTTGGTCGTTATCAAAATGACTCCGTTCGAGGACCTGGATCCATATATCGCCGCACTTCCTGCGTCCTTTAATACAGATACCGACTGGATATCCGAGGGATTCAAGAGGTTAATATCTCCGCCAACAATTCCGTCAATAACATACAGCGGATTGTTGTCGCCCATCGTTCCTACCCCCCTGATGTTAATGTTTACCCCTGCCCCGGGCTCCGCATTGGACTGCTGCACGATAAGGTTTGGAGATACGCCCTGAAGGGCCTGGGTGGTGTTCATGGCAGGCTTTCCCTGAATCGCTTCAGAACTGATCTGGTCTACCGCGCCCGTGACGCTGGAGCGTCTCTGGGTACCGTAACCAATAACGACAACATCGTTCAGCGACTGCGAACTTTCCTGAAGCTTAACGTTGAGTTCATTCCGGTTGTTCACCGCCTGCTCCAGCGTTTCAAAACCAATGTAGCTAAAGACCAATACGCTTGATCCACTTGGCAGCTCAAGCGCAAAGCGACCACTCTGGTCGGTTACCGCCCCTATTGCCCCGCCTTTAACTTTAACACTCACCCCGGGCAAAGGACTGTTATTGGCATCGGTTACCTGCCCCCTTATGGGAAATGCCTGCCGGCTGCCCGCGGGAAGCGGAACGATAGTAACGGTCTGCTGGTTGATCTGATAGCTGAATGGCTGCCCTTCCAGACAGGCTTCCAACACCTTTTCTAAAGATGCATCTTTTATACTCACGGACACCGGCTTCGCCTTCTTCAGCAGTTGAGCACTGTAAAGGAAATCGAACCCACTTTGCGATCTGATGTTGAGCAGTACATCTTCAAGTGGCGCATTTTTATACCTCAGGGTGATCCGTTGGGCGTAAGTTGTCGCACTTACCTGTAAAACAGCAACAAAAAAGAAAATGCATGTCAGTTTTACCATACGAACGATCGGGATTTTTGCACAGGATTTCCACCTGCTTAATGCAGTAAAATTTTTATACATTTGGTTGTTAAGTTTAATGAAACCTTGTTTAATCGACATTCTTAACATTATCTTAACCCAGTTTACTGGCGGCCGGCGCGCGGCAACGCACCGGCCATTTGTTTAGATAACTTGCATTGGTTTAAGCCATCACAATTATCCTCCTTCCTTCAATTTTAAAATGTACCAGACCGGTTAACTCCAGCCCTTTTAGCAATTCATTGATATCTTTGTTCCTGGAATAAATACCCCCGAAAAGTTTATTTCGCATATCACCCTGGTATTCCACATCTACGTTATACCACATCCCGATCTGCTCCATAATGTCCTCAATGGAATCGTCCTGAAACATGAAGTAGCCATTCTTCCAGCCCATAACCTTATTGGTATTCACTTTAGATACTTCCATACCAGACCCCTGATAACTTACAGCACCTTGTTCCCCCGGGCGGAGAAGGACTTCCTTATCGAAATGGGTTAACCGCACAGATCCTTCCAGAAGCGTCGTTTTCATCTGCGCCTTGTTGCGGTAGGCATTCACGTTGAAATGGGTGCCCAACACCGTTACAGTCATATCATTTACATCTACGATGAACGGTTTTGCCGCATTCTTTGCGACTTCAAAGTATGCTTCCCCCTTCAGCTGTACCGTCCTGCTTTTTTCCCGGAAGTTCGTCGGATAGGTTAAGGAAGAGGCCGAGTTCAACCAAACGGATGTTCCATCCGGCAAAATGACGTTGTAAGTGCCTCCGGCCGGAACCTGGATGGTATTGAACGAATTTTTAGTGGAACTTCCGGTTGCAGCGTAAACAATAGATCCTTCTGCCGACTTGCTGATCCGCAGGTCAGTGGCAGAGGAAATGATTTCCTTTTCCAAGGTATCCAGATCAACCGTCGAACCATCAGCTAAGGTTAGTGTGGCGGTTGCACGTCCCGGCTCAATCGGATGGGTATGCGGAACGGTAGTCTTTGCCACCGCCGCAGCCGGCTTGGCCGACTGGTAATAATCAACGGACATCAATCCAATGCCTGCCATAAGGATGACAACGGCTGCATATTTTAATATGGACGTGAATGCAATTGTTCTGCGGCTGGATTGGGATATGGTTTGAGATACCCGCTCAAAGATGACATCCCTTAACACCTTCTCGGATCGATCAGCATGGGTGTCTTCGCCGGTTAACAGCTGAAAGTTGTCGGAAAACTCATGCAAAAGCTGCTCTTCTTCTGCGCTGCAATTCCCGGACATGTATTTTTCATAAAGTATAATATACTCTTCCGCGTTCATATCTTATTGGTTGTAAGATATAGAGGTAAAAAGCAGTATCCCACACACATACTTTCAAAAATTTATTTCATTCACCATGTGCATTGGAAAACAATTGGTACTTTTAAATGCCAAATATGAACATGAGTAATTTGTCTGACAATGAATTATGGGATGAGGTGACTACCGATAAACCCGGTGCATTTGTTATCTTGTATAACAGACATTGGAAAAAATTATTCCGCACGGCAAGCTTCTACCTGAAAGATCCTGCCTATGCAGAAGAGATTGTTCATGATGTCTTCGTGGTCCTATGGGAAAGGCGAAAGCACCTGAAGATCACAAATTTCCAGGGTTATCTGGTTATCACGTCCCGTTATCACATCTATAAAAAGCTGAAAGCAGCTAAAATATCCCCCATCGACTATATCGAAGAATATAAGGACCTTCCAGCAGATCCGTCCGGCATTTTCACAACGCAGAAGCTTGTACAGGAAGATTTCGAAACGGAATTGAAGGTCTACCTCAATGGCGCACCAAAACGCTGCAGTGAAATATTCCTGCTGAGCAGGGTAAACCATTTATCGAACACAGAAATTGCAACCTTCCTGGGCATCTCCCGATGCACCGTGGAAAACCAGATCACGCATGCGCTCAAATATCTGAGGAACCAGTTTAGCAAAAAGCCTTCCCTGTAATTATTTCGCCTGGGCCTCATGCTCCCTGGCCGCCAGTAGGTAGATCAAAGATGCCGTTCCATCCATCGTTGGCTCGTTGGTGCTGTAATCCCCAAAGTCATCGTGATATACTGCCAGATCCGACTGGAACTCCGCATACTTATCTGCGGCTTCCAGTTTAATGCCACGCAGGCTTCCATAAATACTGGTATAAACCGGTCCGTCCACCAGACCACCGTCAACAGGGTACTGGTTTAAAACGGTAAAGGAAGAGTGTGGATACAACGGCGTGTCTCCGTGCTGCGGCAAACCGTACACCATACTTTTACCCCATGGATTGCAGCCAAATACCCAGTCAAAACAGGCCTGCTCCAGTTCCTCATAGGTCTTGTCGCCGCTCAGCTCCCGGTATAAAAAACACTGGATGGCAAAAGAAACAGTCAGGTTATTGGAACACCAGATAAAGGGTATACCGCGGTAAAAAGCATTCTTAGAAGCCTTCTTCCAGACTTTCTCAATGCCTTGCTTGTAATAGCCGATTAAAGCAGCCTTCTGTTCCTTCCCGGCATTTACAGCCAGTTCATAGTGGCCGAAGTTGTGGAAAGGATACCATTGGTAATGGCTTGCCGTATCTGCACCCAACCATGGCGTAACCTTTTCCTGTTGGCTGTATTGAAGGCCTTCCCTGAGGTACTTATTGTCCTGATTCAGGGCATAAAGGGCTGCTGCCCCCAGCTCCATGTCATCAACCCAGTTGTCCTCTGCGTAGATGTAGGGCGACTTTACCGAGGCCGTTTGGGCAACGCCCGGCTTTGCAAGCCCATATTGGTACGCTGAAAGCGAGCGCTCGGCAAGCAGTGCAGCAAAGGTCTGATCTGTCTTACCATAGATCTTTGCACCCAGCGCAAATGCACTGGTAAACTTTCCTGCCGTAGAGGCCGCGCCGGTGGCTTTATTCTTATATGGACCAAGGCCCTGCGGCTCCCCGGTAATGAAATACACCGGCCTGCCAGTTCCCTCGCCCCATCCGTAGTCAACGGTATCTGTATTGGGCAACCGCATACCCGCATGGTCACGGTCATCTGCAATCTGGTTAAACATCCAGTCAGCACGCGGATGCATTTTCAGCAGCCACTGAAGCCCCCATCTTCCTTCATCCAGCACATCCGGAATCCGGTTGGAACCCGCTGTTCCGTTTGCCTGATACCCATCTGTAAAGACCCTTGGAAAATCCCGGTAGGCCGCCAGAAGATGATAGGTTGCATTTGCCGAAGTGGTTGAATATTGAAGATAATCTGTCGCATCGTGCCAGCCGCCCGATGCGTCTATCCGGGTGTTTTCCGGCACAGGTCCATAGACGACGTAGCCGTCAGTGGTGTGGCAGGAATCCTGAAGATAGGGATTGTAGCCGCTACGCTGCTGACGCATATAACGTAAAGCGAAATCTGCAGCCCCTTTGTACACCTCAGCTGAAATGCGGAACGGCATTGAAACCGCATCACCGGCCTTGAGCACATACTCCCCTGGCTTTTTAAACCCACTGAAATTCAACCTGTAAGCCGACTGAAACGGACCATACTGACCAAAATCCTTTCCGGCCTTGCTTTTATACACAACTTTGTTGCTGGCTGCTTCGCGAATTTCAAACGTGCCGAGGGAAGCATCAGGTGTTTTCGATACGAAAACCGCAACCTTTACGCCATCGGGGGCATATCCCATTTGATTGATCCGTATCCAGCTTTGTATGGCTGCGCCAGCTGTAAAGGGAATGGACAGCAACAAGCTGAAGAGTAAAAGGAAGGAGATCTTTGTCGTATTTCTAAGTATCATGCGTGATTAAGGTCTAAATGGAAAGCTACTCACCAAATATAAAATAATCACGTTATTTTTCACCTAAAACACGCTTTTGGGCGCAAAAGTAGCACAAAAAAAGAGGGCATTCCATCTTGGAATGCCCTCCGTATTTTTCTCCCTAAAGGGAACTGAACTTATTTTTTTACTACAGGAGCCGCATTTGCCGGAGCAGCAGCTGGTGCAGTTGCACTTGGTTTTTTGATGTCAACCAATTCCACTTCAAACACCAATGGCGTGTATGGAGCGATGCCACCTTGCATACCTGCTTCACCGTAAGCCAGTCTTGATGGAATGATCAATGTTGCTTTTCCACCTTTACCGATCAGTTTCAAGCCCTCATCAAATCCAGGGATCGCACGCCCCAATTGGAACGGACGTGGTGCATATTGCGCCATTGGATTCAATTTTCCAGACTCTTCAGCAACTTTCTTATCACTTGTATCAAATACATTGTCTTTTCCGTTCGCTTTCTTGGTCGTGAATTTACCAGTATAGTTAACCATCAATGTATCTGTAGGAACAGCTCTTTGTGCGTCACCAGGTGCGTTGATCACATACTGTAATCCAGAAGCTGTGGTTTTAACTTTAAGGTTGTTTGCCTCAATGTAACTTTTGATTTTTCCGGCTTCAGAAGATTTACGTTTCTCAATAGAAGCGATGTAATCTTTTTGGAAGAATTCCTGCGCTTTCTTTTGGAAAGTAGAATCCGCTTCATTGGCAGGCTTAGCCAATACTTTCTCCACCTTAACGGTAAAGATCATGTAGGTATCTTTTGTTCCCGGAGGTTTAGGCTGGCCGGATTTCAGAGCCATGGTATCCAGGTTCAACTTGAACGTTGCACTGTCTCCCTCTCCGAAAAGTGTTAACACATCGTTCATATCACCGGCATATACTTTCGGAGAAACCGGAAATACCTGAGGTTGCTCGAAGTCATACGTACTGTTCATGATCGAATCTTTTTCACTTTTCTGAATAAAATTCAACTTAATGATATCGCCTGGTTTGATTTTCTCTTTACCTTCTGACTTGTGGATGGTGTACATCAGACCTCCCGGTCCTTTTTTGTAGTTGTTGCATGCAGCTAGTCCGAGCGTTGCTGCAAAAAGAATGACTAAACTTTTTTTCATCAGTAATTTATTGTTTTTTTTTTAAGTTATGAAGCGCCTGGAACAGGCCACTTTAATGTATTCGTTTTCTAAGCTAATAACTGCGTTCTATACTCCGGCAAAATAGATCTAAACTCGGCCACAGTGTCTGCAAGTGATTTCTCCGAGGCGCCCCCGGCAGCATTCCGGTGCCCGCCGCCATTGAAGTATTTCTTACATATTTCATTTGCGGGAAAATCCCCCGTTGAACGCAAAGAGAGCTTCACGCGGTCCGGACGTTCGATGATGAACGCGGCAAGTTTTATTCCGTTTATAGACAATGCATAATTCACAATACCTTCGGTATCACCGGTTACAATCTTATATTGCGCAAGTTCTTCCGCGCTCACGGTGATAATGGCCGTATTAAATTCCCGTAGCAGTTCCAGTTTATTCGTTAGACAATGACCTAAGAACCGTAAACGGTTTTCGGTAGCGTTATCGTATACGAGCTGGTGAATTCTCCAGTGCTCCGCTCCCAGGTCGATCAGATCAGCACCAATCCGGTAAACGGTAGAGGTTGCCGATGGGAACCGGAATGAACCGGAGTCCGTCATGATCCCGGTGTATAAACAGGTTGCAATATCCTTGGTCATGTATTTTCCATCGCCCAGCACATTTACGATGAAGTCGTACACCAGCTGTGCTGCTGCGCAGGCGTTGATGTTCCAGTGACGATAGTCATCAAAATCTTCCGGCTCCAGGTGGTGATCGATCATGATCTTATAGCCGTCCGCAGCCCTGATGAGTTCTCCCAGTTCATTGATTCTGCTCAGCGTATTAAAGTCCAGACAAAAAATCAGTGCCGCTTCAGCAACCAGTTTCTCCGACGCGCTTTTATTCTCCGTATAGATGACCACATCTGAGTTATTCGGCAGCCAGTGCAGGAAATATGGGTAGTCTGTAGGCGTGATCACCGTAACATGGTGCCCTTTCTGGATCAGGTAAGCATATAAACCTAAGGATGAGCCCATGGCGTCACCATCTGGTTTGTGATGCGTCGTTATTACAATTTTTTGCGGCGTCGCCAGCAAATCGGTTAATTCTAAAAGAGATAGCATATGTGAAAGCTGCAAAGCTAATAATTAAACATGAATTGGCACCGATTATATTCTGAAGCTTTAATATTAAAACATTAAACCGTAATTTTGAAAAAAAATATCCAAATGAGTACAAACAGAACATTTACAATGATTAAGCCTGATGCTGTTGCAAACGGGCATATTGGTGCAATTATCAATGATATTACCGCTGCGGGCTTCAAAATCATTGCCTTGAAATATACCAAACTGACTCCAGAAACTGCCGGTGCATTTTACGAAGTTCATAAAGAGCGTCCTTTTTACAAAGACCTGGTAAGCTTCATGTCTTCAGGCCCTATCGTTGCGGCGATTCTGGAGAAAGACAATGCGGTTGAAGATTTCAGAAAGCTAATCGGCGCAACAGATCCATCGAAAGCAGAAGAGGGAACCATCCGTCAGAAATATGCAAAGTCTATTGATGCGAACGCTGTTCACGGATCAGATTCTGACGAAAATGCAGAAATTGAAGGAAACTTCTTCTTTAAAGCAGACGAGCGCTTCTAGAACTAAGATACAGCCATAATATAGTAGAATAGCACCTCAAAAGGGTGCTTATTTTTTATACCTTAAAAATATAAACCAAACCAATGAAAACATTAACCCTTGCTTGCTGCATTACCCTTTTGGCGTTTACAGCAAATGCACAAACCAAAGGCAAGAAATCTGTTGCCGCCAGGAAACCGGCTGCAAAAACGACCAAAGCAGCAGTTGCCCCGGCAGCTACCCTGGCGAACCGGCTGGACTCCGCGAGTTACAGCTTCGGCATGGCCATGGGCAGTGGCCTGAAGGGAAACGGCCTCGAAGGCTTGAATTACGACCTGGTTGTGAAAGGCCTTAAAGATGCCTTCGGTGAGGAGAAGTTCCTGATTTCCAGAGAAGATTCTCAGCAGGCAATAAACAACCTCATGGTCGAAAAAAGCAAAGGCAAATTCGCAGCCATTAAAAAAGAAGGGGAAACATTCCTGGAAAACAACAAGAAAGTTGACGGCGTAAAAACAACAGCAAGCGGACTCCAGTATATGGTTATCAAGAATGGATCGGGCCGCAAACCAACCCTGACCGACACGGTGACGGTAACCTACAAAGGGTCTCTGCTTAATGGAAAACAGTTTGACAGCAATGAAGGTAAGGAACCATACACTTTGCCATTAAATGGCGTTATTCCAGGCTGGACAGAAGGATTACAGCTCATGCCGGAAGGATCAAAATACAGGTTCTTTGTGCCTTATGACCTTGCGTATGGCGAACAAGGCGCAGGCCGCGACATCGCTCCTTACAGTACGCTGATCTTCGAAGTGGAGCTGCTGAAAGTCAAATAATCCAAGCCGGCGGGCAAACCATTTTAACTCATCATTGTTATTATTCGAAAACAAACCTAATTATGATGAAAAGATATTTCCCTCTGGCAATTTTAGCTTTCTTGTCAACAACTCTAGCAAGTTGCTCTGCAATTGAAGGCATTTTCAAAGCAGGCGTTTGGTCCGGTATTATTATCGTCGTAATCGTACTTGCACTTATTATCTGGGTAATCAGTAAGATCTTCGGCGGACGCGGCTAATCACTATAAGAAAATAATTTCAGTAATGACCTCAGAACCGGCTCTTTCATTCAGGGTTTGAATGATTCCGGTTCTTACCATTAAAAGGTCGTTTTTAATGACAGATGACTCTATACGGATAAAGAGCTTCTTTTGAGAAATGTAAATTTGTGTCGTCCGGTTTGCTACTGCCTTTCCCATGATCTCCGGCCACAGCGCCACGACTGACGTTTCGTCAAACTTACTCTTAAGCCGGTATGCAGACAACAATTTCGTTATGCCCTCCTTCAGGGTGATGTCTTTCGGTTTACGCATGTTGAATAGATCCGTTGTTTACTTCGAACAAAGTTACTGGAACTTTGATGCGATCAAAAATATTTAAGACCCTTTCTCTTCCCGTATCCGTTATAAAGATCTGCCCAAAATCATGGTGGGAAACCATCTCCATCAGCTTGTGCATACGACGGTCATCCAGCTTATCAAAAATATCATCCAGCAGCAGCAGCGGCTTAAAGCCTTTAAACTTCTGCAGGTAAGAATACTGCGCCAGTTTGAGCGCAATCAGGAACGATTTCTGCTGCCCCTGTGAACCGAATTTCTTCAGTGGCATCTCTCGCAACGTAAAGATCAGGTCGTCCTTATGAATACCTGTGGTTGTACGTTCCAACACTTTATCTTTCTCTACCGACTGGCTCAATAGTGTTTCAAAGGCGGTTTCATTCAGCTGTGAGAAGTATTCCATATTAACCTGCTCATTGTTGTTGGTCAGAAACTGATAGTGCTGGTTGAAAAAGGGAATAAAATCCAGTATAAACTGCTTTCTTTTTTCGAAGATCTTATTGCCGGAACTGCTGAGTTGTTCATCGAAGATCTCCAGCAATGCGGGATCATAACGCCGGTTGATCGCCGTTTGCTTCAGAAAGGCATTGCGGTTGAGCAGGTGTTTGTTGTAGACGATCAGCTCATCAAGATAAGACGCATCGGTTTGGGAGATTACATTATCCATAAACCGGCGGCGTTCTTCACTCCCTTCCATGATGATCGATGCATCATAAGGCGAGATCATTACGAGTGGAAACAGCCCGATGTGATCAGCCAGCTTATCGTATTCCTTCTTGTTCCGCTTGAACTGCTTCTTCTGGTTTCTTTTTACCCCGCAGGTGATTTTCTCATTCTTATCATCCCGGTCAAAGTCGCCCTGAATCAGAAACAGGTCCTCACCGGTTTTTATCTGCTGGGTATCTATCGGATTGAAATATCCTTTACACAGGCATAGATAATGAATGGCATCTAAAAGGTTGGTCTTACCTGCGCCGTTATCGCCTACAAACGCATTAACGGTTTTCGAAAAGGCAACGGTTGCATCAGCGTAATTCTTGAAATTAAGCAGGGTAATGTTTTTTAACCACATAGTTTATGCATCAAAGTTACCATTTACGCTTTAAAGAGATTCGTTTTAATTCATATTTGACGCTTCCACTTCCGGATCATAACCCTGTGAATGGCTTTCGGTAAACTCGCTTCATGGGCGTAAAGCACATTAAGGATTACGCCTAGGTAATCTGTAGGTATACCGGGGCGACACAGATGGTGTCTCGTCCTGAAAAAACTTTACACTGACCTATTAACACTTATTAATACTTTGGACAATGTCAAAAGAAGTAAAAGTTAAAAAGTTTGGGCGTTTGTATTTAGAGTGCTTCAAGCGGGAAGTGGTGGCAGAGGTTGAACG
>JAZQRI010000079.1:0-8154 GCA_045629455.1 Pedobacter sp. | reverse complement strand
CCATTCCGTAATCTGTTCCGGGGCACGCCCCCTTGTGTCTTTATCGTGCCGGATGATGATCTCATCGAATATCTCCGCAGCTTGCTTGCCCATCATAATCGTATCGGCCATACTTCTGTCGCCCGGACAGGTAACTATGCCTGTTTTAACTGTTGCCGGTTCTTTTTCCGCGAACTTCTTCAGCTCCGCAAAACTGCCCTGGTTGTGCGCATAGTCGATCATGACGCTGAAGTTTCTGAATTCAAAGCGGTTCATTCTTCCGGGGGTGTTTTCCGGTGATGGTGTAAAAGACCCAAGTGCCTCCTGTATAACCGCAATGGGAAAGTTGTACAAATAGGCTGTTAGGATCGATGGAAGGATGTTCATGACCATGCATTCGGACTTACCTTCGATCGTTAGCGGTACCTCCGGAACAGACGCGATGCGCACCTTTACGCCTTTATCAACGATGGTCAGGTAGCCATCTTCGACAGCTGCTGCAAGCTTTCCTTGTTCGATATGCCGGCGGATGCGCGGATTTTCCATGCTGGCTCCAAATAAGGCCAGATTACACGAGAGCGCTTCTGACATTCCGAACACCAGATCATCATCTGCATTTAAGATCGCGGTACCTTCCTGCCGGGTACTTCTGGGCAGCACCTGTTTAAGCCTCGTCAGCTGCTCAATGGTCTCGATGCCATTCAGACCCAGGTGATCACCCGATACATTGGTCACAATGCTTACGTCACACTGATCAAAGCCTAGTCCCGACCGTAAGATCCCGCCCCTGGCACATTCCAGCACAGCAAAGTCTACTGCCGGGTCCCTCAAAACAACCGCTGCACTTGCCGGGCCGCTACAGTCGCCGCGTTCGATCATATGGTCCTGAATGTAGATGCCATCTGTTGTGGTGAAACCAACCGTGTGCCCCGAAAACTTCGCCAGATGGGCAATCAACCGTACGGTAGTCGTTTTACCGTTCGTGCCCGTTACTGCGACAAGCGGAATCCTGGAAGGTGTCTGTTGGGGGTACATCAGGTCCAGAATAGGTGCAGCGACATTCCTTGCCCGGCCAACGGTTGGGGCCAGATGCATCCTTAGGCCCGGTCCGGCATTGACCTCCAGCACTGCACCATTGCCCTTCACAATCGGCACAGTAATGTCAGCGGCCATAATGTCTATCCCGCAAATGTCGAGATCCATCAGCCGGGCGACCCGCTCAGCCAGAAACACATTGTCCGGGTGTACCCGGTCCGTTACATCTTCCGCAGTGCCGCCGGTAGAGATGTTAGCCGTATCTCTCAAGTCCAGAATCTCACCGCGGTCCAAAACGCTTTCCGGCAGTAACTCCATGCGTTCGAGGCGTGACAAGGTATGGCTATCCAGGCGAATGGCCGTTAAATCCCTTTCATGGCCTATACCCCGCCTGGGATCTTTATTCACCTCTTCCACCAACTGTTCTATAGTTGATCTTCCATCCCCGGTAACCCGTGCAGGTACGCGTTTCGCAACAGCGATCAATTTAAAGTTCACGACCAACAAACGGTAGTCACTACCCGGAATATGCCTTTCCACAATCACCTCCTTCGAAAGGCGCTTTGCTTCGTCAAAGGCTTCCAGCAACTGCGCGCTGGAATCAATGCCCGTTGTTATTCCCCGCCCATGATTGCCATCCAGTGGCTTCACCACCAGCGGGAAGCCCAACTTGACCTGGGCCTGCTCCAGCCCGGCTTCATCGTAGACCAGCAAGCCCTCGGGTACAGGAATAAAGTTATCGGCCAGAATCCGCTTCGTCCCATCCTTGTCGCTCACCTGCTCTACGGCAAGGCTGCTTGTTGTACAGGCCACCGTTGCACGGAAGCTGCGCTGGTTGCAACCCTGGCCAAGCATAATTAAGGAATGGCGGTCGAGACGGGTCACCGGAATACCTCTTTTTACGGCTTCGTCCACAATGCTCCTGGTACTCGGGCCAAGCGCCGCTCTTCTATGTATCTGCTTTAGTTTTTGTATATCCTCCTCCAGGTCGTATGCCGCTCCGGCTTTCACCGCATTGGCAATGCGAACCGCAGCCTTTCCGGCATACAATCCTTCTTGCTCCTCCTCATAAGAAAACACAACATAAAAGATATCGGGATCTGCGGTGGAATGCGTTTTTGAGTAGGCACAGTCTATTCCTGCCCTGCATTGCAGCTCTACCGCTAGCTGCTCCACAACATCACTTAAACGCTCGTAATTCCTCAGCCGGTGTAACGCAGGCCGCAGACCTTGCAGCCTGCGGACAATTTCCGGCAGGTCAACTGCAGCAAAATTATCCCCCTCCACCATTCTCAGTTTCATCACAATTAATTTCTTCCGGTTCGGCGCCCAATAGTTTGGACCGCGCATAACCCTTGTTTGTTCAATTTGCATACAGCCTGACATTTAACTTTCAACATCAACAATGCAATCCTTCTTCCCGTTTGTTGGATTATTACGGAAATATCAAAGATAAAATACGGACAGGAACGCCGTTTTTACTCAATCTGGAGGCCGCTAAAACAAAGGGCCTTTCACAATTGTGATTACGCTAGTTGAAAATTTAGCAATACGTAAAATGAAAGATGAGCAACTGAAGAAATACCAGGAGATGAACGACTGCCCCGTTCCAAACGGGACCTTAATGATTATTGGCGGCGGGAGCGACCGCGAAATTGTTTTAAAAGAATTTGTATCGTTGATTGATGTGGAGAATCCCATTATTGAAGTGATTACCTCTGCAGGTTCACAGGAGATTGACGAGACTTTTAAGGAATACAAAGATTGTTTCCAAAAGTATATCAAATGTACGGTGAACCACATCCACCACGATAAGCGGGAAGACCTTTATGAGAATGAATTTCTAGACCGCCTGCAAGCTGCACACGCGGTATTCATAGCTGGTGGCGACCAGCTAAAGCTGACATCCGTATACGGCGGCAGCGGCTTTTTGTTCCTGCTGAAACACCGTTACATTTATGAGAAGCTACTGGTAGGAGGCACAAGTGCAGGTGCCATGGTACTCTCTACACCGATGATCTATGCCGGAACAGGAGAAAAAGAGATGATCGCTGGTGCAATTAAAGTAACGACCGGCTTCGAATTTCTAAGAGACGTTTGTATAGACACACACTTCGTTGAAAGGGGAAGGACAGTCCGCCTTGCACAGGTTGTCGCCTCCAACCTCTCTACGATAGGCATGGGCATCGAGGAAAACACCGCCGTCATTGTTCGGAACGGAACAGATGCGGTCGTGACCGGTTGCGGGGTCGTGTTGATCATGGATGGCAAAGAGAGCTTCGGCAACAACATTACCAATTACGATGAGGAAAAGAAGATCTCCATACGCAACCTTAAAGTTTCCATTTTGTCGCGGGGGGAGAAATTTGATATTCATCAGCTCAATCCACCACATAAATAACCTGCTACTACCCGTCTGGATATCCGAACGGGCAGTAGCTATGAATTAAAGACGTATCTTCGTGGGAATGAAACACCTGGAAAACAGATTACTAGAGAAGCAGGTTAATCTAACTGCAATGCGCCTGCTGGTACTGGACTTTTTAGATAAGCAATCTACGGCGGTCAGTCTGACTGATATTGCACTTTCCATGGAGCATACCGACCGGGTGACCCTATTCCGTACCATAAAAACCTTTGAAGAACATGGTCTGGTACACCGCATCGAAGATGGCACCGGCACAACAAAGTTCGCGCTGTGCCAACCGGATTGCGATGGGGTGAAACACCACGATCTTCATGTTCATTTTTACTGCAACGTTTGCAAAGAAACATATTGCCTCCCAAAAACCCACATTCCCGAAGTTGTGCTGCCTCCCGGCTATCAGGCGCAGGAGCGTGAACTTATTGTTAAAGGCATCTGCGCAGCATGTGCCGGATAAACTTTGCAATACAATTGCAGGCTGCCGCCCCTTACATTTGTAAGAATGGAAAACAAGAGCAGCAACGCAATAGCAGATATAAATAGCCAGTCCGTATCCGATCATGATCATCATCACGATCATGACCACGATCACAGTGGCGGCAGTGCTAAAGTAACATCAATTTGGGCCGCGCATGGGCCGCTGCTGACCGCATTTTTTATCCTGTTGGTCATGCAGATCCTGGAGCTTGGTTTTCAGATCACGTTCAGCAATCTGATCAGCCTCGGCATCTACGGCGCCGCTTTCCTCCTTGCGGGATACCAGGTTTTGAATCTGGCCTACAGAAAAGCCATACGTTTCGATTTCTTCAATGAATTCTTCCTGATGAGTGTCGCTACACTGGGCGCTTTCGCCATCGGATCCTACAGCGAAGGCGTGGCGGTGATGGTTTTCTACTCTGTTGGTGAATGGTTCCAGGATGCCGCTGTGGACAAAGCGAAGCGCAGCATTAAAGCTTTGCTGGACATTCGCCCCGACCGTGTAGATGTTATTCGTGACGGGCGGGTTTCTACCGTAAGCCCGGCTACGGTAATAATGGGTGAGCATATACAGGTTAAACCGGGAGAAAGAGTAGCCCTCGACGGCATACTGCGCTCCGAAACGGCTACGTTCAATACGGCGGCACTTACCGGCGAAAGCATTCCGGCTTCAAAAAATGCAGGCGGCACTGTACTTGCCGGAATGATCAACCTCAATCAGCTGGCCATCATCGAGGTTGTCGCTGCATTTAAGGACAGTAAGCTGAGCAAGATCCTGGAGATGGTTCAGGATGCGACCGCCCGCAAATCCCGGACACAGCTTTTCATTTCGCGTTTTGCGAAGGTCTATACGCCTATTGTCTTTGTGCTTGCGCTGCTGGTTGTTGCCCTACCCTATTTTTTGGTCGATGATTATGCGTTCCGGGACTGGCTGTACCGCGGGCTTGTCTTCCTGGTCATCAGTTGCCCCTGTGCCCTGGTGGTTTCCATTCCGCTGGGATACTTCGGAGGGATAGGGCTCGCCTCCAGGAACGGCATCCTGTTTAAGGGGGCGAATTTTCTCGACGTTATGAGCAAGGTAGACACGGTAGTTGTAGACAAAACCGGAACGCTGACTAAAGGGATTTTCGCCGTGCAGAACGTTTCTTGTAAAGATGGGAATGAACAGGCATTTGTCCGCTTGGTAAATGCACTCGAGCGTAAGTCGTCACACCCCATTGCGGTGGCAATTGCCACCTATGCGGGGGATGACCCGCAGCCTCCGGTGGTCACAGATGTAGAAGAAATCGCCGGGCATGGACTGAAGGGCACGGTGGACGGGAAAAGCGTTATTGCAGGAAACCTGAAACTACTGAACTGGTTTCACATCCCCTATAACCGTGAGGTTGAAAACATTGCGGATACGATTGTCGCGGTTGCCATTGACGGAAAGTATGCCGGATACATCACCATTGCGGACGAAATTAAAGAAGATGCGTGGGAGGCCGTTGACGCGCTTAAAGCCCGGAACATACAAGTCGTGATGCTGAGCGGCGACAAGCAAACTGTGGTTGCGAAAGTTGCGGATGAGCTTGGCATCGACACCTATTACGGGAATTTGCTACCAGAGGAGAAGGTTGAGCATCTGGAAGCGTTACGTGCCGCCGGAAAACGGATCGCGTTTGCAGGCGATGGTGTTAACGACGCCCCTGTCATTGCGCTTGCAGATGCGGGCATTGCGATGGGCGGGCTGGGAAGTGATGCCGCGATTGAGACGGCAGACATCGTGATCCAGAACGATCAGCCGTCTAAAATTGCAACAGCCATTCAGATCGGCTACCTAACCCGGCGTATTGTTTGGCAGAACATCAGCATGGCGCTGCTGGTCAAAATTTTCGTACTGGTATTGGGTGCGGGCGGATTGGCAAATTTGTGGGAAGCGGTAATTGCTGACGTGGGCGTTGCCCTCCTGGCCATTCTGAATGCTGTACGCATTCAGCGTATGAATGTATCAAATCCGGGTGGTCACATCCATCCCTTGCATCCGCGATCGACAAAGATCTAGCCCAGACGTAACAAAGACCAAACGCACACCAAGCGCACACAAAGTGTGGGTTTGGTGTGTGGAATATGTCTGTTTGGTCCGTGAATTAAGTTGTATTATCTGCTTGTGCCACTTCCACCTGTAGTACCACCTGTTGCACCACCACCGGTTGTTCCTGAAGTTCCACCAGTTGTTCCTGAAGTTCCACCGGTTGTTCCTGAGGTTCCACCGGTAGTTCCTGAAGCTCCGCCACTGGTTCCTGAAGCTCCGCCACTGGTTCCAGTGCCAGATCCGGTTGTACCGCTACCTGTTCCGGTGGCGCCACCAGTTGAAGGCGTACCCGCACCTGATCCAGTAGTGCCTGTAGTACCTGCTCCTCCTGTATCCATCATCGATGTGTCGCTCATTGTGGTATCCATCATAGCGGAGTCTGTCATGGCAGAATCCGAAGCCCCTTCACCGTTTTTGTTAGAGTTACATGCTGCAAAGACCATCCCGGAAAATGCAAGAATCATTAATGGTTTAAAGTTCATTGTTTGTGGTTTTATTGGTTAAAATTTAGTTGATTTTAGTCTGTTTATCACACTTGATACACTACTATAAAATACCATAAAATGTTTACCAATCCGGTTATAAAACAACTATTTCAAGTACAAACACTTGTATTCCAGGTATTTCCCGCATCAACGCGTTATTTCCAATCCAGCCATGCACCTGCCGATGCCCAGGTATCAGAAGGCCCTACAGCACCCCCAAAGGCCACCTTTGCAAATGCTCCAAAATCTCTATCGCTAAAATCGGAACCCGTTAACGCCGGAGAGCCTCCGGCAGGCGCAAAATCCCGCGCCTCTGCCAAATACAAGGATTTCAATTTCAGGTCCGATACATTGGCAGCGGTTGCATTCCGGTTTAATGAGGACACTTTAAATTTGCTTGCTTCGGCAATAACAGCCCAGGCAGCAACTTCCGTATCGGGCACAATAATCACCCCTGTGGGCCCATTGTCGAAGGTATAAGCCCTGCCGGGCTCGTCTGCATTTACCAGATTAAATTTGAACACAGACCCTTTATTCTGGGTGAGCAAAGGACGTGTTTTTGGGCATAGCATCAATCCACAATTGGAATATCCCGCAACGATAGAGTTCGCTATGCTAAAACGCGTACTTCTTCGGATGTAGATCCCCTGACTTTGATCAGTTAACGGTTGATCTTCACGCGGACCGATAATGGTCATGTTGGAAACGACCGGACGGGTAAGCGGCGTACGATCTGAAGCGGCCTGGTCATTAAGACTTTCGAACCCATTGGCACGGATGGCAACTGCCGAAGGAACGGTCTGGTAGGAAATGAGAAATTGTAGGTGCCCAGTGTAGCCACGGTCGAAATCGAAATTATCATCGCCATTGTTGTAGGCCACCAGATATTTACCATTCACCGTTCCGCCCAACAAATTGAAAAGCGTCGTCATTTGAATATTTAATCATGACGTTTTCGAGTACTGTTCCGGAACCAACACCGTTTAAACTCAAACCGCTAGCCTGATCCAGTGCCCACTCTTCTTCCAGAGCCGGATTTAGTCCGCCTGCATATTCGATACGCAGGAATTTGATAGAACCCGAATTGTCGCTATTTGTCATGCCGCCAAATTCCATGTCCGCTGAGGATTGGAAGCCTGATACATGAAGCTTTCCATTGTCGCCATTGGTTTCTGCCTTGCCGAGCACGAGAATACCGATCCAGTCGCCCGGCGCTTTACTTGTTGCTGCTGATGTAAAAACAACGGGTTGCTCACGTGTTCCATCTACGTTGATCTTTGATCCCCTGGTAATGATCAGCGCCGCTTTGCCACCAGGGCTGTTGATCTGTACTTTAATGTCATAGGTCTAGATGATTTGCGAACGCGCTACAAAACACGAACCAACACCAACGGGACGGTGGAGAACAGAAAGACTTGTATAAAATGTGAAAAAATCAAACCTAAAGTCACGACCCTTCACAGACTTTCCGCAAATCAAACAGGCCTGAGTATACCTGTTGTGTAACAAAACTTCGCAGGCTTCCGCATTAAGCGAATTTACTCATCTGCGAGGCGCGAAGATTCGGTAGATTCCGAATCAGCTTTCAATGCCGGATCAAGCTCCACACAGCCGGCTTTATCTTTCTTGGAAAAGATGATGGGATACAAGAACAACAAAGCACCAACAACGAAAAGAGC
>JAZQRI010000078.1:0-11221 GCA_045629455.1 Pedobacter sp. | reverse complement strand
TCCGGCATTATCAGCCGATTGTGATCCACACTACAGCCTTCACATGCCAGAGGTAATTTAACATCCTATAAACAGAAAGGCAAATTTTTTACCCCTATTTTGCGCAAACAATAGATTAAACAACATGAGAAATGGATTGATTTATTCAAAATGGCAACAGCACTAAGGTTAAATTTTAATGCTTTATATCTCCTCACAGTCGTCACAAACATAAAAACACATAAAAATGCAATCAACTTTCAATATCTGGAAAACGAGCAGAAAACTTTACCTGGATTATCTTGATAAATACACCATAGACCAGTTAAACAAAATTCCTGATGGATTTAACAACAATCTGATCTGGAACATCGGGCATGTGATTGTTGCACAGCAAAGTTTGATCTATAAGACCTCATCCCTCGAGGGGTACGTGTCCAGCGAAATGTTTGACCGCTATAAGCCAGGCACAAAACCTACCGTGCAAATAACTGAAAAGGAAATTAATGAGTTTCGCGGGCTCCTGACTTCTCTTGTAGAACGAACTGAACATGACTTTTCTGAAGGGAAGTTCGTCAATTTCAAAGAACGGATGACCGGAACCGGATTTTACCTCGGTTCTTTAAAGGAAGCATTCGAGTTTAACAACTACCATGAAGGTATGCACCTGGGATGTATGATGAATCTCCGGAAATTCGTTTGAGCGTATATTCGTCAGGTAGCCACCGCTGAGCAGCCCTGCTTCAATCATTCCGGTTACAATAAACCTCAATTAGGTTATTTCCAGCCGGTAGCCTTTCTTGAATTTTGTCGTATTAACTTAAAGACGAAAGAAAATGAAAAAGGCACTTATCACAGGAGCAAACAAAGGTGTTGGTCTTGAAACCGCACGTCAACTGTTAAGAGATGGCTACCATGTCTATTTAGGCAGCCGTGATCTGAAGAACGGCCAGTGGGCAATTGAAGAATTAAAAGCAGAAGGTCTGAATGCCGTAGAATTGGTGCATCTGGATGTCGGCAATCAGGAGTCAGTAGATGCAGCACGCGCTGAAATTGGACGGACGACTGACGTATTGGATGCCCTGATCAACAATGCAGGAATAAACGGCGGACTGCCGCAGACAGCGCTCGATCTGGATGTACACACCATGAACGAAGTGTTTAATGTCAATGTGTATGGCGTCGTGCGGGTTACACAGGCCTTCATCGACCTGTTGAAAATGGCGGAACAGCCCCGGATCGTAAACGTATCATCAAGCGGCTGCTCGCTAACGTTAAGTACAGACCCAAGCTGGGTATTCTACGACCATAAGGGCGCCATTTATCAGCCTTCAAAAGCTGCACTAAATATGTACACCATCAATTTGGCTTATGATCTGCGCAACACGAAGTTTAAAGTGAACGCTGTCGATCCGGGGTTTGTCGCCACCGATTTCAATAACCACCGGGGAACCGACAGCGCTGAAAGCGCAGGTCTGCGGATCGCTAAATATGCCCTGATTGACGAAGATGGGCCAACCGGAAGGTTCATCAGCGAGTACCACGATCCGGAATACGGGAACATTCCCTGGTAGTTGAATTATCTTACGACAGTAGCTTCCAGTTCGACCTTCAACGTCTCAAAAAGCGTTTTTACTTCGAAGAACGTAGCTGCCTGCTTGATCTCATTTTTCGCGATCCAATCGCCAAAGATGTCGAAGCAGGGAAAGAATTCTTCGTGGGAAGTGGTATATACATTCAGCCGGACGATGTTCCTGCGGTCGTAACCAGCTTCAGCAATCACCTGCTCCAGGTTTTGAATGGCAAGCAGGAGTTGCGTTTTCATGTCCGCAGCGCTTGATGTTCCATCCGGATGTACTGCAGCCTGACCTGCACAGTACAACGTTCCCTGGACCTGCTGCACTTCGACGGCCTGCACATAGTGGCGGCCGTCTTGCCACTTCCAGGGATTAATAGTTCGTTTTTCCATTTTCTAATTTGCTAAGTGTGTAATGTGATCACGATGTTTGTCGAAATCAACGTCACAAAAGTGCAAATGACCTGGGGAACGCGACGGTGACCTACCGCACAATTATCCTGTGCGCCAGATCACACTAGTTGCCCAGACGGCTTAGTGTCTCGCGCGATACACCGAGATAAGCAGCCAGCTGCGTTTTTGGTACGCGCTGCAATAACGAAGGATGCTGATTCGCCAGCTGTTCATAGCGCTCCTTTGCACTCGAGGTAAGCAAAGACAAGATGCGGCGCTGAGCGGCAAGGAAACCGAGCGTCACCTTTTCCAGGAAGAAGTGTTCTATCTTCGGCAGCCCGGCACATAACGCATGGTAATTTGCAAGGGAAAGGCATAGCACTTCGGTATCTTCTATACACTCCAGCGACAAGGTCGCCCGGGTTTGGGTATAGTAAGCCTGAAAGTCGTTATCCCACCAGTCTTCCATTGCAAAGGCGAGAATGTGCTCTTTTGCGGAGTGATCGGTATAGACAAGCTTTGTAAGTCCGGAAACCACATAGTAGTTATACGGCACCGGTTCCCCTGGCTGAACGAGGAACTGGTGCTTTTTGTATCGCTTTCCGCTGAAATGCGGTTTTACAAACTCGAACTCCTCATCGGTAAGTGGTACAATTTTTTCAATATGTTTTCGTAGCTGCTCGTACATCACCTCGCAAACATACGAAACAAAGACCTCAGACACACCAAACACACAGTTCATGTGCGCTTGGTGTGCGTTACGTGTGCGCCCGGTGTGTCTCATGTGTTTGCCATTTCCGAGCTTATACTTGCGTCTCTTAGGGTTATAGCTATACGCCTGTGCACTGGTTTTACTAGATTTTACTTGTCATACATAAATGTCTTTTCCTGGTTTTGGTTTACACAACGACTGTGTTTACAAGAAAGACCTGACAACTGAAATCAGGAAAGGGCCGCGATTTGCTGGCGTTTTAGCCAGAACCCCGGCTTCTGTTCCTCCCCTTAGCTCGCCACTTTGTTGAACAAAAGTTTAACAATATTCTTTATTTTGAAACTCGAAACATATATTTGCTAAACAGAACTTTGCTTCGCATCGTTGAATAGTGGACTATAAAAAATGAACAAACACTTGAACCATCACTTACATTTGCATCATCGCCAGTTGTGGCGATAGATATGTAATGTTTTGTACTTCAAAACTTGTTTCCGAATTTTTTATTTCTTGTTCCATTAATTCAATACCAGCAAATTGAAAACACTCAAAATAGCTATCCAGAAATCGGGTAGATTAAACGAAAAGTCAGTCGAAATTCTTAAAAATTGTGGTTTATCTTTTGAAAACTACAAGAGCTCGCTCATCTCAACAGTCAGCAACTTCCCATTAGAAATCCTTTTTCTGCGTGATGACGACATCCCGGAATATGTTCAGGATGGCATCGCCGATCTTGGAATTGTAGGCGAAAATGTGATCATCGAATCTGGTGCGCAGGTGGGCTATTTGCAGAAGCTCGGCTTCGGAAAGTGCACCCTGAAAATCGCAGTTCCCAATGAAAGTACGATCTCCGATATCGCCGGTTTAGAAGGCCACGCGATCGCCACTTCCTACCCCGTTATTCTTCAAAATTATCTTCAGGAAAACAACATCAATGCAGAGATTAGAACGATCTCGGGCTCGGTGGAAATTGGTCCCGGACTTGGCTTAAGTGATGCCATTTTTGACATCGTATCTACCGGTGGAACTTTAAAAAGTAACGGGCTAAAACCTTTCGCCGAAGTGATGAAATCCGAGGCCGTTTTGATTGGCCGCAAGGGTGCAGAGTTTAACCCCGAAGTGATCGAATTGCTGCAAAGAATTAAGTCCGTTTTACGGGCAAAAGAGACAAAGTATGTTGTGCTGAATGTGGCCAGGACGAACCTTGAAGAAGTGGTGAGTTTGTTACCGGGAGTGAAAAGCCCTACGGTCGTTCCACTGTTTGAAGAAGGATGGGTCGCTTTACATTCCGTAATTGCCGAGCAGGATTTCTGGGAAAAGATAAATGCACTTAAAGCAGCCGGAGCGGAAGGAATTGTTGTGATGCCGATTGAAAAGATCATCATCTAAGGCACTGAATCCGGTATTAAACCACGATTCAGGCATTAACCATTAGTTAATTACAAATTGTAACGCATTGAAAATCTACAACTATAAAGATTTATCTAAACAGGAAGTTGACCAGCTGTGTTTAAGACAACTTGAAGACGACGCCAGTATCAAAAGCAGGGTTCAGGAGATTGTAGAGACCGTAAGAACAGGGGGAGACCAGGCCATTACGGCCTACGCCCTGCAGTTCGATAAAGTAAACCTCGACCGGCTGTACCTGGATAAGACGGAGCTGGAAACGATTGCGGCTTCCATCCCGGTGGAAGCGAAAACCGCAATCGACACCGCTTACGAAAACATTAAGAAGTTCCATGCGGCGCAAATCCAACAGGAGCCGGCTCTGGAAACCATGCCTGGCGTAACCTGCTGGCGGGAAATTCGTGCAATCGAGCGCGTAGGGCTATATATACCAGGCGGAACGGCCGTTTTACCGAGCACCTTTCTGATGCTGGGTATACCCGCTCAACTCGCAGGATGCCGGGAGATCGTGGTCTGTTCACCTCCACAGAAAGATGGCAAAACCAACTGCTATTTGGCCTATTGTGCGGTGCTGCTAGGCATTGAAAAGCTATATCTTGCCGGTGGCGCACAGGCGGTCGCCGCTATGGCTTACGGCACCGAAAGCATCCCTAAAGTGGACAAGATCTTCGGTCCGGGGAACCGTTATGTAACCCAGGCGAAGCAGCTGATCCAGGGTTCAACGATGACGGCAATTGACATGCCGGCAGGTCCTTCAGAGGTTCTGGTGCTCGCAGATGAGACTGCCATTCCGTCATTCGTCGCCTCAGACCTGCTCGCGCAGTCGGAACATGGTGTTGATAGTCAGGCTATTCTGGTATCTACCTCGTCAAAGATAATAGATGAAGTATTGAAGGAAGTTGATGATCAGCTGAAGCAGTTGCCTCGTGCAGATATCGCCGCCAAAGCCATCGAGAACTCCTACGTGGTCAAAGTGGATTCCCTGGAGCAGGGCATGGATTTTAGCAATACCTATGCGCCGGAGCACCTGATCGTGGCCACAGACCACTTTGAGCCCTTAATCCCCCTGATAGTCAATGCCGGATCAGTTTTCCTGGGCAACCTGACGCCGGAAAGCGCAGGTGATTATGCCTCCGGAACCAACCATACTTTGCCTACAAGTGGCTATGCACGAGCATACTCAGGGGTGTCAATTGATTCTTTTATTAAGAAGATCACCTTCCAGCACATCACTGCTAAAGGATTACAGAACATCGGAAATACCGTAGAAGTGCTTGCCAGCGCCGAGGGGCTGCAAGCGCACAAAAATGCAATCACCATTCGTTTAAATACACCAAATGGATATTAACAATCTACAGAGAGAAAACATAAAGAACCTACGCCCCTACTCTACGGCTCGGGATGAATACAAAGGACAGGCACAGGTATTTCTGGATGCCAATGAAAACAGCTTCGGCTCGCCGCTGGACACCAACTACAACCGGTACCCCGATCCACTGCAGCTGGACCTGAAAGATGCCATCTCTAAGATCAAGGGTGTGCCCATCGAAAACACCTTTCTGGGTAATGGAAGTGACGAGGCAATAGACCTACTTTTCCGCGCCTTTTGTGAGCCTGGAAAAGACAACGTCATCATCCTTCCGCCGACCTATGGAATGTATGAAGTATCGGCAAATATCAACAACGTTGAAGCACGTAAAATCAACCTGCTTCCAAACTACCAGCTGGACCTGGAAAGCATCGCTGAAGCCATCGATGCGAACACCAAAATCATCTTCATTTGCTCGCCAAATAACCCAACCGGAAACTCCATTACCCGCACCGATATCGAGACTGTTCTGGCCAACTTTGAAGGGCTTGTGGTGATCGATGAAGCGTACATTAATTTCTCCAAACAACGCAGCTTTATTGCCGAGTTAACGGAGTATGCGAACCTCGTTATTTTGCAAACTTTCTCCAAAGCCTGGGGCCTCGCGGCACTGCGTCTAGGTATGGCTTTTGCAGGAAGACCAGTGATCGATATCCTCAATAAAGTGAAGCCTCCATACAACATCAACCAGGCTACACAGGACCTCGCTTTGAAGGCCCTGGAAAACATTGAACAGGTAAATGAATGGATTAAAATTACCGTCGCCGAGCGTGAACAATTAAGTGCATCTTTAGCAAACCTGGAGATCGTAAAACGCGTATATCCGTCTGATGCGAATTTTATTCTTGCAGAGGTAACGGACGCCGCCGGCATTTACAATTTCCTTGTTGAACAAGGGATCATTGTAAGAGACCGCTCTAAGGTGATCTTATGTGAAGGATGTCTGCGAATCACGATTGGCACCTCCACAGAAAACGAAATGCTTGTTAACGCTTTAAAATCATTTAAAACCCAATCATGAAGAAAGTATTGTTCATAGACCGTGACGGCACCTTAATCTTAGAACCCGAAGACGAGCAAATCGATTCTTTCCAAAAACTAAAGTTCTACCCTAAAGCGTTGTTCTATCTTTCCAAGATCGCTGCAGAGCTGGATTATACACTCGTAATGGTGACCAACCAGGATGGACTGGGCACCGATTCTCATCCGGAAGATAACTTCTGGCCGGTACACAACTTCATTCTGGACACTTTCGAGCAGGAAGGCGTTAAATTTGAAGAGATTATCATTGATAAAACCTTTGCCCATGAGAATGCGATCACCCGTAAACCGAACACGGGTTTACTGACGCACTTTTTCGCTGAAGGTTATGATCTGGCGAACTCTTTTGTGATCGGCGACCGCCTGAATGACGTAATTCTGGCTAAGAATTTGGGCGCTAAGGCGATCTGGCTGCGCAACAACGACCTGCTGGGGATGAATGAGCTGTTGGAAAAAGCAGAGAACTTAACCTCCTGCATTGGGCTGCAAACGCAGAATTGGGTGGATATCTATACCTTTCTACGGGCGGGGAGCCGCGTGATTTCGCATGAGCGGAATACCAACGAAACGAAGATCAGCATTAAAATAGACCTTGACGGTACCGGAAAGGCAAACATCAGCACCGGCCTGCATTTCTTTGATCACATGCTCGATCAGATTGCACGCCACGGCAGCATCGATCTGGACATCACCACCAAAGGTGACCTGCATATTGATGAGCACCATACCATTGAAGATACCGGCATTGCGCTTGGCGAGGCTTTTGCGAAAGCCATAGGCAATAAACTTGGGCTGGAGCGTTATGGTTTTTGTTTGCCAATGGACGACTGCCTTGCACAAGCGGCTATCGACTTCGGCGGCCGCCCCTGGATTGTCTGGGATGCGGAATTTAAACGCGAAAAGGTGGGTGACATGCCTACAGAGATGTTTTATCACTTTTTTAAGTCGTTCACAGACGCTGCGAAATGCAACCTGAACATCAAAGCAGAAGGCGATAATGAGCACCATAAAATAGAGGCGATCTTTAAAGCCTTCGCCAAAGCCATCAAGATGGCCATAAAGAGAGATCCGGAGAAACTGGTATTACCAAGTACAAAAGGAGTATTGTAATGATTGGAATTGTAAATTATGGCGCCGGGAATATCTTTTCCCTAACTTCTGCACTGGAACGGCTGGATATTCCATACGGGATGATCAATGCGCCGGCAGATTTTGAGCAGTATACGCACATCATCATCCCCGGTGTGGGACATGCGGGAGCTGCGATGAAGAAACTGGAAGAAACTGGTTTGATCGAGACCATCCGTGAGCAGAAGAAGCCTGTACTCGGCATTTGCGTGGGCATGCAGCTGCTAACTGCGCATTCTGAAGAAGGCGATGCCGACCTGATGGCCATTATTCCGGTACGCACCAAACTGTTTGATAAAGATCAAGGCATTAAGATCCCCCACATGGGCTGGAACAATGTGAGCGCCAAAGAGAATAAATTGTTCGAAGGGATTGAAGATCAGGCACAATTTTACTTCGTGCATTCGTACTTTATTGAATATAACCCTACTTTTGATATTGCATCTGTTCATTATGGTGCGCCGTTTTCTGCAGCGATCCATAAAGACAACTTCTATGGCGTACAATTCCATCCGGAGAAGTCGGGCGCAGCCGGAGAACGCATACTGAAAAACTTTTCGAACCTTAAATAGTAAATCAAACAAGACATTATATGTACATCATTCCTGCAATTGATATTTTAGATGGCAAGGTTGTCCGCCTTAGAGAAGGAGATTACAACCAGAAAACGGTTTATGAAGTTTCCATCGCCGATATGATTGAAACCTACCACTCCAATGGCACCGAATTTATTCACATCATTGATCTGAATGGCGCAAAAGGCGATTTCAGCAACCAGGAGACCCTATTTGAAATTATCAGGAAGACCGAAATGCGTGTGCAGTACGGCGGCGGAATCCGTACCATTGAGCAGGTAACCAAGCTGCTTGATGCAGGCATCCACCGCGTGATTGTCGGAACCCAGGCGATTACAAACCCCAACTTCCTGGAAGAGCTCAGCAAAGAAGTAGGTAAGAAATACGACTACGCGAACCGCATTGTGGTGGCCATAGACGTGCTGGATGAAGTGATCAAGTACTCGGGCTGGATGGAAAGTTCACCGATCAAGCTGATGGACTATGTGGATAAGTGCCTTGAATTGGGTTTCTTCCGCTTCCTATGTACCGATATTGATAAAGATGGTAAACTGGGCGGAGCAGCCGTGGAGCTCTATAAAAAGCTTCTGGACCACTCCCCTTTTATCAAATTGATCGCGTCGGGCGGGATCAGCTCCATGGCCGATATCGAAGAACTGGCGAAATACAACATTCGCTCTTGCGTGGTGGGTAAAGCGATCTACGAAAACCGGATCACGATTGAGGAAATCAAACAGTGGAACCTCAAAGCGTTGACATCGTTATAAGCCATGCTGAGTAAACGAATTATCCCCTGCCTGGATGTTAAAGACGGCAGGACAGTAAAAGGTGTGAACTTTGTGAATTTGAGTGACGCCGGGGATCCGGTGGAGCTTGCCTGGCAGTATGCACAGCAGGGTGCCGATGAACTGGTCTTCCTGGACATCACCGCAACACATGAACGCCGCAAGACGATGATTGAAATGGTGAAATCTGTTGCCCGGCAGCTGAACATCCCCTTTACCATTGGAGGAGGCATCACTTCTATCGGAGATGCAGAGGCGCTGTTAAGTGCAGGTGCCGACAAGATCAGCATCAACTCCGCAGCAGTACGCGATCCTGCGCTGATTGAAGCGCTTGCACGTGCCTTTGGTGTGCAGTTCGTGGTGGTTGCTGTAGATACCAAGTTTGTAGAAGGCAGAAACCTGGTACACCTGAATGGTGGCCGCCTGGTGACCGAGCTGGAGACGGAAAGCTGGATCAAGCAATCGGAAAGCATGGGTGCAGGAGAGATTCTGCTGACCTCCATGGATCATGACGGCACGAAACAGGGCTTTGACTGTGGTCTGCTGGATACCGTGTGCAAAAGCATCAATATCCCGGTGATCGCCTCTGGCGGCGCGGGAAAAACAGAACATTTTATAGACGTATTTACCCAAACGGGCGTAGATGCAGCCCTTGCTGCTTCGGTGTTCCACTTTGGCGAGATCCCTATACCAGATTTAAAGAAAGAATTAAACAAACACCGCATACCGGTAAGGTTATGAATATAGATTTTGAAAAGAGTAATGGTTTGGTGCCTGTAGTGATACAGGATGTGCAAACACTAGAGGTATTGATGCTGGGGTACATGAATGAAGAAGCCTGGACGAAGACCCAGGATGAAGGTAAGGTTACCTTCTTTTCACGCACCAAAAACCGTCTGTGGACCAAGGGAGAGACCAGTGGAAACTTTCTGCATGTGAAAGAGACACACGTAGATTGCGACAACGACACCATCCTGATCAAGGTATCGGCCGAAGGCCCAACCTGCCACACCGGCGCACGCAGCTGCTTCAGCACAAACTACAACCAGAATTTCATTTTTGAACTGGAGAACATCATTGCTGACCGTTATGCAAATCCTTCAGAAGCTTCTTATGTAAATAGGCTGCGTCAGCGTGGTTTGAACAAGATTGCACAAAAAGTAGGTGAAGAAGGTGTGGAGACCGTTATTGCGGCTTTAAATGAGACGGATTTTGATTTTGTGAATGAAAGTTCAGATCTGGTTTTTCACTTGCTGGTCCTGTTGAAAGAAAAAGGGAAGTCGTTGAAGGACGTCGCCATCAACCTGGAAAGCAGAAACAAATAGTTGCTTTGGATTTGTTAATAATTCTTCTAACTGATAGCGGAACTTATGCTTAAACACTTGGAGACACTCAGCGGGCATCAAAACCCGATCTACGCCCTGGCGGATGCGGCTGCTGCAGATCGCTTTTACAGCGCCGGAAACGATAAAGGTGTTGTAGAGTGGTCTTTAACGGATATGGCTTTTGTACGTGTTGTGGTGCCTGTACAAAGCTCTGTCTATGCCATGCACCGGTTGGGTAAGCTCCTGTTCATCGGGCAGCGAAGCGGCGTGATCCTGGTATTTGACCTGGAGGAACAGAAAGTCGTTGCGACGTTAAGGCACCATCAGAAAGGGGTCTTCGATCTGAAGACCCTGGTTTCGAAAAACGAACTACTGAGTACAGGTGAAGACGGTGATGTAGCGGTTTGGTCGCTCAAAGATTATTCACTGCTCTATCATTTTCCGGTTATCGCACAAACGGTGCGCGTCATCTCCATCAGCAATGATGAAAAAGAGATCGCGCTGGGCGCAAAAGACGGACTGGTGCGCATCTACAACAGTGAGGATTACAGCTTAAAGAAGGAACTGCAGGGCCATACCCTGCCCGTTACATCCATACAATACTCCCCGTCTGGTGAGTACATGATCTCCGGCAGCAGAGATGCCCAGCTGAAGATCTGGAGCCTGCCGGATTATACCTTGTTGAATAACATACCGGCACACCTGTTTAGCATTTACAGCATCGCTTTTCACCCGACACTACCCTATTTTGCAAGCTGCAGCCAGGACAAGAGCATTAAACTCTGGAGCAGCAGCAGTTTTAAACTGGTAAAGATCCTGAGCAATGAGAAGGGCACCAACGGACATTTCCATTCGATCAATAAGATGATCTGGAGTCATGACGGCAAATACCTGATCTCTACGGGCGATGACAGACAGGTAATGGTTTGGG
>JAZQRI010000077.1:0-144485 GCA_045629455.1 Pedobacter sp. | reverse complement strand
AATGGCCGCTCCTCTGCAGCAATTACGGTGAAGCAATCGTACGGTAGCAATGCCAGTCAGGTCATTAAGGATATCAAAGCTAAAATGGCAGAGATGAAGGCCAGTTCATTTCCAAAAGGCATGGATTATGAGATCAGTTATGATGTTTCCAAATTTCTGGACGCCTCGATCGATAAGGTCATCCATACGCTTGTTGAAGCCTTTATACTTGTTGGACTTGTGGTATTCCTTTTTCTTGGCGACTGGCGCTCCACTTTGATTCCCGCTATAGCGGTCCCCGTGTCACTGATCGGAACGTTTGTATTCATGCAGATTTTTGGAATTACCCTCAACCTCATCACCCTATTTGCATTGGTACTCGCCATAGGTGTGGTGGTGGATGATGCCATTGTGGTCATAGAAGCGGTACATGCAAATATGGAATTGAAACATCTCTCTGCACTTAAGGCGACAAAGCTGGCGATGCATGAGATCAGCGGAGCAATTATCGCGATCACCTTTCTGATGGCTGCAGTGTTTATCCCTGTTGCTTTCATGTCTGGTCCGGTTGGAATTTTCTATCGGCAGTTTTCCATAACGATGGCCACGGCAATCATTATATCAGGTCTGGTTGCACTTACCCTCACTCCTGCCCTTTGTGCGATGATATTGAAGAATACACACGGACAGAAGAAAAAGAAAAGAGGTCTGGACAAGTTCCTGGAGCAGTTCAATTCAGGTTTTAACCGTCTTTCAGAAAGGTATCAAACTTTGCTGGGTGCGATTGTAAACCGCAGGGCACTCACCATGGTTACTTTGCTCGCGTTCTGCGCTGGCATCTATTTTTTGAACAACAGCTTGCCATCGGGATTCATCCCGAATGAGGATCAGGGTATGTTTTACGCCATCATCCAGACGCCTCCTGGATCATCATTGGAAAGGACCAATCAGGTTGCTGAAAAGCTGCAGAAGCTGGCCGAAAACATAGAAGGTGTACAGTCGGTATCCTCTCT
This sequence comes from Pedobacter sp., assembly GCA_045629455.1. GTDB lineage: Bacteria > Bacteroidota > Bacteroidia > Sphingobacteriales > Sphingobacteriaceae > Pedobacter. The sequence goes on along the minus strand of JAZQRI010000077.1, from coordinate 143,493 downwards.
TGCCGGATACGAAGTGCTTACGGAGGGGACGGGTTCAAACTCAGGTACCTGTTTGATCAACCTCAAGAGCTGGGAAGAACGAAAGAACTCTGTTCAGGATGTCATTAAGGAGCTGGAGGAAAAGTCTTCCGCAATTACGGGTGCAACTATTGAATTTTTCCAGCCACCGGCTGTGCCGGGATATGGTGCAGCGGGTGGTTTTGAATTGCGACTGCTGGATAAGGCCGGAAGTGGTGATTACAAAAAAATGGAAACCGTGAGCAGGGACTTTGTCAAAGAACTTGGCAGGCGTCCGGAACTTTCTTCCGTATTTACATTCTATAGCGCCAGTTTTCCTCAGTACATGCTGAAAATCGATAACGATATCGCGCAGCAGAAAGGCGTAACAATTGAGAACGCGATGAATACGCTCTCTACCCTCGTCGGAAGTAATTACGAAACCAATTTCATAAAGTTCGACCGGCAGTATAAGGTCATGGTGCAGGCATTGCCCCAATACCGCGCCCTGCCCGAAGACATTCTAAAGCTATATGTGAAAAACGACAGGGACGAGATGGTGCCTTTTTCGGCATTCATGAAAATGCAAAAGGTATACGGATTGTCTGAGATCACGCGGCACAACATGTACAATGCCTCGGAGATCAGTGGCTCGTCCGCCCCTGGTTACAGCAGCGGGGCGGCCATTAACGTCATTAATGAAGTGGCTAAGAAGGCGTTGCCAAGGGGCTTTGGGATTGATTGGGCAGGAATTTCCAAGGATGAAGTTGCCCGTGGCAACGAAGCCATTTACATCTTTCTGATCTGCCTGGGTTTTGTATACCTCATTCTGGCCGCTCAGTTTGAAAGCTTCATTCTCCCGCTGGCCGTAATACTTTCTCTTCCTGCGGGTATTTTCGGGGCGTTCCTGTTGCTCCAGTTGCTGGGACTGGAGAATAATATATACGCCCAGGTCGCTATGGTGATGCTCATTGGACTGCTCGGGAAGAATGCAGTATTGATCGTGGAGTTTGCGATTCAAAAACACGTGGCGGGCAAGACTGTCCTTCAGGCAGCAATGGAAGGGGCTGCGGTCAGGTTCCGTCCCATCCTGATGACCTCCTTCGCATTCATTGCAGGTTTGATTCCGTTGGTCTTTGCCTCGGGTCCGGGTGCTATAGGAAACCGGACCATTGGCACTGCTGCCGCAGGGGGGATGCTGTTCGGAACCGTATTCGGGGTGCTCATCATCCCAGGACTGTATTTCATATTCGGCTCTATTGCGGCGAATTATGTGCTCATAAAAGATGAAGAAGAAAATCCTTTAACCGAAGAAATAGATCAAAATGTATAAAATTCAGAAAGCAATTGGCGGTATAGGGATTTGCCTGGCCATTGCAAGTTGTAAGGCGCCTGCGCTTACATCCATAGCAGACAACAGGCAGGTACCAGAGGCATTCGACAACAGCCGGGATACGACAAATGGTTCATTCTTGCGGTGGCGTAAGTTTTTTACGGACAAGAACCTGGTGAACCTCATTGACACCGCGTTAAAGAACAATCAGGAGTTGATGATCACCTTGCAGGATATCAGCATTGCGAAAAACGACGTCCGGATCCGGCAAGGGCGACTCGCCCCGACAGTAGACGCCAGACTGGGTGCCGGAGTTGAAAAGGTGGGACGGTATACCAGCCAGGGTGCCGGCGATGCGTCAACAGAGATCGCCCCAGGCATTGAAGTGCCGGATCCGCTCACAGACCTCACGGCATCAGTATCTGCAAATTGGGAGGTTGATATTTGGAAAAAGTTGCACAATGCAAAAAAGGCAGCACTGACCCGGTACTTGTCGACTGTTGAAGGTAAAAACTTCGTGCTGACCAACCTGATTGCTGAAGTCGCAGATTCGTATTATGAGCTGGTGGCCCTTGACAATCAGCTGGAGATTGTTCAGCAGAACATTGCGCTGCAGAAGAATGCGCTTGAGATTGTAAAGATCCAGAAGCAGGCCACACGGGTGACGGAACTGGCGGTTCAAAAGTTTCAGGCCGAAGTACTAAAATCCCAAAGCCTGGAGTTTGATATCTTTCAAAAGATAAAGGAGTCCGAGAACAAGATCAACTTTTTATTGGGTAGATATCCTACGGAGATTCCACGGGACAAACATAACTTCCTGGCATTGATGCCAACCGCGATAAAGGCCGGAGTGCCTTCGCAACTGCTGGCCAACCGCCCAGACGTTAAACAGGCAGAGCTCGATCTGGTTGCCGCCAGGCTTGACCTGAAGCTTGTGCGGGCGGAGTTCTATCCATCATTCTCAATTTCTGCAGCCTTTGGACTTCAGGCGTTTAAACCCTCCTATCTGGTGAAATTTCCTGAATCTTTACTCTACTCCCTTGCTGGAGATTTAGCCGGGCCCCTGATCAACAAGAATGGTATAAAAGCGGAGTTCTACACGGCCAATGCACGACAACTACAAGCCATGTACAACTACGAGCGTACGATTCTGAATGCCTATATGGAGGTAAGCAATCAGCTATCCGGCATCAGCAACCTGCAAAAAAGTTATGATCTGAAGTCGAAGCAGGTGGATGCCTTAACGAAATCCATCGAGATTTCGAACGACCTGTTCCGGTCCGCAAGAGCTGATTATCTGGAGGTTTTACTGACGCAGAGAGATGCATTGGAATCCAAACTCGACCTGATAGACACCAAAAAAGAACAGCTCAGCGCTTCCATTAATATGTACAAATATCTTGGAGGCGGCTGGAAATAAATAAAATAACTCCCGGTTACGTATGTAGCAGGGAGTTTTTCAAGTATCGGTCTGAGCGTTGACAGCTATAAAGTTGCTTAATGATGCAGTTGCAATTCTGACGAGAAATGCAGCCTATTCATAAGTAACTTTTTGCGTTGCTATGCCGATTGCACTACCGTTTACTTTCAATATTAGGAAGAAAGCCGGTAAGCAGACCAATTAAGGGCAAGAAGGAACAAATGTGAAATACATAAGCTATGCTGGTGCTATCCGCGAGGTTTCCAAGAAGCGCAGAGCCGATTCCTCCCATTCCAAAAGCAAAACCAAAGAAAAGTCCTGATACCAGTCCCACCTTTCCTGGAATTAACTCTTGAGCATAGACCAGGATCGCTGAGAACGCAGATGCCAGGATGATGCCTATTGGCACAATTAGCACCCCTGTCCAGAACAAGTTGGCATATGGCAGCAGCAACGCGAAAGGTGCTGTACCCAAAATAGAAAACCAAATGACATATTTACGGCCAAACTTATCACCAACAGGACCACCAATTAAGGTGCCAGCGGCAACGGAAACCAGGAATATAAACAGGTAAACCTGAGAGGTTTGAACGGATACCTGGAACTTGTCAATCACATAAAATGTAAAGTAACTTGTCAGGCTTGCCATGTAGAAATACTTTGAAAAGATAAGAATCAATAGGATGCTGACCGCAAAGATCACCTGCCGTCTGGAAAATGCGTGGGCTGCTCCGGAACTATTGGATTTTGCTTTTGCGCGCAGTGTGGCTACATATCCCTTGTACCAATTGCCTACCCTGCTTAAGATTAGAATGGCGAGCAGGGCGATGATCGTAAACCATATCACGCTGAATTGCCCGTAGGGAACGATGATCCATGCTGCAAGTAATGGTCCGAGGGAGCTTCCAAAATTTCCACCGAGTTGAAAGATCGATTGCGCCAGTCCGCGCCTGCCACCTGATGCCGCGTGGGCCATTCGGGATGCTTCCGGATGAAAGATCGAAGATCCTGTGCCAACAAGGGCTACAGACAATAACATCATGTAAAAGCCTGATGATAGCGACAACGTGACCAGACCGATAAGCGTAAATGTCATCCCTGCTGCTAATGAGTAAGGCTGTGGTTTTTTATCCGTGTACATACCAACAAAAGGCTGGAACAAGGAAGCAGCCATCTGAAAGGTTAGCGTAATGAGCCCGATCTGCGTAAACGTGAGTTGATAGCTTTCCTTTACCACCGGATAGATTGCAGGAATGAGGGATTGGATGGTATCGTTAAGGAGGTGTGAAAAACTGATTGCGAAAAGTATGGGGAATACCGTTTTTTCTGCAATGCTTTTTGTAGTCGTTGCACTATTCATGACGCGAAGATAGCCATCGGCAGGTAAAGTCGGATGGAAAAATGATATTGCTCAGCTATGCTGTTGTGATTCGAGATCAACAATAACAACACGTATACAGCAAGTTTAACTAGGATTTCTGGAATTATCAAAAGGATCGCTATGCCATCTGATGAAAATATCCGTTAGGCCTCAAACTTCTGTTCTGATGTGGTACTTTGCACACTTTCTAATAAATTTGAGCATAAATGGAAAAGCGAGCCAATGACCTTTTAAGGAGAAAAATATACGTGATCATCTTTCGATCAGATACGCCAGCGGGAAGGTTGTTCGATCTGATTTTGCTCGTTCTGATCTCGCTAAGTATTCTTTCTGTCTTTCTGGAAAGCGTAGCCAGCCTTCGGGCAAATCATGGCATGCTGATCCATACGGCGGAATGGGTATTCACCGTCCTCTTTACTCTGGAATACGCACTGCGCATATACAGCAGTGATAAACCCATCAAATACATTTTCTCGTTCTATGGCCTCATTGACCTGATTGCCATTGTGCCAACTTACATCAGTTTGTTTTTCGTTGGGACGCACTATCTGGTTGTCATACGTGCGTTCCGCTTGTTGCGGGTTTTCCGGATTCTGAAGTTAAGCAGGTTCATGTCTGAGGGGAATGTGCTAAAGAATGCGCTGAAAGCGAGTATGTATAAAATTGTTGTGTTCCTGGCAAGTGTGGTGACGCTGGTAACGATAATTGGAACCCTTATGTACGTCGTAGAAGGAGATGCAAGTGGGTTTACAAGTATTCCGGTGTCGATTTACTGGGCGATTGTGACCATCACCACAGTGGGCTATGGAGATATTTCTCCGCAGAGCGCTTTGGGACAATTTCTGGCCAGTATACTCATGATCATTGGTTACGGCATTATAGCTGTGCCTACCGGGATTGTTTCCGTAGAGATGGCCAGAGCAACTGAAGAAGCAAAAAGGAAATGTCCGGCCTGCGGCTTCCCGATTCATAGTGGCGGTGATCGCTATTGCGCACACTGCGGATCAAAACTGATGGATTGAAGATATAGCATTAACTAAAAAATTTTCGATATTAAATAAAAACTGTTAGTTTAGCTTATCAAACCATTAGCACAAATGATAAAAAGATCTACCCTCGTCCTCGCTATGTTCGTTATAGTGATCGCCTCATGCAAAACTAAGAAAGCCGTTGTCCAGAAGTCAGCACCTAGAGTTGAAACGGACACAGAACTAAACAGTATTAAGAAAGAACTGCCTAAGAACCAGGTAGAACGAACTTCCGCAGGCATTAAGTTCACCTTTAGCTCGGAAATTCTGTTCCCGACGAATTCTTCTTACCTGAATGAAAGTTCATCGAAGAGTATAGCTGACGTAGCAAAAGTTATTGCACAAAAAGATAAAAGCCGTGACATTTTAGTAGAAGGTCATTCCGATAAGACAGGAACGTCAGAATACAACCTTTGGCTGTCGGAAAAACGGGCAGTATCCGTAAAAAACTATTTGGTCACCTTAGGGATAGACGGACAGCGAATCAAAACCGCAGGACTTGGAGACACAAAGCCGATTGCTGATAATAAAACAAAGGAAGGCCGCCTGGTAAACCGCAGGGTGGAAATTACATTGTTAACAGCTAAATAGAGCAGTCACCTGGGATTACAGCATTCCCTAGCGGTTGCAACATCGCAAATGTAGAATTGTAAAAACAATAATCTGCTGTGCAGCTTTATAAGACGGCATTGGAACACCAGTGCCGTTTAAAATAGATGTTTGTATGAGCAGAGTAGCAATTGTAATACATGGAGGAGCTGGTCCTGATTCAGATTTCATAAAGACGCACGCAGCAGCGTATGAAGCTGGATTAAAGGAAGCAATGGAACGTGGTCATCGGGTACTTGAAGCCGGTGGAACGGCTCTTGACGCTGTTGAACAGGCTGTAATGGGCTTGGAGGACAATGGACTTTTTAACGCGGGACATGGATCTGCACTTAACCTAAACGGCGAAGTAGAAATGGACGCATCGATCATGGATGGAAGCGCGGGCAAGGCAGGTGCTGTATCCATGGTAAGAAATGTCCGGAATCCAGTGTCTCTCGCCAGAAAAGTACTTGAAAAGACGAATCATGTTTTAATTTCGGGTTACGGCGCTAAGGAGTTTGCGGTAGAGCAGGATGTGGTTCTTGAACCGGATGCTTACTTTATATCCGAACATTCAAGAGCAGAATTTCTGGAAGGAAGTAAATCAGACCATCGCCAGGACCTGTTGAGAATGCGAATTCACGGCACGGTTGGGGCAGTTGCCCTTGACAAGCATGGAAATGTCGCAGCTGCAACCTCAACCGGTGGTATCCCAGGTTCACTTCCAGGTAGAATCGGAGACAGCTGCATAATCGGCGGTGGTTGTTTTGCTAATAATGACACTTGTGCCGTATCGTCCACTGGTGATGGTGAGTTCATAATTACAAATGTTGTCGCGCACACCGTCTCTATGTGCACGGAGACCATGACGGGATCACTGCAGCGGATCTGCGATCATGTTATTCATGAAAGAAATCGGGATACAGCTGGAGACATGGGCATCATTGCAGTGAATAGGAAGGGAGAAATTGGTCTATCCTTCAATTCGGCGCGTATGCACCGGGCCTGGATTGATGCTGAGGGTAACACCTGTGTGATGATTTATGGAGGGAAATAGTATTTTATTGTGCAAAAGCAGCCTGTGTCTTGCAGGCTGCTTTCGGAAAAATTTTGGCTTATTTGTCGCTGTTCTTCTTATCTGTAATTTCGGTACGGATTTCCTGGGCAAGTACTTTAAGATCCTGCATCGCTTTACGTACCCTTGTTCCTGCAGCATTATTTCCTGCGCTGTAAAACTTCTCTGCGTCTGCCTCAACAGAAGCCAACAATCCTTTCACCTTTGTAAACTTATCCATAATTCAATTTTAAATTAAATTCAAATATATGATAATTAGGAAATATTCACAGACAGCAAATGCTTAAATGTGCCTTAAATATATTTGACGGCTCTTTTTTAAAACTTTTGGGTCTTGTTTACCGTTTAAATAGCGGGGTTAGTTATAAATCGAAATAATGAAGAAATACATCCAGATTGTCGAAGACGATGGTGACATCAGGTTTATTCTTGAGTATATTTTGGAAGATGCTAATTATATTGTAGAGACTTTTGAGAATGCGACTTCGTTTAATAGCAGGTCCACTATTGATGGTGTAGATTTAATTATTTTGGACGTTATGTTGCCTGATGGGAATGGCATCGATTTATGTAAGGATCTTAAAGACAATGAACAAACGAATCAGATTCCAATAATAATCATGTCTGCTCATGCGGGATCAAAATCAATATTAGAAGAGGCTTGTGCGGATGATTTTATCAATAAGCCATTTGATCTGGACTACTTTCTTACCCGAGTGAAAAGAATGCTCGATGCCTAAGACAAGTAGATTCATGCCCATGGTCTCGCCAATGTCTATCAATTTATTGCATAAAAAAAGGTGCCATTTTAAGTGGCACCTTTTTCATAACTGAGCTACGAACCTTATAGGATTCTCAATCTCGGATTAGCTTTCTTTCTAGAGTTTGCTTGTCCGTTGTTAAGTGGATTCTGCAAATCAGAAAAGCCGTTATCTTCTTTACCAGACAAGTATTGAACTTGATCCTGATTGAAGACTTTATCTTGTTTACCTAAAGACGGACTTAGGTAATTGTCAAGAGTAAGCGGAAATTTAATTTGATTTTTCATGGCGTATTGGTAATTATGTAGTTGACAACAAATGAAACCACGCTTGGTTTAAGAAAAAAAACATTTCCTTAAATGTATTTTTATGGTTTGATCGTTGTCGTATCGGTTTTGGCTTGCGCACCTTTCTTGTCTAAAAGCTGGTCAATTCTCTTGACGACGTCATCAACGTCAAATGGCTTGCTAATGTAGTCATCTGCACATGCTTGAGTACTCAACTGTTTGCTTCGCGGATTAGCTGACATGACGATTACTGGAATATGTTTGGTGAACATATCATTTTTTAGGTCGGCACAAATTTCAATTCCGTTTCCATCAGGGAGCATCACATCAACCAAGAATAAATCCGGTAAGGAATCCCTCAACTTGCTTTTCAATTCGCTGAATGAAGAAGACAGCTGTATTTCATATCCCTCATCCTTCAGTAAATATTCAATAACATCCCTGATGTCGCTATCATCCTCAAGTACATGTATTCTTCTTATCATATTCTGGTTTTATTAAATGTTTTCTACTGTACAGCAACAATTTTGCCACAAATTAAGGGACTAGTGTTTTGTACCTGTTTCAAAACAATACAAAGTTAAGTCTTATTCGTTCACAAAATGAATATGTGACACAAATTGACGATATTCCAGTATTTATGTCGCTCGTTTTAAGTTAATTACGGTTGGGAACTGAAGATGAAATGGATAAATACGTAATGGTTAAAATGTTATTCACTTAAGCGAAGCAGAAAATGAAAATGTAAAACTCTTTTGCTGGTAAGATGGAATAAGTGTATAACGGGTTGACTCCCTACCAAATATCACGCGCTTAATTTCCGGATATACAAGGTATGCAACCTTAGTCGATAGAATCCCAATTCCCGCGCCGGCGACAACGTCACTCAACCAGTGTTTTTTATCATATAAACGCATTACAGCAGTGGCTGTAGCTACAGTGTAGCCAGCATATCCGTAAATCGGCGAGACGTCTTTATATTCCTGCTTAAGGAATTCCGCAGAAGCAAAAGCCGAAGTCGCATGACCGGATGGAAAGGAATGGTTGTCTGAACGGTCAGGTCGAGACCGTTTGGTTATTCTCTTAATTGTTAATGCTCCTACCCCGGACATACCTGTACTTAGGATATAAATTCCCGTCGCATCGATTAAAGAACTTTTGCCTTTGATACCGGCAAGATTTAATCCATATACTGCTGCAGCAGGAACATATCTGAGTGCGTCGTCTATACTGGTGAATGAAGTGGGATGCTTTTGTTGTATTTCGCGACCTATACTCCTGTCCAAGTCTCTGACAGGACTTTTGTCTATTAAAGATAGCAGGCCATAGCCGACAAATACCGATGGAATGATATACGGCTTCAATACTGAAGATCGGCTGTTCCTTGAAGAATCCGGCACCTGAGCTTGCACTGCCAAGGGAAAACAGAGGATTAATATGTAGCAACTGATAGATTTCATATTAGAGTACACGAATGAACAACAAACATAAGCACAGCTTTGCTTTTCTTATCATAGATCAATTCGAAATCTTTTTGGATTTTAAATATTTGCACACAATTTAAATAACATGAAAAGAACTATTTTATCATTCGCGGTAGTTGCTATCGCCCTTTTTGCTTTCAAACCAGTTGCTCCGCTTACCTGGGATGCAGACAAGGCCCACTCCAAGCTAGGTTTCTCGGTTACGCATTTGATGATCAGTGATGTTGAAGGATCGTTCAAAAACTTTAGTTCAAAGATTACGGCGTCCAAAGATGATTTTTCAGATGCAGTGATAGAGCTTCGCGCTGACGTTACATCAGTTAATACAGAAAACGACCAGAGAGACGCTCACTTAAAGGGGGAAGACTTTTTTAACGCAGCCAAGTATCCAGAGCTCATATTCAAAAGTACCTCTGTTAAAAAGCTAGCGGAGAACAAGTATAAAGTTTTGGGCAACCTTACACTCCATGGCATAACTAAACCAGTTACATTGGACGCTTCATTAAGAGGTGTAACAGTAAATCCAATGTCCAAAAAAACTACAGCAGGCTTTAAAGTTATTGGAACGATTAAAAGATCAGACTTTAATTTGGGAAGTAAGTTTGCTACCGCAATGCTGAGTGATGAGGTTACCCTAAATGCAAATACACAGTTTGTAAAAAACTAAAGCTAGTTAAGAATAGTGACAAAAGGCTGAATGTATGAAGTTCATTCAGCCTTTTTTTTGTTTATCAGTAAAAAGTACCATTTATCCCCGACAAAGTACCATCGGAATTGAGTACGCATTAGGTATCTTTGTAGCGTGAAGTCAGACATACCTGTATACGATATTAAGAACTTTGAAGAATACAAAGAGCAAGGCATATTTGCCGGCAGGTTTGATTATTACTCAAAAAATCATAAACACCTTCACAGTGCACACAAACATTCCTTCTATCACCTTGTATATTTTACGAAAGGAAGTGGGAACCAATTTATAGATTTTAAAAACTACCCGGTGACGGCTGGATTGATCTACTTTATGATACCGGGACAGGTACATAGCTGGAATTTCGAAAACGATCCGGATGGCTACATCATCAATTTCTCGAAGGAATACTTTAATTCCTTTTTATACAATTCGTCTTATCTGGAGGGACTTTCTATTTTTAGCGGAAATACCGACCTCCAGGTGGTGGAGGTGCCCGAAGAGATCGGGATACAAATTACAAGCAACTTTGAGGAAATATTAAGAGAAGGCACACACAAGCAAGCGTTAAACATCGATTTGGTACGTACCTTGTTACTTCAGGTCTTTATTAAAGTTGAAAGATTGGTTAGCTCTAAAATGACGGTAAGCGCAGAGTCATACAACCAAACGCTCTTCAGAAACTTTCAGCAGCTTATTGCCAAACACTACATAAAACTGAAATTACCAAAGGACTACGCAAAGCTGCTATATATTACACCGAATCACTTAAATGCACTCTGCAAAGATATTATAGGCCTACCTGCCGGGGAGTTGATCAGAGCCCACATTATTCTCGAGGCGAAGCGACTGCTGATCAATCTGCAATTGAGTATCTCCGAGATTGCAGATGTTCTGGAGTTTAAAGATCACTCCTATTTTATTAGGTTCTTTAAAAAACATGAAGGTTTGACACCGGAGAAATTTAGAAAACAAATTATTCAAGAATATGGAAAATAGCGATAAAGGGTTACATGTTTCACAATGGACTGCGATTGTAAATGCGAAATGCCCGCGGTGCAGAATTGGAAATCTGTTTAACGGACCAACATATGGGCTAAAAGGACAGAAGATGAACGAAATATGTCCGCATTGCGGGCTTAGGTTTGAACGAGAAGTTGGCTATTTTTATGTTGCTATGTTTGTGAGTTATGCAATGAACTGTGCTGAAATGATCGCTGTAAGTATCGCTGCATACATTCTTGGACTTGAACTGATTCAGGACAATATTTGGTACTATGTAGGAATAATCCTGGCTGTTGCAGTGCTGCTCTCTCCTTTCAATTTTCGATACTCGAGGATCATCCTGCTCTACTGGCTGACACCTGGTTTGCACTACGAGCCAAACCGTGTAATCCAGAAAAAATAATGGAGGCTACGATCGAGGCTGATTGCTGTCCATCTGTTTGATGATATTTCCGACCTCATCTTCGGTTACCCGAAGTTTTTGTTGACAGTAGCCGATCAGGAACGATGCGCGTTTAACTTTCTCTGCAAGAACATCGACGGAGACAGACTCTTTTTCGATCTCTCGCGTAATTTCTTCTAGTTCTTTATACGCCGCTTCATAGGTTAGGGTGTCCATTATATTGTTCTTTTTGAGGTTACTATTGATGTAATTTCTTCTGTTGACATTTGGATGCTGAGTTCCGTACCAATCTCCAGCTGATCTGCACTATTGATGATCTTGTTCTTCACCTTTAGAATCGCAAAACCTTTGTTCAGTATGTTCTGCGGACTCATAGAGTTGATCAAAGATAGTTGATGGTCCAATGTAGTTCTCCGACTCTGGATCAATGCTTTGACATTAGACGCTAAGCCCGTGGCTATGGATGTTATTGCCCTGTGCTTACCCAGTAGCGTCATCCTGGGAAATGCAGAAATAGATGCGGAAAGGCTCAGCAATTTTCGCTGGTGCCCCTGCAGTACGCCGAATACATCGCTTGCCAGCTCTGATTTAAGGGCATTTAGTTTGTTGCTATGTTGCAGGAACGTTTTCTGAGCCTTAATGATAATTCGCTTTTGTGCATTTATAACCGTTTCCTCGAAGGTTCTATTATGGGCGATTACTAACTCAGCAGCCTTGGTAGGTGTATTCGTACTTGTATGTGCCATCAGGTCGGAAATTGTCTCGTTTTTATGATGTCCAATACCTGTAATAACCGGGATGGGGAATTTAGCAATTGCACGGCTAAGCTCATAATTATCGAAAAGGAGAAAGTCGCTCTGTGCACCCCCGCCCCTGATGATGACAACTGCATCAAATTCTATCCCGGATTCATAAATTTCGATGAGCTTACGCACAAAGCTTTTTGCATTTGCCTCACCTTGAACGAGTGTAAAATAACTCGTTACCGCATAGCGATAGCCTAAAGTGTTGGTTTCTAAAGTATTCATGAAATCCTGGTAGCCTGCAGATGTACTCGAAGTGATAAGGGCGAGTTTCTGAAGAACGCGTCTGAATGTTAGTTCTTTATTTCTGGTTATGAATAGCGTCCCCACTCTACGGATCGACCCCGGATTTGCAGCAAGTAGCCGTTCCAGTGTAGCCGTTCTTTGTTTTTCGAAGTGGCCCAAGGTATAGGTACTATCAATGTCAAGTAGCTGCAATTGCAAGCCATATGCGGCTTTAAAACCCACAGAGACAAGCACCAATAGATTGATGTTGTTCTGAAACTTCTGGCCGGTATCTTTCTCGAAGTTTGCTATTTTCACACTCGCTTTTCCCCAGGCTCTGCAAGCCATTTTTGCAGATAGTGCAGAAGAGTTTTTGTCCTTCTCGACGAGATCAAAATAATGTACAGATGTGGCAAATTTAAAGACATGATTGCTCACGTCCGCAATCACCCAAAAAGACCTATTCCCAAACGAGCCATCGACGGCTCTTTCGATCTCCTTTGTTAGCTCCGACAGTTTCAAATGCAGATCCGCCCTTTCCATTTTTCCAAAGCTAAGGAACGAAGAACAAACTCCAACGCTGTTTCGCAAGAAAACAGCAATTTAAAACATTGGATGCTTCTTTGGACATTTCGCTTGGAGCAGTGTTTCGAAAGGAAAATTGTAAGGAGTACCTCAGCTGATGTGTTCCAGATAACGTTTGAGCAGCCGCTTTGCCCACTTCCCTTTTGCAATGTAATTAAACATTAAAATTCCAACGACCGCGGTGCAGATACCTGCTAAAACGTCCAACACATAGTGATGACTGGTATAGATTGCCGTGAACCAAATACCCAGCATCACGACTGTAAAAAACACATTAAGTGCCCCTAATCTGTTCTTGATTCCGTAGTACAAAACAATAACCGGGTATGAGGAATGCAATGAAGGCATTGCAGCAAATACGTTTGAGCTTTTACTGTAAATAGATTGGAATACCGGAACGTTGAAGTAATTGTCGAAGCGTATCAGCCCTGCGGTATTGCCCGGCGTATGCGCAATAAACTCGAAGCCATGGAGCTGGATATACCAGGGTGGTGCTGCCGGATAGAGATAATACACAACAAAGCCAATAAAATTGACCAGAACAAATGTGAATGAAAAATAGAGAAACTGGTCTCGCTTGGTAAAAAAAAGTAGCGCTGCAAACAGTAAAGGGACGGGTATCCACATTAAATAGAAAAATCCGCTTACAACATCTATGAATGAATTTGTATGTACTTTTAGATATTCGTTAGGAGTCAATGTGCTCCCATCAGCCAAGTTTATCCCAAAAATACTTTTTTCCAGATAATAAAGTTCCGATGTGCTGACGGAATGATAGACATAATTAGGAAATGCCTTCATAAAGTCAAAAATAATCCAGTACACAATAAAAATAGAGAAACCCAAAATGAACTTCCTGCTGAATTTTGAGGCATAAAAGTTCAGGTTAAAAATAAGAATCAGGACGAGTTGGTCTGACTTGAAACCAATTAATAGGTGTGAAAGTACCAGGTAAAGCACCGAGATAGCTGTGGTAATCAGTAAGGTCTTAAAGTTGTAGATAGAAGTATCTATTCTAAGTTCTTCTTGCATTCTACTTCTTTAAGATCTTTGATCCCAATATATTGTCCCAGATATCGGAGCTCACACCGTAGCCTTTGGTGGAGTCTGAATAGTGGTGTAACATATGGTGCTGTTTCAGCTTCTTCCAAAACGGACTCTTGAAATTAGCATGGTGGAGGGCATAATGTGTCATATCGTAAACCAGATAGCCTGTAATAAACCCCAGAAAGAAGGCATAAACAGTATCAATCGGCAAGATTAAATTAAATAAAAAAAAGAACAACAAGGCGAGCGGTATACTTGCTGATGGCGGCATCACCAGACGCTTTGCATCGTTTGGGTAATCATGATGGACGCCATGAAAAATAAAGTGAATGCGCTTACCCCAACTAGACTTCGGGTAGAAGTGGAAAACAAATCGATGCAGAATATATTCCGTAAAAGTCCATACAAAAAGACCTAGAAAAACATACCCGAAGAAGAAAAGTGCGTTCATTTCCAGGTAGACCAGACACTTCCAAAGTAAAAATACAATTACCGGTACGAACACAATTAATGGCACAAAAAAGCTAACCTTAGATAAGCTTTCTAAAAATCCATTCTTAAACATTCTGATAGATTCAGATGAATTAGAAACAAAATTTTTCTTCATAACACTTAAATTTTAATACGTTCCAACAATTGGGCAGCATTCTCCGTACTCGCCCCTTTCATTTCCACATATTTAACGTTCGGGATCCAGAATGATCCACCATCTATTCTTACAAATATCCGATCCAGTTGCATTTTCTTGTTATTTACTGTTGCATACACATGATACTTGTTGTCCCTATTTGATTTCCGTAAGTACAAAGGAAACTTCTTGTACGATACGAACCGAAGCTCGTATTCATCGTTTCCTATCGCTTTACTTTGAATGCCATAAGCAAACTTTTTTTGTATATAGCTTAACTCCTGCTTTCTGCCATCGTCATCATATCTGATCCAGTATACTTTCACAGGCTGTTCCTTCACAATCGTTCCGTTACTTGCGAGGTTCAGTTCACAGATAATTGTATTGATATTGGGATCCCGTTGCATATAGAATAGCTTATTGGGAATATTATTTGGTGTTGGGAAAGTTAAGGGCGACGGGTCGATGGTGTTTGCCGCCTGAGCACTTGCAAAACCGATGTGCGTAAAGCTTAAAAGAAGTGTAATCAGAATAGCCGAAATGGTTACAGCTTTACCATAACTTAGATTAGCGCTTGCTTTCTCCCGTTCTTCTAACGCCTTTTTAGCGCCTCTTAATCTGTTTACGGCCGTAATGTTGGTCATGAAAGCCATTATGGTAATCGGAATGGTGAAAATTGACATCGTTTCAAAAATATGAAAGGACACACCTGGAATGTAGATTTTGTAGTCGCCACCAATGAAATGCCCGGCAACGCCGCAAATAATTGCACAAACACCAATGGTCACTACCCGCTCGGGGCGCTGCATTAATCCGCCCTTACACTCAATACCGAGCCCTTCGGCACGTGCTCTGGTATAACTTACCATCATGGAACCCATAAGTGCAATAAAGGCAAAAAGTGAACTCAGAAAGTAATGGTGGGAAACTAGATAATAACAGATACCCAGAAACAAAATCAACTCACTATACCTGTCCAGTACGGAATCATATAAAGCACCAAATTTAGAACTCATGTTTCCAAGGCGGGCCACTTGTCCATCCAGCATATCGAAAAGGCCAGCAAATAATACCAGTGCTCCACCCCAGCCAACGAACGATAAATCGCCCCGGTTTGTTTTTTCTGCACCGAAAATAAAGATTACGGCTACCCCGATATTTAGAAGCAATCCGATCGTTGTAACTGCATTCGGTGTAAGTCCGATTCGGATCAACGCCTTCACGAAAGGATTTATTATAGCGTAGATACCTTGTTGCAGGTTGTCCCTTGTTGTCTTTGTTGCCATCGTTGCAAATTGAATCTTTAAAAATCAAACTTAACCATTGCCCGGATGCCGTAAGGCGAAACCACAGGATGGTCTAAATAACTGAATCGTTTCACAACATCAACTCTTAACAGCTTAAAGATGTTTCCGATCCCTACACTTCCCTCCATATAAGGCTCCCTAGTTAACGAATATGTTGTTGGAACCCCGGAATCATTTACTGGGAACCGCAGTAGAGAATTATCGTAATCCGGATTGTTCTCCTGCCTTAAACCGCCATATAGGATCTTGAATGATGCGACTTCTCTTAACTTCAGTTTCTTCAGCAAAGGTACTTTATTAAAAAAGAATCCGTTGAAATTATGATCAATATAAAAGCTTGCATATTGATCACTTACAAACTCCATGAAATTCATCAAGTTGTATGAATTTAGCTGGTAAGCATAGGTCTGGTTTGCGCGGTGGATGGTTAACAATGGGAAAGGAACCTTTCCAAAAATGTAACCACCTTCAAGTGACACATCTGAAAAGCCCAACTGAGACAAGTAGACCCTTTTGCCCACACTACCAGCAAGATTATGGTATGTATACTCTCCATCGAGGACACCTTTTAGCCCCGCTGTGTACCGAAGGTTAAATATTGGATATTTATCAATAATCGGTGTACGGTACAATTTTCCCTGATAGAACTTCTCATTCGGAGCATATCTCAGTGCAACGCTAAATTCAGAAGTGTTCAGGTTGTCAATGATGTTCGGGCGTTCATCTACCAGATTGTTGAAATACAATGACCCTCCAGGCTTTTGAGACCATTTTCGGAAAGAAAAGTTATAAGAAAAGTGATTTTCAAACTCCTTCATATACTCAAATTTGTAAAAATCGTTGTACAGCAGTTTGTCGTTCTCCCCCCTTTTAAACGAAAGTAGAAAGTTATTTTCCTGCACAAATTGAAGCTCCTGTCCGGGGATCTTAGTATCCCGTTGGAAACTTGCTCTCAAATAATTCTGAGGAAACGAATAAATCGACTTATTGTTTAAGGAATATGTTCCGCTAAGAAAATACTTCCATTTCTCATCCTTTAGACCATATGCACCATAGGTCTCGAAGTAATAGCGTTTACTTAAGGCTGGGGTTGTACGGCCTCCAAGACGCAGTCGTAAACCCTCAACTTCATTAAAGCTATAGAATGTATTCACAGGGCCAACTTCAAAAGGTCCGAAGTCCTTATACCCCGCGAAGAATAGAGTAACAAGATCCATTGTCCTCTTAAAAGAGCTCATCGTTTGCAGCGTATCTATGTTCTTATAAACTTTTAAAGTTGCTGCAGACAGCGTGTCTATTCGGTTTTTGGCCCAGAACTCATCATCGTGCTTGGTTGCGTCTGGTGCTACAACTAACGAATTCCCCTGATAAACGCTTTCGGGATGGGCCACATTGGTCTTGAAATCTTTAAGCGCCAGGGTTCTTTCGCCGGTAAACCCGCCACCTTTGTTTTTGTTCAGACCAAAATCAACAATCAGGTTCGTCTTACTCAAGTGATACCGGTTATCAAGGCCTTTTTCAAAATTGATTCTCGCCTCCAGTGCACGAACAAAATTCAAGTTAATGTTCTTGTTCACAGTCAAAAATGCGTTTTGAACAGCATAATTCCCATCCATGGTGATGTAAATTCGTCCTTCGAACAGCATATCTGTATTGTTTCGCGGGATGAATGACAGCTCGATCAAATTCGGCTGATGCGTTTTGATCGTATCTGTTATGAAAAACTTATAGAATGTCGGGGAAGCATCAGCAATGGGACTCAAAAACTGGTTACTCACCAGTGAAATATTGTTCGCGTAGATGTCAATATCTGCATACATCCGCTCGAAATATTGGCTTAAACCTTTGTTATCGATAATTGGGCTTTCGAAGTTTACATGTTTATCTGCAAGTATAATCGTCTTCTTCTTCTCCGGATTCTTCTGATAATAGTTTTGCGAAAGCTTTTCTTCCATGTAAATCGGAAGAATATTTTTTCCACCGATCTTTGTGGAGTCCTGTTCGTCGAACAAAAACTGATAGTTCCTGAATATACGTTTGTTTTTAAACTTATCTGAAAGATTGCTCATTGAGAATATCATTCGTTCATACTGCTGATACTCTGCAGTGTTGTAATTTTCGAGCCGGTTAGAGGCCTTATGATCAATGACCCTGCGTATAAGTTCAACCGCTGGATTTGCCTTGTTGCGATATCTTGGTCTTTTTCCGGCACTAATTACAACCTCATTTAAGGCGGTAGCCTCGGGATTTAGCCGTACAACAATATCCTGACTCTGATTAGGCTTTACTGTGACAAATGATGTCTGGTAGCCAACGTAACTAAATTGTAAAACCGTATGATCTGCTGAAGTGGATATCTGGAATTTGCCGTCTGCGTCTGTACGGGTAATAATGTTGGTGCCACGGAATAGAACAGTAACATATGGCATCGGGTCTTTCTCTTTCGCATCCATCACAATACCAGTTATTACTGTGTTCTGTGCTGCGGCCTGGAAGGCATACGAAGTTATCAACAGCACAAGAATGAAAAGGATCCGTTTTATCTGGTAAGTCGTCATTTTATAAATACAAATTTTTTATGCATCAGATAGTTATACGGGACGCCTATGATACAAGAGACAATTACTTTAGAGATAACATAATTGTTAATGTGAAAAAAGTGGGTAAATAAATATACAAAGGTCGTTGTTATGAACAAATTACCCGACCAAACCATGAAGTACTTTACCGCCTGATTACCTAACTTTCCACCAGACGACTGAAAGACCCAGCTCCTTCCAATTAAAAAATTTACGATTCCCCCCACAATTGTGCCCGAAGCACTACCCGTAATAATGCCAAAGTTAAGAACCTGCTTACAGACTAATGTGGTAAGAAAGTCAAGAAGTGAAGCCGTTAACGATGAGATTTGTGCTTTTAGAAATTTGGCCACCTTAATTGAAGTTAATTCTTATGAATATTTGAAGAACTATATTCGCATATATACCAGCAAGTACATCATCAAACATAACACCCCAGCCTCCTGGCAGATCCTCTAACTTCCGGATGTAAAGTGGCTTTACAATATCGAAAAAACGAAAGAGGATCAAACCGCCCAGGACATTTAGAGGTGTCACCGGAATCCACAGCAGCGTGATACACATTCCCGCTACTTCGTCAATGACTACACGATTATGATCTTTGCCCCAAATGGATTCTACCACATTACCGGACCAGATCCCGAGTGCAATCAAAGAAAGAGTGAAAGCTAATGCTGGAAGGAAATCACCTGTTTGACCTAAAGCCAATGCATACCATATCAAGCAGGTTGCCGCCGCGGCTACAGTTCCGGCACCTTTTCCAATGTACCCAATGCCAAAACTAGTGGAAGTAATTTTATGAAACATCATTGTAGCCTTACTTGCGTGTATTTAGGGTAACCAGTTGTTCTTCTTATACCAGGTCAATGTCTCAGCAATTCCCCGCTCTAAATTGTAATTGGGAGAATAAGCCAGGTCAGACCGCAAGTGGCTGATGTCACAAGCCCAATTAATGGCGGTAAGCTCACTCATCTTCTCCTTGTTTAAAGCAGGCGTTGTCCTGCTGTTTGAGTATAAGCGATCCATGAGCGAAGCAACAAAGCTTACCCCTGAGACGGGCAAGTGGAACTTCAGGGTTTTTTTTTTCAAGACAACTTTTGACAAATCTGCCAGTGCATACCGGTCGTATTTTTGACCATCAGACACGTTATAAGATTTGTGAACCAGGTCAGAGTGGAGTGCCGCTAGAATTATGCTTGCGAGATCTTTTACGTATATGAAGCTGAACTGCTGTTCAAACCGCCCGATATACGGCTCCAGGCCCATGCTGATGCTCTTGAAAATAATGAAAATATCTTTTTCACGTGGTCCATATACTGCCGTAGGCCTGATCACGATCCAGGGCAGGTTCTCTATAGATTTAAGATATTGCTCCGCGAGCAACTTGCTTTCCCCATAGCTCGTAACGGGTTGGGGAGAACTGTCATCTTGAATCTCCGCACCAATATCAGTTAGGGGACCAATGGCAGCAAGGCTGCTTACAAAAACAAATTTCTGAATCCCGGTCCCTTCTGCAGCTACTGCCAGATTCCTGGTGTATTCCGCATTGATCAGGTTGTATTCTGCCTTGTTCTTGGCTTTCGTGGTACCTGAAGCATGGATAATATAATCATACTGATTTGTCAGTATGTTTTCTCTAAGTGCCTCTATAGATCCGTAATCGAGATTCGTATACTTTACTTCAACCGCATTCAGGTGCTTTACGTTACTACTGGCTCTAACTGCGGCATACACCTCCATGCCTGATTTAACGGCTTCAATAATTAAATGATACCCAACAAAGCCACTAGCTCCCGTAATTAACACCCTCTTTTTCATAAACACTTACAACCGTGTTAAACGATTACAACAACAAGAATTATATACTAACGTTTGCTGTTGGCACCTGCACTTCTTTAAATGCAGCATGTAGCTTTTCAACTGCTTCTTCAATCTGTGCGAAACTATGCGTCGCCATGAGTGAGAATCTGATTAGTGACGAATTTGAAGGAACCGCCGGAGAAACCACTGGATTCACGAAAATGCCGTTTTGATGTAATATATTGGTAATCTGGAAAGTCTTGTCATTGTCCCTGATATATACCGGAATAATTGGACTGTCAGTTGCACCTATATCAAATCCTGCCTCTACAAGCAACTTTTTCGCATAATTGGTATTGTCCCACAATTTGTCGATACGCTCTGGCTCAGCATCAATGATGTCAAGCGCTGCAATCACGCTCGCAACAGCAGATGGTGGCATACTCGCACTAAACATTAGGGAACGTGCACGATGCTTGATGTATTCAATTGTCTCATCTGTACCTGCGATGAATCCTCCTAAGGAAGCTAACGACTTACTGAAGGTACCCATGATCAGATCAACATCATCGGTTAGATTGAAGTGTGATGCCGTTCCAGACCCATTGAAACCGATCACTCCAAGACTGTGTGCATCATCCATCATGATGTTCGCCCCAAACTCGTCGGCGATCTTCACAATCTCAGGCAAGTTAACCAAATCACCCTCCATACTAAAGATACCATCTGCTACAATAAGCTTTGCAGATTCTTCAGGAAGGCGGCTTAGTTTCTTTCTAAGGTCATCCATGTCATTATGGGCGTACTTTATCGACCTGGAAAAAGAAAGCCTGCTACCATCAATGATAGAAGCATGATCGTATTCATCTAATATCAAATAGTCATTCCGATCTAAAAGGCAGGAAATGACGCCTAAATTCACTTGAAAACCAGTGCTAAACAGGACAGCTGATTCCTTCCCTACATAGGCTGCCAGTCTTCTCTCCAGTTCTAAATGTATATCTAAAGTCCCATTCAGAAACCGTGAGCCTGCACAACCTGTTCCATATTTGTCAATAGCAATCTTTGCAGCTTCCTTTATCTTCGGGTGGTTCGTTAACCCTAAATAAGAGTTCGAGCCAAACATTAACACTTTCTTCCCGTCAATGATAACTTCTGTATCCTGTGCTGATTCTATGGACCTAAAGTAAGGGTAAAGTCCCCTTTCCTTAATAGCTGTCGCATCTTTAAATGATGCAATTCGATCGTGTAATTTTTTACGCATTTTTGAACCGTATAATTTTTACTGCAGTTGGTTTCATAAGATTTTATTTTCAGTTAATTCAGGATTATTCGTGAGTGGCTGGAATAAAAGTTATCCTAAATATATTAAAAATATGTTAATTTATGAGGAAACAAAAGTAATTCATTCCTAGACCATTTTGTCAATCCAGTCTATAATTTTTTTGTCAAATAAATGTTTTCCTCTTATTCTGAGCGTTTATTATTGATTTTACCAATCCCCTCCATCAGTAAATCGATCATTTCGTCAAAATACTCCCCGTCGGCAAGTTCGGGTAATTGCCGCATGGAAGGATAATGAAGTCCCCGAAACGCGGTTATTATAACTAAAGCAATCTTGTTCATTTTTGTTTGAGAAAGTTCTTTAAATTCTCCTGTTTGCGATCCCCCCAGCAGAACTTCCTTTACCATGTCGATTTGAATCTGCTCGTATCTTGCTTTTAGATAAACCAACATTTTCATACTCTCAAAGGCATCCTCAAATACCACCAATCTAAAACTATGATTTCCCTTGATCGAACTAAATTGTGCTTTCAAAAAAGCCAGTAATTTCTCTTTGGAAGTCGTGCAGGAATTAATGGCTTCACGAAGTTTTTTAACCACAACTTTCATCTCCTCTTCAACAACAGCCTCGAATATTTCCTTCTTACTAGGGAAATAGTAGTAAAGTGTACTTTTGCCTTTGCCTGCTGCGCTCGCAATATCCTCCATGGTTGTTTTTTTCAGACCATGCTTCCCGAACAACTGTTTTGCGCCAACTAAAATATCAGCAATTACAAGTTCGTCTTTTATCATAATATTTATTTGTAGACTGAAAATCAAATTCAGTCCAAAAGTACAATATAACTTCAGATTATTTATTAATCAGCAATTTAAGAAGCAATTTTTACGTGCTGCTAACATTGGGATTTTTATGATACTTTTGTAATGGATTCGACACTGGCTGTTTGCACTTTAACTGCGAAGAAACATTGTCAAAACGCATTTAAATGGATATCATGACCCGATCAGAAAAAAGCATACTTATTCTTGTCAGCGCATTAATTGCTTTCTTCACTTCCTGTAAGAAAGAGAGTCTTGGTGGTGGAGACATCGCTTTCATTGCTGTCTACAACGCCTCACCGGATGCTACAGCAATCGATTTCAGCATAGTAGGCGATAACAATACGAGAATCAAAATCAATCAGGGTTTATTGACGCTCGGTCAGAAGACCACCTATTATGGTGTCTATCAGGGAACCTGGGCAACCGAAGTAATTCCTTCAAGTAGTACCAGTTCAGTATTCCGTAGTTCACTGACTTTAGCAGGCAATGAATATACATCCGTGTTTGTTGCAGGGCCCAAAGAGGCACTGAACTACTTCATCATTAAGGACGACTTAACCATCCGGGATCAAAATCGTGCAAGGTTGAAATTTCTGAATCTTGCGCCGGATGCCGGATCCCTTTACCTGGAAGTGCAGGTATTAAGTACCATCACACCTTTCCCCACCCGGGAATACAAGACGTATACTGACTTCCAGTCATTTGATGGCGGTATTATTTATACCCTTACGCTGAAAAGTGCGACGACAGATGCCGTCGTCGGAACTCCGGTTACATCACAGTTTTCCCCAGGAAAACTGTACACGATCTGGGCAAAAGGATCTGCTACCGTGACGACAGAAGCCGGAAGGATTGGAATACAGATCAGCGAGATGAACTAAATTACCGCCGGCCTTGCTTCAGAATGAAAGCAGCAAGCATCACTGCTACAGATATTCCAGAGATCCCGGGAAATAGGATGAATAGATATAGAAGTCCGCTCACCCCGATCACAGCAAGTACAAACAAGAGTCCTTTCGTGAAAGTCTCCATCTTAAAGGCGGCAATAAGCGCGAAAACGTAAAATGCAAGTGCGAGAATCTTTAAAAACATTTACAAATATGGTTCATCTATGTTAAGTTAATGTTAAGAATGATCTAAACTTTCATTGCTCGGGCGTATAATCACGCGTAAAGACTGATCTTTTGAAAAATATGATACTACCCAATTGTATAGTGTCTTAATCCGGTTACCGATAACAATTATGGATACCAAATGCACAAACATCCAGGCAAGCCAGGCAATGAAGCCATCGAAATGAATCTTCGGCTTCGGAATATCAGCTACTGCTTTGTTTCTGCCAATGATAGCCATTGAGCCTTTATCCTTGTAGCTGAACGGAACCGGAGATTTCCCCTCAACCATTCGTTTAAAGTTCTTCCCCAGATTCTTACCCTGTTGTATGGCAACTTGGGCAACCTGCGGATGCCCGCCCGGAAAGGCAGCGTCGGTAGTTTGAATGCAAGTATCGCCCAAAGCATAGATGTTATTGGTTCCTTCTACTTTATTGTACGCATCCACGATCATTCTTCTCCCTCTTCCATAGGATTCCTTGGCAATCCCGTCGAAAACACTTGAGGTTACCCCTGCCGCCCAAATCAATGTCTTTGTCGCTATCGTTTCCCCGTTGCTGAACTCAACAGTGTCATTCACGAAATCTTTAACCATACAGTCCAGCTTGATCTTAACGCCCATCTTTGTTAAAGTCTCATGCGTGTACCGCTGTGATTTCTCGCTCATGGGCGTAAGTACAGACTTCAATCCATCTACAAGATAGATCTCTCCATGACTTCCGATTAATTCGGGATAATCTTTAGGAACCACAAATTTTTTCATATCGGCAAACATGCCCGATATCTCCACTCCAGTTGGCCCGCCGCCAGCGATGACTATGGTGAGCAGTTTACGCCTTAATTCCGGATCCGTTTCCCGGGAGGCTTGTTCGAGTCGCTCCAACAAGGTATTGCGCATATAAATTGCATCTGCGACGGTCTTCATTGGAATGGAATTCCGCTTCACATTCTCCATTCCGAAGTAATTGGTTTCTGTGCCCGTGGCGAATACCAGAATATCATAGCTCAATTCACCAGTCGTTAAAATAACCTTATTTTCTTCCTGAACGACTCTTGTGACCGCCCCCATCTGAAAAGAAAAATTTTTCTTACGGCTGAAAAACTTGCGGAAAGGATAGCTGATATTTGAACTTTCTAAATAGCCAGTCGCTACCTGATATAGTAAAGGAGGAAAGAAATTATAGTTGTTTTTGTCCACCAGAGTGATGGAGAAATGCGCATCATCAACGAGCTGCTCTGCGAAATTAATGCCAGCGAATCCGCCGCCAACTATAACAATTCTCTTCGTATTCGTCTGATTCATATATGTCGGAATTACTGAGATAAATAACCAACAATCACCGATAAAGTTTTAGCTAAACAACTCAGGAAGCAATATCATTGATTTCAGCTTCCCCGGCTTAATTCCTCCAGAATCTTCTTTGTGGATTCAAAGCTGGTATGCTGGAAGGCATTGATGCCAAGTTTCCGGGCAGTTTTCACAAACATGATCCGGTCGTCAAAGTAAACGCACTGTTCTGGTGATGCCTGTGCAATACCCATAGCCAGCTGGAAAATACCCGGGTCAGGCTTTCTCATCTTGACTTCACAGGAAGAAATAAATGCATCGAAACAAAGGTGAAGCTTAAACTTCTCAATCCGGTAATCGTTCAGCTCTTTTCCTTCATTGTTTATCGACATTATTCTAAACCCACAATCCTTCTTCCATGCTTTCAGCCAGCTGAGCATCTCTGGGAGTTCTTCAGACTGTGCGTAGATAAATTCCTTGAAGTCTTCCCTTGTAAAATCCCTCGGCCTGTGGAAAATCACAGTGTCCAGATACTCATCCAAGGTGATTTTACCGATTTCGTAAACGTTGAAAATAAAATTATGCAGTGTATTGATCTCTTCGTAGTCTAAACCAAATCTGTCTGCTGCAGCTTTTCGTGATTCGTGGCCCCATCCATTTGATAGAAGGATACCTCCAACGTCGAAAAAGAGAATTCGTAAGTTCGTGTGTTCCATGTTTTAGAAAATCTATTACTTAATCGTTATGTAAAATAGTTAATTATTTAAATTTTTTATCTCCATCGGAATTATATCATTGCATTTAAATCTTGAAGACCGATAGCACTCCATTACAGTAACGGAGAAAACAGGCGTGCTAGTTTTTCCGGCAGCTCCCTCAAAAAACCTCTATTTTGCCAATGCTCAGGCTCGATTTTTTCCGCATAGCGGATATCTCCGTTAAATGCATCTGTAAGCTGCTCACCGATCTGCTCATCATAAATAATGCTATTTACTTCAAAATTTAGCTCAAAGCTTCTGGTATCCATATTTGCTGTTCCGATCACAGATAGCAGTCCATCACAAACCATTGTCTTAGAATGGATGAATCCTCTTGTATATTGATATATCTCCACTCCGGCCTGTAATAGATTTCCGTAATAGGATCTTGCCGCAAAGTCCACAACTTTAGAATCGGATTTTCCAGGTACGAGAAGTTTCACCTTTACCCCACTTAATGACGCAACAATGAGCGCATTCAATAATGTCTCCCCGGGAATAAAGTATGGTGTACTGATCAGGATCTCTTTTTGCGCCAAACCAATAGCTTTAATTTGGGAAAACATAATTGTTGGATTGTCAGAGTCAGGGCCACTGGCTGCAATTTGGACAAGTGAACCCCCACTGTCCTCCCCCGGACTGCAAAAATAGTCTTCATCCGGAGCCAGCTCCTCGTCTGTACAGAAGTTCCAGTCACAAATGAATAGATATTGTAAGTAGTTCACGCCCGGACCGGTAATCTTAACATGCGTGTCACGCCAGTAAAGTGCATCCTCATCTCCTGCATGGTTCATATATCGGTCGCTCACATTGATTCCACCCGTAAAACCTACATATCCGTCTATGATGATGATCTTTCTGTGGTTCCGGTAATTCAAACGATTTGCCAGCGCCATAAAGAAAATCTTATAGAAAGGGTATGCTTTAACACCAGAGGCGAGGAGCTCCGGGACAACATTCTTTCGTATTGACCTGCTCCCAAAATCGTCATAGATGAAGCGTACCTCTATACCCTCCCTTGCCTTCTCCATCAATACGGCTTTAATCTCATTTCCGATTAAGTCATCTTCGAAAATGTAATATTCGACGTGAATGTGATTTTTTGCTTCACGTAATGCCTTAATGATTGCCGGAAAGGTTTCTTCTCCATTAATCAATACATCAACTATATTACCATTGCTAATGCTACTCCAATTGCTGTTCAGAAGCAGGTTGAACAGCTTTTTATAGCGTTTGAACGCTGGTTGCACATTCTCCCAAACTTCAGCTGACTTCTTGAAGATCCGTGTTTTCACACTGAGCATCAAGGCTTCATCCTTAAATATCTTCTTACTGTATAGTTTTCTTTTCCTGTAGTTTGTTCCGATGACAAAGTACAGGATAGCACCGGCAACGGGCAGAAATATCGTTAAGAGTAAGTAAGCAAGGGTTTTACTCGTCGAACTGGTATCATAAACAATGCGTAGGCAAACCAGTACAATCACGATCCCATACAAAATCTGTGATAGAAGTACCCAATTCACCATTAACGATTTCCGCCTTTTACATGCATCGGTAGTTTATAAAAGCTTCCTGACGCCGTGATGAAGAGTTCATTATGGTTCTTGCCGCCAAAACAAACATTAGCTGTCCAGGGTTCGTTGATGTCTATTTGCCCAATCTGTTCTCCCATATTGTTAAAAATCGTTACACCCTTGCCCGCAAGATATATATTTCCCAATTCATCAAGCGTCAATCCATCAGCACCCTGATTAATAATTGTTTCAGCAGCTGACAATGTTCCGTCCTTCTTTATGGCGAACTTCAGGATTCTATTGCCCCCGATGTCTGCAACATACATTGTTTTCCCATCCTTTGTGCCCACAATTCCATTGGGTTTCTGAGCTGCGTCAGTGACCATAAGAAGTTCCTTTTTGCCCTTTGGTAAATAATATACCCGCTCGTGTTCCAGTTCCGGTACTTTCCTAGTCCAGTAATCCCGCTGGTAGTAAGGATCAGTGATGTAGATTCCACCATTTTTGTCTATCCAAACATCATTCGGTCCATTTAGATGCTTTCCCTTGTGGTCCTTAATCAGCACCTCAACCTTTTTTTTCGGAGATATGGACCAAAGTTGCTGTTGCTCATCCGCACAAACAATAAGATTTCCCTGATTGTCAACATATGTTCCATTCGGGCGTCCCGCATTGTCCATGAAAACAGACAACTGGCCTCGAACATCATACTTCCAGATCTTATTGTTCGGCTGGTCCGTGAAATATACATTTCCCTCCTGATCCGCTGAAGGGCCTTCCGTGAATTTAAACTGCCTGGATATCAGCTGCAATTTATCAGGATCAAACAGTGACGCTTTGGTTTTTTCCATAACTTGAGCCATAGTACTCGATGCGATACAAAGCAATGCAACAAAGACAATAGAACGTTGCGAGAAATTTTTCCAATTCATAGGTGTTGAGCAATTAGCAGAAACGACCTGAATATAACAATTTCTCTGCCATGGTACCCCGATAACTTTATTAGTTTAATTCTATAACGTTATCTTAGTCGTATGAATCAATTCTTCAGGAATTACAAAGGAATTATTTTCTTACTTACCGGAATACTCATCGGGAGTATTGCTGGTTTGGTATTCGGCAAAAAAGTGGAGGTGCTTAAGCCGATCGGAGACATATTCCTTAACCTCTTGTTTACGGCCGTGATACCTCTTGTTTTCTTTGCAATTTCATCAGCAATAGCAACACTCTCCTCCTCAAGCAAATTGAACCGGGTAATGGGTGTCATGGCTATGGTGTTCTTATCAACCGTGCTTATTGCTGCATTGCTAACGATACTTGCTGTAGAGCTTTTCCCTATACACGAGAATAGTCAGGTTATTACCTCTACGGAAAACATCGATAAAAAGCCGCTCGGTGATCAGGTTACCCAGTTGTTTACGACCACAGAATTCTACCAGTTGCTATCAAGAAAAAGCATGCTCGCGATGATCATCTTCTCTGTCTTAATTGGTTTCGCAACGTTGCGGGCGGGTCAGAAAGCATCGGCCTTTACAAGTTTTCTCCTAAGTGGAAATGAAGTTTTTACACAGGTCTTTACATTGATCATGAAGTTGGGGCCTATCGGTCTCGGGGCGTATTTTGCTTACCAGGTTGGCGTATTTGGGCCACAGCTCTTTGGTATTTATGCGCGTTCTTTAGGTCTGTATTATGGCGTAGGTGCATTCTATTTTGTGTTCATTTTCAGCGCTTACGCATTTGTTTCGTCCGGTGGAAAGGGGCTACGGTTGTTCTGGAGAAATAACATCATCCCTTCAGCAACTGCCGTGGGAACCTGCAGCAGTATTGCAACGATTCCTGCCAATCTCGATGCGTGTAAAAAAATCGGTGTACCCCAGTATATTGCAAACGTGACCATTCCCTTAGGGGCAACATTACATAAAGATGGGTCCAGTATTTCATCCATCGTAAAAATGGCCGTTGTCTTTGCTATGTTCGGCCGAAGCTTCAACAGCGCAGAAGTAATCGTACTTGCCCTTGGAATGACAGTGCTGGTCAGCATTGTTGAAGGTGGAATTCCAAATGGTGGCTATGTGGGAGAGTTGCTTTTCATTTCTGCATATGGGTTTCCTCCTGAAGCGCTTCCTGCAGCAATGATTATCGGAACACTTGTAGATCCCATGGCTACACTCTTAAATGCAACAGGAGATACCGTTTCGGCCATGCTGGTTGCCAGGTTTGCCGAAGGCAAAAACTGGATAACGGAAAAATTGGGCAGGTAAAAAGTCATTGGCCCTAGAAGGCTACCTTAAATTTCATACCGCCGTTCGTGAGCTGCAGTTCCTGCTGCGAGAGCTTCCCAACAGGAACTTTCAGGAACGGTTCAATGGAAATGCTATATTTCTTGAACACCTCCTGCTTCCGTCCAATCGAAAAATTGAAAAACCCAATATAGCTCTTCCCATTGAGCATCGTTTCACTTCCGGGTTCCTGCATCGTTTCGGAAACAAACGTACGCACGTTCGCCGTCAGGCCCGTTATAGGATCAGTACCCACGTTGGAAACTTCCCGTTCTGCAACAAAGGTGTTCTTACTTTCTTCCTGAATCACACTAAAATAAGAAACCCCTACAGAAGTGTATAAGTTCTTGTTGATGTTATACACCAAATTCAAAGGGATATCGATACCCCTAAAGTTGGCGTCAACAGACTGGAGCTGCCTTGAACTCAACATGGAAACACCGGGCGTAAGTGCCTTCCCGGCCTGAAGCTGCACCAAAGAGATGCCCGAACCGACGGAGAAATGCTCCGAAAGTCTGTATTCCGTCATTAACCCTGCCCCTACATTAACGGCAGAATTTGAGACGGTTGGAAGTACTTCTACGCCAAAGTCCCACTTGGAACGACTGCTCGTTTTAGCTACAGCTTCCTTTTTGTTCTGTGCCTTTTCTTCCTTCAGGAAATCAAGAAAGGTTGATGGGCGGGTTAACTTTGCTTTATCAGTGTCTTCGTTGGTCTTCGTCGAGTAAGAAGATGTTTTTTCCACCTGAGCAGTCGCAGTTATCGTCACTACTTCCCTGGAGAACTCATTTAACGGCGGCTTAACCGCATCGTTTTGTGCAATGTAGCGCGTTGACGCAGGTCGGCTGCTACGTGCTGATCGCCTCGCAGTTTGCACCTGTTTGTCTAAGTGGAGCTCCTCTGCAGCAGTTTTTGGCGGCTGCTGAACTTCTGCTGGTGCCTGCTTCACTGGTTTACGAAGCGCCAGGGCTGCGGTCGATTTGACACTGTGATCCGCAGGATAAAAAAGCCAGACTGAACCCGCAACCAAAATCAGGGCTGCAACCGACAGCCACTTCCAGTTTACAAGAGGAACAGATTTCTTGCTTCCGAGGAATTCTTCCCAGGCCCCTTCAGCATAGGGCTCTTCATGTTCGTGAAGAACAGCTGTCATCCGGGCTATTAAATCCTTGTCGTGCAAATCTTCCATTAATAACTTTCCATATTAAGTTTATAAAGTTCCCTGAGCTTGCTCTTCGCCCTCGTCAGATAAGTTCTGCTTGAGCTTACCGGAATACTCAACATCGATGCTACTTCATCATGAGTAAATCCTTCAATTTCGTATAAATTGAAAACGGTCTTGTGCAACACGGGAAGTTCATTTAAAAGATTCAGTATTTCATCTACATGCAGCTTCCCGTCTACTTCAGCCATATTGTTGTCCCGGACATCTTCATATTCTTCTACAAAACTCAAGTACGAGCGGTTTGACCGCAATCTATCCAGTGACGTACGTACGGTAATCTTTGCCAGCCAGGATCTGAATGTCTTTTCGGCTATCTCGGGGTTATCATTAAATTTAAAATTTCCCATGTTTTTAAAAGCCTTTATGAAACTATCATTTACCACTTCCTTGGCCGCATCACGATCGTTGACGTAACGAATACTGACCGCCATCAGATACCCCCAATATAATTTGTATATCCACTCCTTAACGCGCGCATCTCGGGCATTGAGTCCGCTAAGTATTTTCAGGAACACTAAGTTTTTATCGTCCACGCGTTGTCTGGCAATTTATCCTCTAGATAATATGAACTAACGAAGTCAGGTTGTTGAACGCTACAAAGATCGAAAATATAAATCTCAAAATACAAGAATGGAAAAACGCTCAGGTAAGTCAAAACAAAATGAAGTTAAGGTGCATGATTTCTCTGCTGTCCTGTAGCATTCTTTAAGTCCGATGCGTTTTCAGGACAAATCAATCACAAATAAAATCAATAGTTATGAAACTTTATCCTCAACTAAAATTAAGGAATGTACTAACGATCGGTGCATTTCTCGGTGTCGCGGCATTCGTTCAATCCTGTAAAATCGACAATGACGTTCCCACTCCTGATGTTGCCGCATTAACAATCGTAAATGCTTCTCCAAATTCTAATGGATTGGACTTCTACATTGACAATCAGAAAGTAAATGGGACAGCTGCTTTCAACTTTCCGTTGAGAATTCCATACCAGAGGGCCTATTCGGGAAAACGTGTAGCTAAGGTAACTACCTCAGCAAACCCGGCGACGCTGATTTCCGGTGACCTGACGCTGCTAACCAATGAATATCACTCGCTATTTATTGCCGGTAAAGTCGAGGCTCTGGAGTTTGTACTGATCAAAGACGATTTGAACTATCCTCCGGCTGGCAAAACGAAAATCAGGTTTGGAAACTTGTCTCCTGATGCATCCCCTGTAAGTCTGGAAATCGTGGGTGACACAACACAGTTTAAAAATCAAGCATACAAGTCATTCACGCCTTTTAAGACTGTAAAACCAGGAAAGGTAAACCTGCGTCTTAAAAATAATGCGACAAACGCAACACTGGTTTCGATGGATAATGTAGACTTTCTAGCAGATAAGGTCTATACGATCTGGGTAAAAGGACTTAATACCACAACGGTAGAAGCACAAAAGCTTGGTCTCCACATCATCAATCATGACAATTAAGGAAATTTGAAAACAAAGAAAAAGGCCTGACTGCAAATGCAATCAGGCCTTTAATTTTTTAAAGGATTTACAACTTAACTACATTCTTTGCCTCAGGTCCTTTTTTTCCTTCTGCCAGCTCAAATTCAACTTGATCACCTTCCATCAAACCTCTTGAACCACCTGCAATTGACGTAGAATGTACAAATATTTCTTTGCCTGAATTACCGTCAACGATAAACCCAAACCCTTTGCTCTCATTAAAAAATTTAATTGTTCCTTGATTTTTCATAGTATTCTATAGTTGTTGTTTAATTTTACTAAATCTACGTAGCTGGAATAAAAATTCAAAATTTATTTTACACTAAACTGAAATAAAACTGAAATTGTTTTTTTATTAATTTTTTTCATTAAAATACTCATAATTTCTCACTACAACACCAATTCCTGCTGTAAATGGAGCAGCATTTCTTCTGGATCCACGCAAAATCCGGGATGAACCTTAGAGCATTGTACAACAGTACTTCGCGTAGCAGTAATCCAGCGAAATCTGGATGGCGCGTCCAGCTTTCCAATGGGTCCAGCATATGCGCCGCCCTGACAAATGAGTTTTATAGAACTTACATTTGCACGGATCGCATCGAGATCTATACTTTTACAAAACGACAGCAGGCGCGCTTGGTCAATCTCATATACGGCATTCAGGTATTTTCTACTGCTGCAAAACAAGATAACACCTACGTTCAAAAACTCCTCGCGTTCCACCCTTGGTACAACGCGGATGACGGCATACTCAAATAATTGCTTGCCTTGCATGGTGTGCCGCCGTTAAAAAAATTTCAGAATGTGCCAACCTCAGCTCCAGAAATTGCCTGTATACTTCCCTATGTTCCGCTGCAGATCCCATAGACAGATCCGCATTAAGCCAGTCTTCTGGAATAGCGTCTAGAATTGCCCGAATCCGGCCCGGGTTTAATATGCTTTTAAATTCGCTGTCCACCGTATCGAGTTCAGTGGCAAATGGCAGCAATACATGATCCTTGACCAAAGAAAAGGGCTTAACTGCCTGCTCTTCCCAGTTTTGCATACTGTGGTGAAAATACAATGAAGCACCGTGATCAATCAACCACAATTCCTTATGCCACAAGAGCATATTTGTATTGCGCGCTGTCCGGTCCATATTCGTAAGCAGACAGTCGAGCCATACAATTTGTGAAGCGAGTTTCGAATCGACAATGGTGACTGTCGGATCGAAAGTTATCGCGCCCGAGAGATAGTGAAGTGCCAGATTTAGTCCTACACTTGCCTTTAAAAGATCCTGTATTTCCTCGTCCGGCTCTGTCCTTCCAAATGCTTCATCTAAATTTGCAAATACCAGTTCGGGTACCCTCAGGCCAAGTAAACGGGCAATTTCACCACCTATAAGTTCGGCGATCAATGCTTTGACCCCCTGCCCTGCGCCCCGGAATTTTAACACATATAAAAATTCGTCATCTGCCTCCGCAATTGCTGGCATTGATCCGCCTTCCCGAAGCGGTGTAACATACCTGGTGACGCTTACATTCCTGAGTTCAATGGGGTCAAACGGTATCATAATCATTTATTTGTGTATTCATATTTTCTAATGTTTCTTGGAAAGCCAAATTCAATCCGTCAAAATTATTAACGGCCTAAGTTATCAAAATTACCAGAGTTGCCTGGTCGGGGCACCTGGATTTAAAATAGTTGTCAAAATGTAAAACTTTTGGCTTCTTCCTTGTATTGTACTAAAAATATTTGCGCGATAATGAAATTCATAAGAACTTTCAATATTTTTGCCGAAATTCACACATTAAAATAAAAACTAAAAGCACGTAAGAAAGGCATCATGATACGACGAAAGTTTACATGTCTTTACTCGTTGTGCAGGTTAGATAACAATAATTCATAATGCAAAATCAGGAAAACAAAATTAAAGTTGCAATCTTAGGCGTAGGCAATTGCGCAAGCTCACTTGTACAGGGGGTAGAATATTACTCAAAATTCAAAGAAAAAACTTCCGGCTTGATGGCTGATAACATCGGCGGATATACGGCATCGAATATTGAATTTGTTTGTGGTTTTGATATTGATGCACGTAAAATCGGCCTTCCTTTGAAAAACGCGATTTTCGCTAAACCAAACTGTACAATTGTTCTGAATGATGACATTCAGTCTGAAGCAATGATTTACAGATCGCCTGTTTTAGACGGTGTTTCTCCGCTTATGGCCGCATATCCGGAAAACAACAGGTTCGTCATTGAAGAGGACCTGAAAACGACTGATCTTCTTTTGATCGGCGTTGACTATGATAAAGAACTTGTTGCTGAGCTACGTAAAGAGATTATCGAGAAGCTTCAGGAAACTAAAGCAGAGGTGCTGATCAACTACCTTCCTGTAGGTTCTCAACTGGCAACTGAATTCTACGCTGAGATCTGCATTGAATTAGGAATTTCTTTGGTGAACTGTATTCCGGTATTCATCGCGTCTGATCCGGTTTGGGAGCAACGTTTTATTGATGCCGGCATTCCGATCATCGGTGACGACATGCGCAGCCAGTTTGGCGCAAGCATCGTGTCTCAGATGCTTCAGGAACTTGCCTTTGAAAGAGGTCACCATGTTAAAGCACACATCCAAAGAAATGTAGGTGGAAATACGGACTTCTTAAACATGGAAGACAAAAATCGGTTGAAATCTAAAAAGATATCCAAAGAAAATGTAATCCGTGCTCAAAATGATATCAGAGGTATTTCTACTGCGGACAGCTTTCTTCATGCAGGTCCATCAGAATACATCGCATATTATGGCGACAATAAAGTGGCCAACTTCCGTTTGGAGCTGGAAGGCTTCATGGGTGCACCGGTTATTTTCGATGCTCAGCTATCTGTCCAGGATTCACCTAACTCTGCAGGTGTTGTGATTGATGCAATCAGATATGTATATGTTGCAAGAGAACTGGGACTGGTTGGTGCCTTAAGAGGTCCTTCTGCCTCTACACAGAAAACTCCACCAGAGCAAATGATGTTTAGTGATGCAATTTTCGAATGTCATGCGCTGGCGAAAAGAGAATTGACAGAGTCAACCAAAAAACAGTTAAGAAAAAAGGAGTTGGTTTAGTC
Source organism: Pedobacter sp. (assembly GCA_045629455.1). Taxonomy (GTDB): domain Bacteria; phylum Bacteroidota; class Bacteroidia; order Sphingobacteriales; family Sphingobacteriaceae; genus Pedobacter. The sequence continues at coordinate 108,203 of JAZQRI010000077.1, read as the reverse complement.
AACCACAACCACTCTAAAACAGAAAGGCCGGTTACAACGTAACCGGCCTTTTTTTGTCTAAGAACCTCTGATTAGTTTAGAGAAGCCATATCAATTACAAAGCGGTAGTGTACATCACCAGCAAGCGTACGCTCGTAAGCTTCGTTAATCTGATCGATCGTAATCATCTCAACATCTGATGTGATGTTATGTTCCGCACAGTAATCGAGCATTTCCTGGGTCTCTCTAATTCCGCCAACCAACGAACCTACAAGACTGCGTCGGCCTCCGATCAGCTGGAATGCCTGCACTTCAGAAGGCTTCGGCGGAACACCTAGAAGAATCATTACGCCGTTTGTAGCCAAAAGTGCCAGATAATCATTGTAATCATGCTCTGCTGAGACGGTATCAATAATAAAATCAAAACTGCTTGCCAGAGATTTCATGGTCTCCGGGTCACTGGTAATCTTGAAATGATGTGCACCAAGTTCCCCCGCATCTTTTTCTTTACTTTTAGAACGGCTTAACACCGTGACCTCCGCGCCCATTGACGCGGCGAGTTTAACGGCCATGTGACCAAGTCCACCCAAGCCGACAACTGCCAACCTGTCTCCTTTTTTAACATTCCAATGTTTCAATGGTGAGTAGGTGGTTATCCCTGCGCACAATAGAGGTGCTACCTTCTCCAATGGAAGCTTATCAGATACGTTCAGTACGAATTTTTGTGTAACAACGATGTGCGTAGAATAACCTCCATAGGTAATGGTTTTCTTATCCTGCAAGAAGGAGTTGTATGTCTGAGAGTGGCCGTTCTCACAATACTGCTCATTGTCTTCCGCACAGTTCCTGCAATGTCCACAGGAATCTACGAAACACCCTACACCCACAGTGTCTCCTTCCTTAAACCGGCTTACATTTGCGCCTACCCGCGTCACCTTCCCTACGATCTCATGACCGGGCACTACAGGATACATTGTTCCACCCCATTCGTTACGCACCGTGTGGATATCCGAATGACATACCCCGCAATATAGTATTTTGATTTCGACATCATCCTCACCAGGCTCACGCCTGTCTAGTTGATAAGGCGCCACCGGTTTGTCCGGCGCTGTTGCTGCATATGCTTTTACATTCATGGTTTTATTTTTTATATACTAACAAAGATATCTACCAAAAAGTTACTGATAATAGCAGCCACAGTTGAAATTTATAAAAACTAAAGAGTTATGGTGTCCGTTTCTAGGGTTAGACCTTTGCATGCGGCGCTTAGATCGCCGATAAAGCACTTGGTACATGGAGGTTAATCATTTATGTAAACAAATTAAATCGCAGGTAAAAGAAGTTTAAGCACATTTAACGACAAAGCATGACTGAGAAATTATTGCACCCAAACTACAGTTTGACCAAGAGCCGGGAAGCGCTCTATTTTGATGATGAGGACTACGTCAACCCTATACCTAGGGCGGTGATCCGGCCAAACAGTTCCATTCTACTTGATGGTGAGTGGAATTTCGCCTTGGATGCAGAGAACGTCGGACTGACAGAGCGCTGGTATGTAGCCCATGACTACTCCGTAAAGGCCCATTGGCCAGGCAGCGTCGAAACACACCTCTCCAGTTCCGGTAAAAAGGAAAAGCTATGGCATGATATGGTCATCGTCTGGTATGAGCGCGAATTTCCACTACCTGATAAGTCAGGTTACGACGAAAACTCCTTATTGCAGCTGACATTCGGGGCTTGTGGATATGAAACCAGGGTATGGCTGAATGGAATATCCCTTAAAACTGTAGAAGGCGAAGAGGTTCATGTGGGCGAGTATACCTCTTTTTCATACGAACTTGACGACACCCTCCTGAAGGATGTCAATCGGATCACCCTGCGGATCGTCGCAACAATGGACGCAGATACGACCCGGGGCAAGCAGGAATCTTCCGTGTACAAACGTGGTGGTATCTGGTATCAGACGTATTCTGGTGGCGTACGAAGCATCTGGCTAGAGGCCGTGGAGCGCAACAGGCTACGTTCACGTCTTGGAGTTGTAAGCGTTGTAGAGGACAACCTGGTGCGCTTCAATCTGACAACGAGAATTCAAAATCCCGGTAAGTACACCATCAAACTTAACATTTACAACAGAAAGCAGGCAAACTGGGTTCCAATAGCCACCGATGAATATCCACTACTTCTCGAGGCTGGTCAAAAGCAACAAAGGCTGGTCATGGAGGTTCCAAATGCCCAGTTGTGGACGCCTGAAAATCCTCATCTATATCGGCTTATCGCCATGCTTATCGATGAAAAAGGTCGTGCATCGGAAATTGAAGCGCATTTTGGACTTAGAAAGATCGAAGCACGCGGTTCCGGAATTTACCTCAACAACAAGCGCATTTACCTGAATGGAATTCTTTATCAGCCGGGTCTCGCCAGCTATGAGCAGATCAAAAGGCATATGTACGCGATGAAAAAACTTGGTTGTAATCTGGTTAGAATACATATTGCCGGAGTTGACCCGAGAATATACAACCTTGCAGATAAGATCGGGCTGCTGCTGTGGGTTGAGGTCCCAAGTCCGCACCGCTCTACTGTAACCAGCCGTGCAAACCACAAAGCAGAACTACTAAGGATGCTTGCTTTGATCGGGACCCACGTATCTGTGATTATCTGGAGTTTATACAATGAAGACTGGGGTGCCCAGGATATTGCAATCAACAGCGAGACCCGTGCGTATATCATTCAGATGTATCACTACATGCAGAATGCACATCCGCAGTTTTTAGTGGTTGATAACGACGGCTGGCACCATATATCCTATAGGGGCCGCCTGAAGACGGACCTGCTGACCGCACATTTGTATACACCGGACCTTGAAAGATGGAAAGAAATGTTAAATGACCTCGTAGCAGGTAAGAACACTGGTGTAGCTGCTTTCCCTCTCGTTGTTGGTGACCCTTTCTTTTTCCGCAGGCAGGTACCGCTGATTGTAAGTGAGTGGGGCGGCTTCGGATTTTCAGATTATGGTGGACCGACAGACGATGGAGAGCGTACAAAAACGATAGAGCTCTTTAAAAAGGAACTTCGTAAACGGAAAATCGCCGGAGATGTATACACACAGGCGACCAACATAGAGGATGAAGTAAATGGTCTCATCGACTTTGAAACAGGTGAACTGAAGGTTCCGGATGGACTCCTGAATTCAGGAGAAGCGGATGTTGATTAAAAGCAGTCCGGATGAAGAATAAAAAAAGGCGACTTTCTAAGTCGCCTTTCCCTTGTGATCCCAGTGGTCTTTCAAAATTTCCCCCGTTTCGGTTAGTTTCAGCCGTCTGGCATAGCGTTCTCCTTTGATGTGTCCATGTTCATCTTTAACACCCATGAACAACAATATCGGTCGGCCCTCCTCATCGGTTTTGAAACTAAGGTCATAACGTTTAAAGCGCGTTTCAACTACCGCAGAAGGTTCATATTGCTTGGATAGAATCTTGAGTACCGGCTCTTTCAGTTCCACGCTTTTCATTGCTGTTAGGGATACTACGTGATCCTAAGGATTTAATGACTTTTGCAGTGCCTGTGCTTGCTGCAGGTGTTCTCTCAATGCCGGAAGTCTGTTGCCCGCAAAGTTCCTCAAGTCACCGTCACGGGTACCGCTTGCACCAGATGCTCTTTCGAAGAGGTCTATTGTTTCCTGGTGTGAAAGCACCATCATGCCTACAAACTTAGCATCAAACTCTGAACCGTTGGCTGCAGCCAGGGTATTTAAATTTGCCTGCTCCTTTGGCTGAAGGTTCTCAGGAACATTAAGTTCTTTAGATCCCGCAAGGTTTTTCATGTCTTCTCCAACCTTGTTGTGTTCCTGGATCATGTGAGCACCGAATTGCTGTACCAGGACATTCTGACTTTTTGAGGTCGCCAATGTACCTGCCATGATTTCAAAGTTGTTGCTGCTTGAAGCCTGGGTTACGAAATCCTGGTCATCCATCTGATAATTGTCATCATCTTTACAAGACTGAAGGCAGGCGAGAATTCCGATTGTCGCTAGTGCCAGTGCAAATAGTTTTAAACGTTTCATATTGTATTTAAGAATTGATTATAAATGACAAACCTTAAATCCACTATATTGTTTGCAAACGATTACCTGAATCTGGGTCGGGAACCGCGTGCGCGCACGTAATAACTACGTATTCTGTACATGGTTAGGCTCCACTAGGTATGGTAAAGTAGAGGGTACTTCCAGAACCTACACTGCTTTCAATCCATAGATAAAAAATGATATTTGATCTTTCAGGGCCTTCCGCTTCAAACAGGGCAGACTGAAATAAAGCCCAATCTTCCCTGCTCAGATTTGGAAATGTATCCATAAGCAACTGACCGGTAGTGCTGTAGGTAAAAGTATAATAGGATACCCATTTTTCGGAGAATGCCACAAACCTAAGATCCTTATCCAAAACGGCAAGAGGAATTGGAAGGACCTTACTTCGGCGGGTAGATTGAACATGACAGCGGACAACAACTTAATTCCCTATAAATATAATGTGCTTTCTCCTAAACTTCCTAAAAGTAAACTTTAACCATATTCAATCAAATACATTTCCCATGCGGGGCGTAAAAATCCACTCCGGGGAAAAAAATCCCTTAAGGTCACCCCCGAGGAAGGTTAGAATTAAAACATTACGGATTGTGCAACACAAAGAACACCCGCAATACCCAAGGCAACTTTATCGGAAAGCAGACTGTTGTATCGCTCAAGAAGGTCTATGTATTTATCTTTCCAGTAATGCTTGCTGTACGCATCTTCTGGCTGGTCTGCGTTGTAAGTCACTGCTGAACTCTTCTTTAAATCCTTTTTGAAATCCTCAGGCGTAAAAAGATGGGGAAGCTCAACAGAAAAATCGTGATCAATTACGCAGCCTATCCGATAAATAATCTCCGGCTTGAGGTGTTGCTGATTGAACCAGTTGTAAACCGATCGCCTGTTTACATTGGTCAGGCGGGCAACGTCACTTATCGAGTGTCCATTCCTTCTAACTACCCTTTCTAAGATTTGTCCGTGATGAATTTGCATAAGATCTATCAATTTAAATTTTAATAAATGTGTTTAATAATCCTCAAATAATGCTTCCTGTTTCGTGTTACCTTTGTGAATCTCGTGCAGTTCTTTTCACAACTGCGGAATAGATTACTCAAATATTCACAGTGCTAAATTGTGTCTATTTTTAAATAACCCCATGCACCCTCAAAATCATTAATTTCTCCACTCTATACAGATAATAAGGCAATTTCTGTACCGACCATCCCCTACCTGTACAAAGGGAACTTAAACCTCCCGGATTTTTGCAAGAATTCATAACCTTAGGCACTAAATTTCATGAAGAATGATCGATGAATCCTAACCGAAATCTGCTGGGCTAATATACGAACGTAATTTGCTCAATTTCTACGGATTTTGCGTCAGATAACTCGCGAAAGCACAGGTATTTACATTGCCGCAGTCAGGTATTCTGATTTTTTTTAGGTTTAAATAACCGCATAGCCGATCTTCCATGATTGTGTTTCGGAGATAAAGACCCCTCCAACGCTTTTGGAGATCGTGCCACTTGAGCTTTAAGATTACACCCAAACACCAATTACCCTCAAATGGAGCCTGAATCACTGCGATAAACTTGCTAATCACGTGGATAGATCCTTTACACTTTTATACGGGAAACATTGAGTGGAAATTTTCAAAGCCCGATGTCTCCATCAGAGGAGATTTCTTTATTGGATCAGCGACATTTGAATAACTTTGCCGCCAATGGAGTATTTTAAAGAACTGGCCGCACTTTTAAAGGTAGAACAACTCGAGGATTTCAGGTTGTATCAGGATCTTACCTCGAGCACTACCGTTGCAGAACGCAGGAACAACGGGCTTTCCTGGTATCCGGTGGTGATACGGGGGTCAGAAATTGGACGCGGCGACTACCTGACCGTCGAAATTGAGCGTACGACCCATCAGGACTTGACTCACCAGTTTCGCAGCGGATCATCTGTAAGGTTATTCTCCAACCATGCAGCTGCAGTGGATCATATCGACGGAACGGTATCTTACATCTCTGGAAACTTGATGAAGATTTCGCTCCGAACCGATGAGTTGCCAGACTGGACACGGGACGGCAAACTTGGTACAGACCTGCTTTTCGACAACAACACCTACACTGAAATGGAGCATGCCCTTAAAGTTGCGGACACATGTAGCAGCTCCGAACATCCATCTGCAAAACTGGTGAACATCCTGACGGGAAAAAGCCGTCCGGGATTCAATGCGGCAAGCGGCAACTATCCCGTTTCCACTCTTAATGAATCGCAGCAGCGGGCCGTGAACAAGATACTTTCTGCAAATGACCTGGCCATTGTGCACGGTCCCCCGGGTACAGGGAAAACGACAACATTGATTCAGGCTATCAAAGCAATAATCCATCGGGACAATAAGCAAGTGCTGGTCGTAGCCCCCAGTAACACAGCTGTAGACTTGCTTACGGAAAAACTGGACGATGAAGGACTTTGCGTCGTCAGGATCGGCAATCCTGCACGCGTGTCTCCAAAAATGCTTAGCCTCACTTTGGACAGCAAAATGAGTGTTCACGAAAGTATGAAGTCTGTACGTACACTTAAGAAACAGGCTGCCGAGTTTAGAAACATGGCCCATAAATACAAACGGAACTTCGGGCGGGCGGAACAGGAGCAACGAAAAGCACTCTTTAACGAATCCCGCAAAATCATGAAGGAGGTTGGCGAAACGGAGCAGTACATTATGGATCAGATTGTCTCCGGTGCGCAGGTGATCACCGCAACCCTCGCCGGCGCAAACCATTATACGATCAGAGACCTGGAATTCGACACGGTTGTGATCGATGAAGCTGCGCAGGCGCTTGAACCCGCTTGCTGGATTCCCATTGTAAAGGCCAGGAAGGTCGTCTTTGCAGGTGACCATTGCCAGCTGCCCCCGACAATAAAGTCGGTCGAGGCCGCAAAAGCGGGCTTAAGTACGACCTTATTTGAAAAGTGTGTCTCCATGTATCCCGAAGCCGTAACGCTCCTGGAGGAACAATACCGCATGCACAACATGATCATGGGCTACTCCTCCAAAGTGTTTTACAACGAACGGCTCAAGGCACACGACACCATTTCAGAGCAAGTATTGTTTGCGGGTGACCTGCCGCTTCAGTTTGTAGATACCGCAGGATGTGCCTTTGAAGAAAAGACCGAGGGTACCAGCCTGAGCAATCCAGAGGAAGCCGCTTTTCTGATGCGACATTTGAACCATTACCTGGAACAATTGAGCACACATTATGCTGCAGATAAATTTCCCTCGATTGGGGTTATTTCGCCTTACCAGCTGCAAATTCGTGTGCTTAAAGAGCTGCAGTCTGCCTACCCGATGTTGGCGGCATATTCCAACAATATCACGATCAACACCATAGATAGTTTTCAGGGACAGGAACGAGATATTGTCTGCCTGAGCCTGGTTCGGAGTAACGACGAACGATCAATTGGTTTCCTTGCCGACATCCGAAGGATGAACGTCGCCATGACAAGGGCCAGAAGAAAACTTATTGTTGTAGGTGATGGTGCAACACTATCACGATTGCCGTTCTACTCCGATTTGATTACCTATGCCGCCGGCCATGAGGCCTACCATAGTGCCTGGGAATTCATGCATGACCTGTAATTTTGCCAAATCCCACCCATTGGAGTGAATTTATTAGATATTTGCAGCACAGTTCCACATGCCTTATGAGTTTTGAAGAAACAAAAAAACTGCTTGACAATTCCACGATATTCTACTTGATTTCGGTGGATATGAATGGCACCTATTCCTACCTGAACAAACGCTACAGTTCAGAATTCGATCAGATTCACGGAAATTTGATCGGCCAGAACTATGCGGTTACCATGCATCCGGATGATCTGGAGATTTGCAAAACAGTATCCGAACAGTGCTTCAGGAATCCCGATAGCCTTTTTCCGGCAATCATCCGCAAGCATGATGGCAACGGCGGTTTTATTATCACCCAATGGGAATATAAAGCGATGGTCGATGTAAACAATGCACCCTCCGGAGTCTTTTGCGTGGGACATGACATTACAGAATTTCAGAAAACCACCTCAGAACTGGAAAGCACAAAAGATACGCTTAACGATGCGAAACTAACTTTGTCACATATAAAATACACGCAGTCCCATGTTGTGCGCAAGCCAATTGCAAACATTATGGGACTTAGCCAGCTACTGGATGCTATGGATCTGGACCCTTCGGTAAAAAGCATTTCTGCTATGATCAGTGATAGTGCGAAGGAACTTGACCATGTAATTAAAACGATCGTGAACCCTGAAAACGAAAAAACAGTTTAGCGCGAAGGTGCTAAACTGTTTTCTGCGGATGGTCGCAAGTGATCAAACCTGATCATCAGAATCTACTTCCGCCCCCTCTTCATCAATACCCATGTGTTCGTCACCAGTATTGAGGTCATCATCGTCATCAAAATCATCATCGTCAAACTCGTCATCTGACGGGTCAGCTGCTGAATTCAAAGTATCAATGGAGGTTTCCCGGCCAAATTGATCCCCATATAGGTCTTCCTTGTTGTTTTCTGAAATAAAATCAAACACTGCCATAATCTACTATTTAAATGTTCTCTAATAACATTTAACACAGACATTGGTTCAAATTTTTTGAACAGCGTTGCAACGCTTGTTCCGCTCCATCCAAAACCCTGTTGTTCAAAAATGATGCGCATGAAGACTCAACAACTATGCGGAATAATTTATAAATTGCATCAAAATTGAACAAGCATTATTGTCACCAACATAAACGGATGAAACATTACGGATTACTTTTACTGTTATTTCTGGGCATTACCTTCGGTGCTGCAGCGCAGAAAATGCCGACAGCCACGGAACTTGCAACCAAGAACATAGACGCATTAAGCAAGAAAATGACATTGAATCCAACCCAAAGGAATATCATCTATAACTATACACTGGATTTGTACAAGGCACAGCTGGCCCTGTCAAAGAAGCAGCAGGCGGGACTTCCAATTGAGGATGATGTTGCCAGAATTTACCGTCTTCAGAACGAAACCACCACCAGCATCAAAAACATTCTTAAAGGAGAGCAGTTGGCCCAGTATGATGAATTTATGGAGGAGCAAATGCGCGGAGGAGACAAGAAGAAGAAGAAAAGCAAGCGCTCGAAAGCCGATGGTGACACAGAAGAGGAAGTGGTTACCGGAATCTCCGGACTGAAATCTGGTGCAAGACCCTGATCATAAACGTAAAAAGATCACGTTTAAAGGAGGTCGAAGCCTACAGCAGCATTCACAGGAATCTTAATCGCATCAAGTGCTGCGTTTATGGCTGCTTCTGCCTTCAGTTCTTTTTTGATTTTCACAGAAAGAAGGATAATTCGGGCAGTATTCTTATGCATGTTGAGCAGCAGCCTTGCTTGCTCTTCAGATATTACACCGCTATTCTTCATGGTCCCGATCTCTGTTAATGTAAGCGCCAAAGTCTTGAAAGACGAGGTCGCAATATCGGCAACATCTGGCCAGTCGTCAGAAAGCACAGTCTTCCCTGCCTTCAGCATGCCCTCCAGTATCTCTTTAAAATTTAACTCAGCCATCTGGAAAAATATTACGTCTAATCTGTCTGTTGTCTCTTCAATGCATTTTGGGCGGTAAGTACACCGACAAGGGACGTCTCAATGAGCGTTCCTGCGCTTTTTACCACGCTTTTGTTTGTAAAGCCAATCTTATGAAGTGCTTCCAAGTCTTTGATGTTCTGCCTCAGGGCAACCACCATCCCGGTGACCTTCTCATACTTTGGAAGCGATTGCGTCCTCAAATCGAGGATCTGCACCTCTGCAAGAATGCTGACATATGAATCTCTAAATTTTTCGTACGCATTCTCCTTGACTCTGTTGTCGTCTAAATTGCTTTCTACAGTGACCAGCAACGTAGAAAGTTCCCTCGCGACCTTCTGTATACCTTCGTCAACTTTCTCATCGTACGCACCCACAAGTTGAACACGGCATGCCGAAAACGTCAGCAACGGAATAAGCAACAAGATCAGCAAGTTCCTCGTAGTAAATGCCTGAAAGTACATATTAACGGTGTTTGTTTACACCCTTGAAGTTAAAGAAAAAAGACCGGATTGTATTTGGCCATCAGAAAATAAAGGCACGCTTTAAACTTATCCTTATCTTTAAATCACCAGACCTTCCGCTGGTGTAATATGCTTAACGATCTGCAGCATGAAACTCAATAGAGGCATACTTGTGCGCTTCAGTGCCAATCTAAAAGTGATTGAACTGTATCTGCTTAACCTGATCCTGATCATCTTTCTTACGGTGTGTTTATGGGCATTGCCGCAGAGTACCGATATTCTGGTCAAAGCCTCAGAAGCATTAGAGGTCTACACCCGCTCCTACCTCCTTTGTGCCCTTTACTTTTATGTTTTCATTATCTGGTACACGTCAAGGGCTGTCGCCTGGCAAAGCCGGATAAATGATAAAAGTTATTTCTCCACCTGGATGATGGTGCATTTACCCCGGCTTATGGGCTTTTACATTTACTCGATCTTCGTGTTGAGTTACCTCAATACCCCTTTGTTCCTAAATGGGAAAATTACATTTTGGATATTTCTCCTTTGCCTGATATTTGATTTCTTCCTCTTTTTATTTTTAGAAAAGCTGCTGAAGTGGAAACGCCCGGTAACAGAAAGGATGGTAAATTTCTACAAGTTCATCTTCTGGCTCAATATTCTGCTGATATTCGCTTGTGCCTTGCTGCCTTATAAATGGAGTTTACTCGCCTTTGTCATGCTGTCGCAAGTCATATTTGTATTTCTGGTGGTAAACCGCGAAGCGGTATTCTGTAATATTCCACCAACGCCAGCACCAAAATGGATGGCCTTCATCATTCGCGTGCTACACATCGAGAAAACAGAGGTGTTGCTTTTTACGCTTCTCCAGATCATCTACACATTCGGATTACTGGTGTATCTGTCTGCTGTAATATGGCTCGATTTCGCCAATTCAGCAGGCACCCTGACCATACTTTTCTGTGCCCTTGGCGTGATTGGTGGTATCATAAACCTCCTCAAAGCACTGTCTTTTCTGTACCGGATCAATTTAACGCTGCTTCTACTGTCCCTGCTCTTCGTCTTTGGTTTCCTTTCAGAGCCACATCGTGTGCACCTGGTCGACACAGCGTCCAGTGCAGAAACCTTACCCTTTAATACCCGGCAGAATTTCAGAACTTACCTGAACAACTGGCTGGATAGCCATTCTGAAGAGTTCAAGCGGGACAGTATCATGCCGATGATCTTTGTACACGCGGATGGCGGAGCTTCCAGGTCGGGCTATTGGGTTGCTTCCGTTTTGAGCAAACTGGAAGACGAAGCCAGCTTATCACGCAATCTCTTTTGCCTGTCAGGTGCATCGGGCGGATCTTTGGGGAATGCATCCTACTTTTCCCTCTTGTATTCCCGCACGCACCGAGGCCAATCCGATTCTTTCCTGGAGGAATCCCGAAAATTTCTAAGTGCCGACTTCCTCAGCTATACGCTTGCGCGGATGCTTGGCCCCGGTGCCATATCCAACTTGATTGTTCCCCTGATCCCTGATCGTGCCCGTGCACTGGAGTGTGCGCTGGAGAATGGCGCGGAAGGCAACAGCACGCTCGGAGCAATGTTTCAGATTAGATTTTCAAGCCTCATCGCCCCAACCAATGATAAAAACTACCAGCTCCCGATCCTTTGCATGAATGTGACAAGGATGCAGGACGGAAATCCTGCTTTGATCAGCAACATTAAAATAGACACATCCATATCAAAGGCCAGGCTGGATATTCTTAGCCAGATAGCTCCCGGAAAAGACATCAACCTAAGTACCGCAACGGTGCTTGGTGCGCGATTTCCATACCTGAGTCCGGCAGGCCTCATCGTGCAGCGCCTCCCGGATCCCGCGGACTCCACATCAAGCCTGAACAGACATCACTATTATGTTGACGGTGGATACTTTGACAACTCCGGAGCAGGCATCATCCAGGAGATCATCCAGAATATTGAGCTGCTGAAGAATGATGAAGACAATGCTGAACACCCCGGCAGAACATTACGCAAACAGGATCTCAGTAAGCTCCGGTATGTCATTATTCACATTACGAACGCAGCGGCAAGGCCAGGCGGTTTTACAAAGATCCACCCTTTTAAGAACGATATTTTCGCCCCAATTGTGACCATCGCCGGAACCTACGGCAGTCAGACGGAAGTGAATGACTCCCGCCTCCGGGACTATGTGTACTCATTATCTAAAAACGATAGTACCTTTAGTAAGACCGGTTTAAACGGATATTTTGATGTAAATCTTTACACAAAGGATCCGGGGGAAAGTTATCCGATGAACTGGGTGATGTCAAAGTCGGTTCTCGACAAAATGAATAAGCGACTGGACAGTCAGGATACCCTTCGTCGCCTGATCGATGCCCTTAAGCGCTACCACACGCTACATCCACGTAATTAAGTTTTAAACGCGTTGATGGACCCAAAAACTTGCCAGGTGCGTCCGCATGGATTACTCCCCTTCTTTAACCGATTCCCGCAGTTGCAAGCGAGCGCTTGAAACCACGTTGATCCTGCCTCGACAGGATCCCGGTAGGGTCTCCAATGGGCTTCTATAGGGCCTCCTTAGGCCCTTGCTTCGGCTTTAGCCGGATCAACACCGGCTCAACACCGGCTCAACCCCGGTTCAATGCCTGCTCAACATACAAGCTGTATACGCGATGTTCGCTGAATGTACACAATCCCTAAGGCAGTCTCGGCAAAAATTAATAGCTTTAGCGCACAATCATCAACGGAGCGAATATGAGTACCCTGAACAGAAGAAAATTTATCATCACTACGGCTACGGTTGCGGCAGCAACTGCAGCATCAGCAAAATCAGTTACCGATATGAAAGCTAAATATCCTGTAGTCCACCATGCACTTTTCTGGCTTAAAAATCCGGAATCCAAAGAAGATCGTGATCAACTTGTTGCAGGCGTAAAGACCCTTGCGAAAATAAAAGCCGTTCGTGAACTTCGCGTTGGCGTTGTGGCAAGTACAGAAAAGCGGGATGTAGTAGACAATAGCTGGGGAGTTTCGGAGCTGATGTTCTTTAGTGATCTGGAAGGACAGGCATCATATCAGACGGATCCCATCCACATGGAGTTCATCAAAAACTGCAGTCACCTGTGGGAAAAGGTCATTGTTTATGACGCGGTTGAAGCTTAGCTAACCGGTTTCCTGTAAAGTAATAACCTGCCCTGCAAAACGTACTGCCTGAACCGGCAGTTCCTTTTTGCAGGGTTTTTTGTGTCCGGATTGAAGCATCAACTACATCCATACGCCGTTTTAATTTAAAATCCGCAGGATTTTTCATACTTTCGCCGCCCCGGTAAATTCCGGTGACTCATGTACACTGTTCCCCCGATTCGATGAAGAAGTTTTTATACGGAATTGATTTTGGTACCACCAACTCCGCACTATCCATATACGACGAAGAAAAGCGAGAAATCGTAAATACGATAATCATACCTTCCCTGATCTATTTCCCGGAAGATCTTAGTGTCACGGGATCCAGGAAATACGTCGTTGGCGAAACCGCTATCGATGCTTACCTCCAGGATGGAATGAAAGGGCGGTTCATTAAGTCCATAAAGCAGATTCTATCTAAAAGCAGTTTCATCGAAACCCGCATACAGAACAAGAGATACAATGCGTCCGACCTGGTCGCATTGATCTTAAAAGAATTGAAGGGACGCGCAGATGTGATTACCGGGCAGGATTGCCGCAAAGCGGTCATAGGCAGACCGGTGTTCTTCGACGACGATGATACACAGAAGGATACGCTCGCCCAAACGCGGTTAAACAAGGCTGCGGAAATCGCCGGATTTGAAGAGGTACGTTCACAGTTTGAGCCTATAGGTGCAGCCTTCGCCTATGAAAAATCACTGACCGCCAGGGAAAACGTATTGGTTGCCGATCTCGGCGGAGGTACAACGGACTTCACCTACCTGGTTCTGGATCCGGAGAAGGTGGGCAGTAAAGACAGGACGAGTGACCTGCTCGCGACCGGTGGTATCTATATCGGTGGGGACAGCTTTGATTCTGCATTCATGTGGGAAAAAGGAACCCCGTACTTTGGTAAGAACACCCTTTATGAAGCGACTCCGGGAAAGGTCTTAACGGTTCCAAAATCTCTTTTCGCCAACATTTGCACCTGGGACAAAATGAACTTTTTTAACGGTCTGAGAATTAAGAAGGATATAGAGAATTACTATTATTTTTCGGGCAATGACCCTAAATTTAAAAATCTGATTACTTTAATCGACAACAATTTAGGGTATTCGGTATTCCAGGCCATTGAGCAAACGAAGATCGGCCTCTCGGCACAAGATCGCTCCAGGTTCCACTATTCGAACCAGGGCATAGAAATAGATGAGGAAATCACTTTGGAAGCATACAACTCCATCATCGCTAAGGATGTCAGGAGAATAGGCGACTATCTGGATAGCTTTCTGGCAACAAACAACATTGACATTGATGCGCTGGACAGCCTTTTCCTTACCGGCGGGACATCACTGGTGCCGGCTATCCAGTCGTTATTTAAGGACAGGTTCCCTCATGTGAAAGTGAACTCCGGTGACAACTTCACCAGCGTTGCCAGAGGACTCGCCTACAGTGGTTATCTTTTTGAAGGCTAAATACCAACAGCGACTTTACGGCGATTCAGTAAGATCAGACCAGCAGAAATAAGGCCGAGCAGTACCATAGCCATGCTAAACGGGAAGATATACATCATTCCGAAATGACTGGCTACAGCACCCACTAAAGGGCCTGTAATGCCTAGGGATATATCGATGAATAATCCATATCCGCCAAGTGCAGCACCCTGATTGGATGCCGGAACCAGTTTCACCGCCTCTACCCCGAGTGCCGGGAAAATCAGCGAAAAGCCCAGACCCGTGAAAGTCGCACCAATCATCGCAAACATAGGCTCATTGGCCTGCCAGAGGATCAACAGACCGATAGACTCCGTTGCAAGGCAAAGTATAGCCGTTTTCAATCCGCCATGTGTATCGATGGCGTTTGCAAATATGAGGCGGCCGAGAATAAAAAATGCACTAAAAGCGGACAAGCACATTACGGCGCCGTTCCAGTTCAGTTGAGCATAATATAGCGTGATGAAAGTAGATATCGTGCCGAATCCAATGCCGCCAAGTGCAAGGCACAAACCGAAGGGAGAAACCGTTTTCAGTACTTTCAAAAAGGACATTCGTGCCTCGGCAACGCTTCCCTGCAGCGCCACCTTGTAACGCGCACCGATGTACCCGAGGGTACCAACAATCAAGGTTAGTATTCCAATGCTGCCGACCCCGAAGTTCTGGTGTAAGATAACACCCAAAGGGGCGCCAAGCGCAAGCGCACCATAGCTGGCTATTCCATTGTAGGAGATCGCTTTGGCCGTATGCCGATCGCCAACTGCGAATATTGCCCAGTTTATCGGGCTTGTTCCGATCAGGCCCTCTCCAAAACCAGTCATGAGACGTGTCAGCACCAACATGGACAGGCTTAGCGCAGGTGTGTCCCGGAGGCAGTACGCCGCAAACAGGAGAACGCCGCTGAGTGCAAAACCCAGCATTCCAATAAGAACAGCCGGTTTAGGGCCTTTTTTGTCGACAATGTTTCCCGCGTACCCGCGCATTAAAAAGGTAGTTACATACTGTAAGCTGATTACGGCACCAGCAATCATGGTGCTGAAGCCAAGTTCGCGGTGTATGAAAATGGGAAGGACGGCAAGCGAAAATCCGATGGTAAAGTATCCTATAAAGGTGAAGGCGACGAATCCTGCGATCGTAAAACCAACTTTAGACGCTGGTTTGATCCCGGATTCCGCTTGTGTATCTACGTGCATTGGTGAAGAACTCATTTCAGGGGGGCAAAGGTACTCAGAATCTGAAAAACGGTCCAACTTTCCCCTGTCAACTTGCCAAACCTTTACTTTCAACCAACATTAGGTGTCACCGTTATCGAAGAAGTAATGGATCGGTTCGATGGTCAGCAATCGTGTATGAAATTATTTGAAAATACTTAAAACTGAAAGGCCGAATGTGCTCTTATTCTTCCGATTAACAAACCTGATGTCTGCAACAGGCCTGTTGCCACCAAAACTGCTTATTTGTATGGAACATAAGAAAACGATCCTCTTCTTCCCTTTTAACCTGCTGGCCCATTACCTCAGGTGTCTGGTGCTCGCCCGGCAATACGACAGCCGTGAATATAACATTTATTTTCTGGAGTCGGGCCGCTATGATGGTTTTGTAAAGGCCAGTGGCTTTAAGACATTTTCAGCACTCAACTTCGACGCAGACTACGTCATGAGTTGTGCGGAAAAGTTTGATTTTTCATGGCTGGAAGAAACCATGCTGGAAAAGGTTTTGCTCGGGCAGATTACTGCGATTAGAGACTTGAAAGCGGATCTGGTTATCGGAGACACCGCCCCGACATTGAAGATGGCCGCAGAATACACCGGGGTAGAATACACCGCACTGATGAATGGGTATTTGTCGCCATATTACGCTGCCCCACGTAGAATATCGAGGAGCCATCCTGCATTCGCCTTGCTGGACCGTATGCCGGCACCACTTGCGCTGCATATGACGGTTATCGGAGAACGGGTAAGCTTCTGGAAAATTCATGCCCCCTTTAGGAGATTGCGTAGAAAATACCGGCTGAAGCCTGTATTTTCATATTTGTGGGAGACCCAGGGTGATCAGAACTTAATTTGTGATGACAACAGCCTTTTTCCTCAGAAGAACCTGCCTGAAAGCTACAGGTGCATCGGACCATTGATCTACCGCTTTCAGGATCCGGAAGCTGATACCTGGCTGGCTGCGCTGGATCCTGCGAAGGAGACCCTATGTGTATGTATGGGCAGCTCGGGCGACTGGAACCGGGTGCGGTTTTTAAATGATCCTAATTTCGCACAGTATAATGTGATCAGTGCCGGCGATACAGAACGGGTCTTGTATGCGTCCCATATTGTCCACAGGAATTTTATTGACTTACCCCAGGTATTGAGCCGTTGTAATTTGATGATCTGTCATGGCGGCAACGGGACGATCAACGCTGGTCTGCTCGCAGATGTCTACATGCTTTGTGTGGCTTCCAACTTCGAACAGGAATGGAACATTGAGGCGCTAGAAAAGCGGGGATTGGGAAAGGATGCGAACGATTTCAGCGAGGCAGACTGGAAGCATGCAATTGCTGGTATTGTTCAGCATAGACATGTTGCCAATGTGCTCGCCGGATAGTAGATGGGCAAACTATAAGTGACTATTTACCCGTGTATTGCTTCCTTATTTCCAAAGCTTTGGATGAGCTCCCCTTCAAACTCCAGCCACTCCTTCCATCTTTTATCGACGTCAACATCAATGGTGTATTTACGTGCGAAATTTAGAAAAGTAGTATAATGGCCGGCTTCAGAAACCATCAGATCGTAATAAAAGGTAGCGAGTTCCTGATCTTTAATGTTCTGGGAAAGCACCCGGAAACGTTCACAACTTCTGGCTTCGATCATCGCAGCAAACAATAAACGATCAATAAAGGCTGAATTTCTGCTTCCATCTTTTTTGCTGAACTTCACGAGCTTGCCCACATAATCATCCTTCCGCTCGCGGCCGAGGGTGTAACCGCGCTTTTTGATGATGTCTACAACCATTTGGAAGTGCTGCATTTCTTCAATGGCGATGGCCGTAAGTTCCTCTACAAGGTCAAGATGTTCTGAATTGTTGGCAATCAGAGTAATAGCATTTGTTGCTGCCTTTTGTTCACACCAGGCGTGATCCGTAAGAATTTCCTCCAGGTTAGATTCCGCAATATTTGCCCAGCGTGGGTCCGTCAGCAATTTTAATCCTAGCATTGATGATGTTCGTTTATTCCACAAAATTAGGAATAATCACCCGCTTTTAAAATTGTCCCGGAAAATGATCTTCTTTGCATAAACATTAAGCAAATGGGTGAAAAACGGATTCTGGTAATCGGATTGGTGTGGCCGGAGCCCACCTCGTCGGCTGCAGGCACGCGAATCGTACAACTGGCATCACTTTTTCTAACCGCAGGGTATCAAGTGTACTTTGCTTCGGCCGCTTCAAAAAGTGAATACAGCCACGATTTATCCGGAATGGGTATTGTGGAGTGTGCAATAGAGCTGAACAATGCCAGCTTTGACACTCTTTTACTGAATATCAATCCGACGGTGGTGCTGTTCGACCGTTTTATGATCGAAGAACAATATGGCTGGCGGGTACAGCAGGGATGTCCCAATGCATTGCGGGTGCTGGATACAGAAGACCTCCACTGCCTGCGGTCGGCCCGGAAACAAGCGATCAGGGAAGAAACAGCACTTCAACCTGCTGAACTATTTACGGACCTCGCCAAACGGGAAATTGCCTCCATCCTGCGTTCCGATCTTTCGCTCATTATATCTGAGGTGGAGATGGACATTTTAGCACGCCAGTATCGTGTGGATCCTTCATTAACTTATTATTTACCTTTTTTGGAGCAAGCGCTTGTTCCTGAAATGATTAATCACTGGAAAAGCTTTGAATCACGGGAAGGATTTACCTTTATCGGTAATTACCTGCATGAACCGAACTGGCATACCGTACGGCGCCTGAAAACGGAAGTATGGCCACAACTGAGAAAGCGGATTCCAGGTGTGGGCATACATATTTATGGTGCTTATGCCTCCGGCAAAGTCTTGCAGTTGGGGAATAAAGAAGAGAAGTTCTATGTTCACGGGCGGGCGGCAGATGCGCGGGAAACGCTCTCCAGACACCGGGTCTTACTCGCACCAATTGTGTTCGGTGCAGGCGTTAAAGGCAAGTTCATCGATGCCATGCAAGTCGGGACACCCTCTGTAACAACAAATATGGGAGCAGAAGCCATGAAAGGTTCGCTAAACTGGCCTGGATTCGTTGAAGACGAGGTGAGCGAATTTATAGCGGCAGCTGTAAAGCTGTATGAGAATAAAACTTTGTGGTTGCAGGCTCAGGAAAACGGTATAAAGATTATCAATGAACGCTACAATGCGTCAGGGATAAGTGAGTTATTCCTGAAGAAGCTGGAACTTATTGCTTTGAATCTGGCCGGACACCGGCAGCAAAACTTTATCGGACAGATCCTGCTTCACCATACGGCAAACAGTACAAAGTACATGTCGTTATGGATAGAAGAGAAAAATAAAAGCCTGCAATGCTGATTAAACCACATGACAAAGGCCGGTATTCTTCTGAATAGCCGGCCTTTGTGTATCCACACGGACTGCTTTTAGGTGCAAGTAATTATTTCGGTAAGTTATAGCCGTTGTTGTACTGTGCCATCAGATGTTCGTCGTTTATCTTCTTATTGGTGAACATGTGGGTATTGTTGTCCCAGGTCAACTTTTCACCACTCTTATAAGCGATGTTTCCCATCTGGGCAACGGTGGCGACATGTGCGGCCGCCTGAATGGAGCAGTTAAGCTCTTCTTTTTTTCTGGACCGGACACAGTTGAAGAAATTAATCATGTGGTTATTCAATCCGTTATCACTAGATTTCACGAAAGGCTTACTTACTTTATTTCCACTTTGTCTTTCTTCGATGACCTCCCAGCCTCCCCTATTGAGGATTAATGTTCCATTGTTGCCGATGTATGCGATGCCATGATCCCTGTTGTAAGAACCGTTGTCAATACCCATAGCAGAGTCCCAGACCATGTTGAACTTGTCAAACTCGTATAAGGTTGTCAGTGTATCCGGCGTTTCTTCATAAAGATCCGGGTAGGCAAAGCGGCCGCCAAGTGCAGAGATGGTCTTTGGTACAGGCGAACCCATGCCAAGTAAGCCATAGTCGAGCAGGTGGACACCCCAGTCGGTCATCAGCCCCCCGGCATAGTCCCAAAACCACCGGAAGTTGAAGTGATATCTACTGGAATTAAAAGGACGTTTTTTCGCCGGACCGAGCCATAGATCATAATCCGCGCCTGCTGGCGGCAAGCTATCCGGCACAACTGGTCCGGGCTTCATCCAACCCTGATAACACCAAACCTTAACGGTTCTGATGTTTCCCAGCTGACCTGACTGTACAAAATCTACGGCATCTTTAAAGTGCTGCTGACTGCGCTGCCATTGCCCTGCCTGCACAACCTTATTGTATTTCTGTTGTGCATCGACCATCATCCGGCACTCCGTAATGGAATTTCCTACCGGCTTTTCCACGTAAACGTCTTTACCCGCCTGGACCGCATGAATCATCATCAAGGCATGCCAATGGTCGGGTGTTCCGATAATTACGGCATCAATGTCCTTTCTGTCGAGCAACTGCCGATAATCTTTATAGGTCTTCACCTTCGAAGCATCCACATTAAGGCCTTTCAAATCTGCCATACGCTTATCCAGCACATTCTTATCAGAATCACAGAGGGCGACGAGTTTAACGCCAGGCACTTTAAGTGCGGCCGTTACATCAGCCCAGCCCATTCCGTTAATGCCAATGGCGCCGATATTGATTTGATCGTTGGCGCCGATTGTCTTTTCGTACAAGGCATAGACTGGATTATCAAGGGCGGAAAGTATAACAGTGCTTCCAAGACCGGCAGCACCATTGCGAAGAAAATTTCTACGGTTAATCATTCAAGTTCATATTATGGTTTATACTCGATGTAAAATACAAATTAATTTAAATCTAAGTACGCCAAATGATGAACATCGTGCATTGTTCCCTATAATCGAGGGGTTTTCCGATGTCGTCCAGCTGGAAGCAAGGGAAGCTTCTATATCGTCCGGGCTTTGAGCGAATCATGGAGATCCTCGTTTTGCAGTTTCAAGCTGGCATCTGTAAGCCGGTGATAGTTGATGTAAGAGACGATCAGCAGTGCGAAGAAGAAAAGGGGAAATACTGCTTGAACGCCAAAGCCATCCACAGCCCAATGACTTACGCAAGCGGCAATAAAGTCGAAAGCAAAGCCTGCATAAGCCCACTCCTTTACACGCCCTGGTACCTTCGGAATGCCCAGCGCAAGCGTGCCAAGCACCTTGAACACAATCAGCATGGCCCCGAAATAGGCCGGATACCCCAGTTGTCTTATACCCTCTTTCGCGAGTTCTGTATTAAACGTCAACAAGGGCATTACGCCTTCAAACAGGATTATAATTGTTGTTGTAACCCAAAAATAGATAAGGTGTCTTTTCATGATTTCTGTTTATAATTCCTAACATATGTATAATCCTGACGTATGTATAATGAAGCTACAGCTTAAAATGGTTTGTTATTTCAAAATTAACGTGAATGGCGATAAATATGGAGGTGCAGTTCCGCCAATCTCAGGGGCGGATTACGACAAAGTGTACCAGATGTATCCAGGAGACGCCACGGCTACTGCCTGTTACATCGCCGTATAGGGGAAATCGCCGGGAATTATCGTAGATTTGGACACATCATATAAATATGGCAGTTTTACATAGAAAAGAAGAGAAAATTGAAGTTGTATTGAGTAAACTTCCAAAGGACTACACGGACAAGCAGTTTGTTGATATGTTTATCCAATTGTACTCAAAAGACTGGGGCAAGATCAAAGCCAACTACCTGAAGCAGGCACAGGATAAAGAGCCTGGTACAATCATCACCATGCCAAAGCCAGAAGTTTACCTAAAGAGCCTGCTAGACCTTTACCTCAAGAACCTGCCAAAGTAGTTTACGCTAAAATATCGGTTCCCTAAATCATTTCTGTCCCTAAGTTGTTAATTAGGCATGGATGAAATGGAGGAATTTGAATTTGAGACCAGAGAACAGCCGGAAGAGGCTTTTCACATTGAGCTTGATTTTTACGACACTGGAGATTACAGTAACTTTCTGGTTATTCCCTGCAATGATACTTTTATCGTTGTAGCCGACAATGAGCACCTGTGTACGATAATTAAAACCTGCGACGATCCGGTATGCTGGGAACAGCAGGATGGCACGCTGGACGAAGAGATGGTCGAGAAAATCGGCATGGCAATTTCCGGGTATATCGCACAGTTGGGCCTATGAGTACAGCACCTGCTTATTTACCCATAGAAGATTATGGAATCATCGGAAATATGAAGACCATCGCGTTGGTTTCGCTGAATGGTTCTGTTGACTTCATGTGCTTTCCTCAGTTCGACTCGCCAACCATTTTCGCCAGTTTAGTTGACAAAGATAAAGGCGGAAGGTTTTCTGTTACGCCCCAACTCAATACCAGCCGGACCAAGCAGCTGTACATTCCCGGGACTGCAATTCTGCTTACGCGTTTCTTTTCCGAGGAGGGCATATCCGAATTAACGGATTACATGCCGCTACGGGAACGCCCTGGCGACAGCTACTCTGCAATCGTACGGCGGATTAAGACAATACGTGGTAAAGTAACCTACAAGATCAGGTGTGCACCACGGTTCGACTATGGTGCTGCGGCACATGAGATCATTAAAACGCGCGAAAACACGCTGACATTTACCGCAATAAATGATGGTGCGACCATGGTTCGTCTGATTGCTGATTTTCCCTTACAGTACAAAGAAGATGAAGGTTGCGCTGAGGTCACGTTAAATCATGGCGAAGAAGCGATTATTGTTCTGGAATCGATCAACAGGAATGAGCTGGGATCCTTGCATGACCTGGACTACTACAAAGACGCATCATACTACGAGACCATGACCTTCTGGAAAAAGTGGGTCAGCAAATCAACGTATACGGGGCGTTGGAACGAGCTTATCCTGAGGTCGGCAATAACGTTGAAACTGCTGACATCGGCAGAATATGGCTCAACAGTTGCAGCGCCAACCTTCAGTATTCCTGAAAGCATGCAGGGCGACCGCAACTGGGATTATCGTTTTACCTGGATCCGTGATGCAGCATTTACGATGTACGCGTTTCTAAGGCTTGGTTTTACAGACGAAGCAACCCATTTTCTGGAATGGATACAGCAGCGTTCTGCCGACGAGGTGCTGCACCTGATGTATGCAATTGATGGAACAACGGTGATGGAGGAGACAGAGTTGCCTCATTTGGAGGGCTATATGGGCCGTGGAGCAGTTCGTATCGGCAATGCTGCGAGAGAACAGTTTCAGATAGACATCTACGGGGAATTGATCGACACCATATACATCTACAATAAAAATTACACCAAGATCAATTATGAGTTCTGGCAGACGATGCAAACTCACATCACCTGTGTGATAGACAACTGGAAGAAGCCGGACTTTGGCATCTGGGAGTTCCGGAACGGCACCAAGCATTTCTTACACAGCCGTCTGATGTGCTGGGTGGCCATGGACCGTGCGATCAAGATTGCGACGGATCGTTCTTTTCCCTACCCGGAACGGGAGTGGAAAGAAATCAGAGATGAGATCTATCTGGACATTTACGATGGCTTCTGGAATGAGGAACTTGGCTCATGGGTACAATACCAAGGTGCCACGGAAGTGGATGCCTCTGCCCTGCTGATGCCGCTGGTACATTTTGTAACAGCGGACGAACCACGCTGGCTGTCCACCCTGAAGTGTATTGAAGCGCGCTTAAGTACAGATGTGCTCATATACAGATATCACGCCGCCGATGGATTGGAGGGGCAGGAAGGCACTTTTAACATGTGCTCGTTCTGGTACATTGAGGCATTGGCTAAAAATAAAGAGACGGATAAAGCACTGGAATACTTCGAGAAAATGACCGGGTATGCCAATCACCTGGGCTTATTCAGTGAACAGATTGGTAAGCGTGGTGAACACCTCGGTAATTTTCCACAAGCATTTACGCACCTTGCATTGATAAGCGCCGCATTGGAGCTGGATAAGCAGCTCGATCGGCTTTAAGTATGCTGTTCTGAGCTCACTGACAATACATACATGTATAAAACCTTTAAATGAATATGACGATGAAAAAACTCGAAAACAAAACTGCACTGGTCACCGGATCAGACTCGGGAATCGGTCGTGCAATTGCGATTGAATTTGCCAAACACGGGGCAAATGTAATCGTTTGCTACCATAGCGATGAAGAAGGTGCGTCGGAGACATTGGCGGAAGTCGTTGCACAAGGCGCCCAAGGCAAAGTCATTCAACTGGATGTCAGTGATGAAGCGCAGGTTGAAACAGAGATGGACCGTATTGTTCAGGAGTTTGGGAGCCTGGAGATTCTGATCAATAATGCCGGGGTAAATGGCTCGGGAATACCGGTTGCGGAAATGGACACCGCGACGTTCGACAAGACCATCCGCACAAATCTATACGGCACTTTCTTTTGCAGCAGAAAGTTTGTGCAGCAGCGGAAAGCCGCCGGTAAAGGCGGTAAAATCATTAACATTTCTTCGGTACATGAGGAGATTACTGCACCGGGAAATGCAGATTACAATGCATCGAAGGCCGGCATACGGAACCTGATGCGAACAATGGCCCTCGAAGTTGCCGCCGCTGGCATTACCGTAAACGACATTGCACCGGGTATGATTCTTACGCCGATGAACCAGAAAGCAGTGGATGACAAGGAGACCCGCGAAAAGGCAGAGAAAAACATCCCCCTCGGAAGAGCTGGCAAACCCGAGGAGATTGCTTTTCTTGCATTATTTCTGGCCTCTGATGAGGCTGATTATGTTACAGGCAGCACCTACGTAATGGACGGCGGGCTTACCATTAACATTGGTCAGGGGGCGTAGACGAATTCGACACTGTCTTTTACTGCCAGGCCACTAATGTCCTTGCTGTTATAGCGTACGGTATATTTAGCCGGGGTTGTTAAGGTATAAGCTTTCAGGACGTCCACTTCTACAGAAAGACTGTCGCCGGGATTTACCTTCACATAGCTGTCAGCTGGTGGAGGCATAACCCGCTTTGCCATAGGTCCCTGATAGTTTGCTTCTTCACCTCCGGTGGAAGTAACATTCAGGTATTTACTCATTAAAGGTTCGAAGGGTGTATGCCACTTGCAGAATTGCTGCACTGTATCTGCTGTATTGTAGACCGTAAACTTCATCAATACCTTCTCGCCTTTTTGGAATGTATCCTGAACCATCCGCATGGTCGCAAAAATGGGCTGGCTACTTTCAACTTTCCCTGTATTCAGTGTTTGCTGGCTGCAGGCAGATATCAAAAGAATCGCTGCAGCAAATGCTGGAATTGGTTTTCTCATGCGGTAAAAGTATTACTTTATTTACTTCTTCCGCGTTGCTTTACTTTTTTAACGAGCGGCTGATGGCCTGCGCGGAATCATAATGCAGCTTAAGGACCGGCAAGGTTTTAGCCGCAAAGGCTTTTACATCACCATCGGTTACTTTTCCACTATGTGCAGCCTGGTCAAATGCACTGATATCTTCCAGATGGTCTGTTGTCATCATATCCATATAGTGTTCATCGAACGCAGCTCCGGATAGTTTTCTGAGATTGTCGACATGGTTCTGGTGTTCAGAGTTCAGAGATGTGGGCAGGGTAACGTTTTTGGCAGCCGCAAGTACCTTTAGTTCGGAATTTGCTTTTGAATGATCTTTAACCATCATGGCACCAAAGGCCTTAACCCTCGAACTTGCTGCGGTACGCTGGGCAATTTCGCCGAGCTGAACCTCCATCATTCCCCCACTTGCGGCATTAAGCACGAATTTGCCAAGTTCATCAGACGTCGTATCGACCGGATTGGATATTCCTGTTTTTGTAGTATCAAAGGCTGCGCTGTCCGCATTACCGGACTGGTTGGAATTGTTGCTTGAGCAGGATTGCATGAGAAGTGTTCCGGCGAGTATCAGCATGAATGAATTAAATTTGTTCATATCCTTGTATTTAGGTTAGATAACGTTTAGGATTAATGTAGATAACATCTTGTTTTCTATTCGGTTTAGGAAAACTGTGTTTAACAAACAGTTTACACGCAGTAGCCCTGGGCCCCGCCGGGTGCGTCCGATCATTCAAAAATGGCGGGTATACGTCCCGCTAGCATTTTATTATTTAAATTTGCAGCATGATGCAGGACAGTTCTTCCAACACCCTTTTTGACCGTGTACTATCTTTTGTTACCTACACCAGCCAAAGTATTTTCCTTACCGGAAAAGCGGGTACAGGTAAGACTACACTGCTAAAATACATCAAAGAACACAGTCCGAAAAAAATGGTCATTGTGGCGCCAACCGGCGTTGCCGCGATGAATGCCAAAGGCACCACCATAAACTCGTTTTTTCAATTGCCGCCGGGTTCTTTCTTTCCCGGTGACATCAGCATGGAAAATTTGCAGTCTGGAATACTTTCTATCTCGTCCGTCGTCGCAAACCTGACTTACACCCGGGAAAAGCGAACGCTTTTCCGTGAGCTTGAGTTACTCGTGATCGATGAGATCTCCATGGTGAGGTGCGATCTGCTGGACGTCATCGATGCGCTTCTGCGGGAAACAAGGAATAACAGTGCGCCATTTGGTGGTGTGCAGCTGCTGCTGATTGGAGATCTATACCAATTGCCTCCTGTTACCAAAAGGGAAGACTGGTCCTTTTTGAACAAAGCCTATTCGAGTCCTTACTTCTTTGATTCCCACGTGATCCGCAGAAATCCGGTGCTGCAGATTGAACTTACGCGGGTTTTCCGCCAGACGGAGCCGGAGTTTATTGGCATCCTGAATGACATTAGAAACAACAAGATCAGCACGGAAAGCCTCGCCATATTAAACCGCCGGTATGATCCGGATTTTAGGGCTGCAGATGGCCTCAGCCCAATTATAATTACCTCCCACAACACAGAAGCCAACACCATCAACACGGAGAAGCTAGAAGCACTTGAAGGGCCGGAATACACCTTTGAGGGCGAAGTAAGCGGTGAATTCAGAGATCTGAACATCCAGGCAGAACAAAGTCTAAAGTTGAAAGAAGGTGCGCAGATCATGTTCATCAAAAATGACACGGGAGAAAACCGCCGGTTTTACAATGGGAAAATTGGGAAAGTGAAGTCCATCTCCTCCGGAGAAATCTATATATCTTTTCCCGGGGAGGAGGACCTGCTACTTGAAAAAAGCGCCTGGCAGTCCTTTGAATACAAGGCCGATTCAGGTGAGCTCATTGTCCAGCAACAGGTAGGTGAATTCTTCCAGTACCCGATTAAGCTGGCCTGGGCAGTAACGATCCACAAGAGTCAGGGACTAACCTTTGACAACGCCATTATAGATGCGGGAAAATCGTTTGTTTCAGGCCAGGTTTATGTTGCATTAAGCCGCGTAAGGACCCTGAACGGCCTGGTGCTGAAATCCAAAATTGGCACCGATAGTCTGCGGTCCAGCCCATCGGTAATCAACTACATGCGTCCGGTCAGTGAAGATGAACTCGACTCCAGATTGCTTGCTGCTCAGCAGGAATATATTCTCCAGCTTGTTCTTGCTCATTTTTCTTTCAACCAGGTTCAGGAAGAACTGGAGAAGATCCGTTTAAATCCGGAAATCATAAAAGCTGGAAGCGTGGAGTTTATTGCCTTTCTTGCTGAATTAAATACCACAATTCTAAGCCTGGTGGCACTCTCCGGCCGCTTCATGAAGCAGGTAAGTCAAGTTCAGCAGCAAAGTGGGCTGCAGGAGCAGCATTCAATACAAGCCAGAATAGAATCCGCGGCTGCCTATTTCAGCAAAGAAATTACCATTCATCTTCTAAATCCAGTGAATAAGAACATAAGAGTAAAGGTGAAGAACAAACTCCAGCAACAAATTCAACATTTGCTTCTCGAATTCAGACCCGTGATTGAACATTTACTTCAGCAGATGCAGTATGCAACTACCCTTCTGAAAGAGCCAATCCCGAAAGATAGTTATGCCGACTGGATCAAGGAACAGAAAGCACGCCGGCAGGTTAAAGGCGGTAAGACGGCGGGTGGGAAGCAAGCGACTACACTGCAACTATTCTGACCGTCAGGAAGCTCGCATTAATCCAAACCCTTGCGCTATTATTTTCGTTATACACTATATTGTTTAACGATCTGTTTGAGTAAGACCACGATATTATTGTAGTAAGAATGATACACCATAAAAGCCAGCTTGAAAAATTCTTTCGTATAAATCTTTTGATATGCAGTTTGATGCTGTTGCTTACGAGCTACGGTAGCGCGCAAACGAATTTACTTCAGAGTGATACGTCGAAGTTACAGGATTCTGCCCGGGTCTGGCCACCGGATTCACTTGGGCGACGGACGCCGCGGGGAACCGTTGAAGGATTCATCAGGGCTGCGGCGACACAGAACTATCCGAGTGCGGCTTTATACCTGAATCTAGACTCCGACCTGAGGAAGCATCAGGACAGCGTTGCCCTCGCCCAGGCGCTGCAAGTGCTACTTGATAAGAACGGTACAATTTACCCCTACTCCTGGATCAGCAATGACCCATCAGGTCTTCAGGATGACAATTTGGGACCGAATCAGGACCGTATTGGTGTTGCAAGTGTGAATGGTGAATCTTTTGATCTGATCCTGGAAAGTACGAAGGGCGCGGACGGCGGCCCACTCTGGCTGTTTTCTTCTCAAACGATACAGCGGGTGCCGCTGGATACAGCTAAAGTAAAGGAAACCACCCTGGTGGAGAAAGTTTCTCCGAAAATACTAGAAGAAAGTGAGTGGGGTGGTGTACCAGTGGCACACTGGTTGGCAATGCTCGCCATAATTGTTGTCGCGTACTTCCTGGCCATACTGATCACAAGATTTCTGGTGTTTATTATACCCTTGATCTGGATGAGGGCTCGGCAAGAATCGACTGCGGGGATCATTCATTCGTTTGTGCTCCCAATACGGCTATATCTCGCGGTGTGGATCTTCGTTGCTGCGAGCCGGCAGGCCGGGATCTCGATCGTTGTGCGGCAGCGACTGAATGATGTCACCCTCATTGTAGGATTGGTGGCATTTCTGCTCCTATTGTGGCAGTTGCTCGACTTCCTGACGCGCCTGGTGGAAAGGAGGATGCAGCGCCTTGGAAATCAGTCCGGAGTGTCAGCCCTGTTGTTTCTTCGCCGCGCGGCTAAAGTTGCCCTCGTGGTACTCGGTGCCATTGCCATACTCCGGACAATCGGCTTTGACGTGACCACCTGGCTCACTGCGCTGGGAATTGGAGGTATCGCCCTGGCTTTAGGTACCCAGAAGACGGTGGAGAACTTTGTTGGAAGTGTGACCCTGATTGCTGACCATCCGATTCGTGTAGGTGATTTCTGCAAGATCGGTGAGGTTTTGGGAACGGTGGAGCAGATTGGGATGCGGACTACCCGGATCAGAACGCTTGGACGTACAATTATAAGTATTCCAAATGGAGAGCTATCGTCTGCAAAGATTGAGAACTTCGCACCAAGAGACCGGTTCTTGTTTGCGCCTTTGCTTGGGCTGCGTTACGAAACTACACCGGATCAAATCAGATATCTGCTTGTTGAACTTAGAAAGGTGCTGTATGCACATCCCAAGGTAAATCCGGATCCTGCACGTATACGCTTCGTCGGGTTCGGCGAAAACGCGCTTAATCTGGAAGTTTTTTCTTACATCAATACCACCAGTAATGATGAATTTTTGGAGGTTCAGGAAGATCTACTGTTGCGGTTTATGGACATCATTGAGGCAAGCGGAACCGGTCTGGCTTTCCCGTCTCAGACCATTTATTTCGCGAAAGATCAGGGTGTATCTAAGGAAAAGGCTGCCGAAGCCGAGGGGCAGGTAAACAAATGGCGTGAGGCCGGTGCGCTGCAGTTGCCCAATTTCACTTCAGATGCGATACGGGATTTAAGCGGCACCATACACTATCCGCCGAAAGGATCAAGCATGGGCGGCAAACCGCAGTAGGTTAAAATGAAATATCTGAGCCACCGAACGAACTACCTTGTCAAAAAAGGTGAACAGATCATTAAAGAAGGGGATCCGGTAACAGGTGTTTATTTTGTCTATTCTGGAACCCTGAAAGTTCATAAAAGGTGGGGCGAAAAGGACATCATTTGGCCGCTTTTCAACTACAGGAGACATCTTTGGGCATCGATGAACGAGCTTTTACAGGAGAGATTAATTTCACTGGCAGGTAAAAAGATCCAAATCAGCAACCCTCCGGGTTTAAAACAGCTTACCCAGGAAGAAAGTTAGTTAAAACTTATACCCTAGCCCCGCACCCGGGTTCCACTTCCCATCTTTCGTGCTCGTCTTCGCATTGTAGTAGAATGGCAGCTGTACAGCCAGATGCTTGTACGCAGCGGTAAGTCCGACGCCTAATGAAGGTGTGATCGCAGAATTTTTTGTACTTCCGGGTGCAACATTGTCTTTTTTGATCCGCAATCCCGGCAGCAGTCCAAGCAACATAGAGAATGGCTTTTTACTGAACCTGACGCCGGGTCCGGCACAGTTTATAAAAGCGCCACGATCCAGGTATCCTGCGACGAGTACCCCATCATAAAGCACAGGCTTTGTCTGACCGACATTGCTTGTTTGCGCATTTGTCTGAGACGCGAGCATGGTAATAATAATCCCAAAAGATGCATTCCGTAAATTTCGTTTCATTCGTACGTAGGTTAGCGTTTAGTTGATGTTCAAAGTGCTCGTGCAACTTATCTAAAGTAATAATAAAGAATGTAATTGAAGCATATGTTTCAAGGGTCTTATGCGATTGCATAAAAACATTGGCATCGTTTCCCAAACGCCTTTGAAATCAAGGCTAGGAAGAGCAGGTGCCCGGCACAACATTCAAGCCGATGTAAACCATTCCGTTGTTCACGCGTACTGTATATGTTTTAATGGCATGTTTCCCTTAAAAAATGTGGACTACCTTAATGAACAACCTTCCTGATATTCAATTATTTTCTATCTTGAGGAATAATCATCAACCTAACAATATGAAAAACATCAAACGATCTCTGGCATTTTTTGCCATCCTAACCCTTATGGTCGGCGGCTGTAAGAAAGAAGGCGGCGACAGTTTAAGGCAGAACGAAAAAGAACTTGCGAAAAAGAATGCTGAACAAAAACTTACACAGCTGTCCCCGGGCAATAAACAGAAATTAATTAAACTACTTGCCGCAGTCCCTGCATCAGCCAAAGCTAAGCTAAACAAGAAAGCGCGCGTGCTTTTGAGCACTCACCCTGAATATCGCGACATTGTCCGCAAAGCGTTGAACCTGGCGACAGCAACCTGTAATGACAACACCGCATCTAACCAATGGCTGGATCAGCAGCTTGCCGACTGGGACTCAGAGGTTATCAACTATGTGATCGCCACCGAAATGCTGGACCTACCTACGTATGATGCCCTGGTATTCGAAAACAGCTCTGCCAAACAGACCTTTGGAGTGAACGGCGAGTATACGCAGCGAGTTACAAAGACCTTTAAAGACCTGAAACGGTTCTGGGACATCCAGTCGGACAGAATAGTACTTGCCTCAATGCATGGAAGTATGCTGACAGACAGAGCCAAGTTGATTCGCACCTATCAGACTGTGTATGGCCTTGATTCTGGTGAGGCAGCCTACTATGCAGACTTTGTGATTACCATCGTTGATGCCTTTCCACAACTCCGCAAAGGAAATCATCCCATCTTTACTTTCAATGCGTTTGCGCAATCCTCATTTAACTTCGAAGGATTCGGAGTCATTCCAGACAAGATTATTATGGGGGACGGGATTCTGGATGCATTTGCGGCAATAGGTTATGGTGATGTAGCACCACAGGCAATTTTAGCACACGAATTTGGCCATCACATTCAGTTCCAGCTCAATCTCTTTGAGGAGGAAGAAAGCCCGGAGGCAACACGCCGAACAGAGTTGATGGCAGATGCCTATTCAGCATATTACCTTTCTCATGCGAGAGGGGCCTCGATGCAATGGAAAAGGGTTCAACAATTTCTTGCCGTATTCTTCAACATAGGGGATTGTACAATCACGAATATAGGCCATCATGGTACGCCGACCCAACGAATGGCTGCTGCGACATGGGGTTACAATGTAGCGAACAATGCACAGAAGCAAGGACACATCTTAACTGCTCAGGAATTTACCAGGCAGTTTGAAGCGCAGCTTCCTAAATTGATTAAACAGTAACCGTTGATATCCAGGATACAATAAGAATATTATTTTTAGAGGGTGAACTATTGTTTCACCCTTTTTAATTTCTAAAATCCGCACCTGTCCATCTTCCATTGTTGTACTTCCGAACACAAGTGTTGCACCTATTGTAACAACCTTATTAGAATCTAAGTGACTGAAAAAATGTTAGTTAGATAAACAATCCTCATCTATGGTTCGATATCTCGCACTAATCGCAATTATCAGCTTAGCACTCACGGCAAAGCTATTCGCTCAAAATACCGCGCTTATTAGTGGTACCATAATCGATTCCGCCAGCAGAAAACCGCTTGATTACGCAAGTGTGGCCGTTGTAAACCAGGCAGACAATAAGACGGTCGGTGGAATGCAAACCGATGCCAGTGGAAAGTTCAGCTTCAGTTCCTTAGGTCCTGGCACCTACATCTTACGTGTGGGCTTTGTGGGATATCGCAGGTATGAGCAAAGAAATATAGCACTCAACACAGGACAGCAGCTTGACCTGGGGAATGTCCGTCTCCGTACCTCGGGGGCTCAAGTACTTAAGGAGGTTGAAGTTACCGCGCCGGCGCCGGGGATGACGGTCGGGATAGACAGGAAGGTGTTCAATGTAGAACAAAGCCTGATTAGTCAGGGTGGCTCCGTCACAGACCTGTTATCTGACGTACCGTCCCTTTCCGTAGATGCCGACGGCACCGTAAGTCTTCGGGGTTCAAGCAGTGTACGAATTCTAATTGACGGTAAACCTTCGGCAATGGCCGGGACAGACATTACCCAGGTCTTACAGTCGCTGCCCGCAAACTCCGTACAGCGAATCGAAGTTATTACAAACCCCTCAGCAAAATACGAAGCAGAAGGACAATCGGGAATTATAAACATTGTCCTAAAGAAGAATATCCGTACCGGCCTTAACGGCATTGTAACGGCCTCAGCGGGTACCTATCACAACTACAATGGCGGGCTCTCCCTAAATTACCGCGACAGCAGCTTCAACTATTATGGGAACTATGATTTCAGACGATTCCGGAGGCCCGGGAATGGAAAAAGTACAACCCGCTACCTTCAGAATAACGGCATCATAGACAACAATTCAGAGACCGACAGATCAGGGTTAGGGCACTCCGCAAAGCTGGGTGTCGACTACTTCATCAATCAGACCACGACCATCGGCGTCTCTGCTAACTTTAGCATTCGCGACAATGAACGGAATGAGGACCTGTTCTACCGCTACGAGAATCTTCCAGAGCTTAACGGAACCAGTACGCGGTTCTCCAGGCAGACTGAAGATGACTCCGGATACGATCTGAACCTCGACTTCAAAAAGGAGTTTAAACGCAAAGGCGAAGAGCTAACTTTCAATGCCGCCTACGGACGCAGCAAGGAAGACGGGATTCAAACGTTCGATCAAACCTTCAGTAATGTGCTAAGCCCTGCAGACAGACGCATTAACGACACCTATGATATCGGTGACAACACCAATATACAGCTGGACTATGTGCTGCCGTTCAGTGAGGAGAGCAAGTTCGAAGCCGGATACCGTACGTCACTGGAAACAGACGAAGAATCCCAGCTTTCCCGGCGGTTTGACCCGGCAACAAATACTTTTCTGCCGGACTACAATGTAAGCAACAACTTCGATCTTCGGGAGGATGTACATGCCGTTTATGCAAACTATCAGAACGCGATTACCAAAAGCCTCGGTTACCAGGTCGGATTACGTGCAGAACAGGCTTATCTGAATACCACAACCACCACTTTCGACCCCAGTGTGCCTGAAAATCAGCGGGCAACGCCTGGTCGCCTTGCGTACTTTCGTGTATATCCAAGCGTCTTTCTAACACAGAAATTCTCCGAGGACCAGCAATTGCAGCTGAGCTATTCGCGCCGGGTGAACCGCCCCAACGGATGGCAGGTAAATCCATTCGTAAATGTATCCGACCCGCTCAACATACGTCAGGGTAATCCAAACCTCCGCCCGGAAGACATTCATTCATTTGAGCTTGGCTACAGCCGGACACTTGGCAAAACCTCCATTACTTCCTCGGTTTATTACCGGAGGGTCAATGAAGTCATACAGATGATTACCCAGCGGGTAGACAGTGCCAGTTCCGCAACAATTTCCCAATGGAACAACATCAGCAGGAATGAATCGACCGGCTTCGAGCTGATATCAAAAACTGCCCTCGGTAGCGCAGTAGATCTTACGGGAAATGTGAACGTATTCTACAATCGCTTTAAGGGAAGTCCGGAGTTCAATATAGCAGAACGGGATGGAATCAACTGGGATGCCAACTTGTCCTCAAACATACGCCTTGTTAAAAACCTGACCGCGCAGATCAGGGGAAACTACAATGCTCCGCGCACACAAGCCCAGGGAAAATCCATTGCGACGTTTGTCGTGGATGCCGCACTGCGGCTCAGCATGTTGTCCAACAAGGGTACTTTATTGCTCAACGTGAGGGATGTTTTCAACCAGCGCCGCTGGGGAGGGTATACCCAAACCGATCAGTTTATCCGGAACTTCGAGAGCAGGGGTTCACTACGTATGGGGATGCTTTCTTTCAGCTACCGTTTCGGCAATAACGATCGCAGAGAGGAGAAGAAAGAAAGGCCGGGGCCGGAAGAGAACAATGAGCAGGAACCCTAGTCGCCAGCCCTGAACTTAAAGTAGCTTCGGAAGCACCTGTGATCCAAAATCCTGAATAAACGTCTCCTGGTTGCGGTTGACATTGTGTATCACGATGGTTTCAAAGCCCATCTCCTTATATGCTTGCAGGTTTTCAAGGTGTTCTGAAAGGTCAGTGGAGATGTGCACAAAATCAAGCAGATCCTCGGGCTTTATAAACTGAGCGGCAGCTTCAAACTGGCTAACACGGGTAAGGTCACCGAGCAGACTGGGATCTATGATATTGGTTTTCCATTGATCAAAGGCCCCCTGCAACGCTTTATCATAATCGCGGTCATAGGAGATCTGCACCTTCAAAAATAAGGGTTTACTTTCACCTCCGCCCTTCCGGAAACTGTCGACTGTTTCCTGCAGCTCCGCCAATGGCTTATTTACTGTCACCATGCCGTCTGCCCATCCCCCCATCCAGCCTGCAGTTGCAGCAGAAACAGCAGCGCCCACCAGTAGCGGCTTCACTTTCGGCAGGGTATATAGTTTTGCTTCCTCCAGTTTTACGAGGCCATCAGCTCTTAACGTTTCCCCATTCAATAAACGGCTGATGATGTTATAAGACTCCAGCAGGCGCTGATTCCGCTCGGGCTTTGCCGGCCAGGGTTCTCCGGTGATTGTTTCGTTGATGGCCTCTCCACTTCCCAGAGATGCCCACACCCGGCCTGGAAACATCTCCGCCAGCGTTGCAAGTGCCTGCGCTACAATGGCAGGATGATACCGCTGGCCCGGCGCACAAACCAGTCCACAAGGAAGGTTTGTCGCCTGCATGGCCGCCCCCAACCAGGCAAATGCAAAGCCACTTTCCCCCTGTGCATTACTCCAGGGCTGAAAGTGATCCGAACAATGCAGAGCATTGAAGCCCGCCTGCTCAGCCATCTGTGCGTATTTCAGTAATTCAGATGGTGGAAATTGTTCATGCGAGGCGTGATATGCGATACGAAAGTCGTTCATAATAAAAGATCTAGGGATTTGATAGAAACAGAACCGTAAGCGCACGAATATGTTTGCACAAAGTTTACATCAGGAAGTACCTCCCGAAATGCGCGAACCATATTGAACAAAATAAACATGAAAGTGTTATCAAACTATATAGCGTATATGTGAATACCACAATGAACCTCGTATTTACCTTATCCAAAAAACATGTCCCAGAGCTTAGATGACATCTACAACAGAAGAAAGTTTATCCGGTCGGCTTCTTATGGTGCTGCGGCACTCGCCCTTGCACCGGCGTTAAATGCATTAGGATCCTGCGCCCCCGCCCGCCAAAACAAGAAACTCGGTATTGCGCTGGTTGGCCTGGGTGGCTACAGCACAGGTCAGCTTGCTCCCGCCCTGCAGCAAACCACGAACTGCTACCTCGCGGGAATTGTCACAGGAACACCGGAAAAAGCAGAAAGCTGGTCCGCGAAATACAACATCCCGAAAGAGAACATCTACAACTACAACAATTTTGATGATATCGCAAACAACAAAGCGATAGATATTGTGTATGTCGTATTGCCTGTTTCCATGCACAAGGACTTTACCATCCGTGCCGCAAAAGCCGGTAAACATGTCATCTGCGAAAAGCCAATGGCACTTAATGCGTCCGACTGCAGCGAAATGATTGACGCCTGCAAAAAAGCAAAGCGGATGCTATCCATTGGTTACCGGTTGCACTTCGAGCCACACAATATAGAGGTCATGCGACTTGGTCAGAAACAGGTTTTTGGAAAGCTAGCCGCAATAGATAGCGGAAATGGATTTAGCTGGGGACGTGGAGCAGACTCCTGGCGCCTTAAAAAAGCACTTTCAGGTGGTGGTGCATTGATGGATATGGGTATTTATGCCATTCAGGCGGCGCGGTATACAACAGGAAAAGAACCCATGTTTGTAACGGCCAGGGAAGAAAAAAGTAACCTGCAGCTGTTTAAGGAAGTAGATGACACGATCCATTGGGAATTGGAGTTTCCGCAAGAACTTATCGCCAAAGGCATGTCCAGCTACAGCCAGAACATAAGTTTCTTAAAGGTGAATGCCGAAAACGGCAGCTTTGGGCTCTCTCCGGCATACGGGTATGGTGGAATTGCAGGTACCACAAGCAAAGGACCGATGGATTTCCCGCAGATCAACCAGCAGGCCGCACAAATGGATGATTTCGCACAGTGTGTACAGACGGGTAAACAGACGCGCGTACCCGGGGAGGAAGGTTTGAAAGATATGAAAGTCATTGATGCCATTTACAGAAGCATCGCTTCAGGGAAGAGAGAACAGATTTAACCGTTCCCGCACCTTCCCCTTAAGATGCTTCTGCAATTCAGCTTTAGATCAATTGTCCGCCTCAGCAGTTGGCCCTAGTGTAAAAGGCACCAGGACTAGTCTGCCTTTACAAACTGCACAAACGATGGTTTGTCAATCTCGATTTTTGTGCCTTGCGACTGAAGTAAGCCAGTTTTAAGATCACGTTTAAATGCCACTATGGTATTGCTGCCCTGATTGGTTACAAGCAGCCAGCTGCCGGTTGGATCTATTGCGAAAGTACGGGAACTCTTACCTTCCGTAGACTGGCGTCCGACCTGAGTGAGCTTTCCGGACTGCTGATCAATGGCATAGATGACAATTTGGTTGAGCACATTTCGCGTACTTGCATAGAGAAACTTGCCATCGGGAGAAACATGAATATCTGCACCGTCGCCTTTTCCGGTGTAGTCCTCAGGAAGCATGGACACGGTATGCACCAATTTTAATGTTCCATCTTTATATTCAAAAGCAGAAACCGTTGAGTTCAGCTCTGTAACTGCATAGTAGTACTTCTTGTTCGGGTGAAAAGTAGAATGCCTCGGTCCGCTTCCAGGTTTAAGCAAGAAAAACGGCTGCGCAGCAGGTGTCAGTACATTCGGCCTTTTACTTGGATCAAACTTGTAGATATTCAGCTTGTCCGTTCCAAGGTCAGCGGCAATAACAAACCGATTGTCCGGCGACAATACCGCGGAGTGGACATAAGGTTTTTTCATTGCGATGCTGTGTCCTTCATGTTTAATGTCCTGCGTATCCGACCCAAGTGAACCGTCTTTTTGAATGGGTAGAGCTGTTAACGTTCCACCACCATAATTTGCAGCGAAAACATATTTCCCGGTGGCATCAGCAGAAATATAAGTCGGACCGGAGCTGCCGGATGGCACCTGATTCAGCAGTTTAAGTGCCCCTGTTTTCGCATTGTATGTGAATGCACTTACGTTGCTGGATTTATCTTCATTCACCGCATAAACAAACTTGCGGTCGTTGCTGACAGCCAGATAAGACGGGCTGGTAACCGCAACCTTATTTTTCAATGTCAACGCAGCAGTTTTGGCGTCAAAATCATACACGTAAATACCTTCGCTCTTCCCGGGGCTTGTGTACGTACCAACGAGTACGTGATATTTGGTTTGTGCGTGTGCAGCAGCGCTGATCGTCGTGAGAACAGCTAACGTAATTGTTCTTTTTAAATTCATAGTGTATTGGTTTCTGTTGCTTAATTCCTCTTTGTTAAAAAGTCCGGCACCTGATGTGCCAGGGCAAATATTCTCATTTATTTCTACTTTCCCTACTTTTTATTCGGCAACGCGAATGCCATAACAAATCCGGATGGGTTTACCTTGTCGCCGCCAACAGAGATGGCCACGTATTGCTTTCCATTACTGTGATAGGTACTTGGATTGGCATTGGCAACCCCCGGAAGCGAAACCTCCCAAAGTAGTTTACCGTTCTGCTGATCGAAAGCACGCAGTTTCTTATCCCTGTTGCCGCCGATGATCACCAATCCACCTGCAGTCACCAGTGGTCCTGCAGATCCCTCTGTTCCGGTAATGGATGCACCTTTCTCCTGTAAATCTGGCTGGTTGCCAAGTGTTACGGTCCATTCATATTCACCAGTATTCAGGTTTATTGCGTTAAGTGTACCCCATGGCGGCTTAATTCCAGGCCTGCGGGACGCATCCGCGAAGTACCCATAGGCTGTCAAGTTCAAATACTTAA
Source organism: Pedobacter sp. (assembly GCA_045629455.1). Classification (GTDB taxonomy): domain Bacteria; phylum Bacteroidota; class Bacteroidia; order Sphingobacteriales; family Sphingobacteriaceae; genus Pedobacter. Next base: position 69,423 of record JAZQRI010000077.1, on the reverse strand, counting down.
CCTCTTTTGCCGCTTTCGGAGCAGCGTTGTTCGAAGACTCGTTGGATTGAATTTCCTTTATAAAATTGAGTTCGCGGGATGTCTTCGAAGGTTCTTTCTCTGTTAAGTACGAAAGAATGGCATCTTCTTTTCCAGCAATAATGCTCGCAAAAGCGGGCATCTTTCCTCCGCCTGTCTTAATTTTCTTTATGATGTCCGCGCGTTTTAACCGGTTGTGGACGCCAACGAGCGATGGTGTCCCATGCTCATCACCGTTTCTATCGGCGGCATGACAGTTTGTACAGTAATTGTTGTACACAACTTTGCCCTGATTATATAAAGACTCATTGCTGGTTTCCTGCTCCTCCAGAAGCTTTAAAGTTGCAATTTCGGGAGAGTTGTTGGAACGCACGTAAATAATTCCTTTGCCGGGATCTACAGCGGCCCCGCCCCAGCTTGATCCACCTCTGCTCCCAGGAAGCATGAAGGTTCCCTGTATTGATGGTGGTGTAAAAAGTCCTTCGTACCTGAATGCGTCGAAGCGCTTAAGTATGCTGTCGTGGGAACCTTTAGAAAAGTTACTGAGGTCTTCCCTGCTGAATTGCTGACGGGCATAGGGGGCAGGTTTCAATACAAAAGGCTGTGTCGGCCAGGCCTGCTCACCCGGGATATCAGAAGCCGGCACCGGGCGTTCCTCAATCGGAAATAAAGGTACTCCGGTCTCCCGGTCAAACACGTACAGGAAACCTACCTTAGATGTTTGCGCCACGGCGTCGATCTTTTTACCGTCATGTACTACCGTGATTAAATTTGGCGGTGCCGGAAGATCATAGTCCCACAGATCATGATGGATCGTTTGAAAATGCCACTTGTATGTGCCTGTCCGTGCATCGAGTGCAACAACAGAGTTACCAAAGTAGTTCTTCCCGGTCCGATCAGCACCATAGTAATCGTACGTAGGCGATCCCGTTGCCAGAAAAACCATTCCCCTTTTAGCATCGAGACTCATCCCTCCCCAATTGTTTGCCCCGCCAACATACTTCCATGCATCTTTAGGCCAGGTATCGTAACCAATTTCCCCTGGGCCGGGAATGGTCTTAAAGGTCCACTCCAGCTTTCCCGTGCGAATGTTGTATGCCCGGACATAACCAGGTTCTGCACCATACAACTCCGACACTTCTGTACCAAGTATCAGCAGATCTTCGTAGATGATCCCCGGCGTAGTCGGGATGACAGATATTTTCTCCGGATTACCGCGCATGCCTACATTCAAATTCACTTTTCCACCTTCACCAAAAGTTTCGATAGGAATACCTGTCTGAGCATTGAGGGCAAAAAGTCTGTCGCCGGCTGTGAGTAGGATTCTCTTGTCGGCTCCTTCTTCCCAATAGGTCACGCCTCTTCCGACACCGCCTCCGGTACCACCGTTAAAGGGATCAAAAGTCCAGATTTCCAGTCCGGTTGATGCATCCAGGGCATACACGCGATGTCTTGCAGATAATGTATACATCACATTATCTACGATGATTGGATTACTTTCACTGCTTATTGGTCCGGCTCCTTCAGGAGCGTCACTGAAATCATGCTTCCAGGCAAGGGAGAGCTGAGCCACATTGTCTTTGTTGATTTCATCCAGTACCGAGTACCCCGAGCTTTCGGCGTCGGCTTTATACATAGACCAGGTGCGGTTCAGATTAGTCTTTAAACCGGAAGTCCGTAGCGTCCTGCATCCGGAATAGATGCAAAAGCTGGTGGCCGACAGGAACAAAAATACTACTTTAACGTCCAGCCGTAACTTAATTTTACTCATGAGATTAACTTAAATCTTTATATCAGTACAAATGCTTTATAATAAATCTTTAAGATATAAATATTCGGCTGAAATAATAGCTATTAGATCATAAGTCCCCAGGGCAACACGTTATTTTCGTTCCTTGTACCTGAAATTAAGTGTGATCATGGCTATATTAAGCGCAAGCGCAAGAAAGTTCGTTGCCACAATCACCATATCTGATTTTGAAAAACCATAATAAACCCATAGTGCATTTCCGGTGAGCATCACCACAAACATGGAGACCGAAACATCCTCCGCTTTTTTGGTCCTCAAAGTCTTTACCAACTGCGGGACGATGGATGATGACGTACATATCCCTGCAACTAAACCCAGAACATCTATAAATTCCATATGCTTAAAAGGTGGTTTACTTCAAGTTAACAACTGCTGCAACTTGCGTCACCATAAACAAGCAGAATGACCTTTTGTTGGTGCTTGTTAATCCTTTCTTAGCTTTACAAACAAGGCGTTTAGCTTATCGACTTTCCAAATGGAGAAAACGCGAGGTTCATCAACTTGAAATGCTGCCGTCCGAAAGGAATGCCAACAATTGTAATGCAAAAAAGCAGTCCGAAGATCAAATGTGTCAGCACAATCCAGACACCGCCGAAAATCAGCCAGATGACATTCATAATCGTAGATAAACATCCAGTGTCGCTGGATGAATCTGATATCGTAACGCCGAAAGGTGCTAAACCAACAACAGCAAACTTAAAACACTGAATGCCGAATGGAATGCCGACTATCGTCAGACACAATACCAACCCGCCAATAATGTACTCCAGGAAAATAAAAAATCCCCCGAAAATGATCCAGATCAGGTTACCAATAAAATTCATACATTTTCTTTTAGCATAAGACGGAAAATACCAACTTTCGTTACACGAACAGTTGCCTTAAACCGTGGGCACCTATGCCGACTCATTCTAAATTAGAAAGAAATGCCCGGGCTTAAGGCCAATAGTTTAGTTTTGCGCCAAAATAAGAAGAACATGGCAAAAACAAAACTTACCATAAACAATAATGGGTCAGTAAAGATCGAAGGTGATTTTGAGATCGTTGACCGCAACGGAAATGAATACGGATTACAAGGCAGAACAGTCCTTTCCATCTGTCGCTGTGGACTTTCGAAGAACAAACCATTCTGCGATGGTGCACACAACGGTCACTTTGAACACGAAGCAATCGCATTTGACCTCCCTCCAAAGAAAGTCTAAATCACCTGAAAAAGGGTAACACTGAAGTTTTAATTACAGTACCGGGGCCTCGCAGAACACGATATCACCGAAATATTCCGGACGGTGAAAGTCGGGTTCTGCAGAGGCTACAGGGCTCCAAACGAGGTAACGCGGATCAGGAAGTTCGTCTCCGCAGGCATAAAAGTTCCCCTGACAATGCAGCCCGTTTAATGACCTGATCCCATCGAAACGGAAGACGCTTACCGGAAGGTAAAGCAGGATTTCCCAGTCAAAGACAGGCCTGCTCGTGCCGAGCCTGCTCCATGTCCCGATCTGCTTCACGGAGGCCTCCGGAAGCAAGTTCCGCTCCATTCTTGATGTTCCGTATGCCACCTTGCCCACACCCAGGCAATTAAATTCGATGTTGTAGTACGGACCGCCGGGGGCAAAACGCAAGAAGAATTCAACACAATTGTCCTTGTGGACAGCGGAATTAACTGGCCTTTCGACAGCCTGGAAAAAATCTTCACGGATATAAAACTTAACCAGAATAGCTGCACCATTGTGTGCAACCTTGAAAAAAGCGCAGCTACCGCTCTGGTATTCCGGCCAGTTGTCGGCCATTGCAAAATCGTCTGATAAACCATCCATTACAGACGAATATCGCTCCAGGCTGGCACCGTCTCCAGCATCTATAAAAGGTACATGAATGGTTTTCACGTTAGCGCCCATCGTCTGCAACCAATGCACTGCTATCCGTATCCAAAAACAATACCGCATTTTCATGAGTTCGCAGGATCGTTGAGGGATAGGCAGTTTCGACCGGCTTGTTCAGGGTATTAAAAACCGCTTGTGCCTTTGCCGGCCCCGGAACAATACAGAATATATAGGGTGCAGCGAGCAAAGCCGGAACAGTCAGCGTTAAAGCATGTGTCGGAACTTCCACAATGGACGCAAAACAGCCGTCGTTCACCTGCTGCTGTCGGCAATCGGCATCCAGCTCCAAGACCTTAACAATTTCAGGGTCATTGAAGTTCGCAACCGGAGGATCATTGAATGCAATATGGCCATTCTCCCCGATTCCCATGCAAACGATGTCTACCGGGAATTGCTTCAGCAACTCCGCATAACTTAAATCCTTCAGGTAGTTAACGCTTTTAAACGGCCGCTTCCCGAACAGTCTTTCTTCCAGAAAATTTCCAAATGCCTGGGACGCATTTTCGTCCAGTCCGATATACTCATCCATATGGAATGCATTGATGCTGCCCCAATCCAGCTCTTCCTGAACCAGACTGGCTAGAAACTCATTCTGCGATGGTGCTGCCGCAAATACCACATTTACCTCCTGCTTGTTCGTAAGCAGCTCCCGGATTTTACCCGCAACGGCTTCTGCGGCACTTTTTCCCATCTCCGCTCTGGTCTCATATATGTTAACCTTCAGATTAGATGTGATCATTTTTATCATATTGCTTAAAGTTGTGTCTCTGTTTTTGAATATACCACACGGCCCTGCACCATGGTCAGCGCGACCTCGATATGGTCTGAAAACAGCACGACATCGGCGTCCTTTCCAGCCACAAGACTCCCTTTTTGTCTTTCGATTTTCATAATCGACGCGGGCGTGCTGCTGATCATCTTTACCGCATCCAGCAGGGATACATCGGCGAGCTGCACCATGTTACGCACCAGCCGGTCAGCCGTTGCCACGCTGCCCGCAAAGGCCGAGCGGTCTGCCAGCTTCGCCACATCGTCCTCTACAATGACCGGCAGGCCATTCTTCAACCCGCCAAGGATACTCGGTCCCGGGGGCATACCCGCGCCGCGCATCGCGTCGGTTATCAGGGCTGTTTTTCCTGCACCCTTTATCTTATAGACCAGCTTCAGCAGCGGCGCCGGCAGGTGCACCCCATCAGCAATGATCTCCACACTCATTCCATCAAGCAGATAAGCGCTTTCAACAACGCCCGCATAGCGGTAGAGGTTACGCCGGGAAACGCCCGACATACAGGAGTAAAAGTGGGTTGCATGCGTGAATCCATGTTCGTAGGCTTCCAGAACTTCTTCATAGATGGCATCTGTATGGGCAATTGCCGCAAGAATACCGTTACGGCCCATACAATCTGCGAACTCCAATGCACCCTTAAGTTCCGGCGCTGCACTCCATCGTTTAATGTGCCGGCTTAAAGAAAGCACTTCCTCATACTCCGCAGGGTCCGGATCGCGGATGTACCGCGGATCCTGTGCCCCACGCTGCGCCATGGAAAAATAGGGACCTTCAATATGGAGACCGATAAATTGCGCCCCCCGGGTATTCTGCGGCAGCGCCTGGTCGTACATTGCCATCGTATCCAGCAGATCAGCCTTCTCCGAACTTAAGGTCGTCGGCATCATTGCAGTCGTTCCATATCGTGCGTGCGTTTCTGCGATGGCCAGGAAAGCTTCCACCGTATTGTCCATAAAATCGTGGCCGCCACCACCGTGGACATGCAGATCAATAAAGCCCGGCGAAACGAACATTCCTTTCGCATCGATGGCAACCGACCCAGGGAAGTCAACGTTCTGTGCCGCAACTTCCAGAATTTTTCCATCCTCTATAAGCAAGCAGCCACCTTTAATGTACCGCTCCGGGGTGATCAGGGTGCCATTGTATATTTTATATCTTGTTGGTTGCATCTCCTTTATTTTTAACAAGCCAGTATTTTAGTTTAAAACCATATATCGCATAATAGGCCAGATACAGGTAGCAGGGCAGCAACACCCAATAAGCGCTGCGCAGGTTGTACGTGTCTGCAAAGTGACCATAGAACAGCGGGAGTATTGCATTTCCACTCAGTCCCATAATCAAAATGGAAGCCCCTATTTTAATGAACCGCCCGAGTCCATCCATTGCGAGCGGCCATATGCCTGCCCAGATCATCGAGTTGGCAAAGCCGAGTAGTACCACAAACCAGATGGATACGTCCGTAGTATGCCCCAGGATTTGTACTTCCCCCCTGCTGAATATGATGAGCACGGTCAGTACCATCCCCAGAAAGGTACAGATGCGCAGGGCCAATACCTGACTGATGATCCTGGGGATCAGCGAAATACCCAGTATATAACCAACGATTGTTGCCGCCAGCGTATACGATGGAAACACCTTGGCTTCCAGTAAGGGAACGTTCATGGAATGGGCATAGCCGATAATTGTATCTACCGCAATGACCTGCGAGCCCACATGAAAGAAAATCGCCAATGCGCCAAGCACCAGATGCGGAAACTGAAAGACACTTGTCTTTCCTGCATTAGACGCTGCTACTTCAGCGGTTTCATAGTTGCTGTCGATCTCCGGCAGCGGAGAAAAGCGTACAAAAAGTCCGAGTGCAAAGAGCACAACGGCGACCACCGAATATGGCACCACCACCCGTTGAATCAGCTCATCCAATGCCGCATTCCTGGTCACCTGGTCCATCGTAGACAGCTGCGCAAACAATGCGGTATCGGTCTTCTTTAGTACGACAGCAGCAAATAATAAAGGCGCAATGATGCCTGCAAACTTGTTACAGATGCCCATTATGCTGAAACGCTGCGCCGCACGTTCCTTGTCGCCCAGGATGGTCACATACGGATTGGCGGCAGTCTGCAATATGGCCAGCCCGGTACCGAGTGTAAATAACCCGGTTAAAAAAACACCGTAAGTCCGTCCATAAGCCGCCGGAACAAAGAGGAATGCGCCAAAAGCCATAATCCAGAACCCGATCGTCATTCCGGTAATAAATCCTACCCGCTTCAATAGAAAGGATGCGGGCACCGACATCAATAGATACGAAATGTAAAAAGCGAAGGTCACCAGGTAGGACTCAAAATTATTGAGCTCACAGGCAATTTTGAAGTAAGGAATTAAGATGGCATTGATCCAGGTAACAAACCCGAAAATAAAAAACAACACGCCGATGATCAGTATCGACACAATGCTGTCTCTTTTGCTTAATGAACCCGGGGCAACGACTTTTTTTCTAACTTTCATGCAATCTACTTAGGAGAAGCCTTACTTTCATTGTGAATACTTAATATATTGATAATACATACGTACACCTTATTAATAAATTAATAGCAAACGTGTATAACTTTGCAATCGAAAAGATCGAACGCGATTGATTGGAAAAGGTACATTGATTATTGCACATGCTCAGAATTCTACTTATTTCTGGATAGCCTGTCGATCAACAGTCGGATCTTAACGTTTCTAAGTTGATTTTCCTGCTCAATTTCCGCAGGGTGAAGCATACTTCGGTTGAGTTCCTCAAATTTCCTGTCCAGATCCACAGTCTTTATTGCTTGCAATCTTACCACCAACGCAGCCATCTCATCTGCTGTACTTTCCGCTGCGTTTGCCTCCGCTTCGATACTTTCATAGGTGAGGTATTGCGCGCGTATTGCGGCCATTAGCCGGTAGTGCTCGAATTCTCTCTGGTGCTCCTGAGGCTCCAATTCGTTCAACATCTTCACCGACAGTTTTGCGCTGTCAAGCAGCTGGTTTATGGTGAGGCTGGTTTTCACGGGCTTGCCCCGGTTGATCTCATAAGGGGTCTTCGTAAGTGCAGCCCAGAAACGAGCCGTTTGTTCTTTATTGAAGCCATATTGGTCTTTACAATAGCTGGCCACAAATGAATCCACAGCAAGTGGCTTGTCTGACTTTATACCTTGCAAATAAGCAGCAACAAGCATATTAAAGCCGGTAACAGGATAAACCCTTCGTACAGCATGCAAATCAATAACATCAGAAGCAGACTCAAATAAAGTTGAATATAGCCCCGAGGTGGACCAGGAGGTCATCACAATCCTCTTATACCCGAGCTTCCTTGATGCGGGAACAAAGTCTCTGATGTTCTCAAAATGCTTCTTCCAATCCGTAAGATAATAGTTATCCGGAGAACTCCGTATGGAGGGGGCACCCCAAATCTCAAAACCTTGTTTAACCAGTGCCTGGTGATCACCAAAATGGTTCAGATCCCACCCGTAGTTCCAGTCGATGAAAATGGTTTCCTTTGGAAGTACTTTCAATGCTTCCGGATATTTAAGGGCGATATCTGCCCAGACGATGGGGCGTTTTCCCAGGCCAACCACGATCTCACACAACATCTTGATGTAGTCACCATACAGCCGCCCAATGCCAACTTCCGCAATCTTCTTCTTGGACGCTGCAGAATGCCCCAGCAGGTAGGTCTCGTCACCGCCAATGTGAATGTATGGGGAGGAGTGTGTGGCGATCAGATCTTTGTACAGATCGGTAAAAAGCATTCTCGCCTCCTCCTCTTTTAGCGGATTGATCTGCGAGAAGTCTTTCTGATCTTCCCGTAGCGACGCATACTTATTGTGCCGGAGAATGTACTCCACATGGCCAAAACTCTGCTGAAGTGGGATGACGTCAATACCGATAGACTTACAATAGGCTAAAAATGACTTAATTTCCTCGCGTGTGTACGCAAACCGGTTTGGAATCAAAGGCTGGTTTTGAAAGGGATAGGTTGCCTCCCACTCCATCACCAGGGTATTTACGCCGCCAGCGCTCAAATTTTTAGCAAACTCCTTTAGTGCAGGCATCTTCATCGCCTGAATCCGCAAGTCAAGATGAAAACCTCTCACCTGTGCATATCCGTTCATGGAAAATATAAACAGCCCTAAGATCAAGGTGATCATGCCGATTTTAAGATTCTGTATTATCATTGGTATTGGGTTATGGCTGTTGTTTAATAATCAAGGTATTGCTAATGTAGTAAAATTATCGGGTACGTACACGTAAATACAATATTGTTTGCAACGCTGCATAATTTTTACTGAAGCCGGATCGAATTTAACGTTTGCTTCCGCCTAATTCCTGTAATACATGTGGTTCTCTTTGGTAATGATATCTATGGGCATGAAGTAATTTTTCTCCAGCACAAGTGCATGCACCAGGTAATTGTAGAGCGCCATTATGCCTTTGTACCCCTGTTCTTTCGGCTGCTGGCTGATCAGAAATTCAATAATTCCTTGTGTCAGGTATTCCACGTTCTGGTTTAAGAAATCGTATCCCATAAGCTTAACCCCTTCTATGCCGGATTCTACAAGATATTTCGCTACCGCGGACACCCGGGAATTGGTAACAAAAATCGCTTTAACCGCATGCTGATCAAACATGGCCTGCAGTTCTTTCTTGATCGATGGATAATTGGTGTCCCGTATATCCAGTTTAAGCACTGGGTTTTCCATTTTATTTTTGCTCATATAATCCCGGAAGCCCTCCTCTTTTCGCAACAAATGATGGAAGTTATCAAGCTCACTGGAAATGTTTACAACTAGAACAGGGTCAGCAGCGGACACCAGATATCGCAGCAGGTGTGCAGCCAGACAGCCGCTCTGATGCAGATCCGGACCGATATAGCTCAGGCTTTCCTGTCCCGGTACATCAGAATTCAGGAACACACATGGAATATGTTGCTGGGCACAAGCCTCCACAAAGGACTTGGATTCCGCGATAAACATTGGTGCGAGCAATATGCCCTGAACATCTTTGGTCAGAACCAGCTCCGCCTGCTTGAGGAAGCTTTTCTTATCGCTCTGCTTAAAAAAATATTTGTCCACAACGATACCGTAGGGCTTCACCTCCGCTTCTGCAACCTGGATGCCCGCGAGCGGGGCATCCCAGTAGTCCGTTTCCGGCGATGCGGATGGAATCAGGACTGCAATGGTGAGTGCTTTCTTAGAAGCCAGCCTGCGGGCGAGAATATTGGGCTGATAGTTCAACTCTGCGACAATCGCGAGAATCCTTTCTTTGGTTTTGAGGGATACTCCGGTACGATTGTGCAGTACCCGATCCACCGTTCCAATAGAAACTCCTGCTCTTCGTGCAATTTCCTTAACACCAACCAATTCCTGCTCCTGCGTTTCTTTCATCTTTTTGCTCAACTTTTAAAAGCGTCCGAAATCTGAATTTGATCTCATGATCGAAGGTATTGCTTTCAGCGGGAGATTGCAAGTCGGGATCTAATGATGATATTTTCTACATTTAAGCGTAAATTGGAGTATGAAATACAAACTTTCAGCCTTCATCTTCGCACTAGCTGCCACCAGCTGCCTTACAGCTTGTAGGTCAGCCAAAACCACCGGTCAGGAGAAAAGTATACTGTTCAAGAACGTAAACCTGATCGATGGTACAGGCAAAGCTACACTTAAGCAAACCCGCATTCTCGTCGAGAATGGTGTCGTCTCCTCAATTGCGAATGACCTGGATACCAACGGTCATATGGTCATCGACTTAAAGGGAAAAACCATCATCCCGAACCTCATCAGCGCACATGTACATGTCGGAACGCTAAAAGGTCTTACGACCGATGCCGCACATTATACCCGGGAGAATATCCTGGCACAGCTAGAAAAATATATCAATTATGGCGTCGGCTATGTCCACGTCATGGGAACCGACCGGCCGCTGATTTTCGAAACGGGATTACTGGATTCGGCCAGCAAGGGTCTCTTGCGAGGCGCGAGACTGTCATCGGCAGGCTATGGCTTTATCATACCCAATGGTCCCTCGCCTGCCCTGGAACATGGAAAGGATCACCTTTACCGGCCGGCGACAGCGGCCGAAGTACCTGCACAGATGGACAGCCTGGCTAGACTTAGCGTAAAAATCGTTAAACTCTGGCAGGATGATTTTGGCGGAAGTGCAAAGAAGATGGATGCTCCCGTCTATAAAGCGATCATTTCAGAGGCCCATAAGCGGCAGATGCACGTAGCCGCACACGTTTATTATCTCGCTGATGCCCGCAAGCTGGTTAGCAGCGGACTGGATATTATTGTGCACAGCGTGCGGGACAGCCTTTTTGACGATAACCTTATTGCAGAGATGAAGAAGCGGAAAACGACTTACATCCCCACCCTTTCCTTAGATGAATTTTCGTTTATCTACGCCCGTAATCCAAAGTGGATGAATGACCCTTTTTTCAAAGCGTCTCTTGAGCCGGGCGTTTATGAAATGATCACCTCGTCCAGCTATCAGGACAACCTTAAAAAATCGCCTGCCTACACCCGCAACCAGAAAGGATTTGCAATCGCCCTGCAGAATCTAAAAAAGCTGCATGATGCAGGGATCTTAATCGCCATGGGCACAGATTCCGGAGCCTTTCCGATACGGGCCCAGGGATTCTCGGAGCACCTCGAACTGCAACTGATGGTAGAGGCCGGACTGACACCCCTGCAGGCCATACAGGTGGCCACAAACAACAGCAGTATCGCGCTGCAGGTAAATGACACTTTTGGTACGCTCGAAAAAGGGAAATCGGCAGACTTTATTATCCTGAGCGAAAGCCCGGAAGTAAACATTGAAAATACCCGCAAAATAGAAGCAGTGTATAAAGCCGGAAAAGAAGTAAGCAAAGGTCCTCAACACCGGTAAGTACAACACGTTCAGTCAAATACCCCAGCGCATAGTCAATGCATTTTGCTGCTTTGCCGGACCGGGCAAAGCAGCAAAACCCTTATGTCCTGCTTTTTACAAGCGTTGCCCTGGATTGGTTTTGTCTTGGAAACACGTCGGTGTTCCTTAACCCTTGGTTAACCCCCGCTAGGGGGTTGGTAGGGCCTTCCTAGGGCCGGCGACCCAGCACAGCCCTAAAGACACCCTGGACACCCCCAGGCGAACCTTATTTAATTGCCGTGCTACATGAACTTCATCTGGAGAAAATTCATTATCTTACTTCTTCAACTAATTAAGAAAATATATGGGAAAAGCAAAGAACGGCATCCTTGGCACAGTAAATGGCAAGGTAGGTCAAACGGTTTTTTATACCTTAAATGGCGAAAATGTGATGCGTTCTGCAGGCAAAAAGAGAACTAAACTTTCCCCGGCACAGCTGCTGAATTGCAGCAAGATGTCTTTGATTGTAGATTTCTTCGCCACTTTCAAGCCTTTTTTGAAAGCGGGGTTTTCAAGTGCCGCAAGGGGAACAAACCAGAACTATTATAACCTGGCGACCGCATACAATAAACGCAATGCTATTCAAATGCCCGACGGTGTGCCCACAATGGACTATGAAGCTGTATTGCTCAGCCATGGTGATGCGCCGGTGCCTCAAAACCCGAGCGTTGATGCTACAGAAAAGGGACTTAAATTTGAATGGGACTACGATGAAGATCAAAATTGGGATTCCCGAAATGATCAGGTCATGATGATTGCCTACTTCCCGGAGCAGAACGAATCAACCTTCCTCGTTAATGGCGCAAAACGAAGCGCCAGACAGGACATTTTGGAACTTCATCCGGTATACCGCAGTCAGCCGATGGAAACGTATATGGCGTTCATCTCTGACGATCGTCAAAGTGTTTCCACCAGCTTATATATGGGCCGGATCAACTAGGCAATTGTTTTCTGTGACAAGGCACATTGCTTCGCTTGCTCACCGCGTTAAGCGGTAAATAACCCTTAGAACCAACGCTGACCTGATGTGCTAATTGCTGATATCGATCTGGAAAACGGCTAGAAGTAGCTATAGGAGCCATTGCGTTTTTGTCTATTTTTGTAACCCAAATAGATACCGCAGTTCTCGGGACATAACCAGACTATTATCTGTTACGATCACAAATCCCGGGATTTCGTTCAGCAAACGACAACTTTATTCATGTGCCATGGAAAGATGCAAAGTTGCGGTGGCGGATGATCACATGTTAATCAGGAGTGCTCTCGCCGCGTTAATTAATACGTTTGAGGGTTTTACAGTTGTATGTCAGGCCGATAACGGCCTGCAGCTACTCCAAAAAATCAGATCCGGCATTGTCCCCGACATTGCGCTACTGGACGTCGAGATGCCGGGTCAGGATGGATTTAAGACGGCAAAACTGCTTAAAGAAAGCTATCCTGCAGTCAAGGTCCTTGCGCTAGGTATGTATGACAATGAACAAACGATCATCCGTATGATGAAAAGTGGTGCACGTGGATACATCCTCAAAGATGCAGACCCAGGTCAACTGAAGGAAGCCCTCACCATGCTCAGAAACAAAGACTATTACTACTCTGATCTGGTAACGGGTACATTGATCCATTCAATGGCAGAGCAGGATACCCACCATAGTCCGGTAGGTCCTGAGCAGCTTAACGAACGGGAAAGCACTTTTTTAAAGTATGCCTGCACCGAGCTCAGCTACAAACAGATCGCAGACCGGATGTCGCTGAGCCCACGGACGGTAGATGGCTACCGGGATCATCTTTTCCTCAAGCTACACGTTAAGTCGCGGGTTGGACTGGTTCTTTATGCCATAAAAAACCAGATTGTAGAGATCTAGGCGGATCAACTCCTCGCTTTTGAAGTTGCCTGGCAAGAAATGATCACACCTATCACGAGAAATCATGCAGTATGGCTTTCCTTGAATCAAAGTGTATAACTATACACCTGTGACTTTTGGCCTTTCTTGTTCAGGGTTCCAGAGTATTTTTTTACTGTCTTGCCACTGGTAATGATGCGAACCGTGTAATCCGAAGCTGCCCTTTTTTCGGTACAGAGTTCAGAATATTCGACCCAGACTTTGTAAGTTCCCGGAGCCGCTGTGCCAGGCTGCCAGAAAACGTTTTCACTTGGTGTCATTTCAAGCTTGTCACAAAGACAATCCAAGTCCATTGTTCCACCACCTGCAGCCCGGTTGCCCTGGTAGATCTCTATACCGTCAGGTGTTAAGACGTGGATATCCAGATTGGCATTTTGACTATTATTGAATTTAAGATTGAAGCGCGGATCCCCATCCTGACCGAGCATTTCCTCCGTTAACACGGGCAATGCAGGTTCATTCTCCTGGTCTTTCTCACAACTAAGGGCTGCTGTTAGCAAGACAATTGCACCCAGCAACATTGCAGAATTTTTTATACGTGTGTCCATGATATCTGATTTATAAATGGTTTTGTTCCATCTAAATTACATGGGGTCACAAGCTTATTTTACCGCTTAAACACGGATCTTTTGAGGGTGATTTCACCGTGTTTTTCAAGAAGATCTCTATAAAAAAAGGTGCTGGCATATTCACCGGCACCTTTTTAGAATCCAGGGCATGATACCACAGGAATCACTCTTTATATGGAGAGTACAGCCTGCATCATGGCTTTTGTGTAAGCCACATTATAGGCCTGGGCAGCATATCCTCCTCCGCCCGGATAAACGCCGCCGCCAAACTGTTTTACCACTCCTCCGGTATGTTCCCGGTCATAGTCCAGTTCCCGTGGATGTTCCGGGTAGAGGCCGAACTTGTATTTAAGTTTGAACACTTCCCGCATTACGGCGAACATATTTACCTGTCCCTCATCGAAGAAAACCTCTTCATATTTTACATAGGGCTTTTCTACCGTTACGTTCCGGTAGTGCATATGATTTATACGATCACGAGATCCCAGATATTGTAGAACCTCAAGTGGATCTTCGCCCATCTCTCTGGATACACCACAGTCGTAGGTCATGCCATTCGCCGGACTATCTACAATGTCGAGCAGACGTTTCCAGTCGTCGAATGTTGCCATAATTTGCGCATGCCCATGACTAACGGGAATCGGCGGATCATTGGGATGCAGTGCCATACGTACCCCTGCCTGCTCTGCAACAGGGATAACCGCTTTCAGGAAGTAAGTCAGATTGTTCCATAGCATTTCCGCAGTTTGGGGTATGCCGTCCGCGGGATCACTTGGGAGATTCTTACCTTTTTCATAGTCAAATGCCGTTGTACCTGCGCCGCCGCGTGCCTTAACTTCATAGTAACCCTCCATCAGCCGGTGTGCATAAAAATTGTATTCAACTACAGGCAGACCGGCGGCACCAGCTGCACGAAGTGAATCCTGAATGTCCTTTATCTCCTTGTCGCGTCCCTCCCGCCCGTAGATCGTGTTGGGATGCCCGCCAATCATCATGTTTATTACCGTCAGGCCTTCTGCCTTAAAACGGTCCATAATCTCCCTGAGTCCTTTCTCGGTCCATGGAATTTTAGGACCGCCCATGATGACGTAGTCTATCCCAATTTGTTTAAGTTTTCTCATGTCCGCCGGTTTAGAGTCCAAATCAGCCAGTACACAAAGCCGGGGCATATCTGCACCTGCTTTTACCGGCCATTCAACTTCTTTTCCAGCGCCAGTTGCTTTTCCTTCAGAAGTTTCTGTGTTTGCAGATTCAGAACAGGCACTTAAGCCAACAATTGACAATGCCGCAAGGGCGGAACTTTTCTTAATAAAAGATCTACGGTTATTTTTCATACAGGATTATATTTAGTTAAACCAAAATAACCATTTTATCTTAATTGTTAAACAGTTAAGCTTCCACATAACAAGCGTTTAAGCCGGGTAGCATCCGGCATACCTGCATATCTTGTGAAATAACTGGAAGATTTACGGAAACCGGGAAGATTCATGCTACAAATCACTCCTGTATCTAGCAGATTTGTTACGTATTGACGTAGTTGACCAGTCTACCACTCTGGTTTTTAGCCGTATCAAACGAAGTGTTACAAGCATAAAACAATTAAAACTTATCTTCGTTAAGAAATTAAATCAAACAGATTTAACGGATTTATCTTGTTTACTTTGAAAATACTATGCCTCGCCATATTTTTGTGCTTCAATACCTTTGCTTATTGTCAAACAGAAGCAACCGTTGATTCTCTGAAAGCCGACTCTTTGCGGAAAGACGGAACTAAAATCACCAAGACTGCAGACAGTGGAAATTTGCAGTATGATGTAGCGGATTTAATTCGCTCCTTGCTTCATAAGGGTGGGCAACCTACACCCGTTGGGAAGAAATCTGCGATCACGCTCATGCCCAATGTTGCATATAACCCGAGTATAGGCGCGCAGATTGGAATAAAAGCTGTCGCCGGCAAGGTACTTGGCAAGGATCCAAACACATTGATGTCTGTGGCGGCCACCTCGGCCTCCATCACCACAAAGGGCATTTTGTATGTATACCTCAGTCATAACGTATTTACGGACGGGAACAAATGGAACCTTCAGGGAAGCATCATTGCTGCCAAGACCGTTACACCCGACTTCGGGTTAGGGATAGGCGTTCCGGCAGAAGACAATGAAGCGGACCGGGTGCTGACCAACCCCGGGCGCAAGCCTTATGTGTTGCACGGGCAATATTACAGCTTCAGAGAGAAAGTCTATAAGCAGGTGCGGGATAACCTCTTTTTCGGCGCCGGGGTATCTTTCGATATCCGGCGGAAGGTTGAGGACCGGCTCACCCCTGGTGAGGACACACCGTACAACATCTACATGGACCGCTATGGATTTGACCGGGACAACTATATGATGAATGGCCTCTTGTTCAATATTCAGTATACATCCCGAGATAATCAGAACCGGGCTTTTAAAGGAATTTATGCTGACGCGGGGGTACGGATAAACCAGTCCTGGATGGGAAGCACCAAGAACGCTGTACAGATCACTACTGATTTCCGAAAATATTTCAGCCTTTCCAGCCGCAATCCGGAGCATGTTATTGCTTTCTGGAATTTCGGCTCCTACCTGGTAAGCGGCAGTCTGCCCTATCTGGAATTGCCCGGCACGGGTAAGGATGGAAGTGGCCGTAGCGGACGGGGCTATACCATTGCATACTTTAAAGGCACCCAATACTTTGATTCTGAGGTAGAATATCGCTTTCCAATTACCCGGAACAAGTTTATAGGCGGCGTTGCTTTCTTCAACATACAAACCACAAACAACCTGCTGGGCACAAAGATATTCGAACACTGGCAGCCCGGCGGCGGCGCTGGCTTGCGGATATTGTTCAATAAGGCCACTCGTACAAACCTGTGTATCGACTATGCGTATGGAAACTTTGGAAGAAAGGGATTATTCCTGGGCTTAAATGAAGCCTTTTAGAACGGCTGCTACAGCAATATGCCTTCCTTCTTCCCTACGGATCGTATATAGGCGGCGGCCATCCGGTATTCTTCATTTGTTTTCAGGTGTTCAAGCATGAGCGGTATGTCTTTAAGCTTGCTCAACTCGCGGATGTATACTCCATAATCCAGATTTCCCTTCCCCGGCATACATTCGCTAAGGTTGGGTAAAAATTCTGTGCTGTCGTTCGTTATATCTTTCGCATGGCAACTCCTTATGTGGGGTCCCAGTTTTTTGAAGAAATCCTTGATCATCGCACCGTTATGCGCATAGATCCTACTGCTGACAATGATGTTTACAGGATCCAGATGAACGGCAAAGCGCTTGTGCCCAATTGCCTTAATCAGGTCCAGATAGGTGTCCGCAGAATCCGGAAAGATGTGGGGCATGGCCTCCAGTGTGAAATATGTTCTGGTAGGTTTTGCCTCATTCAGTATCGTACGTGTAACTTCAACAATTTCATCGAACGTATCCGTAGTAAAGTTATCTTTGTGCGGACCTTTTACATTTGGCTGGTTTTTGGTGCCTGCCGTATTCAGGCAGCAGTTCGCACCGATAGCGTCGGTTAAAGCAAGATAGTCTACACACTTCCTGATCGCTTCCTTAGCGGTGACCGTATCGGTGCTGATTGGATTACTCCCCACCCACAACTCCGCAATTACAATATCCGCTTTCTTCGCCGCTGCTTCATAGGCTCTAATGGTTGTATCTGAAGCACCGGGCCGGAGCGGGCAGTACGCCGCACGGTATCCTTCCCGCTGATGTGCAGCAATCCAGGCGGCTGGATCATCGAACTTTTCGGTAAAGAATCCACCAAGGCGAACAGACGGCATTTGGCTGGCGAGTAAGGATAAGGGTGAAGATGCGGCAAGTACCGCCGCACCCTGAGCGGTTAATTTCGTAAATGTCCTTCGGTTCATCGTTCTAAAATAGTGCTTTCCGCTTAATTTCTAAATACCGTACGTTTTTATAGATCCAGACGTTTACGGCGATTCTACAGCATCTAAAATAAAAAAAGCTGAGTTTGGCAGCTCGATGGTTTTAACGACAACGCTATAAGCATCAAAGCTTAATCTTATATATGGCATAAGGAGAAGTGCGCTTGTTCACGCCGGCATTGTATTCTGGTTGTTTATTGATCTGTGAGCAGCTGATGTACAAATATCCGTCATCAGAGATCGAGTAGCTATCCGGCCAGATAAGCCGTTCATCCTGTACCAGGGTTGTCATCTTTAAGTCCGGGCTGATTCTCACAATCGACGAATTCAGCAGATCGCCAAGATAAAGGTTTCCTTTCTTATCGAATATCATTCCGTCTGAGGTTCTGAAATGTCCCAGATCTTCGACCTTGGCTTCCAGGGCGGTCTCAGTTAACGATGTGTTTCGAAGATCTTCGGTGCGGATGCGGTAAAGTTTATCGTCGGTAAGTGGCTTATAGTACAGCCACAACCCGTCTGGCGTGAGTGCAATACCATCTGAATTCATCTTCACGACCTTACCGTCTTTAGTAAGTTCCTTGCCGTCAATGATAAACTTAAACGCTGGATCAGACCGGACGGAATAATGTTTCGACAACACCTGCCGCGTTGTTCCTGTTTTCAGGTCGACCACCAGTATGCCGCCCTCTTTGGAATTTGTCAGATAGGCAAACTGCCTTTCCGTATCTACCCGCACATCATTAATATAGCTGGTATCACTTGCAACACCCGCAAAGGAATAGACACGTTTGACAGCATTTGTGCTCATGTTGATCTTCACGAGCTTATGACTCTTTTGATATACATCTGCCATTTTCGGTGCAGCCGGATCCACCACCCACATGGTGTTCTTGTCGTCGATGTACACGGCTTGTACGCATACCCATTTGTTCTTGCCATCCTCCCCCTGCTTCCAGTTGTTCATTACTGAGTCTGGATATGGCGTAGCTTCTTTCATCCCTGTTACCTCTGTTAGTGCAAACTGATACGTGTCTGACCACAGGGGATAGTTGGTGAAAAGCCGGCCCTGATCGCCAACGGCGACTCCGGTAAGCTGATAGGTTTCATCCTCGAATACGAGTGTCAACTCCGCCTCGCTTTCGTTGTTGCTCATCTTGCATGCTGTAAGGAGTACTGCGATCATAAGGAGAAAGTAAAATGAATTTTTCATTGGAAATGTGTTAAGCAGGTGATACAGATCTATTAGTTACCGGGCAGCATTTGCTTGATCTTCGTGCCAAAAGCCTTCAATTTGTCTTTGACACCGCTGCCGTCCTCAGACTTGTCCTGACCGATCAAATACGCATAAGGTTTTAAAGGCTCAACATGGTCACATATGATTTTTGCAATTCCCATGAGCGGAATGGCCAGAACCATACCGGGTATACCCCATAGCATCTCTGCGGCAATAAGGCCGACAATAGTTGCCATGGGATTGATGCTGACTTCTGCACCCACGACCAGTGGTTCCAGAATATAGGTTTGGAGAAATTGCACCAGCCCATAGGTGACGAGTATGCCGATGACCATTTCCATACCCCCGCCCTGTACCAGGGACATGGCGAGTGTAAGTGCCGTACCTGTTAGATTACCTACAAATGGAACAATCTCCAGCAACCCGCAGACGACGGCAAAGAAAAGAGCATTCTTAACGCCGACAATCGTAAACCCGATGCCGTACATTACCCATAAACAAACAATCATGAGAAAAAGGCCGGACAGGTATTTAGCCGATACTTTCTGTGCATTACTGATGGTTGAGAGTGCATTTGCTTTCTGTTCTTCTGAAACCAGTCTGATGATGAAGCCCTTCAAGCGACTGCGGAAATAGATAAAAAGAAATATGTACACCAATACCAGCAATGTATTGCCGAAAAAGCCACTTAGCCCGGCTAAAAAACCAGTAACCATTGAACCCACTTTGCCAGTTGATGAAGCCTGTTGTTCTTCAATCATCTGCTCCTGCTTCGCTTTCGGGATGTTCAGCTGCTGACTGATGAACTCCTTGGCCTGCTCATACTTTGCAGACACCTGCTGTTCGAGCTTACTGGCGTTAGCGGCAATATCCGACATCTGCCAGCTGATGAAGAAAATGATAATGGCGAAAAATGCCACAAGAATTGAAATGGAAAGCAGCGTGGCCAGCGCCTTGTTTACGCCTTTAGATTGAAACCATCGGGTGCTCGGTAACAAAAGCATGGATAACATCCCTGCAAATGTAACCGGCACTAAAAAAGGTTTGGCAAAAACGAGAATCACGACAGCTAATACGAGTATACTTAAGATGGAAACTGCTTTGTAAAGTTGTTGATTTTGCATATAGAGTGGATGGATTAATCACCGTGTGACCAGAATTCTGAATACAAAACAATGCTTTAAACAAAGGGTTTACATTATTTCAGCCCAGGAGATGTTTTAACATAAACAAAGTACTATGTTTATTCCATTACCGATTGGCTAAATAGTTGTAAATATGCTGTGACACAGCGGAAAGCGTGGCCTTGGCATCCGCTGCTTTGGCGTCTGCAGAGAGCAGTACCACCACATATTTACGTCCATCTGGAAGGAACACAATCCCGGAATCATTTAGAACACCCTCTATCGACCCAGTCTTGTTTGCTACACGAACATCGGCAGGCAGTTTTGCCGATATCACCCCATCGAGCTCCTGCTGTTGCAATATGTCAATCATCGCTTTACTTGCCTTGCTGCTGACCATTTTCCCTCTCCCGATTTGTTCAAAAAGTAGCATCAGATCGTAGGCAGTTACCGTGTTATTTAATCCTTTATCGAATGCTTTCTTGTCTTCAACGCCCCGGAGCACTTGAATGTCTCTTGCACCAATGCTCCGCATGGTTTTATTTACATTCTTTGCGCCTGTTTTTTCGATCAGGATATTGGTGGCGAGATTGCTGCTGCGCGTGATCATGCGCAGTAGAAGGTCTTCCAAGGTGACATTCTTATCGATAAACGTATAAAGGTCCTTTTCACTGTCGTCTTCTGCATGGAGCTGGTATTTAGAACCGCCAGCAATACTTTTAAACGAGTTGTATACCTTTATGGAATCCCTGAGGGAAAGCTTGCCCTGCGCGATCAGTCTGAAAACCTCAGCCATAACCGGGGTCTTCATCGTGCTTGCCGCATGAAAGTTAGTCTTTCCATTCAGCAGGAATGTTTCGCCGCTGCTCAGGTCGCGAAAAGCAACAGCAAACTTTGCATCGTTATGTTTGCTTGTTTCTGATAATATACGGGCACGCAGTTCCGCTGTATCCAGTATGGTTTTCTTGTCCGGTTTCAAGACAAGGTCTTCGAGATCGCGGTCCGCGTTGGAGAAGGTGCTCAGAAACTTAGCCTCCCGGACCGTGCGGTCAGGGTTGACCTGAAAAGCCAGGTAGGGCGCATCACCCATATTTTTGCTGAGATATTCTGCCTTGAACAAATCGCCATGAAAATGCTCCAGGCGCATATTGTACTGTGGAGATTTAAGGAATTTCAGGAGTAATCCCAGGCCATCTTTCGTTAGGACGATGTTCCCGATCAGCTCATCGTGGTACGTACCTGCATATTTCTCTAAAGGTAGGCTCAGTGGTAAACTTTTATCCGGCAAGATCTCCCGGTTTGCTTTTTGGATGGAGTCCCTCCTTCGTGCCGATTCATCCCAATCCTTTTTATAGCCAGCAACCCAGTCGAATGGCTGCGCCTTAAGATTGAAATCGATGATGTGGTTGATGATTGCATTGTAGGCACCCGTGGACAATTGGTTTGTCAGCACGACAACGCCGAGGTTCAGGTCCGGGACCATGGCAACCTGCGAAACAAATCCGGTTAGCAGCCCACCATGGCCAACAATCTGATGCTGACGGTAGTCGTAGGTACGGAATCCAAGTGCATATCCGGAAAAGTGCCGCTGGTTCGGCTTCAGCCATTCCGGCTCCACGCCTACGGGCATGGGGCGTACGATCTTCCAGAGTTCGTTGGTTGCAGCCGACTTAAACAGGCGGTTGTGGTTTGGTGTTTTCCCCGAATCCAGTTGTGTGATCAGCCATTTGGCCATGTCTTTCGCGGAGGAGGCAATTCCTCCCGCAGGATTACTGGCATCACCTATATTCTGGTCGAAAAAGGATTCAAGTACCTGCAACTTACCGTCCCGGATGGCATGAGAATAGGCCACGTTCGACTGATCTCTGAGTGTCGAAAAACGACTTATGCTCCTGGACATCCCGACCTTACTGAAGATCCTGGACTTCACGAAATCTTCCCAGGACATGCCGGATACCTCACCAATAATCTCTCCTGCAGCAAGGTAGAGGATATTGTCGTACGCATAGACAGTTCGGAAGTCATGTGTAAGCTTTACGTCCTTTAATTTACTTAGAAGTTCTTTACGCGTGTAGGTTGATGGCGGGAACAGCAACACGTCGTTTGCATAAGCAGGCAAGCCGCTGTGGTGGACAAAAAGATCGCGTATGGTAAGATGGGCTGTGACATACTCATCCGACATCTTAAACCAGGGAAGGTATTTAACAACTTTATCCTCCCACTTCACTTTCCCCTCTTCCACCATGATCGCCATGGCGGTAGACGTGAAAGCCTTGCTGTTGGAGGCAATGCTGAAGAGTGTATTTTCATCTACCGGTGCAGGGTCCCCCGACTTTCTCACGCCGTAGCCTTTGGCGAGGACGATCCTGCCGTCCTTAACAATACCCAGGGCAATTCCGGGAACCTGAAAAGACTGCAGCACCTTATCAACGTAGGCGTCAAGCTCTGGAGGAATAACTTCCTGCTGCGCGGAAGCTTGGGTAACAGAGGAACAAAGCACCAGGGAAAAGATGCCTGTTCTAAAGAATTTGAACATAAAAGTTAAAGTTTGCGGATAAACAAAAATGGCGCTACTGCTTGAACAATAGCGCCAGAAAGGTGAATTAACTATGGCTGATCCCACCAAAGCGGGGTGTCCAGTGAAACATCAGCTGGCACGTTTGAACCGTTTTTAGAGCGTTCATCTGATGGATAGGCAACTCTCCGGATCGGATTGGACAGTACGGCACCTTCAGGTAACTTAAAGTCCTTGTAGTTGTAGTCGAACCGCCTTACATCGTTCCAGGATTCAGGACTGAGGTACATCGCTGCATATTTCTCTTTAAAGATCAACACCAGCGTCAGATTTGCCGCGCCTACACTCACAACCGGATTGTTGATGTAAGCATCGCGCTCTGCAGGAGCAACCTCAAACTTGTCCATACTTGCGGCAATACCGGCAAGATAAGCCGTGTATGCTCTGCCAATATCGCCGGAGCGGAATGCCGCTTCTGCCTCGATAAACTTCAGTTCAAAATAATTCAGTACGTATAAAGGAGAAGTCCTCATGGTCAGCGGAGAGTTTAAGCTGATGTATGTTTCATCATGAACCGTATTTGCCGCAGGTCCTAAATTACCTGCACCATTGCGTGTACCCTTATAAGTCCCGGTGATCGTTGGGTCAGTGATTTTCTTTACCCTTGGATCGACCACGCCGTATTTGGTCCCGTTCATATGATCCATGTAGTTTTCAGACAACCACCCGCCAAGCAGGTTTCCTGCATTGCTCACGGCCAGCTGTGCCCATGGGTTAATACCGGAGAAAACAGACATTCCCGCATCGTCAGCATTTGATGCATACGAACTTTGTACTGCGCTAAGTACCGTAGCCGGATTGTAGGACGCTTTCTTTGAGATCTTATTTAAGAAGCGGGCTTGTATCCCGTAAGCCGTTTTCAACCACGCTTCACGGCTGCCACCATGGATTAGATCTGATGCGGGATCAAGCTTCGTTGTTGCCGTTGTTTTCTGCAGATTGGCGATGCTCTCGTTGATCAAACCGATAGACGTTTGATAAAGCGATTCTTCAGAATCATATTTAGGCGTTAAAACGCCGGTGGTTCCAAATGCGTCGGAATACGGTGCACTGCCCCAGGTATCCGCAACAAGACCCAGCGTATAGGCCATCAGCAGCTGACCAACACCGAGGTGCTCCGTAGCTCCGGTACTCTCAGCTCTCTGGATCATATCATGGAGATCTGCCATCGCATAATAGGCCGCGTTCCACTGCGTTGCATTGTTGGTAATCTGATAGGTATCGGTCGCATTGCCACCCGAAGGGCTTGCCAGGTATTGAGAATAGTAGGTATTGAAACTAGCAATGCGCTGTCCGTTCAGTCCCGCTTTGTGTGTTGCTGTAGACAGCATCGCGCTAAGTGGCGGTTGCTGAACCTGGTTGGGATTGTCATTTAGGTCGAAATATTTCTTACAGCCCTGACCCATTCCGGCGACGCCGGCAAGCAGGAGGAAAACTGCTATTTTATTATATTTTTTCATCAGTTTATCGTTTAATTTTATTCTAAAAACCAACATTCAAAGAGAAAAGGAAACTTCTTACCGCAGGATACGTCATACCGGCGAACCCTTCAATATTAGATCCACTGTCTGTTGTGGTACTCTCGGGATCAAAACCACTGTACTTCGTCCATAGAATGAGGTTGTTTCCGGTCACCGACAGATTCACATTTTTGACAATGCCCTTGCTTAACCATTTCTTCGGCAGTGAATAGCCCAGAGACAAAGAACGCAAACGTACCCATGATGCATCCTCTATAAAGGTCTCGGACATTCCCCTATGGTTCAGGCGATAGTATCCGTCACCGTAGTCAATACCGGTAGCAGGGTCAATTCCCTGTCCTAGCCATACTTCCTTCGTATTTGGCGTCCCATCTGCAAGTACGCCAGCAAACACACGGTGCTCTGTTCTATTCTCCGTATATTTTGCCATGCCGAATGCAGAGTAGTAGTTCGCCAGCTGATTGTAACGCTCCTGGCCTATTCTGGCGTCAAACAGGACGTTCAGTGTTAAGTTCTTGTACTGGAATGTGTTGTTCCAGCCACCAATCCAGTCCGGCTGCACATTGCCAAGTTTCTTTTGATCTGCGGATGCGCCTAGAACCGGAAAACCATTAGCACCGATCAGGAGTGGTCTGGAAGGGTCACTTGCCTCTGTTGATTTGTCTAACTTCGCCGCAATTTCTTCGGGGCTGAAATACCTTTTATATTCTGTTCCATATAAAGTACCATAGGCCTCACCAGGAATAAGTTTCATGGTTACGGTGGCATTCAGGTAGCCATGCTCAGAAGCACCAACGATTTCTCCCAAGTCTTCCCGGAGCGAGAGGATCTTATTTCGGTTTGCAGAAAAGTTAACGTTCGTTTCCCAGGAGAAATTCGACGTCTTAACCGGTGTACCAGTAAGTGTAATCTCAATACCCTTATTACGCATACTTCCTGCGTTAACTGCAGCATTCACGTAACCGGTAGTTGAGGAAACTGGCACACTAATGATTTGGTCCTTACTTATGGAGTGGTAGTAAGTTGCATCAAAC
Organism: Pedobacter sp.; assembly: GCA_045629455.1. Taxonomy (GTDB): domain Bacteria; phylum Bacteroidota; class Bacteroidia; order Sphingobacteriales; family Sphingobacteriaceae; genus Pedobacter. The sequence continues at coordinate 44,158 of JAZQRI010000077.1, read as the reverse complement.
CCGAACCTGTTGTTGAAAAAACGCATGCTTAAACCGCCTTCATAGGTGTCCGTGAATTCTGGCTTAAGTGTCGGATCTCCGAGTAATTCTGGCCTTGTAAATCCGGTGTAGCCAGTTGGCAAGCCTGTGTAGTTGGCAAAACCGCCACTGGTAGAATACGGGTTGGCATCCTTACCGACCTGTGCGTAAGAGAATCTGAATTTGGCATTACTGATGACTTCCGGAAGTTTAAGGTGATCAGAGAAAATGTAACTTAAACTTGCAGATGGATAAAAGAAGGAGTTATTCGGACTTACCAATGATGAGGTCTTGTCGTTTCTTCCGGTTATGGTAAGATACAGATAGTCTTTATAGTTCAGCGCAAACTCACCAAAAATACCCATCAGGCGATAATCTTCCTCATAGGTGCTGCCCGTTAAAAACTTAGCGTTACCCAGGTTATACCAGTTGTATACCGTTAGGTTAGAGCCCTCTACAGCATTCCGGTATATTGATCTGTCATAAAGGTCATGACCCAGGCGCAATGTTCCGGTCAGATCCTTTGCAATGTTATGCGTCATGCTGGCGATGAAGGTGCTGTTTATACTTCTGAACTTGTTGCTGTAATTATTTATTAAACCCAGCCCAGGGAAAGCATCAGTACCATTGTCGTCGACCAGTCGCTCACCGACCAAATTCTGAAATCCCGGAGCTGTCTTCAATCTGTCGTCGGTGTAGGTGTCAACCCCCGCACGATAGCTTAAATTCAGCCACTTAAATGGTTGGTAAGAGAAGTTTGCGCTTCCAATTAAACGCATTACATCGTCGGTTAAATTTTGTGACTCAGCAAGGTAACGGGGATTCGTTGTAGATCCGTAAGAACGCATGGTGCCATTCTCTTCCAGGTAATCATTTACGTCGTGGCGTGGCGACCAGTAGATCAGCTGCTCAATGTATCTGCCGGCGTTGTAGCGGCGGCCGCCTGAATTGGTGGCATTCAGCGAGAATCCTCCATTGAATTTATCACTTGGCTTAAAGGTAGCGTTCAATCTGCCCTGATAATTCTTGAAATTTGTCGAAGGCAATACACCATTATGCTGAAGCTGAGATACGGACGTCAGAAAGGTCATCTTTTCGGATCCTCCGGAGACAGTCAACCCATTCCGGTACTGGCTGCCGGTCTGGAACGCATCCCTCATATGGTTATACAGTTTTGCAGGATGGGTCGGATCAATTTTGATTGCTTCCTCCACAGTCGGACCGTAAGAAGGCCAGAAATCATCCGGATTGTAGACTCCTCTCCAGCCTTGCGTGTACTTGGTCTGCAGTTCCGGCATGGTGTTCACATTTTCAAAACCAAAAGTTCCCTGGTAGTCGATTTTTATCGCCCCGGCCCTTCCCGATTTTGTCGTGATGACGACCACACCATTTGCACCCCGGAGACCATACAACGCCGTTGCTGCACCGCCACGGAGAATACTCATGGATTCAATATCATCCGGATTGATGTCAACAGCACGATTACTCATTCCATATCCCTCGGATCCCTGGTTTGATGTACTATTGTCCATAAAGATCCCGTCAATAACAAACAGCGGCTGATTGCTTCGGCCTGGATCAATCGAATTTACACCACGAATCTGAATTCTTGCACCTTGCCCCGGGGCACCACCTGTGCTGCTGATCGCTACCCCCGCCACCTTTCCCTGCAACGCATTGACAACGTTTGGCTGCCTATTTTGCGTCAGGTCATCTCCTTTAACGGTCTGTGCAGTATAAGGGAGTGAACGTTCCTCACGCCGAATGCCCAGTGCGGTCACGACGACTTCATTTAATTCTTTGGATTCGCTGGCAAGCGCTACATTGACGGTGGTCTGTGTGCCAACCGGCACTTCACGGGTAACATATCCGATGAAGCTAAATGTCAGCGTTCCACCGGAGGAGGGTACCCTGATGGCATAATCCCCATTGTTGTTTGTAGACACTGCAATCGTAGTGCCTTTCAATCTCACCACTACACCAGGTAAGGTGCTTCCCGTGGCGGACTCGGTTACGCGACCACTTACATCTTTCGTCTGGGCCATAACGGAGGTAACCCAGAGTAAAAGAAGGGGTAGGATACTTAAAGTAAACTTTCTTTTCATGTTGTTTGATTTGGTTTGGTGGTTGTATAATCTGACTATTCTAGGTAAATGGACGAACAAATTGAAAAATCCGGACTAGTAGAGTAAAAAGCGCAAAATCCGTTGCTATATTAAGTGTTTTTATTGTAATTCAGTAATAATATTACAATCAAAGGAAGAATATTACTGAACTCACGAGGTATTTAGTGATAAAGCAAGTACTTTTAGACAAAACCTCCCTGATAGATGAAAAACCGACTGATTATACCTCTGTTATTACTATTTAATTTACTAAATCCACTCACTACCGTCTACGCACAAAGTTACAAACTGGACGATGTACGCAATTATCCATTCCCAACCAGCCTCAGCGCCGCGGCTACGGGTTCAAGAATTGCCTGGGCATTTGACGAAAAAGGGAAGCGCAATGTATATGTAGCTGAGGGGCCCGACTTCAAACCACGCAGACTTACAAATTACCTGACGGACGACGGCCAGGAGATCAGCAGCCTCTCCATTTCTGCAGATGGTAAATGGGTCGTCTTTATCCGCGGCGGCGACCATGGATCGATATGGGACGACGAGGCACCGGTGAATGTAAACTCCAGCCCACAGGCACCAAAAGTGCAGATCCATTCGGTTTCATTCGACGGGCAGAAAGCTGTGGAAATTGGTGAGGGCGAAAATCCGTCCATCTCTCCTAAAAGTGACCAGATCATGTACACCAGGAAAGGACAGGTCTGGATATCATCTCTGGATGGCTCCAAACCTGCAAAACAGCTTTTTACTGCGCGGGGGAACAGCAGCGATTTAAGGTGGAGCCCGGACGGTTCTGCAATCGCATTTGTGTCCAATCGCCAGGATCATTCCTTTATAGGCGTTTACACCAACGATACGACAGGCATCAAATGGATGGCACCCTCCTTTTCCCGCGACAGGTCACCACGCTGGTCGCCAGACGGCACGTCCCTGGCATTCGTGCGTGGGAATGGTGTCGGTGCGGCACCGGACTCCATTCTGGCCGACAAGCATCAGCCCTGGGCAATCTGGAAGGCCGACTTAAAAACAGGAACAGCCATTCAGCTGTGGAAAGCACCGAAGACCCTCGCAGGCTCTCCTCCGGGAACACAGGGCGGAACCAACCTTAATTGGCTGGCAAACAACCGGATTGTATTTGTCTCATCACAGGACGGCTGGTCACATTTGTATAGCCTTCCCTCGGATGGAGGAACCGCTCAACCGCGAACGCCAGGTGCTTTCATGGTGGAACACCTGAGTGTCAGCCCGGATCAGCAATGGATCTACTTCAGCGTGAACGCAGGTAAACCCGGCGCAAAATCAAATGGAGACGGGAAAGACATCGACCGCCGCCATATCGCACGTGTGCATGTGGACAAAGGCGAAATGGAAGTTCTGAGCCCCGGAACGGATCTGGAGTGGACACCAGTGGTAACCGGCGACTCGAAATACGTCGCTCTGATCACCAGCATCGGCCAGCAGCCACCCCTGCCTGCAATCATCGGGACCGGACAATTAGCTGCATTTACAAAGAACATCAAATTGCTCGCCAAAGACCACATCCCGGCAGCCTTTCCCACCACTAAACTCCGGGTACCGGAACAAGTTGTATTCAATGCGCCAGATGGCCTTAAAATCCATGCGCAGTTGTTTGCCGGACAAGGCGCCCGGGACAGAAAGCCGGCAATCATCTACATTCACGGTGGCCCTTCCAGACAGATGCTTCTCGGCTGGAACTATTCAGAATACTACGCGAATGCCTATGCACTCAATCAGTACCTCGCGAGTCAGGGCTTTACCGTACTGTCTATAAATTACCGCATGGGTATTGGCTATGGTCGCGACTTCCAGGAGGCAAAAAATACCGGAACTTCAGGTGCAGCAGAGTATCAGGATATCAAAGCGGCGGCCGAGTGGCTAACGAAAAAGGAAAACATCGATCCCAAACGAATTGGCGTATATGGCGGTTCCTACGGCGGATACCTGACCAATATGGCACTGGCAAGAGACTCCGGGCTTTTTGCGGCAGGTGTGAGTATCCATAGTATCGGGGACCGTACCATTGGGCGCAGCACAGACATCGCTATGCCAGACCGCTATGAGAAAGCGCCTGATGCAGAACAAGCGCTGGAAGTAGCTTGGAAATCTTCGCCCGTCTCGTATATGGATGGCTGGAAATCGCCCGTGCTACTGGTGCATGGCGATGATGACCGGAACGTACCTTTCAATCAAAGTACAGACTTGTACCGGCGTCTTGAAGAAAAGGGTGTTCCGGTGGAATCTCTGGTTATACCAGACGATACGCACCACTGGATGAAATATGAGAACCTGATGAAGGTTAATCAGGCAACAGTAGACTTTTTCAAAAAGCACCTGATGCCGAAATAGCGGAAATCAGCACAATCAGGTCGTTTAAAACGCTTACCCGACCGTAGCGACTTTAAACGGCCTGATGTCTACCGTTTGCCAAACTTCCTGCAACAGATAAGGTTCGTTGTCTTTCCAGCGCGCCAAATCCTCATCAGATTCAAACTGGAGGATAATCACAGAACCATTCATAACACCCCCGGCGTCAAGTGTGGCCCCTCCCATTACGAAATTACCTGACTTCTTAAGAAGACTCATCCCGGCTAAATGATCGGGACGTGCCTTCATGCGCCGTTCCAGTGCGGACGGATCCTTGTAGTCCGTCCCAGTGATCAGGTATTGGTTCATCTGTGTATTTTTAAGTCCTGCCAAGTATGTTATTTCTCCACCGATACGGCTTTGTTCGCCTCACCAACGCCCCAAACGGTTCCTGGTTTATTTCCCATGGTGATCACGAGCTCGCCGCCCTTTACCAGATCCTTATGGGAGAAATAGGTTTTGTTGTGGGTCACGCCGTTTAGCTGCATGGCATTGATGTACTTGTTTTCCGGTCCGTTGTTCTTTACCACGATGTGGAATTTCTTGTCTCCTTCAAGTTTGATCGTTGCTTCATTCACCACCGGACTTCCAAAAACGTATAAACCATTCGCAGGATTCACCGGATAAAAGCCAAGTGCAGATAAAACATACCAGGCTGACATCTGCCCCACATCTTCATTGCCAATGATGCCGTCTGGCTTATCTGTATAGAAGTCATCAAGTATAAACCGGACTTTTTCTGCCGTCTTCCACGGCTGCCCGGTATAATTGTACAGGTAAGTAACGTGATGGCTCGGCTCGTTTCCATGCGCATACTGCCCAATTAATCCAGAGATGTCATTAGAGGCTTTATCTCCCATATCACCTTTAGCAATAAAAAGAGAATCCAGTTTGGTGTTAAAGGCTTTCTCGCCACCAAGAAGCTCTACCAGGCCTTCTACGTCGTGAGGAACCAGGAATGTATATTGCCAGCCATTGCCCTCCGTAAAATCACCATGTTCATGAATGGAGATAAAAGGTGTATATGGCGTCCTCCACTGATTTTCCGAGAGCCGTCCCCTCATAAAACCAGCCTTGCTGTCATAATAGTTCTTGTAGTATTTTCCTCTCTTGCTGAAGTAGGCATAGTCGTCCTTTTTACCAAGTTTTTGTGCAACCTGTGCGATACTCCAGTCGGCAATGGCATACTCCAACCCCATGGAAACGGACTCTGCGGTACTATCTGCAGGAATGTAACCAAGTTCTTTAACGAATTTTGTACCCCGGATGTCCTGCATCGCAGTCTTACGCATCGCCTCATAGGCAAGATCGGTATCAAACCCCTTAAAGCCCTTTAACATGGCATCCGCAATCACAGTGACGGCACTATACCCCACCATACAATTTGTCTCGTTCGCCATTAGATGCCATACCGGTAAGCTTCCTTGCTGTTTGTAAATGGCAAGCATCGAATTTACCATATCATTTACATACGCCGGATGTATGATGGTGGAAAGTGGATTGTTTGCCCGGTACGTATCCCATAGAGAGAACGTCGTCAGGTTCTGGAAACCTTCGTTCTTGTGAACCTTCTTATCCGTACCCCAGTACTCGCCATTGACATCATCAAAGACAGAAGGTGCAATCATGGTATGGTAGAGTGCAGTGTAGAACTTCTTCATCTGACTTAGCGAATCCGCTTTAACAGTGATCTTCTGCAGCTGTGTATTCCATGCCTGATCGGCATCCTGCACAACCTTATCGAAATCCCAACCGGGAATTTCGGTCTTTATGTTCAGCATGGCGTTCTCGATGCTGACGGGAGAAATTCCCACTTTGACCAGCACTTCCTCCCCTTTTTTCGTTGCAAATGTAATGGCCCCTTTTACATTCTTTGCCTTGAGTTTCGTTCCGGGGCGGAGACTGGTACTATCGTAAACTGTAAACGTTTTGATGGGCTTGGAGAAAACCGCAGTAAAATATATGCGCTGGTCAACTGCCCAGCCTTTTGAATAGCGGTATCCGGTAATTGTATTTTGATCAACTTTTTCGATGTAGGTTTCTACGGTACCATCCCATCCAATACCTTCCTGCAGGTCTATAATGATGTGCGATTGGCTGGATGCAGGGAATGTATACCGGTGCATTCCCACCCGCTTGCTCGTGGTTAACTCTACGCCGATGTTGTATCTTTTCAGATTGACCTGGTAATAGCCTGGTTTTACCACTTCTTCGTCATGACTGAACGTAGAGATAAAACCGCTTTCGGGATCTTTCTCCGAGCCTTTACCCAGCTTCAAAGGTCCGTTGGTGGGCATAAACATAATATCGCCGAGGTCACCGATTCCGGTTCCACTCAGGTGGGTATGTGGAAATCCAATAATGGTCGTGTCTGATACATGATAACCAGAACACCAGTCCCATCCCTCTGAGATGCTCTCCGGTCCGAGTTGTACGGCTCCGAAAGGAACACTGGCGCCAACAAACACATGTCCATGGAAGCCCGAACCAATCATCGGGTCTACATACTGGGTAAGCCCGGAGGCTTTCCCGCTCTTGGTAAGCCTTACACCTTTTGTTTGTGCATAAGCACTAGTACTGATGGCCAGGACTGCGGCCAGATAACATATCTTTTTCATTTCGCAAGTTTCATTCGGTTCTGCACCGAAGATATAAAAGATTTTACTAAAACGTTTAAATGAGTGACCCTGATAGATATTAAACCCACAGTGTATTGAATTTTAAAGTATTATTTTTTTTCGATCCCCTCATCAGTTATATTTAAAAAAAACCAAATATGGCCTTTAAACGATTAAAGAACCCGGCGTATCATGCGCTTCTGTTGTGTGCAACAATTTTACTACCATCTATAACAACTGCCCAAACGCCTGCTTCAAAAAAGGCTACTCCGCAAGCAACTGCAGATCATATCTGGACCAAGCTTCTGGATAAAAACCTGAGCCACTGGGGTAACTATCTCGCTTTTAGCCATAAACCAGATTACAACGGGAAACCTCCCGTAGATGAGAATGGAAATTTGATTGAACCCATTGGCTACAACAAAGACACGAAGGGCGTTTTCACCATACAGGATCAACAAGGTGACCCTGTGCTCCGCGTGAGTGGCGAGGTATACGGATGCCTCTACACCAAAGAAGAATATGAGAACTTCCACCTGAAACTCCAGGTAAAGTGGGGAACACAAGCTTATGGACCACGAATTGGTAAGCTAAAAGACTCCGGAATCTTGTATTTCTCCCAGGGTGAAGCAGGTGTAGATTACTGGCGCGCCTGGATGTTGTCTCAGGAGTTCCAGATCATGGAAGGGCATACTGGCGACTACTGGAACATCAGTACCTCTGCCGCTGACATTCGTGCATTTTTACCAGAAGGAAAAATGAACAGTATTGCAGATGCAAGTCAGCCCTTTTTAAATTTCGGAACTGGTGCACCTGAAGGCTTGTGTATCAGAAATGAAAATCACGAGAAGCCAGGTGATGCATGGAATACCATAGAGCTCATCTGTTACCAGGGAAAGAGCCTGCATATTGTAAACGGGCATGTGGTCATGGTCCTGAAGAATTCCCATTATGTGGAGGACGGAAAGAAGATTCCTCTTGTAAAAGGTAAGATCCAGCTACAAAGTGAAGGCAATGAAGTATACTTCAAAAATGTACAGGTCAGAAACATCCAATCCATGCCGGCGGAATACCAGAAGTATTACAATTGATGCCCCACACAAAACTGCTTAACCAATATAAACTGATATGAGAAATAAACTTTTTCTGCTCGCCATTATGGCTGTTTTAGTACCCCTGATTTCTGTTGCCCAAAGCGGGAAGGTGTTCGACAACCTGACTTTACCCAGTAAGATCTTAAAGGGCGACCGCAAGTTTGCCATTTACCTGCCGCCGGATTACGAAAGTTCACAGCGGAGCTATCCTGTACTCTACCTTTTACATGGCGGCGGAGACGATCAAACCGGATGGGTACAATTTGGTGAAGTGCTGTCCAATGCAGATAAATCGTTTCAATCCGGCGAAGCTACGCCGATGATCATTGTTATGCCGGATGCGAATACCGGCCGTCGCGGTTATTTCAACGACATCAAGGGTGATTGGAACTATGAGGATTTCTTCTTCCAGGAACTGATGCCTTATGTCGAGAAAAAATACCGCATTAAGCAGGAGAAAAAATACCGGGCGATCGCAGGATTGTCGATGGGTGGCGGAGGTACTTTCATGTATGCGCTGCACCATCCGGAATTGTTCTCTTCGGCCTGCCCGCTGAGCGCCTCTGTAGGTCCACTCACCCTGGAAGATGCCAAAACGAGCGTCAGAAGGTCTTCACCGCAAGCCAGTGATGCAAGTATTGAAGCCTATTACAAGCGCCACAGCACTCTGGCCCTGCTGGACTCCCTGACCGGGGACCAGAAAAAGGCAATTCGCTGGTACATGGACTGTGGGGATGATGACTTTCTTTATGAAGGAAATTCGCTCGTACATATTGCCATGCGCAAGAAGGAGATTCCCCATGAATTTCGTATCCGTGATGGCGCACACAACTGGACATACTGGCGCACTTCGCTGCCAAAGGTACTGGAGTTTGTCTCTCAAGGCTTCCATCAGTACTAAGTTACTCAACCAGCTGCTTTCCTTAAGGCCTCAATGTCAAACCGGGTCATTTTCATGAATGCTTCCGTGACTTTGGGTGCCTTTTCCGGATCGCTCATTAAACTACCGAGAATCGAAGGAACCACCTGCCACCATACGCCGTAAACATCCTGGCACCAGCCGCACTTTCCCTCCTGCCCTCCTTCAGAAAGGTTTACCCAGTAGAAATCGATTTCTTCCTGCGTCTCACAGTTGATGACCAGGCTAACCCCTTCGTTAAAGCCGAAGTTATGCGGCCCGGTGCTGTCCATTGCGGACATCCGGGATCCATTGATCGAAAATTGAGCATGTTTTATGTTTCCTTCCGTATCATGTTCTCCCGCTTCATATTTTGCAACGAAGTCTACCGCGCTGTTCTTAAATAAAGTCGTGTAAAAGTCAATTGCCCGTGACGCTTTGCCATTCTGTTCGCCGGTAAACATCAGCGCCGGAAATACGTCCGCCTGATCGCTTTCGAGTAAGCCTAAAGTTAGCTGCCAGGAGACCCCATATTTGTCTTCTACCCATCCGTATCTGCTGCTCCATGGATAACTGTCCAGAGGCATCATAACCTTACCTTCCTCGCTCAATAAACTCCAGGCGCGATCGAGTTCATCGGCTGTCTTGCAAATGTTAAAGAAAGATATTGAAGGGTTGGGCCTAAAGGAAGGCCCACCGTTTAAACCCATAAACTGCCGCCCTTTGATGTAGAACGTCACAACCATAGGTGTACAAATCTTCAATGCTGCGTCTTCAAATGCGTTGCAATATAATTCTGCAGCCTCCTTTGCATTTCCATCAAACCAGAGGCATGGGTAGATTGAATTGTTCATAGTCTTATGTTTAAATTGCACCGGTGTTCCTGACTGCCATTGAGGGAGTTTAGCCCGCCTTCATGAAATCAAACGCACCTTTCCTTAAATTGATGTTGTATTCCAAGTATGCTTTCATACAGGCCAGGAAATTCGCCCAGCCTTCTGTATTACTCATCAGCCATTTCAAACCCACCTCATTATTTTCCATGCTTCCTTCGGTTACCGTAACGATAGTGGCATCATCGGAAACCGGCGCTAAACTGATTTCTACCAGGGTCTCCCTGTTTTCATTATCCCAGTAAAAGGAAACATAACCCGCAGGCTGCAATTCCTTGACCCGGATTGGAAACTCGCCCTCAAACTCCGGAAACTGCCACATGACCGTTTCGCCAGCCTTCATGACGCCGGAGCCTTTGGCTATAAAATACTGGCTCATCTTTTCCGGATCTACAATAGCTTCATAAACTTCAAATGGCGTTTTGGAGATCTGTATTTTTGCTTTTATCGAGAGAGATGCTGGATTCATATGCGATTGGTAGTTGTGTTTAAGTGAGAAGGGAATAACGTAGCTGTTCAGCCTCCCGCTTGCCGGCCTTGACCCGGGGTTGATCCGGCCTTGATCCGGCTAGAGCTGGATTAACACCGCTTCAAAGGCAGCTGAACACCGGTGCTTCCCCCAAGCGATTCAAAAGAAGATCAGCTACAGCTGCTTTGGTGTTCATCTGGTTAATTCAGGTCATTGATTTTATTGTTTCGGAAAGTTCTTGTCGGCTTTCACTTCATTTATTTGTAAGGTATGGCGTGAGGTGTGCCCCGGAATGAACAGGAACCATTGGTAAGCATCTATCGGCCCAAACGGGGAGTCAGATATGTGACTGCGCAGATCATCTGCAGCCACATTATCGATGTACGAAAATATCGCTTTCCGGTCATTTTGCAAGGCCTCGAGTGCTTGCCTGGGCGAATTATAGATACCTTTACCAGTCAGTTCCGCGCCTGCTTTCGCCTTATGGCTCCGGTCATTGATTCCATCGATGACCGCCTCATCTGTAACCTTTACTTCTGCCCTGCGCTCCGGATTCGCGGGACTTTCCATGGCTTTTTTACTAAAATCAAAAAGTGTCCGCTCGGTTAACACGATATGTTCCAGGCATTCGCTGATGGACCAGCGATCTGCTGCAGGTTTAAACTGCAGTTGCGCCGGGCTCAGCCCTTCGACGCTGTTCTTCAACGTTGCGAAGGTCTTCTGGTAGTAATCCAACAAAAATGGTTTGCCGTGTAAGGCTGAGGCAGCATCCATTTCTGTGGCCAGTTTTTGCTGTGCTGATGCTCCAGCCATTAGAATGAACAGCAGCGCGAATAGAAAGGCAATTCTTTTCATCATCATTTCTTTTAGACGTATGATGCTGCCGGTTTAAAGCGTCGGGAAGTTAACGCAGTGGTCATCATCATACCGTGAATTTTATATTTATTTAGCTCAAAAGATTCGACTGGAGCCTTATGCTTCACATATTTCTTTAAGTCTGGCAAGTGCCTTGGGATAGGTGTCTCTAAAGTAGTCTAGCATGGAATCGTGCACATCAACATCGACTGTTAAATTGGTTACGCCATTTTCCTGCTCGAAACTGTAATTTTCGAAAGAACCAATCCAGTCATTTACTGCGGGCCCTTCCGTCACCTCATTTTCGTTGTCCAGCAACCCGATATATTCGACAGAGACAAACTTATTTGGCATATTTTCTCGTACTAAACCGACCATACCCTCTTTCTTACCTTCCTTGTTCGTACCAACGAAGCGTATCTTATTCCCTTTATCCCAGCTGCCTTCATATTCAGAGGACGGATTGAAAACTGCCGTCCATTGCCGGTAAGTATCCTGTGTCAGCATGGTATTGTATACCTTCGAAACCTCGGCCTCGATTGCTGTTTTGAATTGCATATTTTCCATATGGGTGTGTATTAGGTCATTTGTTGGCATGGTTGATCATCCAGCACACACCGAATTTATCCTTAAAGGATCCAAAATAGTCTCCCCAGAACATGTCCGCCATCGGCATTTCAATCTCACCACCGGCAGAGAGCCCATTAAAAAGGCGGTCAGCGTCTTCCCGGCTGTCCGGACTTATACTGATGTAGTTATTGTTTCCGATCGTTAAAACCTGGCCCTGTGACTCGAAGCAGTCGGACGCCATCAGGAACTGACCATCACCTAGTGGTATGGCAACATGCATCACCAGATTCCTTTCATGCTCCGGAAAACTTTCAGAGCCGGGTGTCTCATTCATTTTCTGGACGAATAATTCTCCGCCAAACACCGATTGATAAAATTGAAATGCTTCAAGGGCATTGCCGTTGAAATTCAGATACGGATTAAGTTTCATAACACTGAATTGCTTTAACTTACGGGTGCATTCCCGTCTGATCAAAGCTAAGCACTGGTCCTTTTATTCCGCTTGCCATAGGGCAAGAAATGCAGATAATTAACTTTCTTTTACAAGTTCTTTTCTGATCCGACTTAAAGAAGTGTCTGTGATGCCCAAGTAACTCGCAATAAATTTCAAAGGTGCTTGCTGCAGAATCTCCGGATGTTCTTTTTGTAAGGTTTTGTACCGTTCACTTGCAGAGTCCGTAATCATCGATGTTGTGCGCTGCTTTAGTTTAAAGAGGCTTTCCGACATCCATCCCCGGCCCCACTCATTGAAGCCTTTAATGGAATGGTACAATACCTGAAAACGCTCCATATCTATAGCGTAACACTCGCATTCTGTCAAGGCCTGAAAATATTCTACGGTAGGAATTCTGTGGAACAGAGATACTACGTCAATGGCAATCTCGTTTTCACCAATAAAACCTGTCGTAATCTCGTTTCCATCATAATCGTATACATAAGAGCGGATCAGCCCCCGGTCTACACAAAAGTAGCTATTGGAGATCTCTCCCTTCTTTAGCAAAAAAGCACCTTTGTTGAATGATATTTTATGATGGGCATCGAAGATCAGCTGAAGATCCCCCGAGGTAAGCATTGGGTGGCGATATAAACATTGTAAGACGGACATCTTCTAAGTTAACAATCTAGCTTTTAAAAATGAATAGATTCTATTTAAAGCGGCACCACGAAACAAGTTATTTTTTCACCTGTATGTACTCGGCTTTGTCATCTGATTGCAAATGCCACGGCGGAATTTAATTTAGCCACGCGCTGTTTCGCGCTTATTATTAACTTGCAAATATAAAAACTGAATTGTCTATGGAAGACTTTAAAAATCAACTGCAAGCAATGTTTGTTGCGGAGGAAGAGATTCCCGCAGAGCACCGCATTGAACAGATTCATCAACGTAAGTATCTCGTCAACGGAGAAATGCGTCATTGGGATGGCGATGTCACACAAGTTTACTCTCCCGTTTGCATTCCCGATGCCCAGGGCGTATTGCAGCGTAAATTGATTGGCACTTACCCGCTTTGTGGAGAAAAAGAAGGGATGGAAGCGCTCGATGCGGCTCTTACCGCTTACGACAATGGTCGTGGTGAATGGCCGACAATGAGTGTCGATGAACGGATTAAATGCATGGAACGTTTTGTTTTTAAAATGAGCGAGCAGCGCAGCCTGGTCGTCAAACTGCTGATGTGGGAAATTGGCAAATCCTATGGAGATTCTTTAAAGGAGTTTGACCGTACAATAGAATACATCAATGCGACAATAGACGGTTTGAAAGATATCGACCGGCATTCCTCCAGGTTTGAAATGGCAGAAGGACTTGTCGCACAGATCCGACGTTCTCCACTAGGTGTGGTGTTGTGTATGGGTCCCTTCAACTATCCATTGAATGAGACATTCACTACTTTGATTCCAGCCCTGATTATGGGCAATACGATATTGTTTAAACCACCTAAACATGGTACGCTGTTACACTACCCGCTGCTGGAGGCGTTTAGAGAATGCTTTCCAAAAGGTGTCGTGAATACCGTGTATGGACGTGGTGCGGTCGTTACGCCCGGATTGATGGCAACCGGCAAAATAAATGTACTTGCCTTTATTGGCAGCAGTAAGGTTGCAAATGATCTTAAAAAACGCCATCCAAAGATAAACCGGCTGCGTGCGGTATTAAGCCTCGATGCCAAGAATGCGGCCATCATTACCAAACATGCTGACCTGAAGCTTGCGGTAAGTGAATGTGTTCTAGGGTCTCTATCGTTTAACGGGCAGCGTTGCACGGCAATCAAGATCATATTTGTGCACAAGGATGTGGCAGATGAATTTATCGGCTTGTTTAATGAAGCTGTTACGGCACTGAAACCAGGTTTACCATGGACAAAAGATGTTAAACTTACGCCGCTCCCGGAGCCGCACAAGCCTGGCTATATTAAGGACATCATTGATGATGCGGTGTCCAACGGCGCGCGCGTAACCAATGAAAATGGCGGTCTGACTGTTGGGTCATTTGTCTTTCCGGCGGTTGTTTACCCGGTGAATGCACAAATGAAACTCTACCGCGAAGAACAATTTGGGCCGGTGGTGCCCATAATTCCTTTCGAGGACATTGAAGAGCCCATTCAGTACCAGATCGATTCGCCACATGGTATGCAGGTGAGCATATTCAGCAATGATGCGAAGGAGGTCTCGGCGCTGATTGATCCATTCACCAACCTGGTGAGCAGAGTAAATATCAATACTCAATGTCAGCGCGGACCAGATGTATTTCCGTTTACGGGAAGGAAAGACAGTGCAGAGGGTACGTTGTCCGTCCATGATGCCCTGCGTTCGTTTTCAATTCGCTCTCTGGTGGCGGCAAAGCTGAACGATAGAAACAAGCAACTCATTAATGAAATTGTAAATGACAACGACTCTAATTTCCTGAGCACCAAGTTCATATTATAGAAAGCGCTTAACGAAAATTGCAGAACGTCATTCCGGCACCGAGCAGTGGCTACCTTGATAAATTATATGTAGCTGAGCGGATAGTACGGAATGACGTTTTTTTAAGCGCCCCAGGCGATCACAATGGACCAGGTGCTCAGTCGTCATTATCCATCGGGTGCGACATCGAACCCGGGTTCGTGCCATCGATATCAATGCCAAGGCTGCCGGGCTCATCTGAAACCCGGCTGATGGTGTCTTCACTTACCTTTTCAGGTTGCGTAAGCTTAGGCGCATTCCCTTCTTCATTATTGTTCATGTCGTTTTCTTCTGTACGTGGATCCATAATCTGGTGGTTTTAAATACCTTTTACCGTAAACCTAAGTTTAGGCTTCAGGATAATAACGATTGTATCGCAAAAAGGTTTACAAGGTCCTGTTCCCTGGGCTGCCGCTTTATACTTCGCGGTTAATGCTTGCAACCAGCTTTCCACGTACTCCGTGCGACTCAATCTTCCGGTGGGCATCCGCCATTTCTTCCATTGGCAATGTGCCGCCGACTTCCACCCGGAGCGTTTGATCTTCCATCAGTTCGGAGATGAATTGCAGTTGTTCCTGTTTTGGCGTCATCATAAACCAGATCAGTGTTACGCCTTTCTCAGCGGCCAGCGCCAATGCCTTTGGATCATCTTTTGTTGACGAGGGCAGACAAACGACACGGCCGCCCGGTTTTACTGCCTGGATAGACCGGTATAGCACATCACCGCCCATGGTCTCCATCACTGCGTCTAAATCTTCCACCACCTGGTCAAATTGCTCTTCCTTGTAGTTGATCGGGCGGTCGACGCCGAGGCTTTTAATGAAGTCTATATTTTCTCCAGAGGCGGTTCCATAAACGTAGGCGCCTGCTAAACTGGCAAGCTGTACCGCAAGGTGTCCTACACCGCCTGCCGCGGATTGTATCAACACCCGCTCTCCGGGCTGCACCTTTAAATGTTCGTGAATGGCCTGGTAAGCCGTTAAACCGGCTAAAGGTACAGCTGCTGCAACTTCGTAAGGGACATCCTCGGGTTTTTTAACGACACTTTCCGGGCTCGTAACTAGATATTCGGCGTACGTCTGATTGACACATCCAAAAACAGCATCGCCCACCTGGAAGCCGCTTACATGCGCCCCGGTGGCTTCAACGACGCCGCTCATGTCCCTGCCTAGGATCGCGGGCAAAGTAAGCGTCTTACAAGAGATGTGGTTCCCCGAACGGATTTTGGTATCTACGGGATTTAATCCGGCGGCCATGACTTTGATCAGGAGCTGGTCTGCGGTAGGGACTGGTCTTTCAATTTCCGCTACATGTAACTGCTCTGCAGGGCCAAATGTGTCGATTACAATTGCTTTCATACGATTTCGGGTTAAGTGAGTCGGGTTATTTTTGATCAATATCCGCAAGGCGGATGTTATTGCTTTAACAACAAGGGGGTTCCTTCAAACTGTATTCCAGCCCATCCAAAACGCATGAACTGCCTGATGTTCTGGTGATCTTCTGCCCCCGGATGTTCGAGCACGGCTTGATAGTGTTCTGCAAACAATGAAAGTGTTGTTACCTGGTCTAAATCATGCAGTTGAGCGAAACCAAAAACCTTAGCACTGCCCTGATTCTGTGTAGATTCATTGTAGACCTCACCGTTTTTAAACGCTGTTGGCACATGCTGATAATGCTTCTCTATGAAAGAAATAACATCACTAAAAGAAATTGAACTTGTTTTCAGGTCTGCAAGCAAGGTGATAAGCGCATTGTTCATTGATATCTTGGGTTGATTAAGAAAATTTAGCATGAAGGATTGGTGCAAATGTAAATCTCTGGAAGCATCTTTACGAATTCAGGTACCTCAATATTCGCGACAGGCGGATCTTGCTTGTCACGTCGTGGAATATTAAGTACCTTTTGATTGTTTTTAATACGTATGGTATATTATTTCCAATTACAAAGCAGGCGCCTGATTAGAAGTTTAGCTGAATTCGGGGTCAACCCGTTTTTGGGATGCTTGCTCGCTGCCGCTGGCTTTATCCTGCTGTCCAATCTAATTTTCACGAGAGTCTCCTATCCGGAATTCGCCTATTCAGCACTCCCACTAGCCCTGATCTGGTTAAGCTACAATCCGGAAAAACGTACCTTTTTACAGCAGACCTTCGGTAAGCAGAAATATCTTCAGTTAAGGCTGCTGGAGAACATGTTGTTCATTTTACCTTTCCTGCTTTTTTTGTCCTTCAAAGATCATTTCTTACCATCCGCGGCAACCTTCTCCATCGGGCTGTTAATCGCAGTACTACCAGGGAGAGCTGCTGCCCGGGTCGTGATCCCATCGCCATTCTCGAGATACCCCTTTGAATTTACGGTTGGGTTTAGAAAGACATATGGATTGCTGGCCTTGTTCTTCGCACTGACAATAATTTCACTGTTCGTCGGTAACGTGGCACTGGGTTTATTCGGGTTAGCCGCTGCAATTCTGGTTTGCATGAATTTCTATGCAGATGCAGAACCCCTGTTCTATGTATTCACACATGCACAATCGGCAGACGCGTTTTTGATTACTAAGATCAAGATCGCCGTGTCATATTCGTCTTACATCATCTTACCATTTATTATTCCCCTGCTGATAGTGTTCCCGGGTAAGATTTACTTGATTATACCGATCGGTTTGCTGGGTTTGTTGTACATCATACTTGGTCTGCTCGGCAAGTATTCAGACTATCCTCATCAGATTAAGCTACCGCAAATGCTCAAACTCACAGCAGGAATGATTTTTCCACCCGCATTGTTGTTTTTAATTCCACATTTATATCTACGCTCCAGGCGTAAATTAGAAATTTACCTCAAATGATCTCTATTCAAGCACTTTCAAAACGTTTTGCAGAACATACAGTACTTAAAAACATCAACCTCGATCTAACCGCGGGCGAGATTACCGGAATTGTTGGGGAAAATGGCGCCGGTAAGACCACACTCTTCAAGTGTATTGCCGGACTGGAGCAATTTGAAGGTACGGTTCACTATCAGGGCTCCGGAACCCTGAAGAATGTGCTGGGATACCTACCCACAGATCTCTTTTTCTTTTCGCATGTGACGGCTTATGAATACCTGAAGCTGCTGTGCAATGCACGACACCTGAACCACCGGGATATAAACGCCGGGAACATCTTTGACCTTCCACTAAATCAGTATGCCACGCAATATTCCAGTGGGATGAAAAGAAAGCTTGCATTGACGGGTTTGTTACTACAGCAAAACGACGTCTATATACTGGATGAACCTTTTAACGGCGTTGATCTTCAAAGCAGCCTTATTATTGAAGAAATCTTGCTAAAACTGAAGGCGATGGGCAAGACGGTCATCATGTCTTCTCATGTTTTTTCGACGCTGGAAGACGCCTGCGACAGCATGCACCATCTACAGGATGGGACAATAAAAACGAGTGTTAAGAAGGGCGACTTTCAACGCATCAAAGATGAGCTGCAGGGTCAGGGCATTGCCGCAAAGGTTTCAAACCTGTTTACAGCGGACTAAACCCAGATCAGAAGGCCTGTGTGTTGCCACTTTATCTTATGTCTTTGGGTTGCACTTTTTTGCTATAATCCTGAACTCTTTTTGCGTTGTACTGTTTACCCAAAACGGGTGGGCTATTTAGCACCGTTTGTCTCTGTAAACATTTTTCACCTATGGATCCGACACTTTTTCATCCTTTACAGCAATCTGCAGACCTCGATCCACTGATGGAAAGAATTGGTGATGCAACTTGCGTACTGCTCGGCGAAGCCTCACACGGCACACATGAATACTATACCTGGAGAACGGCCATAACCAAGCGCCTTATCCAGGAAAAAGGCTTCCGGTTTATTGCCGTAGAAGGCGACTGGCCCGACTGCTATCGCGTAAACCGGTATATAAAAGGCTATGAACAGCAAGATGCGGAAGCCCACGAAGTTTTAAAAGACTTCAACAGATGGCCAACCTGGATGTGGGCCAACTGGGAAATTGCTTCATTGGTGAGCTGGCTTAAGGATTGCAATAAACGGTTGCAGCCAGACAAGAAAGTGGGCTTTTACGGTTTGGATATGTACAGCCTTTGGGAATCCATGGACGAGATGGTCAGCTACCTGGAAAAAACAGATCCTTTGGCAGCCAGAATGGCCCGGCAGGCGGTGGAATGTTTTCAACCGTATGGAAGGGATGAACAGCGTTATGCAAGGGCACAATTTGCGCTTGACGAGAGCTGTCGTGAGCCGCTGATCCGGCTGCTTAGTGAGATCCGCAAAAAGGCTCCGGCTTACGACCACGATCCTGAGGCGGCGCTGAACACCAGCCAAAACGCGATCGTGGCATTAAATGCCGAGGAGTACTACAGCAATATGACCGGGTTTAACGACAATACCTGGAACCTGAGGGATACCCATATGATGGAAACCTTAACCCGCCTACTGGAATTTCATGGTCCAGGCACAAAAGCAATCGTCTGGGAACACAATACCCATATCGGTGATGCACGGTATACCGACATGAAGAAATCTGGAATGATCAATGTTGGGCAGCTTGCACGTGAACAGCTGGGCGAAGATCAAGTCGTCCTTGTGGGCTTTGGCTCTTATCAGGGGACCGTCATCGCCGGAGATCACTGGGGAGCAAAGATGGAAATCATGCCGGTGCCAAGTGCAAAAAGTGGCAGTGTAGAAGAGCTGCTGCACGGCGAATCGCCAGAAAACAAGCTGATCATTTTTGATGAAAACAACACCAGACAATTCCGCGGAATAATGCCTCACCGGGCAATCGGCGTCATTTACAATCCCCAGCATGAACGCTATGGCAACTATGTGCCGACGGTGCTGAGTTCCCGCTATGATGCGTTCCTGTACATTGACCGCACGCGGGCACTCCATCCGCTCCATATTCATGCGGACCCCCGTCAGGTGCCGGAGACCTACCCTTTTGAGTTTTAGTCGGATATAAAAAGCAAATGGCCATTCTCTTTTACGGGAATGACCATGCTGCTTATCGAATTAAAAACTTCTCTTATCCGCCGAGCGCCCGGAACAGATTGATTAAGGCCGCATAGGATTGCCGCTTTAAATTGACTTGCTCCATTTCTGCATTGAGCACGGTTGCCTGTGCTACAATAACCTCCAGATAGGTGGCATATCCCGCCAGATACAGCTCATTTGCCGTTGACAGCGCCGTTTTCAACTCTCCAACTTCATTGGTTTTCAGTTGGTAGGCACGTTTGTAGTTGTCTATTGCACTCAACTGTGTAGACACTTCCTGATAACCCTGCAAAATGCGTTGCTGATAATTATAGAACGCAGTCAGCTGCGCTGCAGTCGCTATGCGGTTACCATTCTTTAGAGCCCCACGGTTAAAGATCGGAGCAGTCAAGCCTCCCAGAACACCGGACGCGAGCGATCCGGGAGAAAACAACAGTGGCAGCTTAAAGGCATTGTATCCGGAATAGGCATCCAGCGTAAATGAAGGCAACAGCGCCTTTCGTGCAGCAGAAACATCTGCCTTTGCAGCCCTTAACTCCAGTTCAGCTTCCTGTATATCGGGGCGCTTCAGGATTACCTGCGATGGAATACCCGCGTAAATTCGATCTGGAAGCACCTTCGTGATGGCAGATGTATCCCGCGCAATTTTTGAGGGATAACGACCCAGCAGCTGGTTCAGTTCGTTCTCCGTTTGTGCAATGGCCTGTTTGATCTCAAACTCCTTTCCCTGAGTAGCCATCATTTGTGCCTTAAACTGGCTTACAGCGAGGGCAGTCGCCCTCCCTCCTGCCATTTGTGCAACAATGATATCTACTCCCTTTTTCTGCAGCGCGATGTTCCTGTTAAGTATTTCCGCTTGCTTGTCTAGTGCAATAAGCTCGAAGTACAGGTTTGCTACCTGGGTAACCACCTGCGTGTTCAGCCATTTTTGCCCCATTTCAGTAGCCAGCAGGCGCGAGTAGGCCGCTTCCTTCCGCTTCGATAACTTCCCCCATACATCGATCTCCCAGGAGCTGCGGAATCCAACGAAGTAGTCCGGGGTTGGCCCGGGGATCCTTTGATCTGCATTGATGTTTGGCGACAAGTTTGTATCGTAATTACCAACACCATTCAGGGTATACTTTCCAAAACGATCTGTTCCGGCAGTAATGCCTGCATTCAGACTCGGCAGCATGCTCGCCCGGGCCAGCCTGGTATTTGCACCCGCAACAATAATGCGCTGTGCGCCAGACTTCAGGTCGTAGTTGCTGTTTAGGGCAGTATCGATCAGTGCCGCCAGTTCTTCATCATTAAAAACCTCCTTCCAGTTCAACACTGGCACAGGGGCGGTAATTTCCTTGCTAAACTGTTCCGGCATTTGTGCCGTCTCCGGCATGGCTACCGGCTTTATCGTCTTACAACCGGCAAAGGCCAGCAAGCTCAACGCAATCGCCGCACTTAAATATATCTTCTGTTTATATGGTAATTTCATCATATTTTTTGTTCGTATCTATAACTTTAGAACTTGCCATTTTTACCCGGGCTCTTTTGCGGCCCATGGATGCAAAAATCACATACAACCCAGGAATCAGGATCACGCCGAACAGGGTTCCGATCAGCATTCCACCGACCGATGCCGTGCCGATGGAACGGTTACCTACAGCCCCAGCGCCAGTCGCAATACACAATGGAATCAAACCCGCCACAAAGGCGAAGGAGGTCATCAGGATCGGCCGCAACCTGGCCACAGCACCTGCTTTTGCAGCAGCAGCGATCCGCATGCCCTGCTTTCGCTTCAGCTCCGCAAACTCAATGATCAGAATTGCGTTCTTACCCAGCAACCCGATCAGCATCACCAATGCAACCTGTGCATAAATGTTGTTCTCCAGTCCGGCGAGCTTCAGCGTAAAGAAGGCGCCGGCAATACCTGCAGGCAGCGACAACAGTACCGGCAACGGCAACAGGAAGCTCTCGTATTGTGCCGCTAGCAACAGGTAAACAAACACCAGACAGATGATGAAGATGTAAATGGCCTGGCCTCCGGAAAGGATCTGTTCCCTTGTCATGCCGGACCACTCAATACTAAATCCGCGGGGCAGCTTCTCTTTTGCTGTTGCTTCTACAGCTGCGATCGCGTCACTACTGCTGAACTCCCCGGAAACATCCCCGTTGATCATGGCTGAGGTGTACATGTTGTACCTGTTGATCTGTTCCGGGCCAAATACCCGTTCCAACCTTACAAAAGTAGAATACGGGATCATATCACCTTTATCATTCTTTACATGCAGGCGCAACAGGTCTGTCGGCGTACTCCGGTACTCCGGGTAAGCCTGCAGCATTACCTTATACATCTGTCCGAAGCGGATAAAGTTCGTCGCATAATAGCTCCCGACCATGGTCTGGAGGTTGCTCATCGCGTTGTCTATCGAAACGCCTTTTTGGGCGGCCATGTCCTGATCAATATGAATCACGTACTGGGGAAAGTTCGGGTCAAAACTGGTGAAAGCACCGGAGATCGCTTCATTTTTCCTCAAGGCCTCCATAAAGTCGTTGGTCACCTTTGCCGTTTTATTCAGGTCTTCACTCCTGTTTTTATCCAGTAAGCGCAGCTCGAAACCACTGGCATTACCAAACCCCGGTACAGTTGGTGGCGCAAAGAACTCAACAGAAGCATCGCTGATGCCTTTCGTTTTCTCTTTAAGCACCGCAATGAGTTCGTCAACCGACTCCTCCCGGTTATCCCAGGCGGCCAGGTTGATCATCGCCATGCCGTAAGAAGCCCCGGTAATATCACTCATCAGGCTGTATCCCGCAAGCGTACTGATGTTCTCCACAGTCTTAATGCTGCTCGTTGCCGCCTGAATCTGATCCAGTACCTTCTCCGTCCGTTCTACTGTTGATCCCGGAGGGGTAGTTACGTTTACGTAGATCATTCCCTGATCTTCTGTCGGGATAAACCCGGATGGCAGAATACTGCTTCCCACCCACGTGGCAAGACAAAAGAAGATCAATAAACATATCGTCACTGGCTTTCGGCCGATGATCATTCCAATGAGTCCGCTAAACTTCTTCTCGGTCTTACCATAGCCATTGTTAAAGCTGTTAAAGAATCTACCGAGAAGACCTTTCTTGCGTTGCGTTCCATCTTCATGCTTCAGCATGATCGCACACAAAGCAGGTGTTAGCGTCAGGGCGTTAATTCCCGAAACGACAATCGCGATCGCTAAAGTCAGTGAGAACTGCCGGTAGAAAACCCCAACCGGACCGGATAAGAAGGCCACCGGCACGAACACTGCAGACATCACCATTGTAATGGCCACGATGGCGCCACTAATCTCTTTCATAGCTGCAATAGTAGCCTCCATCGGTGGCAGGTGTTCCTCGGTCATCTTCACGTGCACCGCTTCCACCACGACAATAGCGTTATCGACCACAATACCAATCGCCAGCACCAGGGCAAACAACGTCAGCATGTTGATGGAGAAACCCAGAACATGTAAAAAAGCCAGCGTACTGATCAAGGCCACCGGAACAGCAAGTGCCGGAATCAGCGTGCTTCTAAAATCCTGCAGAAAGATGTACACCACGATAAATACCAGAATGAATGCTTCTATTAGCGTCACCAGCACCTCGTGAATACTCGCGTCCAGGAACCGCGACACATCATAGGCAAAGTTGTATTCCATTCCCGGAGGGAAACTGCTCACCTTTAATTCCGCCATCTTGGACTTAATGTTGTCAATTACTTCACTCGCGTTCGACCCTGGGCGCTGCTTGATCATGATGGACGCGGAAGGCTTACCATCTGTCTTAGACACCATATCATAACTTACCGTACCAAATTCAATGTCCGCAATGTCCTTCAAGCGAATCAACGCGCCACTTTCATCTGCTTTAAGCACGATGTTTTCATAACCCTCTTTGTTGTTGAACTTTCCGGTATACTTCAGCACGTATTGCTTTACTTCCTTACCCATGCCGGAGTTCTCCCCAGCGACACCGGGTGCCGCTTCAATGTTTTGCTTACGCATGGTGTTAATCACTTCCTCCGTCGAAATGTTATAGGACAGCATCCGGTCTGGCTTCAGCCACACACGCATGGAATAATCCCGTGCACCCATGATGTCAACGAAGCCCACACCATCAATACGTTTTAGTTCCTGAAGTACATTGATATCGGCGAAATTGTAAATGAACTCCTCGTTAGCGTTATTGTCGGTACTGGTCAGGTTGAGATAGAGCAGCATACTGTTTACCTCTTTTTCGGTGGTCACACCGGCTTTGATTACTTCTTCAGGAAGCTCATCGAGTACGGTCGTCACCCGGTTCTGCACGTTTACGGCAGCCTGATCCGGATCGGTACCCACGTCAAAAAACACCTGAATAAGCGTTACCCCGTTGTTGCTGCTTACGGAATTCATATAAGTCATGCCCGGTACACCGTTGATGGCCTTTTCCAACGGCGTTGCAACTGCTTTGGCACATACCTCGGCATTTGCACCATTGTAACTTGCGGTCACCACCACAGAGGGCGGAACGATGTCCGGGAACTGGGTAATCGGCAGCTGGAACAATGCCAGCACACCCAATAAAACTAAGGCGAGGGAGATCACCAGCGACAATACCGGCCTCCTTATAAATGTTTCAACCATTTTTCTTTTGGTATAATGCAGTGGCCTGCCCTATGGAAGCCACAGGGAGGAACTACAAGGAATGAATGTTTTATTTTATTGCAAGAAGACTGTCAGCTTTACTGTAAATGGGTGTAATCTTCGAACCATCACGGATGTTTTGAACACCCTCATAGACGATGTTATCTCCTGGATTAAGTCCGCTACCAACCACATAGTATTCTGCGATTCTCATTTTTGGAACAAAGCTCTTCATCTTTACCGTGTTGTTTTCTCCAACAACGAAGACATAGTTCTTATCCTGAATTTCGAACACAGATTTTTGTGGTACTAAAAGACTCTTATCCAGGTTGGACAGCAACTGCACTTTACCGGAAGCCCCATGTTTCAGGATGCTGTTTGGATTTGGGAACATTGCGCGGAAAGCGATCGAACCTGTATTCTCGGAAAAAGTACTTTCGTGGGTTTGTATCTTTCCTTTCAGCGGATAGGTTGTTCCATCGGCGAGAATCAGGGTGGTTGCGTTATTCAACGTAAAACGGTCCTCTCCGGTACGTATGAACTGAAGATATTCATTCTCAGAAATATCAAAATAGGCATACATATCCTTATTGTTGGAAAGGGTTGTTAACAGTGCACCTTCACTCACCAGACTGCCTGTTTTGAAGGGTATTCTGTCGATTACACCATCGAAGGGTGCGGTCACAGAGAGATATGAAAGCTTTTGGTTGGCATCGTCAATGACGGATGAGGCCTCGCTCACTTTCGCTACAGCTTCCTTTAGGCGTGCCGTACCGAGATCCAGCTCAGATTTGGAGATCACCTTTTTTTCAACCAGGGTTTTTATCCTTTCCAGCTCTACTTCTGCAATCTGAACGGCCGATTGTGCGCTGGCCAGATTCGCTTTTGCTTTATTCAGGGTGATCCGGTATTCCGTGTCGTTCATTTTAAACAACAGCTGACCTTTTCTCACCTGTTGCCCTTCATCAACTAATATTTTATCAATAAACCCTTGCACACGTGCCCGGATTTCTACGTTTTGTGATGCATGTATGTCGGCTACATAGTTAAATGCAAGGGTGGTATCTCTTACTTTCAGTTTAACGACAGGCACTTCCGCAAGTGGTTCTGTTTTATTTTTATTGGTATTATTTGAGCAGGCCTGAATCGTCGTCGCTGCAACGATCATGAATAACCAGTTTAGTTTCATCTTTCTTTTTAAAGTTCCGTACAATATTTACAAGCAAGAATTTGTTAACCAAATCCTTACAGCACAACATCTCCCACAGTGAACCACAGGAGCTAATCACAAAATTGCGGGAACTTAGAATACAGAAAGGCGAAAGAGGAAAGATTCTTGTTGCCTGACGAAATGTGGACTTTCGTAATTGAGGTTTAAACGCGGATTTGCGTCGTAGCTGAATTCAACATCTTTGACATACAGCGAGTGCTCAGCGTGACTTTCAATAGCCCTCCGTAACTTCTTACGGTAGGTCACCAGCTTCTGCTCCGCAGACGAGTGGAATGCAGTCACTATTTCATGATCACTCAACAAGGTGTCCGACAGCTGAAAGCTGCCCGTTTCCGTATCCGGAACCAACACCTCGTGCAACATGCCGGTCACTCTGGCGTTAAACTCACCACCTCTGGATACAAAGATCAGCAAAAACGTCAATAGCAGGACGCTACTGATGGTTGACCATTTATATTTAAAGCTGAGTTTAATACCCATAGGTAGAATTAGAGTTCGGACAAAGATAGAGCTTTAACTAATAAAAACTGATTCCGTATGTAACAGATTTAACATAACGCGAAATTTTCAGAACCTCCATACGTTGCTAAAGGCCGAATGTATTTTCTCCAGAATGAAGCGGATAGATTTTACTCTTCCAGATGAATGTTCCCGTAACATCCGCCGGCAAACTTATCGTAGCCTTCTTTTCGGCCGAATACTGTACGGAAATCTTTCCTTTCGGGTGCGGCATTTCCCCCTTTGCATTTTTTAGACGACCCAAGTGCGGCTCAACCTTCACCCTGGCAAATCCGGGTGCATCACTGTCAATTCCAAGAACTGTCCTGAAGAATTCAATGTTCGGACTTGAGCCCCAGGCATGGCAGTCCGAGCGGGTGCTACTCAGGTCAGACATTTCTGCCCATGTTGTTAAACCCGCCTTCATGTTATCTCTCCAGATATCCAGCCAGTCCAGATAACCGTCACCCAGTCCTGCTTTCGTTAGCGCCATATGCAGGTAGTACTTAAAATAAATAGAGGCAGGCGTCAGTGATGTGTTGGTCAGCAACTGCCTTCCCAACGCAAGTGCTTCAGGTCCATCAATCATTCCGGTAAGTATGGCTAAGGTATTGACATGCTGCGAAAAAAGATCCTTTTCAGGCCGGTCTGCAAACAGCTTCTTATCTGCATCCCAGTACCTGGACCTGATCGTTTTGCTGAGTTGGTCTGCAAGCTGGCTGTAGGCTGTCGCATACACTTCAAGGCCCAGCTTACTTTCAAGATCAGCTGCCGATTGCAGGGCAAGAAGCAGCTGAAGATCCATTGCTGCAGAGCTGCCGTCCTTCCCCACTGGTGCTACCCCGGAATCCCACCCCTCCGCAGTCAGCCAGTCGGTAAACGACCAGTAAGGCACATTTTTCAATGATCCTTCGCTATCCTGAAACTGCTTAAAGAAGGCAAGTATCTGCCGTTGGCCCGCAAGTTTCCCCCTTACAAAATCGAGATCGGCGCCGTATCGCATATAATCGTGGAGCATACCAATATACCACAGTGAGAAGGTGCTGATGTATTGCGGCGTGTAAGACGGATGCCTGCTTGCGGTGAGACCTTCGGGCAATCTGGATTCGTCGATCTGGTTCATCGCATTCTTTGCAAGGCGGTCGTCACCGCTGTTGTACAAGGAGATCAGTGCCTGTATGCGGCCGTCGCCGATATACTGGAGCTGCTCGTAATATGGACAGTCGGAATACGTTTCAAACGCACATAAGCGTGCCGTGCGCCAGCCGATATTAAACATGGTATCCAGAGCGGTGTCCTCCGTTTTAAAGTTCGCGTTTAGTTTGAAAGGATAGCCGGTGAACGTTCCGTAGAAGTCTTCAAGTGTAAGGGGCTGATCCTTGGTTTTTACCTGAATCTGCACATACCTGTAGGTCCGCCAGAACAAGGCTGTGAATGTCTGATTGCTTGTACCATCGGAAATAATGCTGTCTCGCCTTCCCACAAATTCTCCACCCGCCACTTCATTCCGGTTGCCCTTCAGGGGAAACTTTGTATAAAGCGCTTCGGCGTAGCTGATGGCGATCTCGCCGTCCCTCCCGCCCGAAAACGACATTGTTGGATATGCATTGGTTAAAAATCCCTGATCCAGCAACAGCGTCGCAACGGTATGCGAAGGAATCGTGATCTTTGTTTTTACTTTTGGGAATGACGCCTTTGGCTTCACGCCTACTGCCCTCCTCAAGTGTTGCAAACGCTGAACCGTATGTTCCATTGGCGGCAACTTCGAGGGAACAAGCAGCCATAAATCCATGCGCCCAAATGCGGTACTCACATATTTCGGCATGCCCGGTGTTATCGGATCCGCTGAAGGCCAGCTTGAGTCATCCAGGTCTGCTGACATCCAGTCCTTAACTTGCTTCCGTATATCCACAACTTCCCCCGGACCGGCTACATAGTAGATGCTTCGGGGAATATTTACTGGTAAAGGTTTGTGACTGTCATCGCGCACAGCTTTCCAGCTTTTGCCGGTGTTGATGACCTGTGCATTTGCTTCTGCACCCT
This sequence comes from Pedobacter sp., assembly GCA_045629455.1. Lineage (GTDB taxonomy): Bacteria > Bacteroidota > Bacteroidia > Sphingobacteriales > Sphingobacteriaceae > Pedobacter. The sequence continues at coordinate 15,898 of JAZQRI010000077.1, read as the reverse complement.
GTATAATCAATCCGGTACGGAGTGATATCTGCGCTTCTGGTCTGTATTCAGCCTCGTTCCACACCTGTACCGATACCATGTTGTTACCTGCTTTTAAATAGGGTGATAAATTGATCGCCTCATAGTTGTAATGGGCAATGTCACCGCGTGCAGGTCCGGTAGATACAAATTTTTGATTTACATACAATTTATACCGGTTGTCTGCAGAGATGTAGATCTCGAATGTTTTAGGTCTTTCAGTCAGATTGATAGACTTTCGAAAAAGATAAACACCATATCCGCTCGCGGGCGTACCGTTCGCCGTTATCCACTCTGCCGGCCATGGCTTGAAACGCAATGCGGAATGGAGCTCCTGCGCATGGAGGAAGCCGCTTAACAGAATTATAAAAGTAAAGACTAGACCACATCTGCCGTTCATATGGTCAGAAAACTAGCCCCAAAAACATCCATAACGATCCTGCTTAACCACGTCCACAAACTCCGTGATATCCTTTGCCATGGCAAATGGCTCGTAACCATGCCATTTAAGGTCGGCACGCTTCCAAAAGACTTTCCAGTGATTTTTAGAGTTTACAAACGTCGCCTTAGCAATCTCATTCTCCATGATTTTTTTTGGATCAGTCCAGCTGGGCCGGATTTCGAAAATGACAACTGACTGGCCCTGTATCCGGTAGCCCAGATCTACCTTTTCCCGGATTTCTTCAGGAGGACGCCGTTCTTCAAGGAAGCGTTCCAGAACCTCGATAATATGTACCGTTTGAAAAATGTCCATTGTCATAGTGCAGGTGATAAGAACCCTAATATAATAATTTGGAAGATGCTTACAAAGACCGAATTAACTAGTAATCGACCATTTGCTGATCCCGGTAGCACCACAACCAGCGTTCACCGGGCTGAGCAGAAGAGATTACCGGATGGGAAGTGGCATGGTAATGTTTGGTCATGTGCTTTCCTGGCGAATCATCACAGCAGAGTGTCTCTCCACAAGTCTGACATACACGCAGGTGTACCCAGCCCGAACCGTTGCGGATGCATTCGGCGCATACCCCACTATCCGTTGTTTTAACCTGATCAATCGCGGCCAGGTGCGCGCAGATGTTGTCGTCTTTCATGATCTATGTAGCTTTTCCTTTCCTGTAACGAATATAATCTTAAATACTTATTTTCAGTACTTTTACGAAATGGAAAACACCGGATCATTGCTCCATACTCATAGTCAAAATCACAAGCTTCCAATACGCATTATCTCTCCCGCCTTCGGCCACCTTCCTGCGCAAATTGCCGCCACATACAGCCTTACGCAACGGAAGACCTTTTACTTCTTTCTTTTTCTAATCGACGGTCACACCCAGCATAGCGTTGATCTGCAGAACATCGACATGAGCAACAACGAACTGCTGTTCATCCTGCCGCATCAGATGCATACCTTGCCGGACACTAAACATGGAAACGATTATTTTAAGCTTGGTTTTGATGAAGATTGCCTGTCTTTGCTGCCAAAGCAGTTCCCCTTTCTTATCAATCCCTATAACTGCCAGAAAATCGCGATTTCCCCAAGTGTTGGAGCACGGTTAAAATCAATCTTTAAGATACTCGTCGAACTGCTGAGTGTGTTGGACACAGATCCGGATCTTATTCTTGCACACCTCAATAGCCTGCTGACAGAAATTAACAATGCTTATTTTTCAGGCAACAAGAACCCGGCAGACGACAAACTCTCCAAGTTTATTGCTTTCAAGCATTTTATAGAGAATAACCTCAGCGATCATCCGAGCGTAATTGACATCGCCAGACAGCTTGCGCTGAACTCAAATAGCTTATACTATATCGTTAAACATTATACCGGGATGTCGCCAAAAGAATTCATTACAAACCGGCTGATCCTTGAAGCCAAACGCCGCCTGTACTACGAGGAGAGCTCCTCCATAAAGGAGCTGGCTTTCGAGCTGGGATTCAACGATCCAGACTATTTCTCCCGCACCTTCAGGAAAGTTACCGGCAAAACCATAGCGGCCTTCGTTCAGGATTTGTCAGGATACTAATCCGTTTTGTCCGGATCATTTCCCCTATCCGCCCAGATCTTTGTTCAAAGCGAAAATTTTAACATTATGAACAGAAAACTTGGAATCAATGGCCCGCCAGTATCCGCGGTGGGCCTCGGCTGTATGGGCCTTTCCGGCGCCTATGGCCAAAGTGATGATGTCGCATCACTTGCCACCATCGAAAGAGCGCTCGATCTCGGAAACAACTTTTTAGATACTGCAGATTACTATCGCGCAGGCCACAATGAAGAACTGATCGGCCGGGCCATCAAAGGCAAACGGGAGAAAGCATTTCTCTCTGTAAAAACCGGACAGCTGCTTGCCCCGGGGCCCAACGGGTCCATGGTTCCCGGACCGGTTACTGGGCACCCCGATTACCTGCGCAACGCTGTATTTTATAGCCTGCAACGTCTCAAAACAGACTATATAGATTTATATACGCCGGCACGGGTAGATCCCAGCATTCCGATAGAGGAGACCATCGGTGCACTTTCAGAACTTGTAGAGAAAGGCGTTATCCGCTACATCGGCCTTTCGGAAGCATCGACTGTGAGCATACGCAAAGCCGCAGCCATTCATCCCATTACGGCCTTGCAGATCGAGTACTCCCTATGGAGCCGCGATATAGAAGCAGAAGTGCTGCCGACTATCCGTGAACTCGGCATCGGTCTGGTGGCCTATGCACCACTCAGCCGGGGATTTCTAAGTGGGTCTATTCAGACTCCGGAAGACCTCAAAGACAGCCGCGTCAACATGCCGCGTTATCAGGGAGAGAACTTTTACAGAAATCTTGAATTGGTGGAGCAGATCAGGGTGTTGGCAGCCGAAAAAAACTGTACTCCTGCACAGCTCGCCATTGCGTGGGTGCTCGCTCAGGGTCAAGACATTATTACCATTCCGGGCACCAGACGTATAAAGGCGTTGGAAGAGAACATTGCATCTCAAAATGTGCAGCTTAGTACGGAGGATCTAGCTTTAATGGACGCGATCATGCCGGCAGGGATTGTCTCCGGTGAACGTTATCCAGCAAGATTTCTGCAGGCCCTAAACCAGTAGCGCACTCGCCAGCAAAAGGTAACCAATGGCTTCCTGACCGAATCCTCGGCATACGTCCGATCAATTGAAGGAACTCCGGAAATCCTGAGGGGACATGCCCGTTTTACTTTTAAAAAGTTTGCTAAAGGGCTGTGGGTATTCAAACCCGAACTGGTAGGCAATCTCATTTACAGATATAGTGGTCGTAAATAGCCGTTCCTTGGCTTGCGCGATCACTTTGTCATGAATATGTTGCTGTGTGTTCCGGCCTGTCAGCAAGCGGAAGACAAACCCTAAGTATCCAGGTGACACACACAGCACGTCCGCGAGATGAGTGGCTGACGGCACTCCTTTTTCCATCAACTCGCGGCTTCATATCACAAAACTCACGTCTCCAGGTAATGGAATTCTAACCAAATCCACTGTTATTGTGCTCAAAAAGAATATTGACAAACACGCTCGTTCTAAATGATTGAATTTCGCAAATATTGGTTTGAGGAACACAAACCCAGGTAAGCACTACACGCTAACTTTGAAAAAAAAAGCTATGAAAGATAGAAGTAAGATTGCCCTTGTCACAGGTGGAAGCCGCGGACTGGGAAAAGACATGGCACTGCGGCTTGCAGACAAAGGGATCGATGTAATTCTGACTTACAACAGTGCGCAGCAGGAAGCTGACGATGTAGTCGCACAAGTTGAAAAAAGAACCCAAAAGGCAGCGGCGCTGCAGCTTAATACCGGTGATATAAAGGGTTTTTCCTCTTTTGAAACGCAGCTGAAAGAAACGCTAAACAACACTTTCGGAACAGATCGAGTTGACTTCCTGATTAACAACGCTGGCATCGGCGGCTACTCACCCATCAACGATGCTACTGAGGATTTCTTCGACGAGTTGCTGAACATCCATTTCAAAGGGGTCTACTTTTTAACCCAGCGTTTGCTGCCGCTCATGAATGATGGTGGTGGAATTGTGAATATTTCCAGTGCTTTAACCCGCATTTCCGTTCCAAACTCATCGGCATATGCGGCTATGAAAGGTGCCGTAGAGGTATTCACACGTTACCTCGCCAAGGAATACGGATCGCGTAAAATCCGGGCCAATACCGTTGCCCCTGGCGCAATACTGACGGACTTCGGTGGAGGGCACCTGAGGGAGAGCGAACAATTACAGCAATTTGTGAGCAATGCCACGGCATTAGGCCGTCCGGGTGTAGCAGAGGATATCGGGAGCGTCGTGGCCTTCCTATGTACGGAAGAGGCACGCTGGGTGAATGGTCAGCGCATAGAAGCCTCGGGGGGCCTGATGTAGCAAACGATGCAAAAGCAGTCAGATCATTCACACTGCTTTTGCGTAACTTCCATTTTTAATTGCCATGAATACGCATTCTTCACTAGACGATTTCTATCAGCGCACCAGCGCTTCCCCGCCAGACGGAATCCGTCGTGAGATCGGGCACTTTAATGTCTTTGAGACAGAAAACTTGTTTGATAAGGCTACCGGCAAACGGATCATGCCTTACAGCCGCAGGCTTTACTATAAAATAAGCTGGATCCGGGGGGTGAGCCGGCTGGAGTATGCAGACAAAGTAATTGATGTCCAGGGAAATGCACTGATGTTCGCCACGCCAAAGATTCCGTACCACTGGCTGCCGGAAGATGGGAATCAAACTGGAATGTTCTGCATCTTCACCCCTGATTTTCTCTCCCAGCAGCAAACTGGAGCGGGTCTGGACGCGCTTCCAATATTCCAGCCCGGTCAGCTGCCGGTCTTTCAGTTGTCAACAGAGGAAACAATGGAAGCGGAACATATTTTCCGGAAAATGTTGAAGGAACTGCATGCGGATTACAAGTTTAAATATGACCTGCTGCGAACGCTGATCATGGAGCTTATTCACTTTGGGCAAAAACTGCAACCAATGTCGGTACTGAGCAGCACACAAAATGCTTCACAGCGTATATCTTCGCTTTTCCTCGAACTGTTGGAACGGCAATATCCGCTTGATACCAGCAGCGAGCGTTTATCTTTGCGCAGTCCAAAGGACTTCGCGGACCGCCTGGCTGTACATGTTAATCATTTGAACAAAGTACTAAAGGAAACAACCGGAAGCACGACGACGGAGCTGATTCGAACCCGCCTGATTCAGGAGGCTAAAATAATGCTTAAACAAACCGACTGGAGTATAGCAGAGATCGCCTATACTTTAGGCTTTGATGACATTGCCCATTTCTCCAACTACTTCAAAAAACAAAGCACCCTCACACCGCTTGCCTTTCGCGGTTAAGAAATTCCCCGGAAGTGCACCCTACAAGAAATTACGGTCAGAATGGATCATTACACCCACCCGGCTGCTGTGTGGATAGGGCGTTCGCAAGGCGTCTCTAGGGCATCTCTAGGGCGTCTCTAGGGCCTTGGCAGGTCTAGAGACCTAACAAGGCCCTGGTTACCCCTTGGCAAGGGACGTACTGGCACCTAAATCTAGTGAATACGATTGCAATCAAATTGTCAACAAAGGCAAGCATGGACACAATTTGATCCTCAGTAATGTTATATCTGTCATCAACGAAGGTCCATGGACCACTAGTAGTCATAACATAAACAACAAATATCATGTCAGTAAAAGCAATTTACACAGCCGTAGCGACAGCCACAGGCGGCAGAAATGGACACGTTGTATCTTCAGATCGGGTACTTGATCTAGACGTAAGGACACCGAAAGAACTGGGTGGTCCCGGCGGCGCTTACACCAACCCCGAACAATTATTCGCAGCTGGCTATTCGGCTTGTTTCGATAGCGCACTTAGTCACGTGATTAAAAGTGAAAAGGCGACCACAGGTACTACATCGGTACGGGCACACGTGGGGATCGGCTCGAATAACGCCGGTGGATTTGCTTTGGTGGTAAATTTGGCCGTTAATGTGCCGGATGTTGATCAGGAAACAGCAGATGCATTGGTTGCAAAAGCACATCAGGTTTGTCCATATTCGAACGCGACCAGAGGAAATGTTGACGTTTCCCTTACAACCACTATATTAAGTGCAGAAGCTTTTGCGGCTGGGAGCTAGGTAACTTCTCCAGTTCAGCGCCTGGTGTGATAACGCGCCCTGAAAAATCTAATTCAAACTTCCTGTCGTCTGAATTGTTATCTGAGTAGTGTACACAATTGGCTTAAGGCCAAATAAAACGATGAAAATGAAAAACTTAATCAGAATAGTACTACTGGCGATTGGTACCAGCATCTCCGTGGCAGGATTTGCTCAGGAGAAAGACACGGTTAAAGTAAACCCCGGTCCGGCGATCAAGAAAACAGCTAAGAAAGTTGGTCGCAAGACCGCCGAAGTAGCCGTAAAAGGTGCCTCCGGGATTGTCGATAAAACCTATAAGACCAAAGTCGGACCAGGTGGACAAAAGATTTACATCGATAACCAATCCAGGTACTACTATGTAGATGCGAAGGGTGCAAAAGTATACGTACCGAAAGCAAAGCTGAAAAATAAATCAGCAAATTAATGCCCTTTGCTTAAAATTTAAGGCGCTTCGTCATTGCTGCTTCACCAGCAGTTGAAAAGGCCGGCTTCAAAGAGGCCGGTCTTTTCTTGGCGCATAGTCAAGCCTTGAACCACTTAGGCAGTGACTTAGTTATTCCTCATCGGACTTCATATTATCGCCGTCTTTAAAATGCAGTCTTCTGAAAATAAAGCCTGACAGGACGGTTAAGATACCCACGACTAAAAACGTGTATCTAAAAGCATTATGAATTTCATTATGGATCAACTTGACATCCCCTTGAAAGAGTTTTAAAACAATCAGCCCAAATGCGACGCCGAAGCCAATGGCCAACTGCTGATTCACGGAAACCAAAGAGTTTCCACTACTCGTATGATACTGTCGCAGGTCAGCAATTGAAATGGTGTTCATTGCAGTGAACTGGATGGAGTTAAAGAATCCGAGTATAGCAATGATGGGCATGTACCAGTAAATTGAAGCATTTACCGAAGGTATGGCCATGGAGCAAATCAAAAATCCGATAATAAAGGTGTTGGTCATTAATGTAGCCCGATAGCCGAACCTGTTTAAAATTCCGATCACGGCAGATTTGCCGAACATGGCTGTTATCGCCATTGGTGCGACAATCCATCCTGATGTTACTGCGGAGCGTCCATAGGCAATCTGAATCATCATGGGAAGCAGCAACGGAATAGCGCTAATACCCAGGCGTGTAGCGAGATTACCTAAAATGCCTACTCTGAAGGTTCGAACCTGGAATAAGTTCAACGGAAATATTGGATTGTTGTCTGTCGTCGCATGACGGTAATAGAAGAACAACATTAGAAACCCGGAAAGCAACACCAGTAATACCGGCGTAATGTGAACGGTGTTGCCGAATAGTTCGAGGGCAATTGAAAGCAGCAGTGACGCTGCACCAAACATCAGAAAACCTTTCAGATCAAAGTCGATGATCGGCGACTTATAATCAGGCATATATTTTATACTTAATAGCACACCGATCAGGCCTATCGGTATATTGATAAGGAAGATCCAATGCCAGGATAAGTAGTCTACCATGTAACCGCCCACCAATGGACCCAGAACCGGGCCAATCAGTGCGGGTATAATGGCGAAGTTCATAGCCTTCAGCAACTCATTTCTCGGAAAAGTTCTGATCAGAGCTAGTTTTCCAACCGGGGTCATCAAGCTTCCGCCTACACCTTGTACCATCCTGGCGATCACAAGTTGTGTTAAATTCTGTGAAAGCGAGCAAAACAGGGATCCAAGGCCAAACAAGATCAGCGAGAAGATAAAGACTCTTTTGGTGCCAAATTTATCCGCAAGGAATCCACTAACCGGCATGAATACCGCCAGCGTCAGCACATAGCTGATGATGGCATTCTGCATATTCAATGGTGACTCATTTAAATCCTTTGCAATGGCAGGCAGTGACGTATTTAAAATCGTCGAATCCAGCATCTGCATAAAGATGGAAGTGGCCAGGATTATGGGAAGCAGTTTTTTCGTGGTTTCCAATGTTGGCACTGACACTTTCGAATGTATGCTTAAATCATGTCTTGTTTTATTTTGCATGTTTGTTTAATAATAAATAACTGGTTTTAAAGCAGAAGCCATCGTTCACGGCCTTAGTCCCATTCAGAATACTCCGCCGTTTATACAGACTTTTTCATCGGCAGAAATTAGGAAGCAATGAAAATTATGCCAAAGGCAAAATGCCGCGAACATAAACACCAACACAATTTATCGGGGATGAAAAAGCAAGTATCTTATTCTGATCCTGTTGTACTGCTGCAGGAGTAACGGACAAAGATTATAGATAATGTTTGCGATCAGCTAGCTATTCAGACTCAGTACCTTCGGTTGCCATCGTTGCTGTAGCGCATTACCCTTCAATTTATATAAAATCGAAAAAATTTCGTTAGAAGCTAAGATATTTAATCCTACTAAACCGAAAAGCTGCAAGTTATCCCATTCTAATCTCTATTTTTGCCAAATCCACAAGCACATGTTTGCATCCTGGATAACGGAGTGCTCCTTAAATCAATGACAACAAACAATTCCTTTTCAGCATCGGTTCGCAGTACGATAATGTTACTGGTGATCCTGTTTTTTTCCATTTCCAGTTTGGCACAGAGAAAATTGAAGTCTGAACCAATAGAAGACGGGCCGGACATAGCGATTCTTTCTGATTCTGCAACCCTGACCAAGGGCGATTACCTTGTTCACCTTCAAAAAGTGTTTGAGACGGTAAACAAGGTTCCCGTCACCGTCGGTTCTTTTACGAAGTTGAAACCGATAACAAAATATCTGACGCAAGACGAAGCTGCCCTCTCCCTGTTAAAGAGCAGGCTTACTCAAAGCGACCGGATGCTCAACCTGCAGAATCTTCAAATGGACCAGACCTTACTTGAAGAGCTTCAAGCCAACAACAAAGATTGCCTGGCGGATCTCGACGAATATGAAACAGAGTTGAGGGCCTTGAAAACGGAAATCCTCGCCTTGCGCAAGGACACGGTGCTGACAAAGCTTTTTACCTCACCTGCAATGCGCGTGACGTTTAAAGACCAGTTTGCAGAATTGAAAAAGAAGGGCAAGGTTATGGATAGTCTGCTAAAAACAAGCACTTCGACCATTAATGATCTGCAGGCGCGAACATCAGCCAACCTAATTAACATTAAAGAGCTGATGTACCTCACAGATGCCCATTTTGATGCAGTAAGTATAAAAGCTTTCGGTAAAGAACGGCGTTATTTGTGGGAGCCTTCTAAAAATCGTTCCCGGGCCGTTGGCTTCCGTAAATTTATCACCAGCGAAAAGGAAATGTCCGGGTATTATTTCGTGTACACCCGCAGCAGCCGTGCCTTGCTGCTTGTTACCTGCTTTACATTTTTTCTCTGGGTATTTTTCAATTACCGGAGTATGAAGCAGCGTGACCGCTTGGAAGCTGTTGATGGCTTTTCCCTTGTTGGTCCACAACCCTATCTCATTACGCTCATTATGCTGTTTACCCTGGCGCCCATCTTTGACCTCAGGGCGCCGGCATTATATATCGAATCGGTTCAGATCCTGCTTGCCATTTCGCTAACGGCCTTTTTCCGAAAAAAGCTACCGGTAAAGCTATTTTATGCCTGGTGCATCTTTGCATTCCTCCTTCTCGCGCCGGTCTTTCTCCGCCTAATGGGTGTGCCGCCGGGATACCAGCGCTGGCTTCTTTTTGTGCTGAGTCTTAGTTCAGCCATTATTGGCATTGTTGTATTGAAGCGGCTGGATGAACCGACAAAAAAATACAGGATGATCCTGATCACAGGCGTCATCTACACGATCTTCGCTCTGGTTGCGACACTATGTAACGTTTTTGGCCGGTTCACGCTTGCCCAGGTATTTTATTCCACAGGTGTTAATGCCCTGCTGAACGCGATATCCTTAACCATACTGGCTAAGGTACTGGTCGAGGCATTCCTGCTCCAGATGAAAAGCAGCCGAATCCGGAAGGGTTATCCTGAATATTTCGACTGGCAACCCGTCGTTGCGGGTCTTAAAAGGCTGACCGGTGTGGCTGCTACCATTATATGGGTTGTTATTTTCACCACGAACCTGAACATTTTCAACGGTCTTTATGAGTCTTTGATGGAGCTCCTTACGGAAAAAAGAAACATTGGAAACTTCTCCTTTACCTTTGGCGGAATCGTTCTATTTTCAGGCATCATTTGGACGGCCAACTTTCTACAGAAATACATTGCTTATTTCTTTGGCGACACCGGAGATGACGGGCTGGAAGACAATAAAGGGGAACGTTCGAAGCTGCTCATTACCCGGCTGGTTCTGTTAATAGGCGGATTCCTAATTGCCGTGGCCGCGTCCGGCCTGCCTATCGACAAGATTACGGTAATCCTCGGTGCGCTTGGTGTCGGAATTGGTCTGGGTTTGCAGAATATCGTGAGCAATTTCGTGTCCGGGATCATCCTCATCTTCGACAAGACCATCCGTATCGGAGATGTTGTGGAGCTGAGCAATAAAAAAGGAAGGGTTAAGGAGATTGGTGTTCGTGCGAGCACGCTACTTAGTGATGAGGGTGCGGAGATCATCATTCCCAATGGATCCATCTTATCGAATAACATCATCAACTGGACGCTTAGCAACAACCAAATGCGCATTGATATCGCGCTAACCATTGCCAAGCCATTTAATTCATCTGAAGTAGTGAACCAAATCCGGGATATTATCACCCAGAATAGCAACGTTTTTGTGAACAAAGAACCCGTCATTATGATCAGTCCGCTGAGTAAGCTAAACAGCAGTATAAAGATTTATTTCTGGTGTAAGAATATTTCTACAGCTGATCTTACAAGAAGTATAATTGTTGCGCAAATATTTGAGGCGCTTGAGGAAAAAGAGATTGAGATCGTGTAATTTGACCAACAGCATATTAACTAGCAATTAGCCACTTACACTTATATTCACCTAAAACCTAAAACGATGGCACATCCAAGCAACAATCCTGCAGCGCAGGATCCGAACATCAACAAAGAAACAAGAACGTTTCTCGAAGCATTGAACAGTGGTGACGGCACGCCACTGGAGCAACTGACACCGGAAGACGCAAGATTGGTCCTGGTTAACGCACAAAAATCGGTCGATTTCGATTATTCCGAGGTTGAAGAATCTGAAAGAAGCATCACACAAGATGGAGAAACTGTAAACCTCCATATTGTGAAGCCGAAAGGCGCTGAGGCAGGACTACCCGTCTTCATGTTCTTTCATGGCGGTGGCTGGGTTTTGGGCGATTATCCCACACACAGAAGGCTGGTCAGGGATTTGGTTTTGAGCAGTGGAGCTGTTGCCGTTTTCCCGGATTACACCCCATCACCGGAAGCTCAGTTTCCAGTGCCAACCAACCAGGCTTATGCGGCCACAAAATGGGTAGCAGAAAATGGGGATGAGATTGGTGTTGATGGCAGCAGAATCGCTGTTGCCGGAAATAGTGTGGGCGGAAATATGGCCACTGTTGTTGCGTTGATGGCAAAAGACAACGGCGGACCGAAATTGCTTCAACAGGTACTGTTGTGGCCGGTCACCGATGCAGACTTTAGCCGGAGTCTTACACTAAATTTGCACAAGAAAGGTTCTTAACGACCCCACTGATGCAGTGGATGTGGGACAACTATCTTCCAGACCTGAACCAACGTAAAAATAAATATGCTGCACCTGTCCAGGCATCATTAGATGAACTGAAAGGCCTACCCCCAGCATATATCCAGGTTGCTGAAAATGATATTCTGCACGATGAGGGTGTGGCGTATGCCCGGAAATTAGATGAAGCGGGTGTTCCCACCACCATTCTCGAATTTAAAGGCTTTATTCATGATTATGGAATGCTGAACCCACTCGCTCACATAGCTTCCATACAAACATCAGTAGAGCAAGCCGCAGCAGTACTTAAGAAGGTACTGTTTGTCTGATTAGATTTCAGAATGAAACAGGCGCTGGTCATTCTGCCTATGCGGCGATGAAAGCTGCCATGGAAACCTTAACGAAGTATCTGGCTCAGGAACTGGGTGCCGGGGATCCGGTCGAACATTATTGCACCCGGCGCTATCGAAACTGACTTCGGCGTGGGGATGGTCCGTGACAATGAACAGGTAAATAGTGCAATCGCTTCGCACACCGCACTCGGTAGAGCTGGCTTGGCTGATGATATAGGCGGTGTGGTTGCATTTTTGTGTACTGAAATTTCCGGTGGAATGTTTTTGTAGTCGTTAAGAAATAAACGATTTTACACATTGCTCAAGCTGATTTTTCGCGAAAGATCAGCTTGAGTTTTTTATTGAAAGACTTCTTAGTCGAGGGTTCTATTCAGCTAATCCACTGCTTTGAAGCGTGCCAATGGTGCCATTCTCGCTTTGTTTAGCGACAGCTCCGATCCATTCATCGTGTAGTTGTCGACGGCGATTAAGGCTCTGGTAAGCTCGTTTTCAATCTCCATGTTTTCACAAGCCATCTTGGTAGACATTCCCTGGGAAAACTTTATCCTGCCATTATCCTGCAGCGTAAAATTGCCTCCGATTCCATTGCATCCAGCTGAACCGGAGTAACGGTTTTCCGCCGTATGCAGCATTAAGAACGGCTCTTTGCCATTTACCTGATCTGGTACCGGTTTACCTGCAAGTTCCACCAACTTCCACCTGCGGTCGGTAATCACATTGGTTTGTTCAGCGGCGGCACTGGATTTTTTGAAAACGTTGCATGCAGAAATGGAAAGAACAAAGAGCATTATTGTAAGGTACCAGGCTGGTTTCATATGCGATCAATTAATTTAGTTGGATAAACTTAAGCAAAGCTAGGAAAATCCCGGTATTACGATCTATGATCTGTAGTATCGTCTTCAAATTTCTCCGGACCCGGTTGATCGCATCATCGGTGAGATTAATAGTGGAGGCTATTATCACGAGCCGCGATATCCCAATCTATGGCAATCAACCTACCGCTGTTTAAAAAGAATGACTCATCTTACTTTTTATTAGCTCGTTCCTTTCTCAAGGTTTCCTTTTTGTAAGTCGCTTCCTTGTCGTAAGCCTCCTCGTATATGGCGTTCAGCAGAGACTTTTTTCCCTTCGCATCTCCGGTTAACTGCCAGAACATCATTCCTCCAGCTTCTTGCTTTGCCAGTTGCGTTTTCTGTTTAACTCCAGGAATGCCATCATAGTAGATAATTTTGCCACCTGGAAGATACCATTGATTGGCGAACTCCGCCCCGGGGAAGTTGGTGATCAATTGATTGTAATTCATGGTAATTCCAGGCGTTTTAAGATCAGGGCCGAAGCCATAGCCGTAGAAGCCAACACCCAAAATCATCTTTTCCTTTGGAAGTTTCATGACTTCGTGGAAGTACTCCAGATCATATGCGGCATGTGCGTATAAAGAATGTGGACCTGGGTTGTCCGGTTGGTTCGGACTTGTGCGGTCATAGCTCATGATATTTACAAAATCGTACTGTGCAAGTGCCTTAGCTGTTAAGGATTCTTTAAAAAGAATGGCTATTGCAGTGGTCGACAACAGTTTCTTCGCATGAAGCGCCGCCGACAGTTCTGTTGCAAACTTCTCGTAGTTTTCGTCAATATCACGGCGCTCGATGTCGACATCTACACCATCAAAACCATACTTTACAGCTACATCAACCAAATTCTTGATAAACTGAGAGCGGTTTTCATCCTTCAACAAGAAATGGTAGTAAGGATGAGATCCGCCCCCGCAAATCGACGGCAGAACCTTGACTCCCTTCGCATGAGCAGCTTGTATAAAGGGCATTACGTAGGAATAATCCTCCTTAAAGTTCCCGAGGGTATCCGGATTCATGAACGACAGGTTAATGTGGGTCAGTTTATCAAACGGAATGGTCGAAAGATCAGTTGTTGGGATCGCTTTCAGCTGATAATAGCCGACGATCTTAAACTTTGGCTTAGCAGGCCCTTGTGCAAACGCCGGGAGCGTCAGCAGCAAAAACGCATAAATCAGTGCTACATTCTTTTTCATTGGATATATTCATTGCTTTTATATACCAACATACCAATTTCTCCGGGGAATTACATAGGTATTTCCACCTGGATTATTAAAAACTGGTTTTTCAAATGGTTGATGATACTGGCGGAAAGACCGACCAGGATGCATATAGCCCGAACCATCCGCTACTTCAAAATGTTAAATTGATCTACTACTGCGAGAATCAACATGGCTTTCTAAAAATTACCCTGGAACGCAACCGGAGCGGCATTGAGCTAACTGGGGAATATTATACGATTCCGCATCAGATAGAACCCCAAGTACATGCCACGCGTCCAGACCGCTTCAGCTATAGCTTTCGGAGACAATCCAGCGGCAGAAACCATCAATAAGGAAATGCTTGAATTCACCAAATCTGCATGACACCTTTTCATACCTGATATGAAAGGCCGGCTGTAAGATTGGCTTTTATGCGTTTTGAACAATCTCACCCAACTTGGGCACGTCTTGTAAGTTAAAAGGTGTTTCCTGGTAAACGAAGTAGTTAAGCCAGTTATTGAAGAGTAAATTTGCGTGACTTGTCCAGCGGACTAATGGGAGATTCTCCGGATTATCGTCCCGGTAATAGTTTGCCGGAACCGGTACATTAAGACCTTTATTCAGGTCCCTGACATATTCTTCATGAAGGGTTAGTGGAGCGTATTCGGAGTGGCCGGTAAGGTAAAATTCGCGGCCACCTCTGGAAGATACAATGGCTATTCCCGCCTCCTGAGATTCAGACAGGATGCGAAGATCTTCTTTATCTTCCAAATCGGACTTTAATATCGTCGTATGCCTGCTATGCGGAATGAAGAATTCGTCGTCAAACCCCCTTAATAAGGAGTGTCCTTTTTCATTTGCAACATGTTTAAAAACTCCGGAAAGTTTTTCATTCAATGGCTTTTTTTCCACTCCATAAAAGTGATGGAGTGCAGCCTGAGCGGCCCAGCAAATGTACAGCGTTGAGGTTACATGTGTTTTGGCCCAGTCAAAGATCTGCGTGATCTCTTTCCAATAGGTGACTTCCTCAAACTCCAGCATTTCTACAGGAGCGCCAGTGATAATCAAACCATCATAGAAGTTATCCTGAACTTCGGTAAAGCTTTTATAGAACATCTCCAGATGTTCTTCAGATATATTTTTTGACGTGTGGGAATCCAGGCGCAAAAATTCTACTTCAACCTGCAGCGGATTGTTGGATAATAACCGGACAAAATCTGTTTCCGTGCTGATTTTAAGCGGCATCAGGTTAAGTATAAGCACCCTCATCGGGCGAATATCCTGCGTATTTGCGCGCAGATCACTCATCACGAATATATTTTCCTTTTTTAAAAGTTCTATCGCTGGTAGATTGTTTGGAATCTTAACTGGCATTTACGGCTCCTCTTGTTCTTCTTTAACGCGAAAATAACAATAATACCGCTGAACTCTAAACAAAGCGGACGTTTGTGACCATGACATGTAAATTCCGGGCTCTGGATCGCACGCAATGCCGCGCGCGCGAGTTCAGTACGTCTTGAAATCCAGATGATCCTGAACTATAATCATCCTGGACTATAAATATTCCTAACGGTTAGATGAAAGTACATCTAAAATCGTCTGAGCAATTCATCCAGGGGGAACAGAGTATAAGTGTATTGACACGAACTATGTTAATATGCAAGAGGATGTTCAGATATTTTTCAGCTTGTAGTTATAATCGTTTACATAAATGGATTCTGCCTTACAAATCGCAAAAGCCTGCCTCACTAATTTATTCGCGACAGCAATAAGGGC
>JAZQRI010000076.1:0-14412 GCA_045629455.1 Pedobacter sp. | reverse complement strand
AAAGGAACTGCAGTCACCCATATTCCTACAGGGAAGAAGATGAAGTGGTCCGTCAAAGGCGGAAAGACTACAGTAGAGCTGCCTTCTGCTATTGCCAGCAACAAAGACAACATTGCGCTGACCTTTTCCTATAAGCCAGCCAGCTTATAGAAAAAGGACATCACAAAAAATAGCTATTTACTAAGGGAGGACCGTTAATTTCCATTAAGGAATTAGTCGTTCCTCCCTTAATTTTTCAAAGAGATCATAAAAGGAATCCGGAGTGCTTTGAAAAGCGGTAAAGCCCATCTTCCGGCTTTTTGACATATCCGTCATCACTTCAATGGGGCGCCCCAGATCAAGATCCGTATGCCATGCAGAAGCCAGACGGCTTAGATCGGGTTCTTTCAGATTATACTTAGCCGCAATTTCCTGCCAAACCGCCCCGTCATTCGCCATTTCTTCTTCCAGCGGATGGATGGATCCCTCATAACCTACAGCTTCCACATCAAACCATGCGGCCAGTTTCTTCCACAACCAGCTCCAGCGAAAAACATCGCCATTGGTAATGTTGAACGCCTGGTTGGCTGCGGCATCCGTTGTTGCCGCCCATATCAGTTGCTCCGCAAGTATGCGCGCATCCGTCACATCAGAGAGCCCATTCCATTGTGCTGCTGATCCGGGCCAGCGGAAGGGACGTCCGGTTTCCTTGCAGATGGAGGCGTATACCGCCAGGGTAGTGCCCATATTCATCAGATTGCCCACGGCCTTACCAATCACAGAATGCGGGCGGTGAATGCTCCAGGTAAACCCATCGCGCGCTGCGGCAGCATATACTTCGTCTTCCTGTGCATAGTAAAAGTTCTCCAGGTCCAGGCGCGGGTGCTCTTCCCGTACGGGTGTTTCCGGCAAAGTACCTTCCCGGGCATAGGCATCAAACGGGCCGAGATAATGCTTCAGTCCAGTTACAAGCGCCACGTGCTTTACAGATTGCTGCGCTGACAGGGCATTCAGGACGTTGCGCACCATCGCAGCATTTACCCGGATGTTATCGGCCTCTGTCTCATTTCGCATCCAGGTGGTAATAAAAACATGTGTGGGTGCAACGCCGGCCAGCGCTTTGTTCAGGCTATTGGTATCGAGTAGATCTGCTGCAATCGGAATCAATCCCTCCAGTTCACTCTTCGGATGGCGGGCCAGACCGTATGTTGTAAATCCTTTTGAAATCAACCTTTCGGCAAGATTTCCGCCGGTGATCCCCCGTAGAACCAACGACCAGTGCTATGTTATTCATGTAAGGATTAACGCGGCCCATGCGGTTTTGTTTCAGGCAAGAAACGGAATCAATTGGTTACGACAGTAACGGAAAAGTCAAACTCTTTCTTATTTTAGCGGTACACCATCGTACCAGACATGACCAAAAGATTCCTCATTCTACTACTTTTTACGCTTACCAATATATTGTGCATTGCACAAAACCTTCAGCAAGGAAAGTCTTCTTCAAGGCAGCGGATCGAGCTTCAGGGAAGCTGGCAGTTTGCGCTGGATACCACAAATGCCGGCATCCCGGAGAAGTGGTTTACAAAGGACTTCTCAGAAACTGTTCATCTCCCTGGAACCACGGATCTGAGCAAGAAAGGCTTTTACAATACCGATTCTACAACCATGCATCTGAGCAGGGTCTACAAGTATGAGGGACCCGCATGGTACAGGCGTAAGGTGACCATACCAAAAGGATTTCAGGACAAACACATCAGGTTGTTCCTCGAACGGACAAAGTCCACACGTATATGGATAGACAACACACCTGTCGGCGGCTCCGCAATTTTACAGTCGCCTCAGGAGTTTGATCTCTCCAAGTACCTTAGCCCCGGTGTACATGTGATCACCATCCGGGTCGACAATACCCTGAAACTTACCCCTTACGGGAACGTGCACATCTATTCTGATGATGCGCAGACGAACTGGAACGGTATCATCGGTAAAATGTTTATAGAGGCATCTCCTAAAACGTATATTAATAACCTGCAGGTTAACCCAGACATTCACAACGGTAAGCTGAACGTGAAGCTTGGCCTGGGGAGACAATCCGGACTTAAAAATATCACCGTTGATCTGGCACTGGAAAAGACCGTTGATGGAAAAACGGTAAAGTTAAAGACCCAGCGCACCATAATCGCCATCAAGGATGAGCTCAATCTGACCTACAACCTGGAAAAAGACCTAAGCCTATGGGACGAGTACCATCGTCCGCTGTATAAGCTTACCGCGGTGATATCCGTCGGCAAGATCAAAGACGAGCAATCGGCAAGCTTCGGTATGCGCAAGTTTTCCACTAAGGGTACTCAGTTTACGATCAACGACCGCGTTGCCTTCCTGAGAGGGAAACATGATGCAGCCGTATTCCCGCTTACTGGTCATCCCCCGATGGATGTGGAAGGCTGGGTACGGATATTTAACATCGCGAAATCGTACGGCATCAATCATTACCGTTTCCATTCCTGGTGTCCTCCGGAAGCAGCATTTACCGCTGCCGATCAGGTTGGCATGTACCTGCAGCCGGAACTGCCTTTCTGGGGCGGGCTGGACACAGATTCAGTCGCCAAAGCCCTAAGAGCGGAGGGTGTTGAAATGTTAAAGCACTACGGCAACCACCCCTCTTTCGTCTTGTTTTCCCATGGTAATGAGATCTGGGGCGGACACGATCGGGTAGAGCAGAACATTATTGCGCTCAAGCGCTACGACAGTCGCCCATTATACACCATGGGGTCCAATGTCAACATCGGCTATTATCCACTGCAAAAATCCTCAGACTTCTTTGTTGGCTCCAGAACGCAATCCAAGGGCGATACCACGCTTACCCATACCAGGCTGACACATGCATTTGCAGATTCCAAAAACGGAGGTATGCTGAATTCTTTAACACCATCCACCATGGTGAATTACAATTATCCGGTTGCACAAATGAAAGTACCCATCGTGAGTCACGAAATCGGGCAATACCAGATCTATCCGGATTACGGGGAAATAAAGAAATATACCGGAGTACTGCGCGCACGGAACCTTGAAGTCTTCCGCAACCGGCTGGAGCGGGCGGGTATGCTAAATCAGGACAAGGATTTTCAGAAGGCGTCCGGAGCCTGGTCAGCACTGTGCTATAAAGCAGAAATGGAGGCGGCGATTCGAACCAAAGGCTTCGGGGGCTTTCAGCTGTTGGATCTTCAGGATTTCCCGGGGCAGGGTACGGCACTGGTTGGTATTCTGGATGCCTTTATGGACAGTAAGAAAGTAATCAGCCGGGAAGACTGGCTGATGTCCTGCAATGATGTGGTATTGCTGGCGCAGTTCCCGAAGTATGTGTGGACAAATGGGGAGACATTTAAAGCCAAATTGGAAGTGGCCAATTATTCCGGCAAAGCGCTCGGCAATGAAATTCGATGGGCACTTAAAACGGAAGCGGGGGAGATCCTGAAAACGGGGGTATTCGACGGCTTGAAGATGCCGCAAGGTGCGCTAACTGCGATCGGAGCGATCGACGTTCCGCTCAGCACGGTGCACAAGGCAGAAAAGCTCCGGCTGGATGTCTCCATGGGCAAAAGCGATTACAAGAATTCCTATCCGATCTGGGTGTATCCGGCAGCGGAGAAGCAGCCGGAAGCAGAAGGGATAAGCGTTGCGACAAAACTTGATGATGCGGTCTTCAGCCAGCTTCAAAATGGAGGTAAGGTCCTTTTACTCCCGCAAACCGAAGCGGTAAAAGACAATTCTGTGCCGGGCCTCTTCCCGCCGGAGTTCTGGAACTGGGGAATGTTCAAAAGCATCAGTGAGAACGGGAAAAAGCCGGTATCTCCAGGGACACTGGGCATCCTGACTGACCCGCGGCACCCTTTGTTTGCTTCCTTTCCTACAGATGCACACACCAACTGGCAGTGGTTTTCCATTGTCAAAGCGAGTAATGCGGTAATCCTGGATGAAACAGATAAAGCCTACCGGCCGATTGTTCAGGTGATCGATAATCTGGAAAGGAATCACAAACTGGGACTCGTCTTCGAGTTTAAAGTGGGCACAGGAAAATTGCTGGTATGTACCGCTCAATTGAACCAGATCATGCAAAAACGGGAAGCGGCGCAGCTGTACAAATCGCTTATTAACTATATGCAGTCAAAAGATTTTAACCCTGAACATGAAATTGAGCGGGAACAGCTGATCAGAATGCTTTAAGAGCAGACTATGCCTTTAAAGGTCATTGTTGTGTCAATTGTACACTTACTATCCTATAATCTAGCGGGAGGGTCTTACTTTTCAGTAAAACAGAAGGCAATTGAAGATATTACTAGTTGAAGATGAACCCGGATTGGCTTCCGTTATTATCAGAGGATTAACGGAAGCAGGACTGCAGATCAGCGTTGCGGCAGATGGACAGATGGGCTTCGAGATGGCCATGAAACATGATTTTGAAGCCATAATCCTGGACATCATGCTTCCCATCATGAATGGTATTCAGGTCTGTAAGGAGCTCAGAAAGGAAGGCAATAATGTGCCGATCCTCATGTTAACCGCATTAAGCAGCACCGAAAATATCATCACCGGACTGGACAGTGGTGCCGACGACTACCTGGTAAAGCCTTTCAAATTTGCAGAGCTGGAAGCCCGTATCCGGTCGCTTGTACGGAGAAGCAAAGCCCTTACACCGGCAAGGAATACCATTAACATCGCAGGGCTGGAAGTAGATAAGGTTTCTAAAGCGGTTTCCCGCGATGGCAAGCCCATTGCGCTTACCGCAACAGAATACCGGCTACTCGAGTATTTTATTCAGAATCAAAACGCGGTGTTGTCCAGGATCCAAATTCTGGAGCAGGTGTGGGACATCGATTTCAACCTCGGGACCAACGTTGTGGATGTATACATTAACTATTTACGGAAGAAGATTGATCATGGTTATGAGGTGAAGCTTATTCATACCGTTTTTGGGATGGGGTACATTTTTAAAGCGAATACCAACTGATGAAATTTCAAAATAAAATCACCTTACTATTTTTCCTGGCCTCTGCCACAGGTCTGTTACTGCTCAATGCAACAATTTTTTACTTTGTTTCACAATTTAGTTTCAAGGATTTCTTCGACAGGCTGGAGACCCGGGTGAATTTATCTGCACAGATCAACATTTACACGCACCGGAATACCGATGCATATGAGGAAGTACGTTCCGGATATCTGGAACGCCTGGCGGATGAAAAAGATTACATCATCAAAATTGACAAGCGCTCAGGCACCTTTAAAAAGCCAGTTCCGCTTTCCCAGGGTTTTTACAGCGCCATCATCAAAAATGGGAGTGCTAAATACAATGAAAGCAATCACTTCTATTTCGGAAAAATATTTGAAACCAACGGCGAGCGTTACATGGTTATCGTTACCGCCTCAGATCCATACGGATTTAAAGAGCTCGCAGCATTGAAGAAGATCCTTGTGGTATGTTTTCTGATATCGATATTCCTGTCGTACCTCGCGGGGCTGGTGCTTTCCCGGTACATCGTCAACCCCATTCGTGATATTACCTTAAGTGTAAAGAGCATAAAGGCCAATAACCTTCACTCGAGGCTTCCAGAGATGAAGGGTAACGATGTTGTATCCGGCCTGGTGTCCACATTCAACAACATGTTAACCAGGTTGGAAACTGCTTTCGAGACGCAAAACAATTTCATAAGCAATGCCTCACACGAGTTGAGAACACCCTTAACGATCATTACCAGTGAAGCAGAACTATTACTATCCGCAGGGAAATTGAGTCCGGATGCGACCGCCTCTGTAAAAACACTGCTTTCTGAAGCGGAGAAGCTGCATCATATATTAACCAGCCTGCTGGCGCTGGCACAGTCTGGCTTTGATGGAAAGAAGCAAAACTGGCAACGGATACGCGTGGATGAACTCGTACTGAATGTGGCAGATGCCGTTAAGAAAATCGATGCGGATTGCACCATTGATATCGATTTCTCCAGCCTTCCTGAAGATGAGGCGAAATTATATACAGAAGGAAACGTAAACCTGCTTCTGCTGGCCATTAGTAACATTGTAATGAATGGCTGTAAATATTCAAAGAACCAGCCCGTACAGGTCAAGGCGACAACAGAGAACAAATCCATCGTCATTGTGGTCACCGATCATGGGATAGGTATTCCGGAGAAAGATCAGCAACACATATTTGAACCGTTCTTCCGGGCATCGAACACGAGCGAGTTTGAAGGCTTCGGCATTGGGCTCCCCTTAACGCTTAACATCATCCGGCTGCATAAGGGCTCCATCGGGATCCGCTCTCAGGAAGATCAGGGAACAGAGATCCAGATTTTCCTTCCAATTTCCTAAAAGCGAGCTGGGCGCTCGGCTCAATAGCCGGTTTTTTCTAATCAGTTTCTAATGTTTGATGTCAGGTATTTGGCTGTTTGATTTAAAGCATTGTTTTTCAGTATGTTATTATTTGGGCTGTCTTTTGTTTTTTGTGAAATTCTAATGCGACGCTTACTGCGTTCTTAATTCATTTTAATGTGCCTGGGCTACACTTGTATCGTAAACAACTAAGCATTAACCCAAAACGCATTAACCATGAAAAACATCTTAATTCCAACAGACTTCAGCGCAGAAGCACTTGAATGTATCCCGGCAATGTGCCAGCAAAGTAATGACGCAGAAATCCGGCTCGTCTTTATTCACCTGTTCAAATGTTCCGATTCTATAACCGACCTGTTGATGCTGGCTCGGAGGAACCGCGAGTACGAGCATGTTAGTGATGAGTTTTATCAAGAATGTGAACAGATCAAAGCATCATGCCCACAAGTTAAGGCTATCAAAATTGATTTCTTTTACGGGAGTACGCTGAGCATGTTCCGCAATTATCTGGAAGCAAACTCGATTGACGCGGCACTGGATCTGGGCGACTGTTCCGTGCGGCCCCTGAATAAGCGGAGTGTTGATCCATCGAACCTGATTGCAAGGTGTGGACTGGAAGCCATCAAAGTACAACCCGCTAAGCAGAAGTCGGAATCCCGGATCTTAAATCCGGTCTATGAACAGGTTTTAAACGAAGCGATCTAACCCACCTAACCTAAAATCCTATGCTACTAAAGAAAAACATACCCGTCACCTACATTCTTGGGAAGATTCGTAAAGAACTCGTATTGGTGACGATCTATTCGGTGCTCATTGCGCTGATGTATAACAATTTCCACTTTACGCGGATATCCATTCCAATTGCAATACCCACCATCCTGGGTACCGTAATCTCATTGTTGCTTGCCTTTAAGTCCAACCAGGCTTACGACCGGTGGTGGGAGGCCAGAACCTTATGGGGTGCTATCCTGAATGATTCCAGGACATTAACCCGTCAGCTGCTTACCTTCATTGATGTCGGCTATGGCGCTGAGGAAAAAAGGGCCTTCTGTGAGAAGATGGCGAAACGCCAGATTGCCTGGAACTACAGTTTAAGCCGGCATCTCCGTACACAAGATCCGATGTACCAGCTGGACAAATGGGTCTGCGACGAAGATCTTCGTGCGGTTAAGAATTACACCAATATACCTGTCGGGCTTTTAGAACTCCAGGGAAGCGATTTAAGGCATGCGTATAAACTGGGTTGGCTAAATGAATTCCAGCAAGTGGAGATCGATAAAACGTTAAGCCGCCTTACCGACGAACTTGGTGGCTGTGAGCGGATTAAGAACACCATTTTCCCCGCAACCTACAGCATTTACATCCACTTCTCTCTGATATTGTTCATTATGCTGCTGCCTTTCGGATTGATTGAATTCTTCGGGATCGTGGAAATTCCACTGGTCATTGCCATTTCGAGTTCGTTTTTTCTGATTGAGAAAATGGCCATACACCTGCAGGACCCCTTCGAAAACAGGCCTACAGATACGCCAACCACAACGATATCGATGACAGCAGAGCGTGACATCAAACAGATGTTGAAAGAAAGCTATAAAACGGAGGAGCGACCACAGGGAACAGTACAGGGACAGTCGAAAGTCTTCTTTATTCTGTAGGGTGGTACTCTTCATTATGTAGGTTAGTACTCTTCATTATGTAGATTTTCCGGCTTCTTTTAGCAGAAGTACAGCGCGGCTTTTTCAAGACCGTAAATCCGCTGGATTCTCGCCCGACCTCAGCCACATCTTACCCGCACTTTACCCGCTGTTTGCCCGGGTAAGGTGCGGGTAAGGTGCGGGTAGGGTGCAGGTAGAATGTGCTTGAAAAGCGATCGTTTCCGGAGTCTTATGCTTACCGGAATGAAGCCGATTTCTGATTGGATTAATTAAGAAAAAGTTCTGAAATGATTGACTTTTGGGACGACCGATTTGTTGCGGTTAAAACGAGTTCATGAATTTGGCTAAAACGAAATCAAGCAAAAGTTTGTTATTACCTCTTCCAAGAAAACGATCCTTTTTTGAGACAAGTGCTTAAATAATTTTATCTTTAAAGATGTTAATAGATTACCGTCTCACTAATCCGTCTCAATAATCTATGTATTATTATTTTTGCTTACAACGTTTTTTATGAAAATTGGATACGCCAGGGTCAGTACATTAGACCAGAACTTAGACTTACAGTTGGACACTCTGAAGCAATTCGGTTGTGAACAGATATTTGAGGAAAAAATCTCCGGAGCTTCAAAAGATAGGCCTCAACTTATTAAGTTATTCAGTATACTAAGAAAAGGCGATAGCGTCGTGGTTTGGAAACTAGACAGACTCGGCAGGTCATTAAGAGATCTGATCGATTTGATTTCTAAGATGAAGGATCTAGGTGTAACATTCATAAGCATTCAAGATAGCATCGATACAAGTACGGCGACAGGGAGATTTACATTTAACATTTTCGCATCTTTAGCAGAATTCGAGAGAGAGATCATAAGTGAGAGAACAAGAGCCGGCTTAGCTGCAGCAAGAGCAAGAGGCAGGAAAGGCGGTCGACCTCCTGGATATAGTAAAGAAATTATAAGCAAAATTAAAGCTGTGAAAGTTCTCTATGATCAGCAAGATAAAACAGTGCAAGAAATTGCAGATGATCTTTCCATTAGTAGAGCAACTGCTTATAGATTTCTAAAGATTGCTACTCAGTGGGCGTTAGAGAAGAAGAATAATTTTCAGCCATTGTAACTGCCCACAAAAAAGTGCTTATTATTACGCTGCATTAATATATTTATTAGCCACGATGGAAATTCGGAAAGACGTACTACATCAAATACGCTCTATTGTAACATCTGCCCAAACTAAGGCAGTAAAGGCAATTGATCACGAAAGAGTATTAATGTATTGGCAAATTGGAAAGCTGATTTTTGAAGAAGAACAGCAAGGCGAAAATAGAGCTGCTTACGGTACTTTTCTGATAAAGTCTATTTCCAGTGAGTTTCAGCCCCAATTTGGCACTGGCTTTTCCGTAAGGCAGCTGGAGCGTTATAGACAATTCTTTCGGATGTTTCCAATTGCGTCCGCACTGCGGACGCAATTCAGTTGGACGCACTATAAGCTTTTGTTAAGTATTGACAATAAAGATAAACGGGGGTTTTATATAGCGGAAGTTGAAAAGAATAATTGGACGGCAAGACAATTAGAACGACAGATAAATAGCCAACTGTTTGAACGATTGTTATTAAGCAATGATGTTAAAGCTGTATTAGCTGTAGCCCGACAGGAAAAATTGCCTATTAATCCGAAAGAGATTATAAAAGATCCCATGATTTTGGAGTTTTTAGGCTTGCGCAGAGAAACGGCATATTACGAAAAGGACCTAGAATCCGCCATAATCACGCATTTGCAGGAATTCATCTTAGAGCTTGGAAATGGTTTTTCTTTTGTAGCAAGGCAAAAACGAATACATATTGACGGTGATGAATTTTTTGTTGACTTAGTATTCTATAACCGATTGCTACAATGTTTTGTCATCATAGAGATAAAAACTACGAAAATAACTCACGAAAGTTTAGGACAATTGCAAATGTACGTGAATTATTACGACAGGTTTGAAAAACAAGCATACGAAAACCCGACGATTGGGATTTTGCTATGCACAGATAAAAACGATGCCGTAGTTAAAATTTCACTCCCCACCGATAACAATACCATTGTTGCCAGCAAATATGAACTTTATCTACCAAGTGAACAACAGCTGATTAATGAAATCAAAAAAGAAATACAAAAACTAGATCTTGAATACGGTGATAATGAGCAATAACAAATGAATTTGGGCTCGTACTGATAATAATGCTATTAACTTAACCTATATTAAACAAAACTGTCAACCTCTTATTATTGTATAAAGCCTTCAAGTGAAAAATTGGTATCTTGATGTCTATTTAGTTGCTCGTGTTTTTCAAATTCTATAATAATACCTGCTATGCTAACTTTACAACATTATCTAAGTATGCAAACTTTAAACAATTGTTACTCATATTAATACTAATTAAGTGTAGTATTGATTATTGTATTTCACAACATGTCGCAAACTGAACAAGAAATCATTAAGCAGTTACAAGGTCATCTTGCAGATGGATCTGATTACCGCACCATCCTAAAACTGGCAAGTGACCTGTCTAAAAAAGATACGAGCTTCCAACGGTTTTTTATTGATGCAAAAACATTAATTCATCTGGGAAGGGACAGTATAAAAGACCATACTACTGCATTGATCGAACTTGTAAAAAATAGCTATGACGCTGACGCACGTAAGGTGAATATTGAAATATTTTGTTCTAATGGTGGTGATTTAATCAGAATAGCTGACAATGGATTTGGAATGACTAAAGATCAATTGCTAAATAATTGGCTTCGCATCGGCTTCTCTGGAAAAAGAGTAGCTAAGGTCAGTAGTTTGGGAAGAAGAAAAACTGGAGAAAAAGGAATAGGACGAATATCTGCAGACCGACTCGGGGCAGAACTAGAATTAATATCTAAAAGTTCTGAGGGAATAGTCGGATTAAGGGTGAATTGGGATGATTTTGATATTGAAGGAAAAGATGTGTTCGATATTGACATAGAATTAATTTACCCTGAATTCATTAAAATTCCAGACGATGAAGATGGGCCAAGTAAAACTGGGACTGAAATTAAAATTACGGGATTAAGACAGCCTTGGACAAAAAGTAACATTGAGGGCCTTTACCAAGAGCTTGCATCTCTAACACCACCATTCGACCAAGTTCAAGATTTTAAGATCGATCTAGCGAACGATATAGCCCCTGAATTTAGTAGACCCATTAATTCAAAGTATTATCAAGCAGCTGAAATTGACGTATCGGCAGTATTTGATGGATCAGATGAAGTGTTCTATTCTATTAAGGATAAGTACAATGAGGTTGAGGTTGTAAAAACTATCAAACTGTCCCAATATTATACTAATATAGGGCTGGACACCAATGAAATATTAAAATGTGGACCTTTGGAAGTTCGTCTGCTATTCTTTTTAAGGGAGCAATCTTCAGTCGTAGGAACAGATTTTAGACTTGGAGATCTTCGGGATTTTTTGGATACAAATGCCGGAGTAAAGATATATCGAGACAATATCGCAGTTAAACCATATGGTTTTCCAAAAGCTCAAATGGGTTATGACTGGTTGGGCCTAGGTGAAGAAAAAGCTAAAAATCCGGCTGGTATAGGGAGGGGTTCAGAGTTTACAGTGTCTCCTAATCAGCTTGTAGGGGCTGTATTTATTAAAAGAGATGAGAACACGGCATTAACTGATAGTGCTGCCCGAGAAGGACTTGTTGAGTCAGAGGGCTTCTTTGACATGAAAGAATTTGTATATGCTACAAAAAGGCTGCTTGAGTCTCATAGAGCTAGTATATATCCAATAATAGAACGAGCAAAAAAGGAAAGGCAGAAAGTTCCTGCCCATAAAGAGGCAGAGAAGATCAAGGACCAACTGTCTTCGGTTAAAAATGAACTTAAAACTATACGTGCTGAAATTGAAAATGATGCTGAGAATGTCAAACCAATTACATTTTTGCAACCTATTACAAGAACAATAAGTAAAGTGGAGAACATAACTGAAGAAGTGGACGAAACTATAACTGAGCTACTCAACTGGCAACGCGTGCTCAACGGATTAGCTACTATTGGAATATCATCAGCAGTTTTCGGCCATGAAACTGAAGGTTCTATTACACAATTCCAGGGATCAACAAGCACAGCTATCAAATTAATTAAGGCTGAGCCCATTAGGAAAGAAAAAGCAATAAATGAGTTGGAAAAGGCGCTAAGATCGTCAAAGAAAGTAGCCGCATGGGGAGCATATGCATTAACTCGGGTACAAAAAGAAAAGCGGCGAGCAAGAAATGTACAAGTATTCAAAGCGGCAGAAGGAGTAGTAAAAGAACTTAAATCTGCCTTTGAAGCTTCTAGTATACAGCTCTCCATAAAAGGCGAAAACCTATATAGCAAGACCTACCAGATGGATATTGAAACAATACTAGTCAACTTGCTAACAAATGCCTATACCGCTGCCGGCGCCAAGGCTGGCGATAGAAAAGTCATTGTTAAAGTCTTTCGTGAGGACTTTAGCGGCAATCCAGGGTATTATATTTCCGTGGGAGATACCGGCCCGGGAATAGCAGATGAATTTAAAAGCCGAATCTTTGACCCGCTTTTTTCTACTAAAAGAGTTGGCACCCACGAAAGTAAAAGTGTAGGTACAGGATTAGGACTAACCATTGTAAAATCAATAGTAGAAGAGTTAGAAGGAAAACTAACGTTCTCTGTAGATCCAGATTTAAAAGGTGCAAATTTTAAGATATGGCTTCCAAAAAAATCTTAATATATGGCTAGCATAGCAATTATAGACGATAATGCTGAGCACAGCGAAACTGTTCAAACAAATATTGAACTTGTGCTTGAAGAACTGGGGAGTGATCTTAAAGTAATTACCTCCCTGCCTTTCAAAAACCCGAATGATTATTTTGCTTACTTAATTAAAAACGAAGTCAGCGTATTGATCCTAGATGAAAAACTCAATGATTTAGCTATTGATCAGGATGGACCCGTTGATTACAAAGGAAGTCAGTTGATATCTTTTCTAAGAGTCCAATTACCGGATTTTCCTATTTTTGCACTGACCGTGATCCCTGCTGAAAATGATTTAAATGCGAAATATAGTCAGTATGAGGCTATCATCAGCCGTAAAGAATTTTATGACAATCCTAACAAATATGTACCTAAATTCTGGAGGGCAGCTAAAAATTATCTCAAGGAAAATTTAGAGGAATTTAGTGAGTATAATGACTTAACAAAACTAATCGCAAGCGGTAATACAGATCCTGGGGTGCTCAAGAAGCTTCAAGCACTACAAATTAAACTGGATTTGCCATTATCCAGTTTTGATGATAGAAATAAATGGTTGACTGAGTACGAGAGCCAGATAAGCACATTGAATGAACTTAATGAATTGATTAAATCAAAGCTCAGTTAATCATGAACTGGAAAAAAATCGACAATGCAATCAGAGTTCAGAGTATTGGGGAATACACGGCTTGGAAGCAGCAAATATCCGACGATTGCTTTAACCAGTGTGTATATTGCTCAATACATGAAAGTCCTTGGGGTGGTATAGATCACTACCATACCGATCATTTTCGTCCACATTCTAAATTTCCTGATCTCAAACATATAATTACTAACCTGTATCATGCTTGTCCTGTATGCAATCGGTTCAAGTCTGACGATTGGCCTGCTGAACCAACTGATTTAGAAATCATTTGCTATCCCGACCCATCAGAACATAACTACACTGACCTATTTGATCTGAATGTAGTAGACTACCACCTAACAGGAAGATTTAAATCGACTAAGTATCTGGTGAACCGGCTTTTCTTAAATCGACCTCAGTTAATTTATGAAAGAAGAGAATATCTATTAAATCTAAGGGCTAAGGCATTAATTGACGATGTTAAGAAATCAATTGAATTAACGGATGACCTTTTACTAGCGAAAAAAGCCATGGAATTAGTAGCCAGGCTGACAGAGTTAATCTTAACTAGGAGTAAAATTGTACCCTATCGTTTATCAGAAATAAAAAGAAAATAAAAATAAAAAAGGATGGATTTATAGTAGCGTTACCTGCTTATTCTGGCCAAATTGTTTTAAATGCTATTCTTTTAAATGTGACATCTAAATAGTTTTGATGTTTCCCAGAGCAGAAATAATAGAAAGTATAAGATGAGTTTAGTCGGGTCACGTATTTGGCCAAGCATTGTGCGCTGCCCTAAACTCAACCGTGTAGGAGGAACAAGGTCTTTGCTATTCCGATAGTGTGCATATTCCGGGGAAAGTTTACCACCGTTCCGGGATGAAAAGTTACCACTTATTCCGGACGAAACCTTACCAGTTGCTACTGGTCTAGAACACTTGAGGTGTGTGTATTATAATCAATAATAGGATTTATTTTCTTTTT
>JAZQRI010000075.1:0-41020 GCA_045629455.1 Pedobacter sp. | reverse complement strand
GCATTTGTAACCAAATTTATTGCTGCGCCCGCGCCAAGGCAGTTCTATCAAATCAACCCATTTTTAAATGTAGGAACGATATACGTGTATAGCTTTTCTTTCTTGCGCTGGCAGGGAATCCTGTTTCTATTCTTTTATTTCATTGCCCTTATAAACGTGTATTATTACATTATCCAAAAGTCTGATACATTTAAAGTAACCGGGCTGGCGATTCTTTTGAACATGATCGTCTTCGCGAATTTTCACAATACAATTGCTTACTCGGCAGCGAGTATACAATTAATTTACCCGATCATCTTTTCCATGATTCAGCATTACAACAACAGAAAACGGCAGTAAGAACAGCTGTACTCATAATTTGCATTCGGAAAGTTGCCAAACACATCTTGATGATACCATACACAAACAATATAAGCGTAGTGCCTAGGGTATCCGTGCAGGAAATAAGTAAATGTCAATGAAATTTGATTTCGCCACTGAACAAAATATACATATTTTTGTTTTAAAGACTTTAACCTCTAACTTAACTATATTGAATGCAAAAAATTACTAAGATTTGCTGTATTGGGGCAGGATATGTCGGCGGCCCGACGATGTCCGTTATTGCCAAGAAGTGCCCGGATATCCAGGTTACTGTTGTTGACTTAAACGAGGCGCGGATCGCGGCCTGGAATGATGAAAACACGGAAAACATTCCCGTTTACGAACCTGGTTTAAGTGAGGTTGTTGCAGAAGCCCGCGGAAGAAATTTGTTTTTTTCTACTGATGTAGACAATGCCATCGACGAAGCGGAGATGATCTTTATTTCTGTAAATACACCAACAAAGACCTACGGATCTGGTAAGGGTATGGGTGCCGATCTAAAATATATTGAACTCTGCGCCAGGCAGATTGCCCGGGTTGCCAAAACGGATAAGATTATCGTGGAGAAATCCACATTGCCTGTACGGACGGCAGAGGCGCTGAAGGACATCCTACATAATACCGGAAACGGTGTGAAATTTAGAGTACTTTCAAATCCGGAGTTTCTGGCAGAGGGAACGGCTATTGAAGATCTTTTCGAGCCGGATCGCGTGCTTATAGGGGGTGATCAGACGGAAGAAGGTTTGGAAGCCATTAATGCGTTGGTAGACGTTTATGCCCGATGGATCCCGAGGGAACGTATATTGACAACAAATGTCTGGTCTTCTGAATTGTCTAAACTGGTTGCGAATGCCTTCCTTGCGCAACGGATATCTTCAATCAACTCCATTTCTGAACTTTGTGAGAAAACGGAGGCCAATGTGAATGAAGTGGCAAGAGCCATCGGAACAGATAGTCGTATCGGGCCGAAGTTTTTGAAAGCTTCTGTAGGTTTTGGCGGTTCGTGTTTCCAGAAGGATATTTTGAACCTCGTTTATATTTCCCGCTCTTTTGGATTGGCCAAGGTTGCTGACTATTGGGAGCAGGTGATCATTATGAATGATCATCAAAAGGAACGGTTTGCTGCGAATATCGTGCGTAGTTTGTATAATACTGTCTCTGGTAAGAAGATTACATTTCTCGGTTGGGCATTCAAAAAAGACACCAACGATACCCGGGAATCTGCTGCAATTTACGTAGCCGACGCTTTGTTGAATGAACAAGCACTTATTCACGTCTATGACCCGAAAGTTCTAGAAGATCAGGTATACAGCGATTTGAATTACCTGAATACAAGGAAAGCAGAAGAAAATCAAAAGTCGGTTAAGGTCTTTACTGACCCCTATGAAGCTGCTGAAGGTGCTCATGCAATTGCCGTGCTAACGGAATGGGATGAGTTTGCAAGTTATGATTGGCAACGCATTTTCGATAGCATGAAGAAGCCTGCGAAGATTTTCGACGGGCGTAATATTCTGGATTGCGAAAAGCTGAGGAAAATCGGGTTTAAAGTACAATCGATCGGAATCGACTAATATTACCATCGCCTTGATTAGTTGAGCGGGCGCACTAATGATCGGGTTGTTAAATAGCTGCAATTGTACAATTGCAGCTATTTACATTTGTAAACGGATACAGGCTTTCCGGACGCTGAAGCTGGATACAATTGGTGCTTTCAATCCTTAAACATATCTTTAACGACTTTTTATAGCTATTGGGATTTCAACCATGGCGATTCAGTTTAATAAAGCTTAGGTATGCCGTTGGAAGGTTACAACTTTAGAATTGCCGTGATCGGCCTTGGATATGTAGGATTGCCACTCGCAGTTGAATTTGCGAAGAAGTATGCTGTACTTGGATTCGATATCGACATTGCCCGCATTGAAGAACTTCAGTCGGGTGCGGACCATACCCAGGAGGCCGATCTATCTCAATTGAACGCCGTTGTTGTACAATCAAATGATCATACAGCGGGATTGTTTTTTTCTTCCAATCAGGAACACCTGGCGTCCTGTAACACCTATATCGTTACTGTACCCACCCCCATTGATGAATTTAAATCCCCTGACTTGCGCGCATTAACCCGAGCTTCTGAAATGCTCGGGTCGGTGTTGAAACAAGGTGACCTGGTTATCTATGAATCTACGGTTTATCCAGGATGTACGGAGGAGATTTGTGTGCCTGTTCTGGAACATTTTTCCAGTCTTCGATTTAATGATGATTTCTTTGTCGGGTATTCCCCGGAGCGGATCAACCCAGGCGACAAAATAAATACCCTTACCAGGATCAAAAAGGTAACTTCTGGATCTACGCCTGAAACCGGCGATAAAGTGGATGCCTTATACCGTTCGATTATCACGGCTGGTACGCACAAAGCCCCGAGCATTAAAGTTGCGGAGGCATCGAAAGCTATAGAAAACGCTCAGCGCGATGTCAATATTTCTTTTGTAAATGAGCTTGCCCTTATTTTTGACCGTATCGGAATTGACACCAACGACGTGATCGATGCGGCAGCTACCAAATGGAACTTTTTGAAGTATAAGCCAGGGCTGGTGGGCGGCCATTGCATCGGTGTCGACCCTTATTATCTTGCACATAAAGCCCAGTCCTTGGGTTATCATCCCCAGGTTATCCTTTCCGGACGACGTGTAAATGATAATATGGGATCGTTTGTCGCTGATAAGGTCGTCAAACTGATGATACAGAAGGACCATAAGATTAAGGGCTCGCGGGCACTAATCATGGGCGTGACCTTTAAGGAAAACTGTCCGGATGTTCGGAATACCCGCGTCATCGATATTTACACCGAGCTAACAAATTTCGGTTTAAATGTGGACGTGTATGATCCCTGGGCCAGCATTGCGGAAGTAAAAGGGGCCTACGGCATTGAAATCGTAAATACCATAGATACGACGCTGCTTTATGATGCCGTGATTGTAGCCGTCGCCCATCAGGAATTTCTTTCCTACGATTTCATGCGAATCAAAGAGAACAATGGTGTTGTTTTTGATACCAAGGCGATCATAGACCGCTCGTTGGTAGATGGAAGGTTATAGCGTTCCATGGCTTCACGAATGTTCACAGATAATTCCCAAATTGATATTCAAAAGATTGGAACACGTACACAATAGTATCCTGGCGGTGGTATATTGTCCACCTAATTACAAGCTTTGAAGAAAATAAAAAAGAGGTTAAGGTTCCTGATAGATTATAGCGTTAACAGGCTCATTTCAAAACGATCAAAGGTTTTAATTTGTGAGCCCTGGAATATAGAGAGTAACTGTATTGAGGTTGCAAACCATATTGCGGAACATTACAAGATTCCGGTGGTATATGCACTTCCTGCAAAGCTTCATGGTTATGCCCGGAAACTGCTTTCACAGGAAATTAGTGTAATTGATCAGGACGGACTGGAGTTTAAACGGGCTTACTTTACAAGTAGGTACATCTTCTCTGCACATTGGAAATTTCCACGATTCTATACCGGAAAACAGACTGTCGTGAATCTATGGCATGGTGTAGGCCACAAAAAAATTGGTTTAATGCGCGGTTCATCCGGCATCCCGGCCGACTTCACCGTAGCTACATCTACACTGACGAAAAAGGCATTTGCGCAATCTTTTGGTGTTCCCGAGGAGAGTGTATTAATATCCGGATATCCGAGAAATGACATCATGCTGCGGGCGAAGAAAGAACGAGACACATTGAAGTCCCGGTTAAATGGCAATCTAAGTGACTACAGTAAAATTATCATGTGGCTTCCAACTTTCAGGACGGACACCGCCAACAACCTTACGAATGGCAAACCAGTAGATAATCCCTTTCAGATTGAAGACTTCAACACGGTTGAATTCAACAGTTACCTCACCAAACATAATGTATTATGCATAGTTAAACCACATCCGCTTGACTTTCAAAAAATAGACGGTGAAAAGTTTAGCAATGTGCTGGTGATCAACGACGACTGGATACTTGCACAGGGTATAACGTTATATCATCTTGTGGCCTGTACAGACATTATGGTGTCGGATGTATCCTCCATCATTTGTGATTATATGTTACTAGATCAGCCGATCATTTGCTTTAGTACCGATTTTGATGCGTACCGGGCGAACAGAGGTTTCTACTTTGAAGATATTGAAGCTTGGTTGCCAAGTAAGTTGGTCAGGACGCAATCCGAATTTATGAACTATCTGGATGATATTTTAACTACAAGCAAAGACCCGTGGGAGCAACAAAGGAACGCACTCAAGCAGGAGTTTTTTACCCATCACGATGCAGGAAGTACCACAAGATTACTGCGCCAGATATTTCCTGAACACTGATCTATCCGACGAAGGGATTTCACAACAAGGTTAGCAGCTGTTCTCGCGAAAGTAGCTTAGCAGAGTTTTAACGAACATGGTACTTCTCGTTATTTCCCGGTTTTTCCGCATTTCATTGCACAAAGCAGTGAGTGACCAAGCAATTAAGCTATCGAGCTGTTAAGTTTATGTTAAAATTAAGTTAACACCAGAACCAGTTCAACCAGATACGGAACCATATACTTCGATGAAGCAACTTATTAAAAAAACCATTCACCACCTGCAGTATGCTGTCAACAGCTTTTTTCCCAAACAGAATCAGGCGTTAATTTGCGAACCCTGGGTGATCGAAAGCAACTGTATCGATGTCGCAAATTACATTGTTACCAATTATGACTTTCCCGTTTATTACGCCCTTCCGAAAAGGCTGATTCCCCATGCAAAGAACGTTGTCCTCCCAGGCGTTACGATTGTCGAAATAGATAGTCTTCAGTTCAGATCGCTGTTTTTTACCAGCAAATACATATTTGCCGCCCACTGGAAGTTTCCAAAGTACTACACAAGTAAACAGGTCATCGTTAATTTATGGCACGGCGTGGGTCATAAGAAAATTGCAATGCTAAGAGGAAAGAAAGGTATCTTCGCCAATTATACGGTAGCCACTTCGGAACTAACCCAAACGGCATTTACCGAGTCATTCGGGGTACCGCGGGACACCGTTTTGATTTCAGGCTACCCCAGAAACGACATTATGCTGCGTGCAAGCGAAAACAAAAATCTTTTAAAAAAGCAACTTAAAGGAAATTTATCTGCATATGATAAAATTATAATTTGGCTCCCGACCAGGCGGAAAGATCAGGTAGGAAGCAATACGGTAGATGGCATTCCAGTAGACAATGCCTTCCAGATTGAAAACTTTGATGCCGGTAGATACAACGAGCTGTTGGTTAAACACAACGTGCTTTGTCTTGTTAAGCCACATCCTTTCGATTACCGGGAGGAGGAAGAACAGCAATACAGTAATATCTTAACTATCAATGATGAATGGATCTGGTCTCAGGGAATCACATTGTACGACCTGACGGCGTGTACGGATATTATGGTGTCGGATGTTTCTTCGATAATTGTTGACTACCTGCTGCTGGATCAGCCTGTGATCTGCTTCAGTACTGACTTTGACGACTACAAGAAGTCCAGGGGTTTTTATTTTGAAGACATAGAGAACTGGTTGCCAAGTCAGCTCGTAAGGAACGAAAGTGAATTTTTGAATTATTTAGAAACCATACTGTCAACAGGACTGGATCCCTCAGAACAGAAAAGACTGGGCTTGAAAAAGGCCTTTTTTACCCATCATGATGCTGGAAGTACAAAGCGACTACTGGAGACAATTTTTAGTGCGAATTAGATTAACTTCATATAGAATTACAAAAATTTATTAAAATGAGCAAAAATATTGCTGTTATACTTGCTGGGGGCAGTGGACTGAGAATGGGGCTTGACCTTCCAAAACAATTTCTCAAAGTGGCAGGGAAGGCTGTGTTGGAACATACAGTGGATGCGTTTCAAAACCATAAAAAAATTGATGAAATTGTTATCGTCTCCAACCAGGCGTTTATTCATCTTGTTGAAAACTATGTACTAGCCAACAATTGGCCGAAAGTTAAAAAGATCCTGAATGGCGGAACAGAGCGTTACGATTCAAGTTTGTCTGCAATTAACGCCTATTCAGATGAAGAGGATATCAACCTGATATTTCACGATGCGGTCAGACCCCTGGTAAGTGACCGGATAATTGATGACGTAATAGAGTCATTGAACAGTTATGAGGCGGTAGATACTGCTGTTGATGCTTCCGACACGATTATACAAGTCGATAATGACAGCAATACGATTTCGATGATCCCTAAAAGGTCTGTACTTCGAAGAGGTCAGACGCCACAAGGATTTAAGTTGCAAATAATTAAGAATGCCTACGAACTTGCCTTAAAAGATCCAAAATTCATTGCCACGGATGACTGCGGTGTTATTTCCAAATATCTTCCAGACGTGCCGATTTACGTGGTGAAAGGCGAGGAAGCCAATTTTAAACTCACCTATAAGGAGGACATCTTCCTCCTGGATAAGTTGTTTCAAATGAAAACCACCAACATCGGGCATCATCCCGATATTACTTGCCTCGCGAACAAGGTAGTAGTCATTTTCGGAGGAAGTCTTGGCATTGGGGCCGAAATGGTGGCCATGTGTAAGGAAAACTGGGTCAAAGTACACTGCTATTCGAGGTCTAAAAACAACTGCGATATACGCAATAATGCGGATGTGAAAAAAGCATTGGCTGAAGTTTATGAAAAAGAAGGACGAATAGATTGTATCGTCAATACTGCCGCAATCCTTTCAAAGGAACCTTTGGCCTCTATGACGGAAGATCAGATTGACGATGTGCTGGATATCAATTTGAAAGGAGTAATAAACGTCGCGCTTGAAGGATTTCAGTACCTGAAAGAAAGTCGTGGACATTTGTTGTTCTACACCTCAAGCTCATATACACGTGGACGTGCTTTTTATAGCTTGTATTCTGCAACCAAAGCTGCTGTCGTTAATTTTGTTCAGGCAATTTCCAGTGAGTGGGAGCCGCACCACATTCATGTGAACTGCGTGAATCCGGAGCGTACCAAGACGCCAATGCGCCTCTCTGCTTTCGGGATGGAACCTGAAGGTACGCTGCTAAGTGCTGATGTGGTAGCGCGAGTATCATTGGGTGTGTTATGTAGTGAGCTGAACGGGCAGATCGTTGATGTAAAAATATAGAGTCAGCAGAATACTTGGTCGTTTACAAGGCGAAT
The DNA here is from genome assembly GCA_045629455.1 of Pedobacter sp. Taxonomy (GTDB): domain Bacteria; phylum Bacteroidota; class Bacteroidia; order Sphingobacteriales; family Sphingobacteriaceae; genus Pedobacter. Next base: position 33,477 of record JAZQRI010000075.1, on the reverse strand, counting down.
GGCACTCTCTGCAGGCCTCTTTCTCCTTGTATTCTCAATTTTTCTCGTGAACGGACATTTGATTGCACATAACGGCTCAAGCTGTCCAAAGGCTTTGGGCATCTGGGTATATTTAGCCACCTAATTAATGATTATGGAATTTGATATTTATTTAAGAGCCCTTAAGTCGGAAGATGCTGTTTTTATAAACGAATTAAGAAAGAATGCTGAAATGGAGGAGAAACTTGGTTCGCAGACTAAGTATGTTTCTTTAGAGCGGGATCAAAAATGGGTTCAGGATTTGATTATGAATGATAATCCAACCATCTTATACATGGCCATTTGTGAGAATGGATCGGAAGACATAATCGGGTACGCCTCACTTTCCGAAATAGACTATCGCAATGGAACCTGCTTTGCTAGCGGCGTAAAGATTATTTCGTCTTCTCCAAGGAAACTTTATGGTTTACAAGCAATTTTGCTGGGTTTTAAAATGGCGTTTGATGAACTTCGAATGGCTAGAGTTAAAGCGATTGTCCTGGAGGAACATACAGGTTCTTTAAAATTAATGGAGCGGGGGGGCTTTAAAAGGGAAGGTTTAATGCGAAATTTCGTTTACAAGGGCGGGGAGCACAAGAACTGCTGGCTGTTGGCTGCTACGAAAGATGATTACTTGTTGATAAAGGAAAAACATAAACTATGATACCTATAACTAAGGCCTTTTTGCCGCCTCAGGAAGAATATGCCCATTATCTTCCGGGGATTTGGCAACGGAACTGGCTTACCAATATGGGGCCGCTTGCCAGCAACCTGGAAATGACGTTAAAGAATCATTTAGCTGTTAGTCATTTACTCTACGTGACAAACGGAACTGTTGCACTTGAACTTGCCATGAAGTCTCTTGACCTCCAGGGTGAAGTAATTACCACTGCTTTCAGCTTTGTTGCAACAACCAGCAGTATAGTCTGGAGCGGATGTAAGCCGGTGTTTGTCGATATTGATCCGGATTCCCTCAACTTGGATCCGACCAAAATAGAAGAAGCAATTACGGATAAGACAGTCGCCATTCTTGCTACCCACGTTTATGGTAATCCTTGTGATGTTACTGCCATTCAGGAGATCGCAGACCGATACACTCTTAAAGTTATTTACGACGGTGCTCATGCTTTTGGTACAAAAGTGGCCGGAGAATCCATTTTCAATTTTGGAGATATTTCGACCTGCAGTCTGCACGCTACCAAGTTATATCACTCCACTGAGGGTGGCCTATTAATTACTAAGAATCCCGATTTACTAAAGAAGCTCGCATTCATGCGCAATTTTGGCTTTGATGGACCAGAAGCTTTTGCAGAACTTGGTATTAATGGGAAAAATTCAGAGTTCCACGCTGCAATGGGACTGGCTAACATTAAGTATATAGCCGATATTAGCCAGAAAAGGAAGGCTTTAAGCGAACATTATGATGAAAACCTTCAAGGTTTAAAAGCCAGGAGACCTGTATGGCATCCAGAATCTGAGAACAATTATGCCTATTATGCCCTCATATTTGACGATCAGAAGCAAATGCTGGAATCAATTGAGTATTTGAAAATTCATGAAATTTTCACCAGAAGGTATTTCTATCCTTCATTGGCCACGTCATTACCGTACATGACCCCTCAACCACTGACCGTAACCGACGATATATCCGGACGTGTCCTATGTTTGCCTTTGTATCCGGATCTCACTATGGAGGAAGTTGATTTCATCTGCAGATTATTGTTAAGGCTTCAAAATAATAGACCTTGATCAGCTTTTATAACTAATGCTGATCAGCAAAAATATTCCTATCCAGCACCCAGATTTAACCAGTATCCAGAAAAATGAAGATTTCAGTATGCATTACAACTTATAACCATGAGCCTTTTATTGGGGAATGCCTGGAAAGTATTGTCACGCAAAAAGTCAATTTCACGTTTGAGATTGTAATAGGTGAAGATGCATCAACCGACGGTACGCTTGCCATTTGTCGTGAATATGCGGATAAGTACCCAAGTTTAATTCGACTGCTAACGACTCCAGTGAACCTGGGAATGGTGAAAAACGGATTCCGTACAGCAGCTGCGACTACTGGGGAGTACATTGCCATCTGTGAAGGAGACGATTACTGGACCGATCCCACAAAGCTGCAGCGCCAGTATGATTTTCTTGAAGCAAATCCGGAATACAGTATGATTGCTGAAAACGGATTGGTACTGAATACTGTCGAGGGCAAGGAGTTTAATTTCAATACAAGGAGGGAGGAGTGTGATCTTGAAGTAATGGATCTACTAGGGAAAAGACTGTTTCCAAGTGCTTCGGTTCTATTCAGAGCGAAATATATCAGAGAAAATTTTAAACAACCGCGGTATGGTGGAGATACCTTTCTATGGTGCTATCTGGCTACAAAAGGCAAAGTAAGATACCTGCCTGTCATCTCTTCTGTATACCGGCGCGGATTGCAGGGCGTCGTGCTCTCTACAAATAAGATAGAATGGGCCAGGCTGATGGAGCGGTGGAACGAGGAGATCTCAGGAATTTTACCGGATAGCTTCGATAGAAAGGTATTCAAAAGGCGTAATTATTCCGAATACCTGAAGGCATTCTATTTTTGCAGCAGCGTAAATGACACCAGTAATGCAATATTGTCCATCAGAAAATGCTTCAGCTACCAACCCGGCCGCACAATGATCACGCTCTCAAAGTTTTTTCTGACTAAAATTCGATTATCCAAAGTTTGATAATCTGGTTCAACTCCAGGCGTGTTTTTGCGGGCTTGCAGTAATTTCTGCAGCTTATAGCCAGTGCGAGTACGGCAAACTGGAAATTTTTGATATTTTTATTTTTCTTGAACAAACACATTATGCGTACAGTGATTGGAATATTTTTGATGCTTGCCTTTGCACAGCATCTGCGTGCACAGGAAGTTGCAGCCCCAATGAAGACAATGGAACAAATGGAGAAGGAGTATCAAACTTGGACTAAGGTGCGTGACGACTGGCCTAATTTCGGGAGATACAGAGCGGACAATGCAAAGCTTTCTGCACCCAAAGCAAATGAAAATCGCGTGGTCTTTATGGGTAATTCGATTACGGATGGGTGGATACGCTTTTCTCCTGAATTTTTTAGTGCTAACAACTATGTGGATCGTGGCATAAGTGGGCAGACAACACCGCAGATGCTTGTTCGCTTCAGAGCAGATGTTGTTGCCTTAAAGCCAAAGATTGTTGTTTTGTTGTGCGGCATTAACGATATCGCAGGTAATACAGGCCCCTCTACCCTGGAGATGATTGAAGACAACATTTCTTCTATGACTGAAATTGCCAAAGCAAATAACATTAAGGTAATTTTATGTTCTACGCTTCCTGCCTTCGATTTTCCATGGCGTCCAGGTTTGCAGCCGGCAGGTAAGGTTATTGCCTTAAACACCTGGATCAAGGCTTATGCCGCAAAGGCAAAAGTACACTATCTGGACTATTTTTCTTCCCTGGTAGATGAACGAAATGGAATGCAAGCCCGCTATAGCGAGGATGAAGTACATCCTAACAAGCTTGGTTATAGTGTCATGGAGCCATTGGCGAAAAAGGCAATAGATGAAGTGCTGCGTGCCCGATAAACGATCCCCTTCAACAAAGTGGTACGACGATTGGTGGACTAATCGCTTATATGGTCTCTGTGATGCATGTACGCTGCTTCCTATATCTTAAGATCCGAAAAATTTGGTAGTTTTGCAGGAAGTTTGTTGCTCTTAGGTATCGACCTTAAATAAAACTTATAACCCGGCGGATGATGACAAAGGTGCCAGTAGTAGAGGAGGAAGCCAAGCGGATACAAGCGCTTCGTGAGTTGGAAATCTTAGACACAGCCCCAGAAGAGGACTTCGATAATATTGTTGCTCTTGCTTGCCAGATTGCAGATACACCAACTGCCATTTTGGGTTTATTGGATGAGTCCCGCTTTTGGTACAAGGCTAAAGTGAACTTTCCGGGAGAAGAGGACAACTCAATTGATTTTTTCAATACTCTCGATACGAATGATCAGGAACCAGTAATTGTTTGTGATTGTCAGCTCGATGAACGCTTCAAAAACCATCCCTTTATTACTGGCGAGCCGTACGTTCGATTTGCGGCTTTCGTGCCACTGGTCACAGATGAGGGATTACTAATGGGGTACCTGACTGTGACGGATGAAAAATCCAGATCGTTAACGGAACACCAGACGAATGGGCTCAAAATGCTGTCAAAACAGGTAATGAGCTTGTTTAAATTGAGACAAGAACTCTTGAAGTCTAAGCGTCTGGAGAACGAATCGATGATAAACCTTATGGACAGGAAGGAGGTTACTAAAGAATTGGATAAGCAAAAATCATTTTACGAAAATATTCTGAACAAAATCCCTACCGATATTGCTGTTTTCGATCCAGATCACCGATACTTGTTTGTAAACCCTTTCGCAATCGGGAATGAAGAATTGCGCAAGTATATCATCGGAAAAGATGACTTTGAATATGCTCGATATCGAAACAGGGACGACTCGGTGCCACGAAAGCGCCGGGAGCAGTTTCTAGAAGTGAAATCAACAGGCAAAGAAATTAGGTGGGAAGATACTATCGTAAATCCCTCTGGACAACCCATAACACATCTACGCAGACTCTTTCCTGTTTACGACTCCAATGACGAGTTAACAATGCTTATCGGCTTTGGTATTGACATTACAGAGCGCAAAATCCTGGAAGAGAAACAATCTGTCCTGGTCAAGCAGCTCTCTGCTCAGAATACTCAATTACTGGACTTCTGTAACATTGTGTCACATAATCTTAGAGGTCCGCTGATTAATATGTCTATGCTTGTCAGCTTCATTGAGGAAAGCAATGATCCGGAAGAAATCAAGCTCCTGGTATCCAAGTTGAGTCCGGTAATCGAAAGTTTAAACACCACTTTCAATGAGTTGGTAGAATCTATACAGGTTAGGCAAAATCTGGAAATCGAATCGGAAACCGTCGTACTTAGGGATACGCTGCAGCGTGCACTAGATGGATTGGAGATGGAAATTGAGCGATCTGGTGCGGAGATCACTGTAGAGATGGACAATGCACCAACAGTCAACTTTCCTCCAAAATATTTGAATAGCATTTTCCACAATTTGATCAGCAATGCATTGAAATACCGATCACCCGATCGTCCGCTGAAGATTGAAATAAAGACGAGAAAAAATGCAGGATCTGTATTGCTGACCGTGAAAGACAATGGACTTGGCCTTGATTTGGAGAAACATAAAGACAGTGTATTTAAAATTGGAAAGGTTTTTCACAAGCATCCAAACGCAAAAGGACTGGGGCTGTATATGACCAAAGCGCAGGTAGAGGCCATGGGAGGTAAAATTTGGGTAGAAAGTGCGCCTGACAAAGGAGCAATTTTTTATATTGTATTCACAAATCAAGTACAATAAGGAATGAAGCAAGTGTTTTTGATTGATGATGATGAGGTGTTTGTATTCCTAACAAAGAAGATTATAGAACGGGCCGATCAGGACGTTCAACTTTCAGTGTTTCCAAATGGGCAGGAAGCGATTGAGTATCTTAGAACCGCTGCTGTAAATACGGAACTACTTCCGGACATTATTCTGCTGGATCTCAATATGCCGGTTATGGATGGATGGGAGTTTTTGACTATTTATAAGAGCTTTAACCTTTCTCAAAGAAAACGCATTGCCCTGTATATTGTAACTTCTTCGATTTCCCCTTATGAGGTAGAACGTGCAAGAAATATTGAAGAAGTTCAGGAGTTCATCGTTAAGCCTATTGCGAAAGAGAAATTCAAAGATATTATCGCTCACTAATTTTAATTAAATGTTTGACCAAAGTGCCGTTGACCTTGAAATATTAAAGAAAAGAGCCTTCAACCTAAGATGGGCCACAGTGCCAGAAGGTGTTATTCCATTAACTGCTGCTGATCCCGACTTCCCTAGTGCACCTGAAATTGCAGAAGCCATCATCCGATTTACTCAAGACCGTTATCTATCGTATGGTCCGTCAGCTGGATTGGCCGAGTTCAGAGAGCGTGTCGCACGGTTTTTTAGAGAACAACGAAATGTTCCAGCATCTGCGGACCTGTTGTTCCCTGTAGATAGCGCTGCATTTGGAATTTACCTGATCTGTAAAACCTTCCTGAGTGCAGGAGATGAAGCCTTGATTTTTGATCCTGTAGATTTTTTATTCCGCTATTCCGTAGAGAGCCTTGGTGCCGTTGCTGTCCCTTTTTCAATCCCCCCTGGAGACGCTCCCGTAGATTTTGAAAGAATGGAGCGACTCATCGGAGATAAAACAAAAATGATTTGCCTCTGCAATCCACTTAACCCGACAGGGAAAGTTTTTACCAAAGAAGAATTATTTAGAATAGGGGAACTTGCAGTTAAATACAACCTCATCATCTTATCGGACGAGATCTGGAGTGACATCATCTATACACCTCACGTTTTTACGAGTATTGCTTCAATAAGTGAGCAAATTAGAAACCAGACCATTACTGTTACGGGATATAGCAAGTCCTATGGTCTGGCAGGCTTACGCATCGGCACTGTGATGGCATCTACTCAGCAGCATTACAGCATGCTGTTTGAAACATCTCTATACCAATCTACCATACATGGCGCAAATGTTCTTTCACAAGTAGCTGTTACCGCGGCGCTGGACAGTTGTGGCTATTGGCTAAATGGCTTTGTTTCCCATTTACAGAAAATGAGGGATCTCGTGGTGTCTGAACTGAATACTATTGAAGGATTCAAATGTATCGCTCCGGAAGGTTGTTATGTTGCTTTTGTAGACATAACCGGGACTGGTAAAAGCAGTTCGGAAGTCCAACAACTACTATTTGAGAAAGCCAAAGTATCCGTTGTGCCGGGATCGAAGCAATGGTTCGGACAGGGTGCAGAGGGTTACATAAGACTGAGCTTTGCTACATCAGAAGAGATCTTAATACAAGCCTTGGACAGAATCAAATCCACAATTCACGCATGATGAAGGTCGTAATTATAGGCGCAGGTATTGCGGGACTGGCCCTTGCAAATTACCTTGATAAAGACGGTATAGAGGTGGTTTTGAATGAACGTGCGGCTGGAGGTCCTGGCGGTGGACATGCATTCCTGATGCATACCGATGGACGCTCGGTTTTAAAAGAGCTTGCTGAAGGTTCAGCAGTAAATCTGCCAGGAAAGATGGTTAACAAATATAGCCTGCGGCGTCCTGATGATACAGAGGTTCAATGTCTCCGCTTAAACAACTGGTATTGCATCAAAAGGACTGAACTTACACAGTTTCTAACTAAGCTACTATCCCCCGGTGTTATGCGGGATAACAGACAGTTCACACATTTTGTCTACCGTGATAAAAAAATCGTTGCTGCTGCTTTTGCGAATGGTGAAGTTGAATATGGTGATGTGTTCGTGGGCGCTGACGGTGGCTATTCTAAGGTGCGTGAAAGTACTATTGAGATGGCTGATTTCCAATCCGGAAGGGTGAAGGAGATCGTGGGTGTGGCCATCAACAAAGATATCGCCTCAGCTCAAAAAGGAACATTTAATAAGTTTCAGAGTGATGTAGAAGGGCTTTCCTTCGGTATCATTCCAACCTCCGAAAAGGAGCTCGTCTGGTTCATGCAATATGATCCGCTGATCGCCGACGTGGAGGATTCTTCACCAGAATCGTTGTCTGCTTTTTGTCATCAGCTGATGAAATCTTTCCCTTCTTTGGTGCAGGAAGTTTGTCAGAGCAATGATTTCCATAATACCTACATATGGAACACGCGAGATTTTAACCCTCTATCAAAGTTTTACCACGAAAATGTGGTTTTAATAGGGGATGCTGCTCATTTGGCGCTGCCGTTTACGAGTGCAGGGACAACAAATGCAATGGTTGATGCGAAAATTCTGGCAACCATGCTCCGTGAAAAACAAAACTATCATTTAGCCTTTGACGCATACCATGCCACCCGGTCAGCAGAAGTCGCTGCACATCTAAATCTCGGCCGCGGAGTGCGGGATATGTTTCTGGATCCGGTGAGCCATGTGGGAAGCAGCATTCCAATTCCATTAATCTCGGAAGAACTAGAATCTGAAATGATGTCAAACCAAAAGCCAATTGATGTCTTGTATTTTACGGATCCCATTTGCTCTACCTGCTGGATTATTCAGCCATTGATCCGGAAAATGAAACTGGAATATGGCAGCTACCTGAATATCCAATACTGCATGGGCGGTCTACTGCCCTCCTGGAACGATTACAGCAGTGGCGCCATCCGGAAGCCAGCTGATGCAGCTGAACACTGGGAGATTGCTTGTGCCTGCCATGATATGCCCTTGGATGGAGACGTATGGATAGAAGATCCACTACACTCATCGTATCCGCCATCAATAGCTTTCAAGGCAGCGCAGCTGCAGGATAAAGAAAAAGCGGTCGCTTTTTTACGGAGGATTCAGGAAATGGTATTCCTGGAGAAAAAAAATATCATGAAGTGGGAACATTTACACCAGGCCGCCTTTGACAACGGACTGGACTCTGCGAAATTGTTGAGGGATTTTGAAGGACAGGCAAAGCAGCTCTTTGATGAGGATCTGGCATTTGCAAAAATGATGGATGTCCACAGTTTTCCAACCTTGTTTTTTACTGACTTAACCGGTAAGCAGGTAAAAGTAAAAGGCCTGCAAGCTTACGAGAAACTGGAAGAGGCCATTCTTACTTTAGTGCCCGAGGCAAGAAAAGTGGAGGTGAGCATGGATCCTAAAAGCCTTTTTTGCCAATTCCCGACTATGACTGACAAAGAGTTTTCAGTTTTAAGCAATGCCTCTAAAAAGGATGCGCTGAAAATGCTCAATTCGTTGAAGAACGATGGAAGTGTTGAAAGTGCTGAAAGTAAAAATGGAAGAATCTGGATAAGTAAATTCGATTGTACAAGCTGTGGTTAGTAGGCACCGAGAAAGGCATGGTGATGCCGTGTTTTACATGTAAATCAGGAATGCCGCCCAGCGAATATCCTTTTTAACAATTTTTGTCGTTATCTTAATGTATGAACATGAGAATTGCTGAGCTTACAGTATGTATAATATTTAGTTAAACCCCTTGAGATATAAGATCATTATCGCACTTGTATTTGCCTGTTGCGCTTTGCTATTGGCATGGGCAGTAAGCCGTGCTGCATTCACAGAGATGCTCAGTACGGTAGAAAACATTACTGCGCCGAACGAAAGGCTTAGAATTGTTCACGATTTGGCCGGAAAGATCTCTGCAATGGATCAACTGCAGAAGAAGGAGGCGATTAAGAATCCGGGAAACTACAATAGATTTTACCGTCAGTCAAAACAGATGCGTAAGGTGCTGGATACCTTAAAAAACTTATACTCCACGGATTCCGTTCAACTGGTACGCATCGCCTCAGTGGAGCAATTGTTGGTTGAGCGGGACAAGCAATTCGTAAACTACCTGAAAGTCCGGGAAGTTCTGGTGAACAATAAGTCATTCTCGCAACAGGTTAAGAACTTTAACGCACTGGTGACCAAGAATGCTGGACGCACAGATAGCACGATTGTAACGTCGGAACAAAAGACCATGACTACGACACTTGTCCCGGAGCAGGAAGATACGCGTAGCTTCCTCGGGAAGCTTTTCAGCCGGAGAAAGCCTGCTGAGCCAGAAAAATCATTCCGCATCGTTAATGAAGAGAATATAAAACGGGACACTATTGCGGTTTCAAATGATGGCAGAATGGTTAAGGATCTAAAACGTTCTTTAAGGGCGATTGAGACCACCCAAAAGCAAAATAGTGCAAGCTTTATTGACAAAGAAGAAGAACTGGCAACAGCCAATACAGAGCTGATTAATGAGATGCTCAACATTTTAAGAAAGGTAGAGAATGAAGCTGTAGCGCAAATAGAAGAGAGCAGTATCCAGGCCAAACAGGTTGTTAATACCGGGATCTCCAGAATCAGCATGATCATGTTGGTATTCTTCGGCTTGACGATTGTTCTTCTTTATTTTATATTAACTGATATAACAAAGAGCATTCGGTTTAGGAAAGCATTAGAGGCGGCCAGGGATGAGGCTGAGTTCCACGGCCGTGCGAAGCAGCGGTTCCTGTCCAATATGAGTCACGAAATTAGAACACCACTTCAATCCATTATCGGCTACTCAGAACTAATCCGCCAGCAAATTCATCCTCAGCGTAAAGACATAGACGCGATCTATTATTCTTCTGAACACTTGCTTCAGATTGTGAACGAAGTGCTGGATTATAACCGGATCGTTTCTGGTAAGTTTACCTTCGCCAATGAAACATTTGCCATACGCAATTTGCTGGAAGAAGTCATTTTAATTCTGCAGCCCCAGGCAGAAAAAAAGAATCTTCAGTTGAAAACTGATTTTGAACTCGATCATTTAGGGTATATTTCCGGGGATCCATTTCGTTTGAAGCAGATTTTGTTAAACTTGATTGGAAATGCAATTAAGTTTACGGAAGAAGGCGGGGTTTCGTTATCTGCATTTTACAAACGCAAGGGTGATGACCTGCATTTCACGTTTATCGTTAACGACACCGGGATTGGGTTCTCCGAGAAGGATTCAACCCAGATCTTCGGTGAGTTTGAACAAACCGAGCGACCTGGCTCAAACTTAAAAGAAGGCGCAGGATTAGGTCTGGCCATTGTCAAGGCACTGGTAGAGGGCCAGGGTGGACGTATATATGCAAAAAGTAAAGTAGGTCAGGGCAGCAGTTTTACAGTCTACCTTAGATTCACAAATGCTGAACAGCCGAAGACCAGCCAGGCACTGTCAATGGAGGTAGATACAAATATGGAGGTATGGGTTGTTGATGATGACCAGTTGATACTTGATCTTTGTAGTTTAATACTTGATCGTAATGGCATCCGATTCCGTTGCTTCAATTCCCCAAAGGCGATGCTTAATGCAGAGCTGACCAGCCAGGTTAGATTTATATTGATGGACCTCCGTATGCCGGAGCTCTCCGGAACTGCACTTTTCGATCTTCTGAAACCTAAGTTGAGCCCTGAAGTGAAGGTTTTTGCCGTTACGGCTCAGGTCCTGCCGGAAGAGCCGGCTTTATTGCTTGAACAAGGTTTTGACGGGGTAGTCATGAAACCCTTCCGGGAGCAGGAGCTTCTCGCCCTGTTTGAAAGTACAGTAACGGGGGATGCTCCTGCTCCCGCCACAGCGGCATACAGCCCCGGCACGACTTTAGTTGAAGCCGCTATGGATGATGATCCGGAAACCGGTTTAAGGGGCAACGGTCAAACCACTGTGTTCACAAGGAATCTACAGAATGTACATGTAGAGGAGGTGGTGTTTGATTCTTCGTACTTAGAGAAAATGACCTTTGGTGACCACGAACAACTCCAAAAAATCTTAAACAGATTTGTTGAAGATACGGAACATGATATAGAAGCACTGAAGAAAAGTGTATCCGGCGCAGATGTCGAGCAAGCCAGCCTTTATGTACACCGGCTTGCCGGTAGGATCGCCCAAATTGGTTCCCGCCCGCTGGCTGCCGAATTCAGAAAAGTAGAACTCCATATAAGAGAACATGCCGATCTGAAAGACGAGCAAGAGGAAGAAATTTTCGAACTGATACCTCGCCTTGCCCAGCTCGTCTCCCGGATTAAAAACCTCTAGGCCGCTTTTTAAAAGTTACACGGAGAAATGAATCTACTCAATCTCATAACGTTCCATTTTACTGTACAGCGTTTTCCGGTCAATATTAAGCAACTTGGCTGCCTGTGACTTATTGTATTTTACCTTCACGAGTGTTTCCTGAATGAGCGCTTTTTCATTGGCCTCGTTGATCGCTTTAAGATTTGAACCGCTTGGTTTTTGCGGCTGGTGTATCGCCAACATCATTTCTTCCGGCAAAGAATCTATATCGGCAGTTTCACCCGGCGTTAGCAATACCATCCGCTTGATCACATTCTTTAATTCTCTGAGGTTGCCTGGCCAATCGTATTGATTCAGGATCTGGAGTGCTTCTTCTGAGATGTGCTTTACCTGCCGCCCGAGATCCCTGTTCGACATTTCGATAAAGTGATTTATGAATAGATCCAGGTCCTTGCCGCGGCTGCGAAGTGGAGGAAGCTGGATCTTAAATTCATTGATACGATGATAAAGATCTTCCCGAAAGCTTCCATTTGTTACCGAAGTAAGCAGATCATCGTTGGTGGCGGCAATGATGCGCACATCTACCGGAATGGTCTTTGTACTTCCCAGCGGCTGGATTACGCGTTCCTGCAAGGCACGCAACAGTTTTACCTGAACTTCGTAACTGAGATTTCCGATTTCGTCCAGAAACAAGGTGCCGCCGTCGGCCACTTCAAACTGTCCCTTTTTATCGGTCAGTGCGCCGGTGAAAGCACCTTTTACATGTCCAAACAATTCACTTGCTGCGAGATCTTTAGACAGCGCGCCACAATCAATGGCGACAAAGGGGTGTTGGGAGCGTTTACTTTGCTGGTGTAATGTCCGTGCCGCATATTCTTTACCAGTGCCACTTTCACCTTGAATGATAACAGAAATGTCCGTGGGTGCAACCAGGTTAATGTGTTCGTATAGTTTTTCAGCCGAAGGACTGTGACCCTTAATGGTATCTGCATGCTGAATGGGCTTCTCCGACCCCGGCCTCGAGCCAATATCGAGACCCTTTTCGATGATCATCAGCAGTTCGTCCGGATTTACAGGTTTGGTAATGTAGTCAAAAGCACCGAGCCGTATGGATTTAACAGCAGTTCTGACGTCATTGAAGCTTGTCATAATCACCAAGGGTGCAGTCAGGCCTTTTTCTTTCGCTTTAGACAGCACGTCAAGCCCGGTCCCGTCCGGCAAACGGTAGTCTACTAGAAGCAGGTCAAACTCTTGTTGCTCGATAAGCTTAAGCGCATCTTTTACCTTATAGGCTGTAAAAGGTTCGTATTTATGCTTTTTAAAAAACCCTTCGAGTAACTGAGAAAAGGTAAGATCATCTTCAAGAATCAGTATTTTTGCCATCGCATGTTCCTTAGTAAATAGCAAAAATACAAAAGCCGGAGGACTTCCGGCTTTTGTGAGGTATTAATGTTATAATTATGGGGATGTTTATTCAACTACTACGCCATCTTTTCCTACTTTTAAAGACGCGGCTTGTCCTTCTTTGTTGCTTACATCTACCTGATACCATTCAGTCTTGTCGGCACCAGTAACAAGATAAGCAGCTGATGGGGTGAAGTCTTTATATTTGTCAGACTTTAACGTTGTTTTTACAGCGTCAGGAAGTTCGTCTACCTTAACCTGAGTTTTTGTAGTACTATCTTGTTGTAATGTAATAACCGGAGATTTCACTTCACTCGCTTTTACAGTGGTTAAACCTGCAAATGCTAAGAATGCTGCTGATAAAATGATCTTTTTCATGTTGTATTAATTTATAGTTTAGTATTAGTATTAGGGTGATGCCAGTATATACTACACAACTGTGCCAGTACCCTTAATATTTTCAACTAACTGAAAATCAATACAATAAATAAATACTCATTTTGGTGGCGTGTAGCTTAAGGCAACACATTGGGGGGAATTTCTATTAAGATGCTATGGTTTTTGTAGTTCTGCTGACCGCATGCGCCTTAACTGTATTGATGATCGACTCTGCATCATAGCCACAAAGTGCCCAAAGTTCCGGCTGTTCTCCATGTTCTACAACTTCATCCGGAATACCCAAACGAATTACATGTGCCTGATATTGGTTGTCGGCCATAAATTCCAGCACAGCAGATCCCATTCCGCCTTCCAGACATCCATCTTCTACCGTAATTATTGTTGAATACCGTTTAAATACATCGTGTAACAGGGCTTGATCGAGAGGTTTTACAAATCTCAGGTCATAATGTGCCGGATGAATGCCCTCACTGCTTAGTTCCCTGCAGGCGTCCACTGCAAAGTTTCCAACATGACCAATCGTTAAAATAGCTACATCTTCGCCGTCACAAATCTTCCGGCCTTTTCCAATTTGGATGGCCTTGAAGGGCCTTTTCCAATCTGCCATGACACCAGTGCCACGTGGATACCGGATGGAGAATGGTCCCTGATTTTCCAGTTGAGCGGAATACATCAGATTGCGCAACTCTTCCTCATTCATCGGGGCGGCAACAGTCATGTTAGGAATACAGCGCATGAATGCAATGTCATAGGCGCCATGGTGTGTAGCACCGTCAGAGCCTGCGAGGCCCGCGCGGTCCAGACAAAACACGACATTTAAATTCTGAATTGCGACGTCATGTATCACCTGGTCATAGGCCCGTTGCATAAAGCTGGAATAGATATTACAAAAGGGTAGAAGCCCCTGAGTGGCCAATCCCGCTGAAAACGTAACTGCATGTTGCTCTGCAATTCCAACATCAAAAGCACGGTTTGGCATTGCTTTCATCATGATATTCATGGAAGAGCCCGAGGGCATCGCAGGGGTAATACCTACAATGTTCTTATTGGCTTCTGCCAGTTCCACAAGTGTATGGCCAAATACATCCTGATATTTTGGAGGCTGCGGTTTTTCCGATATTGATTTCTTTATCTCTCCTGTTATTTTATCAAAAAGGCCTGGAGCATGCCACTTGGTCTGGTCTTTTTCAGCCAGAGCAAACCCTTTCCCTTTTACAGTAACGCAATGCAACAATTTAGGGCCCGGTATATCTTTAAGATCCCGGATGATACTGGCAAGCTTCTTAACATCATGCCCGTCAACCGGCCCGAAATATCTGAAATTAAGCGCTTCAAAAAGATTGCTTTGCTTCAATAAGGTACCCTTTATGCTTTTTTCAATCTTCTTTACAAAGTTGTGTGCATTGGGCCCCAGCTCGGAAAGTTTAATGAGGACACTGGAAATGTCATCGCGGAAGCGGTTGTATGATTTCGAGGTGGTAATGCTGGTCAGATATTCTTTCAATGCCCCAACATTCGGATCAATCGACATACAATTGTCGTTCAGGATAACCAGCAGGTTAGAATTTGCAATGCCGGCATGGTTCAATCCTTCAAAAGCCATTCCGGCAGTCATCGCTCCATCACCAATAACGGCAACATGCTGACGATCTTTCTCTCCTTTATATTGCGATGCAACAGCCATGCCTAGTGCTGCAGAGATTGACGTAGAAGAATGTCCTACACCGAACGTGTCGTACTCACTCTCGCTCATCTTAGGGAACCCACTGATCCCGTTGATTACCCGGTTGGTATGGAATACAGACTTTCTGCCAGTTAAGATCTTATGCCCGTATGCCTGGTGACCAACATCCCAGATAAGCTTGTCATATGGCGTATCCAGTACATAATGTAGCGCAACAGTTAGTTCCACAACACCAAGACTGGCACCAAAATGCCCGCCGTTAACACTCACGACGTCAATAATGTATTGGCGTAATTCCTGGCTGATTTGTTCTAAATCATCTTCGTTATACCGCTTTAAGTCTGCGGGATAGTTGATATGTGGTAGTAATGGATGGGTAGCGTCTTCCATGCAGTTTTTATAGAAAAGATGTACAAAGTACGTCATTTTGTTTAATATATTGAGAACTATTTCTTTAATACTGGGGTTTTGCTTCCTCAACTAATCCTAAAAATGAGTATTTTTACCCAAAATATACATCAATAAATGGAAAGAGATTCTTTAATTTTTAACTTAATTGACAGGGAGTTGAGCCGTCAGGAGAACGGACTTGAGCTAATCGCTTCGGAAAACTTCGTTAGCAAACAGGTAATGGAAGCGGCCGGTTCGGTTTTAACCAACAAGTATGCCGAAGGACTTCCCGGTAAGAGATATTACGGTGGATGCGAGGTGGTGGATGAAGTTGAGAATATCGCGATAGATCGTGCAAAACAATTGTTTGGCGCGGCTTGGGTCAATGTTCAGCCGCATTCAGGTGCACAGGCAAATGCGGCGGTAATGTTGGCGGTCATCAAACCTGGTGATAAAATTTTAGGTTTTGATCTCTCTCATGGTGGCCACCTAACCCATGGTTCTCCGGTTAACTTTTCAGGTAAATTGTATCAGCCATTGTTTTATGGTGTGAAGCAAGAAGATGGTTTGATCGATTACGCAAAATTAGAAGAAATTGCACTTGCAGAACGTCCCAAGTTGATCATTTGTGGTGCTTCGGCATATTCCAGAGAGTGGGACTATGCGTTCATCAGAAGTGTCGCAGATAAAGTTGGTGCACTCGTGTTGGCAGACATTTCCCACCCTGCAGGGATGATCGCCCGTGGTTTGTTGGATAACCCTCTTCCACACTGCCACATTGTTACAACTACTACACATAAAACTTTACGTGGCCCACGTGGCGGAATGATCATGATGGGTAAGGATTTCGAAAATCCTTTTGGATTGAAAACGCCAAAAGGAGAAACCCGTATGATGTCATCTGTACTTGATATGGCAGTTTTTCCTGGTACCCAGGGTGGTCCCCTGGAGCACATTATTGCTGCGAAAGCGATAGCGTTCGGGGAGGCATTGAGCGATGAATACCTGACTTACATCACGCAGGTTAAGGCCAATGCCAGCGCAATGGCGAAGTGTTTCGTGGATAAAGGTTACGGCATCATTTCAGGAGGTACCGATAACCACATGATGCTTATCGACCTTAGGAATAAGAATATTACCGGGAAGGTTGCTGAAAACGTGCTTGAACAGGCAAGTATTACCGTAAATAAGAACATGGTGCCTTTTGATGATAAGTCGCCCTTTGTAACCTCCGGAATCCGGGTGGGTACTGCTGCAATTACAACCAGAGGCTTCAAAGAACAAGACATGGCTGCAATTGTTGATCTTATTGATCGCGTACTTACAAATGCCGGTGATGAAGCCGTGATTGCTGGAGTAAAAGGTGAAGTTGTCGCATTGTCTGCCCAATTTCCATTATATAAATAGTTTTAGTAATGTCTGAGAATACTATAACGCCATTGTATACAGAACAGGAACGTTTATGTGCGCTGTATAGCTATGATGTTTTAGATACAGAAGCGGAAGCAGAATATAGAAACCTGGCTAAGCTTGCTGCTCAGATATTCAATGTGCCTTTTGCATGTATATCCCTTGTCGATCAGGAACGGCAATGGATTAAAGCTTCGGTGGGTCTGAATATTAGCCAGAGCCCCCGAAGCTCTTCTTTTTGTCAGTATACAATAGCGGGATCTGAGATATTCGAAGTTCAGGATGCCAAACTCGATGAGCGCTTTGTAGACAACCGGTTTGTTTCGGATGATCCATACGTCCGCTTTTATGCCGGTGCTCCATTGATTGATGCCGATGGCTACACGTTGGGGGCATTGTGCATCATGGATCGTTCTCCAAACAAAATTAACGATGAACAAAAACGGATTCTTGAAACCCTTGCAGGTGAGGTAGTCGCGCGGGTATCCCTGAAGAAGCGAAAACAGGAACTCCGCACGGAAAATCTCCGTTTGGAAGAAATGTTAAATATTTCAGCATTGTCTCCCGAAATTCATAGCATACTGGATAAAGAAGGAAATGTCTTATTCATCAATGCAGCAGTGACCAACTTGCTTGGTTACTCGGTAACGGAGGCGTTGAAAATGAATTTTTGGCAGGTTTGCTACCCGGAAGATATGCCGAAAGTGAAGGCAACGCTTGCCGAAGGCCTGGCCGGGGGGCAAAAGCAGTTTGACCTGCAATTCAGGGTTGTTGGAAATTTAGGTCTTGTACGCTGGTTTAGCTGGAGTATGGTTACCAAGAATGGTCGCTGGTATTCTTATGGAAGGGACATAACGGACATAAAGCAGGTGCAAAGTGAATTGATGAAGCTTTCCTTTGTAGCCAGTAAAGTTAATAATGGCGTGGTTATTAATGATGCGGAAAACCAGGTTACCTGGGTAAATGAAGCGTTTGAAAAGATCACTGGGTTTAACCTGGAGGACATTAAAGGTAAACGTCTGGGTGATCTGATCAGTGGCCCGGACACTGACCTCGCAC
Source organism: Pedobacter sp. (assembly GCA_045629455.1). GTDB lineage: Bacteria > Bacteroidota > Bacteroidia > Sphingobacteriales > Sphingobacteriaceae > Pedobacter. Next base: position 15,481 of record JAZQRI010000075.1, on the reverse strand, counting down.
TGATTCACCATGCACGGGAACAGGCCAAGGAAAATCAATCGTTTACAATAGACCTCCTCGGGTATAAAAAGGATAAGACACCGATCTGGCTGTCCATATACAATACCGTTGTACTCGATGAACATGGAAGTGTTGACATCGAAGTCGAGATCATCTTAGACGTTACCGACAAAAAGCGTGCGGAACGTGAGATGTTTGAAGCGAAGGAGCAGGCACTGCAGCTTAGCGAAGCTAAGGAAATGTTCCTTTCGGTCATGAGTCATGAAATCCGAAATCCGCTGAACGCGGTAATTGGTATGACACACCTGCTGCTCGGTAATGATCCGAAGTTATCCCAGATTAATGATCTGAACATTTTGAAGTTTTCTGGTGAAAATCTACTCCACATCATTAATGATATTCTTGATTTTACCAAGATTGAAACAGGGAATCTGGAGCTGGAGCACCTTCCTTTTAGCCTGAAGACACTGGCGAACGATATCATCAACTCGTTGCAGGTTAATGCGAATAAGAATGAAAATCAGATTAAGCTAAACTTTGATGAACGGGTCCCTGCAGAGTTGTTGGGAGATAAGACCAGATTATACCAGATTCTAATGAATCTGCTGGGAAATGCAATTAAATTTACCCATAAGGGTGTGGTGGAGTTGCAGATGGCCTTGCAGGAGGACCAGAATGAACAGGTAATTATCGAATTTCAGGTCAAAGACAATGGAATTGGAATTCCTGCCGACAAGCAATCTTACATTTTCGAATCTTTTACACAAGCTAAAACTGACATCTCCAGAAAATATGGTGGTACCGGGCTCGGCCTGGCCATAACAAAGAAGCTCCTTAAATTGTACAATTCAGATATCCGTGTTTCAAGTACAGAGGGGCAGGGGACTACCTTCACGTTCACGCTTGCACTAGATAAGGTTTCTGAGGACAAGTCAAGAATTGGGTTAATTAATCGTAATGCCGAATTTGCCGGAAGAAAGGTTCTCGTTGTGGATGACAATGAAATAAACATTCTTATCGCGAAGCGGATCTTAACCAATTGGGGCTTTGATGTAGAGGTTGCTTCCAATGGACATGAAGCCATAGATAAGGTGATGTCTACCACATTCGAGATCATATTTATGGATATTCGAATGCCGGGCATCGATGGGTTTGAAACGACCAACATCATTCGTGATCTTGATGGCGAACATTATAAAACTGTTCCAATCGTGGCACTTACCGCATCCAGTATGCACGATGACCACAGTAAATACGAGACAAGTGGCATGAATGGTTATATTATGAAGCCGTTTAACCCCGATGATATCAGAGCAGTTCTTTCAGATATTCTGCTGGATTAAAAATCACTTGTCTGCAAAAGTATCTCCTCTCGGTGAGCCTTAAAGGAAAAGGGCCGAATTTCTTTGAAGAAACTCGACCCTTACCATCTAAATTAACGCTCTCATAAACAATAACGTTTACCAATGTAAATTGTTTCGAAGAAATTTATTTTTTTAAGCCCTGAACCATATTACTCTGCAAATGCAACAGCTGCGATACTGAGTCTAGAGATACCTGCGCCATGTAACACCAGTCCGCAGGATTCAAGTGTTGCGCCTGTCGTAATTACATCATCAATCAACAAAACATGCCTGTTCATTAACACTGAACTATCAGCGATTTGGAAAACTGATTTCAGATTCTCATATCTGCTGAACCTTCCTTTTCTCGTCTGGCTATCTGTAGCCCTGAGTTTAATCAGTACGCCGCTGAGTACCTGTATGCCAAGCGCTTCCCCAACTCCATCCGCAATACATTTACTTTGATTATAGCCGCGTACGCGCTCTCTCCGCTTGTGTAGGGGTACAGGAATGATCAGGTCGATCTCTTTGTACAAACTGCTTTGTAGTAATCTGGCCCCCAGCATCTGCCCCAGCTGAAAGCCAAGTTCCATTTTGCCGTTGTATTTCAAACGGTGTATCATCATTTGAACACGACTTCCTTTCTTAAAAAATAACATCGCCATAACTCCACTCACCGGCAGCCGGCCCCAGAGCTGCTTCGCTACCTTATTGTCTGAAACGAGATGGAAATCTGTATATGGAAGGTCATACAAACAATTGGTACAGAGGTTAAGTTCACCTGTAATCATGGATTTACCGCATGCATTGCACGATTCTGGAAATAATAGGCTGATGAGGTCCGCTAAAATCCGCTGCAATGCATTCATTACACCAATCTATATCCTTTCAGACACCTGGTGGTAAGAAAATGTAAGATTAGGATTATGCTTCTTCTTTTACGGCAAGCTGACCGCATGCCGCGTCGATATCCTTCCCACGGCTCCGCCGGATATTCGTATTTACACCCTGGCTCTTCAGATATTTAGAAAATGCATCTATTTTGTCGCCTTCCGCATTGATAAAGTCGGCAAACTGAATGGGGTTGTATTCGATCAGATTAACTTTACACGGTACATGCTTGCAGAATTTCGCAAGTTCCATCGCATCTTCAATTTCATCATTGAAGTTGTTGAAGACGATATACTCGTACGTAACGGGGTTTTTAGTTTTTGAAAAGTAGTACTTTAATGCTTCCGACAAGGCCTTTAAAGAATTATGCTCCGTAATAGGCATGATCTCGTTACGTTTGCGGTCGTTTGCGGCATGTAATGACAAGGCCAGATTAAATTTAACCCCATCATCGCCGAGCTTCTTAATCATTTTAGCGATTCCCGCGGTAGATACAGTTATCCGTTTGGAGGCCATGTTCAGGCCATCAGGAGCAGTAATGCGCTCAATTGATTTAAGAACATTGGCATAGTTAAGCAAGGGCTCACCCATGCCCATGTATACAATGTTTGTTAGCGGACTGTTGTAATTCTTTTTTGCCTGCTGATCAATCAAAACCACCTGATCGTAGATCTCATCTGCGTTGAGGTTTCTTTTTCGATCCATATATCCCGTAGCGCAGAACTTACAGGTGAGGCTGCAGCCAACCTGTGAACTAACACAAGCAGTCATTCGCTCCTCCATCGGAATTAAGACGCCTTCGACAATGTTGCCGTCATACAAACGGAAGGAACTCTTGATGGTTTGATCGTTGCTAAACTGTGAATTATTCACCTCAACCACGTTGATGGCGAAGTTTTCATCGAGCTTCTTCCGTAGATCTTTAGAAAGGTTACTCATTTCATCAAAGGTACGTGCAGACTTCTCCCACAGCCACTGATAAACCTGTTTTGCCCTATAGGCAGGTTCCTGCATTGCTGTAAAATGCTGTTGTAACTGGATCAGATCCAGCGCACGAATGTCTGTTTTCTCTGTGTAAGCCATTTAGGCACAAAGATAACCAATAATTCTTAATGTTTTGTGCCCCGGCTCTTGCCTGGTGCCCCGGATTTACCCTTAGATGGGCGTACAGGTCTTTTCGCGGGTCCATTGGTTTTGTGCCAATCTGGTGTCGAGGATGCACCTGCAGCTCTCCCCGTCGGCTTGCGGTTATCTGCATTCGCACCTTTTTTTACGCCTGTTCGCGTACTCGCGCCACGTGCCGTATCCGATTTTCCCGCCCCCGGTCTTGATCGTCCAGATGTTCTACCTGCAGATCCACTTGGCTTAACGTTTTCTTCAAACAGTGCTGAGGGCGCTTTCGTAGCGGTTTTCTTAGGTTTAGAGGCACTTTCAAGCGAGCTTGATTTTTCCACAAGCTTGAATATGGTTTCCTGTTCCTCAGGCGTAAGTTCTCGCCATTCGCCTGTCGGGATCCCTTTTACCGTCACGTTCATTATACGCGTCCGTTCCAGTTTTGTCACTTCAAAACCGAAATGTTCGCACATTCTTCTGATCTGGCGATTCAATCCCTGAACGAGCGTAATCTTAAATATGAAAGGACTCTCTTTTGAAATTTTACATTTCTTAGTCATTACCCCCATGATCGGAACGCCCTTCGACATGCCTTCGAGAAAAGCAGGTGTAAGTGGTTTATTAACTGTTACCAAATATTCCTTTTCATGGTTATTTCCAGCACGAAGAATCTTGTTCACCAGATCTCCATTGTTCGTTAAGAAGATCAGACCCTGGGAATCTTTATCCAGCCTACCAATTGGGAATACACGTTCGCTATGGTTCACATAGTCCACAATATTGCTCGGAACACCGGCCTCAGTTGTACAGGTAATGCCTACGGGTTTATTGAACGCAATCAGTACAGAATGCTCAACCTGCTTGGGTTCAATGGTCTGGCCATTTACCTGAACAACATCTCCAAACAATACTTTGTCACCTACTTTAGCCTTGCGGCCGTTAATAAATACAGTTCCCTGCTCTATATACCGGTCTGCTGCTCTCCTGGAACACAAACCACTTTCACTTATGTATTTATTTAATCTTGTAGCCGAATCGGACATATTAGGAATATATGGAATTTTTTACAAAGGAATCAATTAATACCCATATATGCTATCAAAAAGTTGTAAAGGCCGGAAATAAACAGGAGAAAGCTACGGCACTGCGCGGATCCATCCCACTTCTTCCGAGGCATCCCGAACCAAAAAATAGTCCTTAAAGCTGCCCAACAGATTTACTGAAGTTCCGGTCTTAAGCACTTTCTTAATGGCGCCTACCGACGTTGGCTGATCATACATCGACACCTGATTTTCTGCCAGCAGCATCCTGCGAACAGCGTTTTTAATGGAGACAACGTCTGCGCTTCGCAGATAACCAACTTTCCCGTCGGGCAAGGAAGCCTTATACCAGGAGGAAGTTGCGGCGTCCGCGCGTAAAATGGTGCCCGATGCAATCGTGGCCAACTGTTCACTATCTGAATACGGTCCCAGGTAGAGTCCGGTTTGTTTCTTGCTGCGCAGTGTAGCGTTCAGGTTTTCCGTAGCGGCAGAAACTGCCGAAGGACCTGCAACCACAGGGTTTACAAAGGGGAAAGGATCAACAGCGCCTGTCCGCGTGTAAATTCCGAAATGAAGATGTGGAGGGGTAGTTTTTGCGTTACCCGTGTTTCCCATCAATCCTAGCGTGTCACCTATGCGTACCTGCTGCCCTTCCCGGGCAATCTGCCGGTCCAGGTGTGCATAGTAGAGGCTGTAGTCTTTACCCGCCGGGCGCATCATAACCACCCTTCCGCCGAGATTGTTCTCGCCAACGCGCGTTACCGTCCCATTAGCGCTAGCAACCACCGGCGTGTGGAAAGCGTCAAAGATGTCTATTCCCTCATGGCGCCGGGTGTTTGCATCTCTGCCGGCCCCAAAGAAGCTCCCGACCCTTGGTTTACCTTTTGTTGTAACAGGAAAGCCAAGTGAAGGACCTGCTGTAATGTGCAAAGTATAGGAGCCGCTGCTCAACAACTCGGGTTGAAGTCGCAACAGATAACTCCTGGAGTCGTCTGCATCGATCGTAAGGGTGGAGTTTACCGTATCTGCATACGCGATATGTTTACTGCTGTTGTCGTCTCGGATTTCCCATACATCCATGTAAATCATAAATAAGCTATCCGGGACTTTATTCAGCTGGATCGTGATTTTCTGCCCCCGTAATGCATGGAAGCGGTAAGCTGCTGCCGGAACCCGCTCCGCTGCAAAATACCCGGCCTCCTGGTACGGAATTTTTATGTTCATGGCCTTAACCAGCACCTGGGTCGAGGTGTCTGCCCAGGCTTTGCCCATAGCGCTGCGGCCCAGGCCTGCATTGTTCAACTTTCTCAAATAGAGCTCATGCGGACTCGACGTCTTAAATAAATTGATCGGCCCGGTTTTGCATGAACTTATTGCAAGAATGCAAACCGCGCCGTAAAGTATATATAACCGGCTGATACGTGTCATAAGTGGTCGTTTTTAACTACATACGGGAATCTGTCCGTAAATGTTTTTGCGATGTTTAAAATGGCCTGAGGAAGCGCAGGAGCTGGGCACGATTTGTTTGATTAAATTCTATAGCCGTAATTTGCGCCATGCTTACATATCTATCAGCATCAAGGATCTATCCGGTGTCCTCAGCACCTATCGATAATGGCATTCTTGCCGTCGATGAACAGGGGAGGATTTCAGCGATCTACACGGAGCAGCAAGCGGCTGAATTGAACATTGTTCCGGCAAAAACCTATATCGGAGTTCTGGTGCCTGGATTCATCAATACCCACTGTCATCTTGAACTTTCACACCTGAAAGGAAAAATAAAAGAACATACCGGCCTTCTTGATTTCGTAGGCCAGGTCATTCAAACGCGGGGCATTGACGAACAGACTGCTCTTTCCGCAATGGAAGCGGCAGATGCTGAGATGTTTGACAATGGAATCGTTGCCGTCGGAGACATATCTAACCTGGCCATTTCCAGGCCAGTCAAGCTAAACAGCAAGTTGCGGTACCATACCTTTATAGAAGCTATGGGATTCAATCCGGAGAAAGCGCCCGAGATCATGCAGCATGCGATCGCGCTCAAAATGGAATTTGCCCCGCTTCAGGCTTCTGTTGTGCCACATGCTCCCTATTCAGTCTCCGAGCCTTTGCTGCAGCTCATCGGCGAGTATGCTGTTGAGGAACGTAGCGTTTTAACCATACACAACCAGGAAACACTCGCAGAAAACGAATTCTTTCAGTCGAAAAGCGGCGGTTTTCTTCGCTTGTACGAATTCCTTAAACTGGATCTTTCTTTTTACCGCCCTGCCGGCACAACATCCCTGCAGGCTACGCTGCCTAAGCTCCCCCAAAGTAAAATACTGCTGGTACACAATACAACGACGAGTCTGGAAGATGTAGCATTTGCACTCAATCAGCATCAGGCCCTCTACTGGTGTCTGTGCCCGAATGCCAATCAGTATATCGAAAATACGCTGCCGGATGTTACCATGCTGATCGGGGCTGGCGTACAGATTACACTGGGCACAGACAGTCTCGCCAGCAACCACCAGCTGAGCATTTTGAAAGAGATGCAAATTCTTCAGGAATCCAAAGGGGTGTCTTTTGAGACGTTGCTGCGATGGGCTACTCTAAATGGGGCTTCTTTCCTTGAAATAGAGGAACAGTTTGGCTCTTTTACACCAGGCAAAGCACCAGGCATTCTATGGATCAGAGATTTGAATGAGGGTACGATAACAAATCAGACAACCGTTACCAGGTTATATTAGGAGATCGCAGGCGCCCTGTAGCCGCCCCTGGCAGATTGATGCTGCAGGTTTTCCATCAAATGTTAGATAGAGCAAGGTCAAAATTTGGTATGTTTGACGGAGCTTCAGCAGCCACTAAAACAGATGTCAAAAATGAAACATATCAATATAAAGATTACCGGTAAAGTGCAAGGCGTATCTTTCCGTGCCACCACTAAAGCAATTGCAGATCAGATGGGGGTAAGGGGAATTGTCCGGAATGAAAAAGATGGATCCGTTTACATTGAAGCAGAAGGAGATGACGTTTCGTTGGAAGTGTTTTTGGAATGGTGCCATGAAGGATCTGACCGTGCGAAAATAGAGCATGTAGAAGTCTTTCCAGGAGAACTGAGAAATTACCAGAATTTTGAAGTTCTAAAGAAATAAGGATGTCCGTTTTTAGAAAGTTTCTTGGGGATACCGCCATCTATGGCGTAAGTACAATCATTTCTAGGCTATTTAATTTTATCCTCACACCGATCTTCACCAGAGTGTTTGCCCCGGCGGTGTATGGGATCTTTACTAAAATGTATAGTTACGTTTCTATTGTTAATGCTGTTCTGGCGTTTGGAATGGAGACGACGTACTTCCGCTACATGACCAAGCATGAAGATCGCAAGCAGGAAGTGTACAACAATGCTTTTCTGATGATATTTTTTATATCCACTTTGTTCCTGATCAGTGGATTGAGCTGGTCGTCTTCGATTGCCAGGATGATGTTAAATGGAGATTATTCACACCTGCAGGACCAAACCCGCTATGTAAAGTTTTTTATATGGCTCTCGTATGTGGATGCGCTGGCTGTAATCCCTTTTGCTAAGCTTCGCGCAGATGGGCGGCCAATCAAGTTCAGTCTCATTAAATTTCTGAACATAGCCACCTTCATTGGCACCAGCTTATTCTTCCTGTTTGTCGTGCCTTATGTGATTAGCAACAATTTGCCAGGCGCCGCATGGTTCGCTTCCTGGTATCGGTTTCAGTGGATCGGATATGTATTTATCGCCAATTTAGCAGCAAGCGTTGCCGCATTATTGTTGCTCCTCCCGCAGATCCTCCAGGTGCAGCTCAAGTTCGATAAAGCACTCTTCTTAAAAATGCTCTCCTACAGCTGGCCGATACTAGTTGCCAATCTTTCCTTCATTATCAATGAAAACCTGGATAAGATTATGCTCAGCCGGTACCTTCCTGATGCCATTGCAGACCGTGATACCGGAATCTATGGCGCAGTTTGTAAGCTTGCCATTTTCCTGAGTATCTTTATTCAGGCTTTTCGCCTCGGTGCAGAACCATTCTTCTTTAGCCACGCCCGCCAGGCCAATGCAAGGCAGACATACGCCACCATCCTCCAGTACTTCGTGATTGCACTGTCCGTTATATTCGTTGGGCTGGTTGCAAATATTGAGATCCTCAAGTACTTTATCCCAGGCAAAAATCATGAAATTCAGCTTCAGTACTGGTCAGGGTTGCCCGCCGTGCCGTTTTTGCTTTTTGGTTACATGTGTCTCGGAATCTATATGAACCTGTCGATCTGGTACAGATTGTCTGACCAAACGCGGTTTGGACTCTACATATCTGTAATCGGGGCCATCCTCACCATTGTACTCAATGCAATCCTGATTCCGCGATTCAGTTACATGGGATCTGCATGGGTATCCATGCTCGCCTACTTTGTAATGATGGTGATATCGTATGTGCTGGGGCAGAAATATTATCCCATTCCCTATAACTTAAAACGTATTGTTGCCTATTTATTTGCATCAGTGATACTGGTGAGTCTCTCTTTCTGGGTGTTCAAGCGCAATATATTTGCTGGAAACGCATTATTACTCTTGTTTGTGGCTGCCATCGCCTATTTTGAAAAAGACGAACTTAAATACATATTGTCAAAAAGATAAAATACACCAAATTCATGAACATCAACATCATCAACAAATCCGGATTGCCCTTGCCAAAATATGAAACCGCTCACGCCGCGGGAATGGACCTGGCTGCTTGTATTGAAGAAACGCTGGTGCTGGCGCCGATGCAACGCATATTGGTACCAACGGGTTTATACATTGAAGTGCCTGTTGGCTATGAAGCGCAGATCAGACCACGCAGTGGACTTGCCTATAAACATGGGATCAGTATCGTAAATGCCCCCGGAACTATAGATGCGGACTATAGAGGAGAAATAAAAGTGCTGCTTATTAATCTTTCGGACACGAATTTCGTCATAAACAATGGCGACCGGATCGCACAAATGGTTGTTGCAAAACATGAAACCATAGTATGGGAGCCGGTGGAAGCATTAAATAAGACCCAAAGGGGTGCCGGAGGCTACGGTCATACGGGAAAATAAAGGGGGGTAAATGAGAAAAGCGACTATAAACAGGCTGGTTTTACTGGCGATGGTATCACTGGCATTTGCGTGTAAAAGTAAAAAGGCGATTGTAGCCGCGCCAGCTGCGGGGAAACCCGACGTGACGGTTGCAAACAAATACGTGGAAAATGTTAAGCTGCTAAGAAGCAAGAACATTTCATTCAATACACTTTCTTTAAAGGGGAGGGCTGACCTGGATATGGGCGGAAACTCGAACTCCGTAACTGTAAATGTGCGGATGTTACGGGATAAGAAAATTTGGATGAGCATCACAGCACTTTTAGGGATTGAAGTCGCCCGTGCAGTAATCACCCCCGACAGCATCATGGTTCGGAACAATCTGCAAAGCACCTATATTAAAAAGCCATTCAGCTATGTGTACCGGTATACGAGCAGGGAGGTGACTTTCCAGATGCTGCAGGATGTCCTTACTGGTAACACAATTAATACCTTGTTTACACCGGAGGCAAAATTGGAACTCAACAACAAAGGGGTATGGACTTTATCCGGCAATCAGGCCAATCTTGCTTTTGATGTGCTTTTCAATACTTTTCAGAAAAGTTCACAGGTAAACTTAAACGATGTGAAGGCAGGCCAGGCCCTGAAAGTTGTATATGGAGAGTACCAGCAGGTAAACGAATATTTATTCCCCACAAACGTGAGAATTAACTCGATGTCCGGCACAAGGAAAGTAGACCTCAACTTCGAGTTCTCCAAAGTGGAAAGTAATCTGCCACTGGATTTTCCGTTTACTGTTCCCAACAGGTTTGAGTTAATAAACTAATATTTTTTATACTTTTGAGGTAATGAAGCTATACAAATCACTTTTGTTTCTTTTTTTAATGACAGTTGCTACCAGTGCATTTGCGCAAAGCAGTTCGCAACTCAAAAGAAAAAAAGAAGCCCTGCAACGCGAGATTGAATTATTGCAAAGGAACTTAACGAAGACGGCGAGCAGTAAGAAGTTAACGATGAGCGAAATCAGGGCATTAAATGCAAAAATCGGCCTGATGCAGAACAAAATTAGTGTCATCAATTCGGAGATTAAGAACATAGACGGACAAATTCACGAAAATACAAATACGGTCCTTTCCTTGCGGGGGCAGCTCGCTCAGCTCAAAAAGGAATATGCAGGAATGATTCGCTTTGCACAGCGCAATCAGAATGCCTACGATAAAATGATGTTTATTTTTGCAGCCGATGACTTCAACCAGGCATATAAAAGAATAAAATACCTGCAGCAATTTAGCCAGTACCGTAAAAAGCAAGCCGATTACATCATGGGCACGGAGAAAAACCTCAATTATAAGATTGTGGTGCTGGACAGAAGCTTGAAAGAAAAAAGCAACCTGCTGCGGGAACAGGAAAGTGAAAAGGAAAAATTAGGAAAGAACAAATCTGAGCAATCCCAGGTATTAAACAGATACAGTAAAGAAGAAAGACGCTTCTCCAGGGATATTGCCGCGCGTAAGAAGCAGCAAGCTGCACTGGACCGGGCCATTCGTTCTGCCATTCTTCGGGAGATCGCTGCGGCAAAGCGTAAAGCGGAAGCTGAGGAACGAGCAGCAGCAGCGAAGGCCAGGGCTGAAAATAAAACTGCACCTGCCGCAACAACAACGAAAACCAATTCCGGATACCTCAATGCAACACCTGAAGCAGCTAAGTTGTCTGCCGCTTTTGAAAACAATCGTGGTTCATTGCCATGGCCAGTGGCTCAGGGATCCATAACGGAACACTTTGGATTGCACACGGTAGGACAGGCGAAGATCGATCAGAACGGGGTTAAGATTGCAACCAATGGCGGTGCGAGCGTCAGAGCAGTCTTCGGCGGAAAAGTTTCCTCTATCGGGAACTCCATGGGGAAATATTACGTACTTATAAAACATGGAGAATATTTCACGGTCTATCAGAATCTACAGACTGTAAGCGTTAGTACAGGAGAAACCGTGGCAACAAAGCAGAGTATAGGCGTGGTGTCGGGATCAGATGAAATGCCGGAACTTGACTTCCAGATCTGGAGAGGCTCAACACCGCAAAATCCGGAAGCCTGGATTTCCAGATAAAATTGCCATTTAAAAATGTTTATATTTGTAATAAATAACGGATAATTTAAATAACCATTATAATACCTTAACAAGATGTATCAGGGAACATTATTAGAATTCTTAAACATGGGCGGGGGCGAGATCATGTTAATCATGGTCGTAGTGCTTTTATTATTTGGCGGCAAAAAATTGCCTGAACTTGCGCGTGGTTTGGGAAAGGGAATCAGAGACTTCAAGGATGCCTCTGAAGGTGTGAAGCGTGAAATACACAGAAATATCAATGCAGTTGACATCACCGACGATGTGAGAAGCACCTTTGATGATGTAAAAACGACAATTAATTCGGAAACTCCATCAACTAACAGTAACTTACAAGAACAAATGTATGGTACTGAAACAAAAGTAGAGCCTGCGGTAAACCCGGCCGAACCAACTGAATTTCAAAAAAACAATATTTAACTAACAGATTATGTTAAACACAACATTATTAGCTGCTTTAGGTGGCATGGAGATCGCAGTCATTCTTGTAATTGTATTGCTGCTTTTTGGTGGTAAAAAGATTCCTGAACTGATGCGTGGCCTGGGTAAGGGTATGAAAGAATTTAAAGAAGGTAAAGATGGTGTGGATGGCACTGACGCTTACGAACGCGATCGTACCAGCCCGAACAAACCTTTATAGGTTTTATTTTTAACCTTATTTATTGTATAATTTGAAGAAGTTTAACTCTTTAACAGAGATACAAGCGCTTATTGGTCAGAATAAACTCAGCCTGACTGAGTTGCTCGACTACTATTTCACGCAAATAGAAGATCAGAAACACCTCAATGCTTTCAATGAGGTGTTTTTTTATTCTGCAAAAAAGCAGGCTCTCGCCGTGCAGGAAAAGCTGGATAACAATACCGCCGGAAAGCTGGCAGGTATGGTCATCGGGATAAAAGATAATATCTGCTATCAGGATCATCAGGTTACCGCTTCATCCAGAATGCTGGATGGTTTTATTTCTCCGTACTCTTCTACCGTTGTCAATCGCCTGCTCGCCGAAGATGCCATCATCATTGGCCGGCTGAACTGTGATGAGTTCGCTATGGGCGGGTCTAACGAAACCTCTTATTATGGTGCTGTAAAGAATGCGGTTGATCCGGATCGGGTATCTGGTGGGTCTTCTGGTGGTTCTGCTGTTGCCGTCCAGGCGGATCTTTGCCTTGCGGCATTGGGAACCGATACGGGTGGCTCCGTGCGGCAGCCGGCAGCTTTCTGTGGTTGCGTCGGCCTGAAACCAACCTACGGACGGATTTCCCGATATGGGGTCATCGCTTATGCATCGTCCTTTGATCAGGTGGGTACACTCACTTCCTCGGTTTCAGACGCAGCCATTTTAATGGAGGTCCTTGCTGGTGCCGATGAAATGGACAGCACAGTTTCTACAAGACCGGTACCTGAATATGCTGCTGCTCTTGGCGAGACTAAGAAATACCGCATCGCCGTCCTGAAGGAAACGCTGGAAAGTAAAGCCCTGGATCCGGAAATTAAGGGCTCCATAACAGGGGCAATTGAAGGTTTTAAATCTCAGGGTCACCAGGTAGAGGAAGTTTCTTTTGATCTCCTCGATTATCTGGTTCCTGCTTACTATGTGCTTACCGCCGCCGAAGCTTCTTCGAATCTTTCCCGCTATGATGGTGTTCACTATGGCTACCGGAATAAACAGGCGACCAACTTGAACAGTCTGTATAAGTTGTCCAGGGCAGAAGGTTTCGGTACAGAAGTTAAAAGGCGCATTCTGCTTGGTACTTTTATTCTGAGTGCAGGATATTATGACGCCTACTACCAGAAGGCTCAAAAAGTACGACGTCTTATCCGTGATAAGATGGAAGCACTTCTTGCAGATTACGACGTAATCTTATTGCCGGTAACGCCGACACCTGCTTTTAAGATTGGCGAAAATATTAAGGATCCATTGGTCATGTATATGGAGGATATCTTTACTGTTTTAGCAAATTTAACAGGTGTTCCCGCCATTGCAATTCCACTGGGCAATAATAGTTCTGGTTTACCGTTAAGTTTACAGTTAATTGCAAATCACTTCGACGAAGAAACTTTGCTGAATCTCTCAGATAGTTTCCTTAACTCTGCTGCGTATGTAGCGTAAGTATTAAAATTATAGCTTTCAACGCAGCTTTGCAGTATAATGCCTATGAAAATATCAATACGCTTAAGTACATTTTTTCTTGTTTTGGTGAGTGGCTATTCTGCCCTTGCCCAGCAAAAACAGTTCATTGATTCTTTGCCGCGTTCCGCGTTCTTTTTCGATACGCATATCGAATCTGACACCACTGCAGTGCCGGTAATACCGGAAGGGCGATCTTTTTACAACTACAACTTTGTGTATAAGAGCCGATTGGACGGAATTCAGAAATCAATTCCATTGGACTACAATGAATATGTACAAAAGTACATTGATATCTACAGCAGCCGTAAAGATATGATCGGAAAAATGCTGGGATTATCTTCCTATTACTTTCCGATCTTTGAAAAAGCACTAAAAAGCTATGATGTTCCGGAAGAGCTTAAATATTTACCGATCATAGAATCAGCCATGAATCCCCAGGCAGTGTCCCGGGTAGGTGCAACTGGTTTATGGCAGTTTATGTTTACAACCGGCCGGGGATATGGATTGAGCGTTGACAATTTTGTTGACGAGCGTAAGGACCCGATTGAGGCCAGCTATGCGGCAGGAGCATACTTTCAGGATGCTTATGCGCAACTGGGCGACTGGCTTCTTGCAATTGCCGCATACAACTGCGGAACAGGTAATGTCACCCGTGCAATAGCGAAGGCAGGATCCAGGGACTTCTGGGAAATTCGCCCGTATCTGCCGATGGAAACGAGAAACTACGTGCCTGCTTTTATTGCAGCCGTTTACATCATGAACTTTCCAACGATGCACAACATCAATTCACAGCAGTCGCCACTCGCGCTTAAAACGGATACGGTTCAGGTCAGCCGCTTTGTATCTATGGCGTCCCTGGCTGGTGCCTTGAATATGGATGAAGCTGCCTTATGTAGCCTGAACCCATCTTACAGGAAAAAGATTGTGAATGGAACACCGGAATCTCCGAAGCGGATCATTATGCCTGCGGTGAGCCTGGAAAATTATAGTATGATCTACGATGTATTGAACAACAGTACCGTTGATATAAGCACCCGTGTTATCCTGGCTTCAAACGATGACAAGCGGATCCGCAATCATACCAGAGCTAAGGTGGCAACAGCGCGGTCTTATCATAAAGTTACCAGAGGACAGAATTTAGGTGAGATTGCCGACAAGTATCATGTGGAGGTTCAGGATCTGAAGGTATGGAACCGCCTCAAGGGTAACACGATTGTTCCCGGACAGAAGCTGATTGTTTCAAAACCTGGCGGTACGGCTAAGGCTCCCGTTAAGGTGTCTAAGGGATACATTTCCTATAAGTCTTCCCGTAGTCGTACTTCCGATTCCGGAAGAATGTAAACGAACTTTCCTTTCCACGGTTATGGCGTACGGAATCTGTAGCGCGCAAGCTTTATACTTAGCTCCTGTATAAGGGGACTGCTTGTATTTAAGGTAGCCTTTCCGTTAAGTCCTGAACGTCTGTTCGATCTGAGCGATGCTATCCACATCATTGCTGTTGCAACGTTGCCCGCCTACTTTTTCTTGTGTGCCGCAGAGGTATCCGGTTTCGTCCAGCTTAAGTTGAGTAGAGGTAGCCGAGGGGGAGTCAGAAGTGATTGCATCTTTTCTACTCACATTATTGTACATACGTATCCGCCCGACGAACCACGTCTTCTAACGCTCAACTAATTTCTTAAAGTTGTGCGGATATAGTTCTCGGATATTTTTATGATTGATAGTCATAATGTTTTCCAGTGCATATTTCAACCACTGGAATGGATTCACCTCAT
>JAZQRI010000074.1:0-7492 GCA_045629455.1 Pedobacter sp. | reverse complement strand
ACGGATCTCCGCAACGAGGGAATTTTCATCTTCAACATCGCGCAATACGCCCCGCTTCTCGAAGCAGTACATCAACGTTGTGTCATAGCGTTTCGACAGCGCTACGGCCAATGCAGAGGCAATGGTATCGGCATTGGTATTTAAAAGCTGGGTATCCCCATCATGGGTGATGGCACAGAATACCGGCACAAGTTCAGCCGACAATAAGCGGTCTATGGTTTCCACTGAAACAGAGTTCTCATTTAAATCACCAACAAAGCCGTAATCTATGGTTTTTACGGGGCGCTTTACTGCCTTGATGGTATTGCCGTCTGCGCCGGTCAATCCAATTGCATTGCACTGCCGTGCCTGCAGTTGTGCAACAATATTCTTGTTGATCAGACCTGCATAAGCCATCGTAACGATCCGCAGGGTCTGTATGTCAGTAATCCGGCGTCCTTCAACCATCTTCGCTTCTACACCCATCGATACGCCGAGGTCAGTTGCGATCTTCCCTCCTCCATGTACCAAAATCTTATCGCCTTCAAGGGCCGCAAAATCTTCTAAAAAATAATGCAGGTTCTCGGAATCATCGATGACGTTTCCGCCAATCTTTACAATGGTTAGTGGCTTCATGACGCTAGGTTTTCTAAAAGGTTTTTAAGCACCGCCTGCGCGGCCCACAAGCGATTTCCCGCCTCATGGATCACCAACGAGTTTGGTCCGTCCAGGATCTCTGAAGAAAGCTCCAGATCACGCCTTACCGGCAGACAATGCATCACTTTCGCATCATTGGTTTGCTTTAACTTCTCATTCGTCATCATCCAGCCTTCGGGAAAAGGCAGTACCTTTCCATAGTCTTTGAAGCTGGACCAGTTTTTTACATATATGTAATCGGCACCGGCCAATGCTTTATCTATATCGTGTTCAATCACAGCACCAGGGGTAAAAGCTTCATTGAGTTCATAACCTTCCGGCTGGACAATGGTAAAATCGACCATATCGAGGGCTTGTGCCTTGCACATCCATTCAGAAAAGGAATTCGGAACGGCTTGTGGCAATGCTTTCACATGAGGCGCCCAGGCCAGCACCACTTTCGGCTTTCCGGTACCCTTC
The DNA here is from genome assembly GCA_045629455.1 of Pedobacter sp. Taxonomy (GTDB): domain Bacteria; phylum Bacteroidota; class Bacteroidia; order Sphingobacteriales; family Sphingobacteriaceae; genus Pedobacter. The sequence goes on along the minus strand of JAZQRI010000074.1, from coordinate 6,397 downwards.
CAGGTTTCCCGGATGGTCACCAAATCTGCGAGGCTTTGCAGCGGATGGCGCGTGGCGCTCTCCAGGCTCACCACAGGAACCTTACAGAATTCAATGAACTTGTTAAAGAACTCTTCGTTGTAATCCTCATCACGGTTCTGCAGTTTCGGGAAAGAGCGCAAACCCAGCACATCGCAATACTGACCCATAACGGCCGCAGCCTCACGGATGTGCTCCACCGTTGAGCCATTCATCACTACACCGTCCTGTGTTTCCAGTGCCCAGCCTTCCTTATCCATATTCATCACCATTACGGTCATACCCAGGTTGGTCGCCGCCTTTTGTGTACTCAACCGTGTACGCAAACTCGGATTCAAAAACACCAGTCCGATGGTCTTATTCTTCCCAAGATCCTGGTGACTGTAAGGGTTCGACTTCAATGCTAATGCATCCTGTACAAGTTGGTCGATGTCTTCCACATCGTTTACACTGGTAAACTGTTTCATTGATATCTTTTTAGTTGTCCTTTATGGTTTTGAATCGGTGAAATTACGGTTTAATAATGGCCCCTGATTAATGGTTTGATTTCAGAAATATAATGTTCCTTAAGCGTCTGATGTATGGCTGCTGAAAGTGGTGCCAATGAAGCAGCCTCCATATTACTTTGCACCTGCGCCGGGTTCGAAGCGCCGGGAATGACGGTTGTAATCTCCGGATGATCCAGGACCCACCGGATCGCCCACTGGGCAGTTCGGTCATCCGGGAACAAGCCAGTGATGTGCTGAGCCAGTTCTACACCTTTACTAAACGCAATTCCCGAGAAAGTCTCCCCTGCATTGAAAGCTTCGCCATTGGCATTGAAATTCCGGTGGTCGGATGCACCAAATGTGGTGTCTTTCGTGTATTTACCAGTTAAAAGCCCGCTTGCCAGGGGTACACGCGCAATAAGCGAAACGGCTTTCTCCTCTGCCTCCGCGAAGAACTCTTCCGCGTAATGCTGCCGGAAGAGATTGAATATGATTTGAAGGGAAGCGATTCCCTCTTGCTGCAAACAAATCTTGGCCTCCGCTGCAGTTTCGACGCTAACACCCCAGTGTTGGATCAGCTTGTCTTGCTGCAAGCGCCGTAAATGATCAAAAACACGCCCCGCCTCCAGTTCGGAGGTAGGGATGCAATGCAGTTGTTCCAGAAACAGGGAATCCAGTTGCAGGTGTTCCAGGGATTCAGACACCTGAGCGCGCATCCGTTCGTAGCTAAAATTCTGTGGCCAGCCATTGCCATTATCAGATCTGCGGCCCAGTTTGGAGGCCACATAAAAGTGTTTGTCTGTGGATTGGAGAAATTTCCCGATGATTTTTTCACTAACGCCCATCCCATATACATCGGCGGTATCTATGAAGTTGCCGCCCAGTTCCGCGAACGTGGACAATACCTGCAGGGCACGATCTTCATCTACAGGGCCCCAGTCTGCACTGCCCAGCTGCCAGGTTCCAAGGCCGATCTCAGAGATCTCTGCGTCTTTAAACTTTCTGTATTTCATCCGTATATATCTTTTATAACGATTGTAGCACTGCTTCTCTGTTCATTCTGACTTCAACTTCGGTAACCTTACAGAGAACAGCGCGCGGTTAATCTTTTAACGCCAATGCAAACTTCTCCAGAAACTGATCTGCGTGTTCTTTTTTCAGGTTCAATGCTGGCAACAGACGAATCACATTCGGCTTTGCCTCTCCCGTAAATATATGGTGTTTGAAAAGCAGATTCTTCTTCACGCTGGACAGTTCTGAAGGGAGGTCAATGCCGATCATCAATCCCCTTCCGCGAACCTCTTGTACTTCTTTAAACTGTTTCAGCTCCGAGATCAGGTAAGACCCAACAGCAGCCGCATTGGCCATCAAGTTGTCTTGTTCCATCACTTCCAACACAGCGAGTGCAGCAGCACAAGCCAGGTGGTTGCCCCCAAAAGTGGTACCCAGCATGCCGTGCCACGGCTTTAGCTTAGGTGAGATGCTGATCCCGCCAATTGGAAATCCGTTGCCCATACCTTTCGCCATCGTATAAATATCTGCCTCAATACCCGCATAATCATGGGAATAAAAAAGTCCGGTGCGCCCGTAGCCACACTGAACACTATCTGCTATAAAAATAGCGTTGTATTTGTCGCAAAGTGCGCGGATGCTTCTTAGAAACTCAACAGAAGCTTCCTGAATACCACCCACACCCTGAATTCCCTCAATGATGACCGCCGTGATCTCCTCTCCGTAACCTGCAAAAGCTGCTTCCAGCGATGCCACATGGTTGAAAGGCAGGAAAATAACGTTGTCGGTTTCATTTACCGGAGCGATAATCTTTGGATTGTCTGTGGCAGATACTGCCAGAGAGGTGCGGCCGTGGAAGGCGCCTTTAAAGGCAATCACCTTTTTCCTGTTGTTGTAAAATGAAGCCAGCTTCAGTGCGTTTTCGTTGGCTTCTGCACCGGAGTTGCACAGGAACAGCTGGTTTTCTACTTTGCCGGAAACCTCACCGAGTTTCTTTGCTAGCGCAACCTGCAAAGGGATCTTCACAGAGTTGGAGTAAAAGCCGACTTTATTCAGCTGGTCGGTCAGCCTTTTAACATAATGTGGGTGGGTATGCCCGATGGAAATTACAGCATGACCGCCGTAAAGATCTAAATATTCCTGCCCGGCAGCATCCCACACGGTGCTGCCTGCTGCTTTAACGATCTCAATATCATTTAGTGGATATACATCAAATAAATTCATTTTCTTAAGGAACAAAAGCAGCCTGGATTTACTAAAACTGCTTGATTAAAATATAGACAAACTAGTTTTCTCAAAGAGAACTTTAGAAAGCAGACGCTTTCAGCCGCAATCCTTGCCGTTCTTCCAGTCCGAACATCAGATTCATGTTCTGCACGGCCTGCCCGCTGGCACCTTTCAATAGGTTGTCAATGATGCTCACGATAAACAGCTTGCTGCCGTGTTTCGTTACATGAATCAGGCATTTGTTGGTATTCACCACCTGTTTCAGGTCGATATTCTTCTTGCTGACGTGCGTAAAAGCAGCATCATTGTAGAATTGTTCGTAAAGTTCCTGTGCTTCCTGTTCAGACAGATCTGTTTCCAGATACATCGCTGCCAGAATGCCTCTTGTAAAATCGCCGCGTTGCGGGATGAAGTTCAATCCGGCATTAAACTCCGGATCGAGCTGCAACAGGCGCTCGCCAATTTCATTTAAATGCTGGTGATTGAAAGCTTTATATACGGAAAGGTTGTTGTTGCGCCAGCTGAAATGGGACGTTGCCGCCAGACTTTGGCCGGCGCCGGTGGAACCGGTTGTCGCATTGATGTGTACTTCGCCTTTTAACTGCCCTTTGGCAGCAAGCGGATATAAACCGAGCTGGATGGCTGTTGCAAAGCAACCCGGGTTGGCCACATAACGGGCCGATTTTATCTTTTCTCTATTGATCTCCGGCATGCCGTATACCCAAGCCTCTCCGGCAGCAGCGTTAAGCCTGAAATCCTGGCTTAGATCAATGATCTTAATGTTTTTGTCTATTGGATTGGCATCCAGGAACTTCTTTGCGTCACCATGACCTACACAGAGGAACAACACGTCGATGTCCTGGGAAAGGGTTCCGGTAAAACGCAGGTCCGTATCTCCAACCAGGTCCGCATGGACATCAGAGATGAAATTACCCTCATTGCTGTTGCTGTGCACAAACACGATCTCTACAGACGGATGATTCACCAGTAAGCGCAGCATTTCGCCGCCTGTATAGCCGGCACCACCTACGATACCTGCTTTAATCTTCATTGCTGTTCACTTTATGCCAGATCATTACCTGGTTGCCAAATATTTTAGAGAATCCTTTAACATCTTCGCCAGACCAAGTATTGTTCATTTCTCCATAGCTACCGAACTTGTTGCTCATCAGGTCGTGTGCAGATTCGATACCGATGATCTGGAAGCGGTATGGAAGCAACTCAACGAACACTTTACCGCTCACGGTTTTCTGTGTATCGGTTAAAAATGCTTCGATGTTGCGCATAACAGGATCGTGAAATTGACCTTCATGCAGCCAGTTGCCATAGAACGATGCCAGTTGCTCTTTCCAGGACAGTTGCCATTTGGTTAAGGTATGTTTCTCTAGCGTATGGTGTGCTTTGATGATCAGGATTGGTGCCGCAGCCTCGAATCCTACACGCCCTTTGATACCGATGATGGTATCGCCCACATGGATGTCCCTTCCGATGCCGTATGGCTGTGCAATCGCCTGAAGTTTCTGGATCGCTGCAACCGGATCGAGCTTTTCCCCATCAATACCAGTCAGCTCTCCTTTTTCGAAAGTAAGCTCCACACGGCGTGGTTCAGTCTCCGAAACCTGTGTTGGCCAGGCTTCTTCCGGCAGGGTCTCATGGGAGGTCAAGGTTTCTTTTCCCCCTACGGATGTACCCCAAAGCCCTTTGTTGATGGAATATCTTGCTTTCTCTGCGCTATATTCAACCCCATGCTCCTGCAGATATTTTATCTCCGCTTCGCGGGATAGTTTTAAATCGCGTATCGGGGTGATGATTTCCACCTCCGGGATAATGATGTTGAAGATCATATCGAAACGCACCTGGTCGTTACCCGCACCTGTACTTCCGTGTGCCACGTAGTCTGCACCGATCTTCTTCACATAGTTCGCAATTGCAGTAGCCTGACTTACGCGTTCTGCACTTACAGAAAGTGGGTAGGTTGCATTTTTCAATACGTTACCGAATACCAGATATTTGATACAGCCATTATAATAATTCGAAGTTTCGTCTACGACAGCGTGTGACGCCACCCCTAAAGCGTAAGCCCGTTTTTCTATTTCCTTTAATTCTTCTTCAGAGAAACCACCGGTATTTACAATCACCGAGTGAACTTCTAAATCACGATCCTGAGCGAGATAAATGCAACAGAAAGAGGTATCTAAACCTCCGCTAAACGCTAAAACTACTTTTTTCTTCATATCATTTTGGTGTTTTTAGGATGATCCTGCATGCAGGCCATCCAAAGGTATCGGCTATTTAAATAGGTTTATAAATAAGAGTGGATTCTTTTTTAAAATCATCTTCTGCTTCATCTGCATAAAACGTTCATACAGTTTGGGCTTTTTTTCAAGCTCCAGTGCAAATTTCTTCACAACACCATGTTTCTGGGTCGCCGGATCGTAAAGCATGGCGGTACACATGCAGTTCTTACGGTCCTTGCTTTTCAGGATCTCGAAATTAACACAGCTCTGGCAGCCTTTCCAGAATTCTTCATCCTGAGTAAGTTCAGAATAGGTAACCGGCTCATAACCGAGGTCTGAATTGATCTTCATCACGGCAAGTCCGGTGGTCAGACCAAAGATCTTGGCTTTGGGATACTTGTGGCGGGAGAGATCGAAGATGGTGGCCTTAATGGCATGGGCCAGTCCGGCTTTACGGTACTGCGGACTGACAATCAACCCGGAGTTAGCTACAAACTGCCCGTGGCTCCAGGTTTCTATATAACAAAAGCCTGCCCAGCTGCCATCCTTATGGAAGGCAATAACGGCTTTTCCTTCGATCATTTTGCCTGCAACGTATTCCGGAGAACGTCTGGCTATGCCCGTACCACGTGCCTTAGCTGATTCTGCCATCTCTTCGCAGATTACTTCTGCAAAGACACGATGTTCAGGAAGTGCAACCTGCACTATAAAATCGTTGATATTCATTAATTAGTTAACGAAAAGAAATAAAAAACATGATTAATTGGCTTTTAAGAGGGCTTTGCCGCTCTTAGATCTGAGTTGGAAATACTCAAATACGTGGCGTGTACGTATGCCGGTTCGAAGGAGCAAAAAATATGGGTCGCAGACGTTCAATAAACAAACATTTAGAAGCGATAATCTTCGCCTCAATAATGGAAAGTTTATGGATGCTGTGTTTACTCATTTTCTGTATTAAACCCCGCTTTAAATTAATTGAAGCGCAAAGGTTTAAATAAATATTCAGTTGTGCAATACGTTTTTATTTTTTTTACTTTTTCATTAGACAATTCCGTACTAATACTCCATATAAGTAGTTGCTTTTCAGTCTTAAAAACACATAAACCATTTATCCGGCGGGCATATCACTCCACTTTACATCCGGTGTCGCTCCGGCCGCTCCAGGGGGTTGATCCGGTGTTTGACCTATCAAGGCCCTAGCAACCCCCTAGAGACGCCCTATAAAGGCCTATCCAACACAAAACTTGTTCCGAAAAACACGCCTTTGAAAGCAGGCTGTCTCGTCCTGAAATAGCTTTACACTATTTACTTGATAATCCTGGATTTACTATACACCTGGTGCATATAATCCTGCAATAACTATACACCTTTTATAATCCTTCGATTACCTTACCGGAGGTGTTTTTGGTAAATTAG
>JAZQRI010000073.1:0-18621 GCA_045629455.1 Pedobacter sp. | reverse complement strand
CAGGAAGTATAGTCTCCCCGATCTCGTTCAACAACAAGACCTGATTTTCATTTAACACAAAATCGGCGGCAGCCTGAGTGCTGCTTTTGCAACCACTTAGAAATAGATCGCCACCGATAACAGATACCCCAAGTATGAGGGCAACCCGTGATATTGCATCCCGTCTGTTCATATCTTATATAAAAGTTTAAATATTACCTTTTTTCAATTCATCCACAGCAAAGTTGCAGGCTCTTGCCGTTAAAGCCATATACGTGAGGGAAGGGTTTACACAAGAAGAGGATGTCATACAAGCTCCATCCGTAACAAACACGTTCAACGCATCCCAAACCTGGTTGTTTCCATTCAACACAGAGGTCTTTGGATCCCTGCCCATCCTTGCGGTTCCCATCTCATGAATTCCATGGCCCATGGCATGACCATTGTCCCATGTTTTCACGTTTTTCACACCACCGGCTTCCAACATATTGGCCGCCTCAGCCGCGATATCTTTCCGCATCTTCAGCTCATTATCTTTCAGCTCGGCATCCATCGATAACACAGGTAATCCCCACTTATCTTTTTTACTCTTATCCAGCGTAATTTTGTTTTCATGGTAAGGCAGGATTTCCCCGAAACCCGTCATCCCAACACTCCAGCCCCCTGGTTCAGTCAGGTGGTCTTTAAAATCGCCACCGATATTCAGTTCAGCAACCTCCCTGCTCCAGGCGGTTCTGCTGGCACTTCCCTGATACCCAAACCCGCGTTTATAGTCGCGCTTGTCTCCGTATAAGTTGGTAAACCTTGGAATATAGATGCCGGTCGGGCGCCGTCCATATACATAGTGATCCTCGAAACCCTCTACACTTCCGGAGGCACCGATGTTGTAATGATGATCCATGATGTTGTGTCCAAGTTCACCACTGCTGCTGCCCAGACCACCGTCCCAAACATCCGTAGCGGAGTTCATCAGCACCCAGGCAGAGTTTAAAGCAGATGCATTAACGAATACGATTTTGGCATTGAACACGTAGGTCTGGTTTGTTTCTGCGTCCAAAATTTCTACACCCGTTGCACGTTTTTTATCTTTATCGTATAGTATTCTCGTAACGATGCTCCATGGGCGGACAGTAAGGTTCCCAGTAGCGAGTGCGGCTGGCAGCGTTGACGACTGTGTACTGAAATATCCTCCGAACGGACATCCTTCCCAGCAGCGGTCTCTGAACTGACACTTGGTCCGTCCGGGTATGGCGGCTGTAAGATTGGCAACCCGGCCGATAAACATATGCCGTTGATCGTTGTAGTGTTTTTTAATTCGTGCAGCAATATCCTTCTCTACGAAGTTCATCGGCACCGGCGGCAGGAAATGTCCATCCGGTAAATGGGCCAACCCTTCTTTAGATCCGCTGATGCCTGCAAATTTTTCTGCATATTCGTACCATGGTGCAATATCTTTATACCGGATGGGCCAGTCTACAGCAACCTGCTCTTTGGCATTCGCTTCAAAGTCATAATCGCTGAACCGGTAACTTTGTCTTCCCCACAATATAGAACGTCCGCCCAACTGGTAACTGCGCCACCAGGTAAATGGTTTAACTTCGGTGTAGGGACTCTCCTGCTCATTCACCCAGCAATCCATTACAGCTTCATTGGCTGCCCAGCCACGGTGGACTACAGGATAGTTTTTCTGCTGTTCTTTAGTTGTTGTACCACGATGTTCAGCCTCCCAGGGTTGCTTGGTGCCGTATTTGTAGTCTTTGATGTGTTCGTAATTACGTCCCCTTTCCAGCATTAACGTTTTTAAGCCTTTCTGGGTTAGTTCCTTTGCAGCCCAGCCGCCGCTGATACCTGAACCGATGACAATTGCATCGTACGTGTTGTTCGCCATTCTAATATTTTTAAGTTGGATTTTACTTGGTTAGGTAGCTAATTTAACATTTTAGGTCGTCATGCCAAACTATACCGCCTCTTTTTTCCAGCCGCATGGTGATACTACCCGGGTTTACAGGTAATTGGCTTTACAAGAAGAAGTAAATTCATCCTTCCGATCGTTAAACGAGTATTTTAAATTTACAAAATACCCGCGGAGACTTGCAATAAAAAGAAGTGAGCCAGTCTGCCCGGGCAAATTGCATTTCTGATCCAGACACTCAAACCGCCATTGATTATGCTTAAAGCCGTAATGTTAATCCAGGATAATATTGATTGCGCCGAAATAATGCAGTCGATTTTAGAAGAAGAGGGACTGTGGGCGATATGTCCCGAGTCAAATCAGGAGATCATCAACCTGCCGGAATATGATCTGCTTATTATCGATGAATTTTCGCGAAGTAAGACCGGCTGTGAGATCTGCAGCATACTAAAAGCAGAACGTGGTAAACCGGTTATACTTACCTCAACAGGAATAGGTCTCAACACTTTCTTGAAGGACTGTGATGCTGACGCCTACCTGCCCAAACCTTTCGACATCAATACCTTCATAGGCATAGTCAAAGAGCTGCTCCAGTTGCAAAGCGAAAAACACGGGACACCTGTGTTATAATTACCTCTTTTCACATTCCTGAAAACCAGCGTTCCATTTGAAAGTTATCTCCCGTATATCTGAAAATGAACGTTATGGCAACACAAACAAAATACGCGCTTGTTACCGGTGCAACCAGCGGCATCGGTTACGAACTTGCGAAGATCTTTGCAAAAGAGAACTACAACCTGGTCATTGTGGCCAGAGACACAGAAGCTTTGGACCGCATTGCCAATGAATTTAAATCGGAATTCAATATCGATGTGGTCCCCCTCGCAAAAGACCTCTTCAGGAGAGAAGGTCCCTTTGAGTTGTACGAAGAAGTTAAAAGCAGGTCGATACACATCGATGTTCTGGTAAATGATGCCGGGCAGGGTCAATATGGCGAATTCATCGAAACGGACATTTACCGGGAAATTGACATCATTCAGCTGAATATTGTTGCTTATGTCGTCCTGACAAAACTCTTCCTGAAAGATATGGTCGCAGCAGGTGGAGGCAAGATACTCAACGTCTCCTCCATCGGCGCGGAAATGCCTGGTCCACTACAGTCTGTTTATCACGCCACAAAAGCATTTGTCACCTCTTTCACTGAAGCGATCAGAAGTGAGAACAAAGACCGTAACATCACCATTACGGCACTTGAACCCGGCGTGACAGACACTGACTTCTTCAGAAAGGCGAATCAGGAAAATGCCAAAATGGTTAAAGAAGGCGATCTTGCCGACCCGGCAAAAGTAGCCCGCGACGGCTTTGATGCGCTCATGTCGGGTGATGACAAAGTTGTATCCGGACTTATGAACAAGGCGATGGTAGCGGGCAGCAACATCATGCCGGACAGTGCAGTGGCGAACGCGATGCACAAAGGAATGGAGCCTTCCGACAAAGATTGATCCGAAAAGACGAATTGAAAACGCCCCAAAGGTAGCTTCCTTTGGGGCGTTTTCATTGCAGCATGGGGCTTCCTGAAAAAATACCTCACGCCTTGCGATCTGTTAAAGACGCTCTGTAGAGCCCTTTTGTCCCGGATCAAGGTGTTCTGCTTTAACCTCGGTACTCCGAAGCGTTTCACGAATCGTCTCCTGATGCGCTTCTGTATCTTTACGAATCGTTATTTCTTCTACAACGCGGGCTTCTTTCGTGACTACGGGGACTTCGGCATGCTCAATGATCTCGAAGTGCTGCTCTTTAAAAGCATCTCCATCTGCAGCTGTTAATGGGCGGTTGACTGGTGTACGCTCAATAGACACATGTTCCCTGGTCAAATCTACAGAACCTTCCACCTGGCGTTCAACGATTCTGCTGGAAATGCTGGCACGCCCCGTTTCAACCTGTTTTTTCCCAATCTCCAAATGTTCTTCAACCACAGGAAGTTTGCCCGTATTGTAAAACTTATCTTCGTCAAAATGCGGATGGCTATAAAAATCCCTGCCCACCTCCGGTGTCGTACCTTTAAAAATATTGCGGATTTCGCGCGCTCCTTGCAGGGTAAGTGCCCCTTTCTTATATTCAGGAAGCTGGTTCAGCTGCGCTGGGTTGACATTGGGCAACACCACCACTTCCGCGTCCGCTTTCAGGACGGCAATACCAATGGGTACGAGTACCCGCTTATTTACACCACCTGCAATACTCCGGTACAGATCTACGACCAGATACCGCACATTTAAAGTCTCCGGATCAAACAACAGTTCGTCAACCTCGCCAAGATCCACTCCATGTTCATCCTTGACATTCCATCCTTTAACGTTCGATTCCCCGTCTACAATTTCATATTTGCTGCCACCCAGTTCCTCGAGGTTGGTCAATTCATTTTCTTCATCAGACATAAGCTTAAATTTTGTGGTTTAACAGATCCCCCCGGCCACCGCCTGGCAACAGCGAGCACCGCGGCGGATGTTCCGTTTGCGGTCAGTGCATTCACATCAATACGGTCACGGAAAAAATAATAGGCTACTGCCAGTACGATCAAGAGCACCAATACCCATATCCACCAGTTGGAGGAGCGTTTTCGTTTTACTTCTAAATGAGCCATAAAGTCACTTTAAAGGTTTGGTTAACTATTTTTTATCCCTATCGTCCAGATCCTCGGTGTCGATTTCGGTATGCCTTACCGTATCGTGAATGGACTGGTCGGTCTCGGTTATCTCCTTATTCACACTCACCTCTTCGACAACACGGGCATCTTTCTCCACTACCGGCACTTCTGCCGTCTCATTCACTTCGATCGTTACTTCCTTAAAGTCAGCTGCCGTCGCCTCCCGGTCTACTGGAGTATGTTCAATGTTAACATGCTCCTCGCGAAGGCGAATGCTTTCCTCAACCGGGCGTTCCACAATGCGGCTACGCACGCGGACACCCCCGGTTTGAACCTTCTCTTTTCCAACGTGAAGTTCCTCTTCAACCACCGGAATACGGCCTGTTTCAGAACGGGAGTCATTATCTTGTACATTGTCATGCGTAATATCCGCATCCAGGATATCTGTATTGATCAGATCTGTATCCAATGGTGCTGTCGCACTTACCGGATCTGTCGCACTTAGCGGGTCGGTGCCAATCGTACCCGGACTTACCCTGCTGTTCTGCCGTGCGCTTGCACTTTGGGCAAAATCGTTTACATCCACTGCGCCGAAGTTATCCAGGATCTGTACGGCCTGTAAGGTTTGGTGTTCCGTTGTGGTAAATACCGTTACGGTCGTTCCGCGCCTGGCTGCCTCTACATGCGCAGAAACATCGTCCTCATCAGAGAAAAGATTGCTAAAGAACCGGGTAATTTTATCTCCGATACCCTCTTCCTGCTGCCTTGTGGCACTGTCTTCCTGCTGGTTTACCGCATTGCTTCCATAATTACTTCCTGCAACGGTATTGATATCGATATTCTGGCTGTTGAAACCATTGGCGATCAGATAGGCCTTTGCTTCCTGCGCCTGGTTTGCATGTTCAAAAATTCCAACTACTGTTTGTGACATGGTATTTAAATTTAGTTTTACATTATAGGTTCGTATAGGTTGATGCATCTTTGTGCCCATTTTCAGTACTACGCTCGATAGAGACCTCTTCCCTGCGTAAGCTTTCGCGTGCCGCTACAGTATCCTCCAACCGCTGCCTGGTAATGTGAATCTCCTCGACAAGAAAAAGTCTTTTAACCAGCACCTCCTTCAGCACCGGCACGATGGTCGTTGAGCCTTCCTGCCGGGTTACGGGTGCTTCACCTTCAATAAACTGGTTTATTGGCTTCTTCTCAACCGTCAACTCCTCACGGAATACGGAAACATTTGCATCGTAAGGTTCTTCAATAACTTTCTTGGATACATGAACCCGCCCGGTCTCTACAAGGCTGGCACCGATATGGAGATGTTCTTCCATCACCGGAATAACATTCGCTTGTTCAGTCGTTGATTGATCTGGGTGATCTTCGGTTCGTTCCAGGTTAATATTTATAGGCTCCATAGTATACATTGTTAGTTTTCACTACACAAAGCAACCTTCTAAACACTAAAAGGTTTTCCAAATCTTTCAAGATATCAGCTTTTTTGCGTGCAAATGTTGGCAAACCAGATGGCCAGTACCGGCTGATATCAGCGTGATAATCAGTACATTTATTTTTAAATAAATAAAACTTCCTGCTTCTGCGGAAGTTGTTGATTGTAATGTTATAACTAAATCTATTCCTATGGACGAATCAGAAAAACTAACGACCAGAAACGGGCACCCCATTTACGATAATCAAAGTCTTCGTACAGTAGGCAGTCGTGGGCCGGCTACCCTGGAGAACTATCAATTCCTTGAAAAGATGTCGCATTTTGACCGGGAGCGGATACCAGAGCGTGTAGTGCATGCCCGGGGTGCAGGAGCTCATGGTATTTTCGAGGCTTATGGCACCGTTGGTGACGACCATATATCAAAATACACCCGAGCAAAATTCCTGCAGGAAAAAGGTAAGCAAACTGAAGTATTTGTACGGTTTTCAAGCGTGATCCATGGCGGTCATTCTCCCGAGACCCTTCGCGATCCAAGAGGTTTTGCTGTTAAAATGTATACCGAAGATGGAAACTGGGACCTTGTGGGTAATAACCTTAAGATTTTCTTTATCCGCGATGCACTGAAATTTCCGGATTTTATTCACTCGTTCAAGCCGGATCCCGTGACTAATATCCAAAATGGCGAACGGCAGTTCGACTTCATCAGCCAGACGCCAGAGGCATTGCACATGATTACTTTCCTGTTTTCTCCATGGGGCATCCCTGCGAATTACCGGCATATGCAGGGATCAGGAGTGAACACCTACAAATGGGTAAATCAGGAAGGTGTTGGCGTATTGGTAAAATATCACTGGGAACCCCTTCAGGGAATTAAGAACCTGACAACAGCCATGGCTCAGGAAATTCAGGGTAAAAACTTCAATCATGCCACGCAGGATCTATATGAGGCCATTGAGAGCGGGAACTTCCCGCAATGGGAACTTTGTGTTCAAATAATGGAAGATGGCGAACATCCGGAGCTCGACTTCGATCCGCTTGATGACACCAAGATCTGGCCTAAAGAGCAGTTCCCATGGTATCCTGTAGGTAAAATGACGCTGAACCGAAACCCCGTCAACTACTTTGCCGAGGTAGAGCAATCCGCATTTGGTACCGGAGTGTTGGTCGATGGCCTTGATTTCTCCGACGACAAAATGCTGCAGGGACGAACATTCTCCTACTCAGATACGCAACGGTACCGCGTGGGCACCAATTACCTGCAGTTGCCAATCAACGCGCCTAAGAACAAGGTGCTAACCAATCAACGTGACGGGCAGATGACCTACAACCAAGGGGGAGACCACCTCATTAACCCACATGTAAATTACGAGCCCAGTACGCTCGGCGGCCCTCAAGAGGCACCAAGGCCAGGTAAAGAACACAGTCCGATGTACCATGCTGCACTGGTAAGGCAGAAAATCGAAAAACAAAACAACTTTGGCCAGGCCGGTGAAACGTATCGGAATTTTGAAGAATGGGAACGTGAGGAGCTGATCCTGAACCTGGTGAATACCCTTGCTACAGCAAACAAAGATATCCAGAACAGAATGATAGAGCTCTTCCGCCAGTGTGATCCGGATTACGGGCAACGCGTAGCAGACGGCCTGGCAAAAACAACGGTAAACGAAAGCAATAAAGGGCCTATCGGAACTACGGAGTCCCACAATGCGGTAGTACAAGCCGAGGAAGAAAGCCGGGAGAGTAAACCATATTAACTTTAAAACCAGTCATCCAGAACATCTATATGGATATCAATGAACAACTGATCAACGGCGCCCGGACGGGCGATCTGGAAGCTATACGTTCGCTTATCGCCGCGGGCGCGGAAATCAATTTTCAGGATGTCAGGGGCTTCACTCCCCTGATCATTGCAAGTTACAACGATCAGCTTGAGGCCGTTAAGGTCTTACTGGATGCTAAAGCCGACGTCAATATGCAGGACTTCGGCGGAAACACTGCACTGATGGGGGTATGCTTTAAAGGCTACCCCCAGGTTGCAGAACTATTAATCGCCCATGGTGCAGATCTTAACATCCGTCATGGTAATGGAGGTACCGCTCTGATGTTTGCTGTACTTTTCGGACGCGACAAACTGGTCGATATCATGCTTAGACATGGTGCCGACATCAGTATCCGGGAAAATCGCGGGTTAACAGCTATCGACCTGGCTGTGCAGCAGGGAAACTTGGCGGCAATTGAACTGCTCGAGAAATAGTACTTAGCCGAAGGATGTTTTTTTCTTTGCAAAAAGGTAATTTAACGTACAAACGTGGTTTAATGCAATTCTGTACCTTTTCCGCGATTATCGCAAACAAACACATCCCTAAAATGACTGAGAAACAAAAAGAGAAAGTTCAGATTAAAATAGCGAGTATCCGCTCCACACTTGCTGATGAACGAAAAAGGTACGGCGGCTATGATGACAGCCGCGGATTGCGCTACCAACCAACCGCCTTGTACATTAAGATCGGCGACTATGCCGGGGGTCTCACTTACTTAAGGTGGTTCAACAAGAATTTTCCAGATGACTACGGATTTCCAGACTTCCTTTTGGAGTGGACCATTATTCTATTTAAAAATGGAAAAATTAAAGATGCACAACAAAAAGCATTTAAGACCTTTTGTTCCAACACTTACGTGCTTGACAAGTTCTTCGGGAAGCCTGTTGTCCCCATCGAAAAGCAGGAGTATTCCAGCACCGAACTTCCTGAATTTGCAGAATACCTGAAGTATACACATACCCAGCCTGAATTATCAGACTTTGCCCTCTGGCTTTCTGCACTTATCGCCTCAGCGCAATTCCAAACCCTGAGCCAGAAGTTTATTGACGTACATGTTCGGCTGAAGACAGAAAAAGACCGGGAAACAAGAACCTACCTGATATTACATGCGAATCAGCTCGTAAACAATTACGCCTAGCGTACCCTCGCCCCGCCAAAACGTTCACGATTATTTCGTCGAACATTACCACCATCTTATTGTTAGTACAGGTGATTCCAAAAGCAATCACCTGTACTAACATAAATGAACCATCATGGGCGAACATAAATTCACGAACAATAAAGAAGAACAGTATTTTGAATTGTATGTCGATGGGCAACGCTCCTTTATCGCATATCAGATGGAAGGAAATAAAGCTTACCTTTCCCATACGGAGGTACCAGAGGAGCAGTCCGGGACCGGTATTGCAGCAGAACTCGTGGAACGTACCTTTAACTATCTCGACGAACATAACCTGAAGGTTATTCCTGCTTGTTCTTACGTAAAAACCTTTTTGAAACGCCATCCGGAATGGAACCGGTTGCTCAGCAAAGACTAGCCCGGATCGTCTACCCACCCCAATGTCATAAAATCATATGGCATGAAGCACATGGAAATATTTCTTTAATTTCAATCTATGAAAGTAGAAATCTGGTCGGATGTTAGGTGTCCGTTCTGTTATATCGGAAAAAGAAAGTTCGAAGCCGCCCTTGCGCAGTTTCCCAATAAGGAACATGTTGATATTACCTGGAAAAGCTTCCAGCTGGATCCTACCTTGAAGACCCAGCAGGGCGTAAACATCTATGATTACTTCGCTGCCATGAAAGGAATTCCCCGGGAAGAAGCAGCACAAATGTTTTCGCATGTGACACAAGTTGCCCAGGAAGTCGGCTTGGATTTCAATTTGCAGGAGTCGGTTGTCGCAAACTCATTTCATGCACATCGCCTGATCCAATATGCAAAATACAAGAGACTCGGGGATGAAGTAGAAGAGGAACTTTTTCGCGCGCACTTTCTCGAAACTAAAAATATAGATGACCTGGAAGTGCTCCAACATATCGGAGAAGAGATTGGCCTGGATGCAACTGCATTGAAGGAGGTCCTGCATAGCAATGATTTCGCTGATGACGTAGAGCTGGATCAGCTGGCTGCTCAGCAACTTGGAATCAGAGGGGTTCCGTTTTTTGTTTTTGATGGCAAGTATGGCGTGTCCGGTGCCCAGGCTCCGGAGGTTTTTCTTGAAACACTGGAAAAAGTCTGGTCCGAACATCCAAACGTCATCTAACTGCTTCGGCTGATATTTGGTAGATTAATTATTAATATATTAGCGATCAATATTCAACAAAAACAAAAAACCATGAAAAATCTATTTACCGTATTGTTCATTGCCTTCCTGAGCACAACCGCTGTTGCACAAACCACGTGGAATGCTGATCCCAACCACTCCAAGGTTACCTTCACGGTGACACACATGGGCATTTCCGATGTTGCAGGGTTGTTCAACAAGTTTGAAGCTTCTGCAACCAGCAGCAAGCCAGATTTTAGTGACGCTGTATTTGAGCTTAATGTAGATGTTGCATCTATAAATACAAACATCGATAAGCGTGATGAACACCTGCGTACGGCTGATTTTTTTGATGTTGAAAAGTATCCAACAATGACGTTCAAAAGCACGGGAATCAAAACCTTATCAAAAGACAAATACGAGCTGAGTGGCACACTAAGTTTCCATGGTGTTTCCAAACCGGTAACGATGAACCTATGGTATCGCGGAACAATTGTGAATCCACAGTCTAAGGCAACAATCGCCGGATTCCAGGTCACCGGAACCATCAAACGTTCAGACTTTAACCTCGGTGCAAAATTTCCGGAGATGGTATTGAGTGATGTCATTCACATTAAAGCGGACGGAGAGTTCATTAAAAAATAACCGATTTGAATCACCACATTATATGGAGATCAGGCTGCATTTATATCAGCTGGTGGCTACCACCACCATATTGGTTTAAACACCTGGTACAGTAAAGGTTCAGGCCCCGCCCCAACAGAGGGTGTGGGCCTTTTTCATACCGCCATCCCGACGGTAACGGCGTTGAACTCTACTGGGACAGGCCCAGAGCAGAATGGCCGCAAAAGCCGGATGGTTCCTTGGAAATGTACACCCGGCATTTAAATCTGGGAAGCCTCCTAAACGAATTGTCCTAAATCCAGAGACTCCCGGTTCCGCCCGGAATCAATAAATTGCAAACTTTACTGACTTAAGGGATGTTTATTCTATAAAAACGAAAAAACCTATGAAAAACCCGATTTATTATGGATTGCTTACGAGTCTTATTTTTGCACTTCCTTCCTGTCAAAGCCCGGAGCAGCGTGCAGTAAATCACAACAACTCACAGGACAGCACTTTAAATGAAAGCAGTGTAACAACAGGTTCAAAGGAAATGAACAATTCCGGGACCCAGAGTGCCGGAAGCGAAGATCACAATTACTCGTTCCATACCAAAGTTTCAGATGATGATCATAAGTTTCTCAATGATGTGAAATCGAGTGGAATGATGGAAATTACACTCGCCACAATTGCTCAAAAGTCTAAAGATCCCAAAGTTAAAGCCTTCGCGGATATGATGATTGCCGATCACCGGAAGATTGATAAGGAAGCGGAAGCATTGGCTACTGCAGCTAAAATCATTCTTCGTGTCGACTACACCGCAAAACAGCAGGAAGATTTAAAAATGATGAAAAGCCTGAGCGGTGCACAATTTGATCAGCACTACAAGGAAATGATGGTGAAGGATCATGGAGAGGCCGTGAAATTATTCCAGAATGGAATGAACACCCGGGAAGAAGTTGTGAAAGAGTTCGCTACCCGCACACTTCCCACGATCCAGTCACACTACGAAGCTGCTAAAACGCTGTAAGCGAAATAGCTTCTCTTTTAAAACCAAAAGAGGTTAACTTAAAGTGCTTTGATCTTCTGAACCAACAGTTCTGAAACATGATCAACGCACTTTAAGATAACCTCTTCTTTATTTCCACCAAACACCGTTCGGTCTGCAAATTCCATCATGTTAGAAAAACAATGAACAAAGATGGTTCCGACCGGTTTTTCCGGCGTCTCACTGCCTCCCGGACTGGTAAGGCCGGTTATGGCGACATGGATATCTGCGGGAATCAGCTTTCGAAGACCGTATGCAGCAGCTTTTGTCACCTCAGCAGACTCCGGCGTAAATTCCTCAACAAGACGCTCGTCGACCTGTAAAAGATCTTCTTTTACACAGGCGTCATAACAGACAATACCACCCTTTAATATCTTACCAGCGCAATCGCTTAAACCAAACTCTGCAGCAAGCCGGCCAACTGTTGCACTTTCCGCAAAAGCGATGGTCAGCTTTTTGTCAGCCAATAGGTTACAGCATTCTTCCACAATTTTTGATGGCATCTTTCGTTTGCTAGTTATATATTCTTTGGATTATATGCGCCATTCTCCCTGTCGTTGTCCAGGTTTGTGGCATCGTTCTGTTTCTTCTCAAATTCTTCGCGCATTTCAGAAACACTTTTATCGGAGTCGATGTTACCTGATCTTTTGTCTTCTCTGGAATGTAGGCGGTGATCCTCTTCTGTGGACTCAAATCCGGGATCTACACTTGGGTTCTCAAATTGAGTATCATCGTCGGTAATCTTGTTTAAGTCGCGGGGCACATTTTCAGAGGCATGCTCTTCCGGATTGATGTTGTTGTTCGTTTCCATGGTGTGTACTTTAATTGTTATAGTATTAACAGCAAAAACAACTCTTGGTTTGAACAGGAAACTAAATACTTGATTGCAGAAGTTGGTAAAAGCGGCATAAAATCCAACCCAATTTGCCCCTTATGGCTAATGTGCTGAACACTTGGATTCTGGTCCGGAATTTAGGGCAAAAAAGACAAGAGTTTGGTACATAGATTGTTATAAAAATAAATCATCCTTAAACCCCTACTCTATGGAAGCTTTAGACATCAACGCTCAGATTTGTGACCACAAAAATGCGCTTCAGGCGTTTGCTTTGAAATACACCCACGACCTTGACGATGCCAATGATCTTGTTCAAGATACGTTACTAAAGGCATTCCGATATTCCAGGCTATTTAAAGAAGGTACAAATCTAAGAGGCTGGCTGTTTACCATTTTGAAAAACACGTACATCAATGAGTACAGACGCATCAAGAGAAAGGAAAATGTGATCGTTCAGACAGAGGAGATCACCAACCAGAATTTGTCGCACAATGCCGAAGCAAACACATGCAACAGCAAGTTCATCACTGACGACATCAACAAGGTACTATCGAAACTTCAACCAGAGTATTATACGCCTTTCGTCAAATATTTCGAAGGCTATAAGTACCAGGAGATTGCCGAGATGCTCGACATCCCAATAGGCACCGTTAAAACCAGAATTCATCTTGCACGTCAGATCTTAAAGTCCAGACTAAAGGTGTATTCTCAAAACATGCAGCACGCGGGCTAAATACGGCTATCGCTGTATAAGGATTTACTTCTTAATAACACTGATCTCCCCAGACCTTTCCATGATGGCCTCTTTTATGTCTGTCAGGGAGTCTAGGTTTGCACGCAGCCTGACGCTGGCCATAAGGTCGCCTTCAGAGATCATGCACTTGTTCATGTTTTCCGTGTTCAGTTTACCGTCCTTATACAGCGATATTTCGGTCCCTTTGAACACCTTCCTGAAGAACCGCACGTTTATGGTCAACATTGCGGTAAGCCGGTGTAAACTCGCCAGCACGAATCCGGCAAATACCGTGGGCAGGAAGGGCGAAGCACCAACAACGATACGGCTTAATAAGGCACCGATGCTTATAACCACGATCGTGTCAAATGCAGATTGCTGTCCGAATGTACGCATGCCGGACAGACGTATTAAAAAAAGTACAACAAAGTAAAGAACAAGTGCCCTGCAGCCCATGTTCAACAAGGTCAGTTCATCTCCATGACCAAAAATGGTATCAGCAATTTCCAACATACATTCCTGAATTGATAAATCCAGCACTAAAACATTGCGGAAGGAAAGCTTGTTTGCATCCTAACCAAACTATTTTGTTATGCCCGAAGGCCCCTCCATTGTGATTTTAAAAGAGCTGATTGACGAGCAGCACCTGGTTGGCGAGACCATTATCGAAGTCGGCGGCAACACGAGTATTGACAAAGAAAGAATGCTTAACCAGCGTGTGCTGGCCTTCCGAAGCTGGGGCAAGCATTTTCTCATCTGCTTTGAGACCTTTACGCTGCGCGTGCACTTCATGCTTTTTGGCACATACCGAATCAATGAGCGGAAAGAAACCACCCCGCGGTTAACCTTGAAATTCAGAAATGCGGAACTTAATTTTTATACCTGCTCTCTTCAGTTTGTAGAAGGAGATGTGAACCTCACGTACGACTGGACTGCAGATGTGATGTCAAAAGAATGGAACCCTACTGCTGCGCTGGAGAAGCTGAGTAACCTGCCCAATGCGCTTGCCTGCGATGTACTTCTTGATCAGAACATCTTTGCCGGCGTCGGCAACATCATCAAAAATGAAGTACTTTTCCGGATCCGGGTTCACCCCTTGAGTACCATGGCTAATTTATCCCCTGAATTAAAGAAAAGTCTGGTCGAAGAAGCGAAAAACTACAGCTTCGATTTTCTGAAATGGAAAAAGGAATTTACTTTGAAAGCACACTGGCTCGCACACGCAAAGAAGATCTGTCCCCGCTGCAACATTCCCTTACACAAGGAATACCTCGGGAAGACTAACAGGCGATCGTTCTTCTGCACAAACTGCCAGCATCAATACTAGTTGTGTTTGTAGCGCACCTTTTCCAGATAGGCATTAACCTCATCCGCCGCACAGTTGTGAACCGCTTTGATTGCGGTCTTTAACTGCTCAGGTGTCACCTTAAAGAAATTACACCAATACTCCAACTCCACATTTTCCGACACATTAATCATATTCGACGACCAATCTCCGGAGTTCAACAAACTTTCCATGAGCTTATCTTTTGTCTAATAAACAATTTATCGCAAAATAGGTTTAAAGTTCATAATGTTTTGTTAATTAGGGAGTTTCCGTATTTAACAGCGCTGTTCTCCGTATAAAACCTGCTCCTCTGTGTAATATGTCTTCCTTGCTCCGGTTTTTTCCACCTGTATGGCTGCGCCTGTCGGGCTTTCTTTGCGCTTTGCGCTGTGGATCTTCAGAAAATCACGAATCTCCCCACTAATGATATCTGGCTGAGCCTTGAGAATCTGCTTCTCCGCGTTCTTCAATACGGAGGGGATGGCCTTAGCCAGCTGACGGACGGCATCTTCCGAAATTTGATTGGCGACTGAGAATGGTGAGATCTTTGCTTCCCACAATATCTCATCGGCGTAGGCATTTCCAATGCCCCGGATGACATGCTGGTCCAGAAGTATGTTCTTAATCACGGCCTTCTTCTTTTGCAAAAGTGCCTTCAGGTAGTCAAAAGTAATTGTCTTGGACAACGCATCTGGTGTATCATCTGCTTTCGGATTTAACGTTGGGGTGGCTTGCTTTTGAAAGTCCGCTAGTACAAGCTTCCGCTTGTTTTTAAACACAATTTCAAATACGCTGAACTTCGGCTCCTCGTTTGCATCTACGAGGAACAATTCCCCGTGGAGCATCAGGTGTAATCCCAACACATTTCCATCTTCAAACTCCAGATGCAGTTCCTTGCCCTCACGGAAGACCTGCTTCAGGCGCTGCCCCTTAAGTGTCTTAGTGAGATCTGCAGCTGGGACATTTAGCTTTTTGGTGTGTACGACGAAATTCTCGACGGTTTCACCTGCTAGCTTCTTCTGGAGGTTGGCACTGAAGGCCTGGAGATCTGGTAATTCTGGCATAGAAGGAGAACACCTGTGGTCTTCTTTTTGTTTCCAAATGGAACAACGGCGGCGCCGTGTGCGTTTTCCCAATGGTGAATAAATGTTACCTGCTGATTTCGTTTTTGAATAAAAGCAGTACCTTAGTTTCGATTTAAATGCACGTATTTAAATCTTTGAAATGATTAATCTGGAGCCAACGGGTTTAGATCGCTTCATCATCAATAAAAACAAAGACAGAACCGATGAGAAAAATTATTCCGGTGAAATCAAATAAAGAACTAACAGCTTTTATCGATTTCCCACATGACCTGTATAAGAATGATAAAAACTATGTTCCTGAATTATTTATTGCACAAAAGGACCTGCTAACCACCCACCCCTTTCATAAACATTCTTCGCTTCAATGCTTTCTGTTGTTCGACGGAGACCAGATCAAAGGACGCATTGCAGCGATTCACAATACCGCCCACAATACGTTCAATCAGGCAAATGATGGCTTTTTTGGTTTTTTTGACTGTGTCAATGATCAGGAATGCGCAAACCTCTTGCTGGAAACTGCAACAAAGTGGTTAAAGGAAAAGGGACTCTCAACCATTGTAGGTCCGGTAAACTTCTCTACAAACGAATCCTGTGGGCTGCTCATTGAAGGTTTTGATTCCCCGCCTGTGGTCATGATGCCATACAACGCCAGCTACTATGTGGACTTGCTGGAAAACTGGGGGCTTACAAAGCGCGTTGATTTGCTGGCCTGGAAATGGAACGGAGACAACTACGATGACCGCTCCGTGAAGTTGATGGACCGCCTGGAAGAGCGCCTGACCAGAAATAACATCGTTATCCGTAAAATTAAGATGAAGAATTTTAAGGAGGAAGCGAATGCCTTGAGGGAGGTGTACAATAAAGCCTGGGATAAGAACATGGGCTTTGTGCCATTAAATGATGAAGAATACGACTACCAGGCAAAAGACCTGAAAATGATCCTCGATCCTGACTTTTGCTTTGTCGCAGAACAGGATGGTAAAGTCGTGGGCTTTGGTGCTGCCATCCCGGATATCAATGAGATCCTGATTAAAATCAAACGGGGCCGGCTGTTGCCAACGGGCATCTTCAAGCTCCTTTTGGGCAAGAAGAAGATAAGAGGTATTCGCATCCTGCTCTTAGGCGTAGTTGAAGGTTATAGAAAGATGGGGATCGAAGCCTGTCTTTACGGTTCCATCATTAAGTCCTACAAACGTAAAGGTCTTGATTATGCGGAGGCAGGTTGGACACTGGAAAACAACGATTTGGTAAACAATGCAATCATCGCCATCAAGGGTATTCCATACAAGAAGTACCGGATCTATGAGAAACCGCTACCCTAAAGAATAGGTCGTTATCATAAAAAAGCCAGGCTGACACCTGGCTTTTTGTTGCTATTGATCTTCGTCGTCTTCGCTCTTAATATTTGTATTTTCCTTCTGCTGCAGTGGAATAATGTTTTCGTCTCCCAGCGTAAATGACGGTTCTGCTGCATCCATAGCCTGCTCCAGCAATTCTGTTTCAGGCGTCTGGTCGTCATCATGACTCACGAACTCATCACCCAAGCCATTACCATGAATGTCTTGCTGGCTGCGTTGTTCATCTGGTTCAGTATCCATCGAGTCATCTAATGGAAAGTTGTCCTTTGGTGTAATCATAATATCCCTCTTTTAAGTATATCTCTATAACAACATAGCAGATGTGTTGTTTGGCAGAAATACAATCGTAGTAGAGATGGCTTGCGGCATAGAAGTTCCGGCTGCACAGACCAGAAAATCATGTTCTCGTAATTTAGAAATAACGTTCAAAACTTAATCCGTAGGTAAGTAACAGGTTGTCCCGCTGATTCCGGTTGATGTAATTGTAGTCCAGCTGCGCCGTTAAATTCAACCACTTATTTAATTTATAGCCCATGCTGTTCGTGGTTTTGATGATGTAGTCGCTTCGGACAGAAAGCGAATTTTGAATAAAATTGGAGCCGTTAAAGACCAGGGATTTCGCAAATACAAACCTGTAATTGATGCGAAAGGAATTCCTCAGAGTTTCGTATTTATCGGTAATGCCATTGCTTAAATCCAGGTCCGTATGGTCCACCAGCAATCCGTCACTGAGATTCAGGAATGCATTCTCACGGTCCAGTACGCTGTACGCGACACCCGCACCGGCCATCCATTGATTATTAATTTTCAAAGAGTAGCTGGAATTATATGTTGCTAATCCCCAATAGTAAAAATGCTTTACGTTAGGGTAAAAGTTCACATCGAATGTGGATAGAAAATCATTGTTACTCCGCTGGTTGTTCTGATTCCCGTAGACATAGCTGTTGTTGAAATTCATGGAGATCTTCTTCTTTTTCATTCCGAGTTTCACGCCGTTGTTCAACAGGTGGGAGTTTCCATCATTGGTCCGGTTAATCGAGCCGGTAAATGAATAGTTGAAGTAGTACGTGGTACTGTCGGAGTACTGTGCGGCAACGACCAGGGAATTTAGGATGAGGATAATGGAAAATAGAAAACGCAAGATCATTGTTTGTACTTAGCATGGAACCTATGGGTAAACAGCAATTTGCAGGAAATGTTTACTCCAGGGTGCCGCCGTGCAGTGACCTTGCCATTTAGCAGGGTACTCGTTCAGGCTTGAGACGGGGTTTGTTCGGTTCTAACCGAAGCAACCCCGAAGCAACCCCGAAGCAACTCCGTAGTGACCCCGTCACGAATCCCTACCCACGCCAAGCCGCCTGCAGCGTGTCTCGTCCTGAAATAGCTTTACACTATTTACTTGATAATCCTGGATTTACTATACACCTGGTGCATATAATCCTGCAATAACTATACACCTTTATAATCCTTCAATTACCTTACCGGAGGTGTTTTTGGTAAATTAGTTATTCTCCTTGTTTTCACTTGTTTTTATCCCATATGTTACAACTAGTTTAAGCCTTCGGCAGC
>JAZQRI010000072.1:0-49084 GCA_045629455.1 Pedobacter sp. | reverse complement strand
TCCATCCGCCTCTGCAGGCGTAAACCCAGCCGCAACAATGGCAATCTCCATCGCCTGCTCCTGAAACAAGGGCACACCCATTGTTCTCTTCAAAATCGTCCTCAGTTCTTCTGAAGGATAATGCTCCGGCTCTTCCCCATTGCGCCGCCGCAGGTATGGATGCACCATATCTCCCTGGATGGGACCCGGACGAACGATGGCCACCTCAATCACGAGGTCGTAAAAACAGGTGGGCTTCATGCGTGGCAGCATGGCTTGCTGTGCCCGGCTTTCGATCTGGAAAACACCAATGGTATCGGCAGCGCTGATCATATCATACACCGCTTTATCGTCCTGTGGAATGTTGGCCAGCGTAAAGTCCTTTCCATAATGCTGTTTCGCCAGATCGAAGGCTTTACGGATGCAGGTCAGCATGCCCAATGCAAGGACATCCACTTTCAGGAAGCCCAGTGCATCAATATCATCTTTGTTCCATTCTATGCAGGTCCGGTTTTCCATGCGTGCATTCATCACCGGACAAAGGTCAGACAGTTTCCCCTGTGTAATTACAAATCCCCCGGTATGCTGGCCCAGCTGCCGCGGGAAACCCATCAGCTGCCCGGTCAGGTTCAGTACTTTCCTTAAATGTGGATCCTCGGGATTCAATCCCTGTTCTTCCAGACGTTTTCCCTCAAACCATTCGTCCGTAAACTCCCAGATGGATGCAGAAAGACGGTTGATCGTATCCACAGAAAGGCCCATGGCCCTGCCTACATCCCGGATGGCACCCTTTTGCCTTTCCTGCGTTACGGTGGCCACAATAGCCGCACGGTCCCGCCCATATTTCTCATAGATGTACTGGATCACTTCCTCGCGCCGCTCGTGTTCAAAATCCACATCAATATCAGGTGGTTCATCCCGGGCGTCCGACATAAACCGGGCAAACAGGAGCTTAATTTTGGTGGGATCAACAGAGGTTACCCCCAGGCAATAACAAACCACTGAGTTTGCTGCCGAGCCCCTGCCCTGGCACAGAATGCCCTTCCGCCGGGCAAAGCGCACCAGATCATACACGGTAAGAAAGTAGGAAGCATAGTTCTTCTGCTCCATAAAATCAAGTTCATACGCAATGGTTTCTCTGATATCCGCCGGGATACTTTCTCCAAAATGCTCCGCTGCGCCTTTCCAGGTCAGGTAAACCAATTCTTCCTGTGGTGTCCGCCCTTCGGTCGTGAGCTCTGTGGGGTATTCATATTTCAAACTATCCAGGGTAAACGTGCAGCTTTCTGCAATTTCCTGCGCATGCCGGATCGCTTCCGGATACGTTCGAAACAGCCGGAGCATCTCCGCGATCGGCTTCAGGTGCCTTTCTGCATTCTGATGCAGCCGGAACCCGGCGTTATGAATGGTGCATTTTTCCCGTACACAGGTTAAGACGTCCTGCAATTCCCGGCGCTCAGGAATATGGTAATGTACATCATTCGTTGCCGCCAATGGAATGTGCAGCTGTTTTGCCAGTTGGGAAAGCCGGTAGAGTTTCTTTGCATCGTCCCCCTGATAGCCCCGGGTAGCGGCCAGGTAAAGGTTTGTGCCCAGCACTTCCCGGTATTCCTTTAACGACAACGGAAAAGAGGCTTCAAACTCAAATGTTTCTGTCAGCACCGGCGGCGGAATAACGATAAACTTGATGCCTTGCGCAAATTCGTAAACATCCTTTTTATACAGATGACATTCGCCCTTTTCTGCCCGCAGGTTACCCCTGGTGAGCAATGCCGATAGCCGCGAATAGGCATCTTTATCTGTGGGATAGGCCAGCAATGACGGCCCGTCCAGCAGATCCAGGCGGCAGGCCGGAATGATCCGGATGCCTTTTGCTTTCGCTGCCACATGGCCACGTACAATCCCTGCAAAGCTATTGCGGTCTGTGATGGCAATGGCCGAATAGCCGTATGCTGCAGCTTGCTCCACCAGTTCTTCCGGATGAGAAGCACCACGAAGAAAGCTGAAATTACTCGTGACTTGTAGCTCGGTATAATGCATCATCTCCTCCATTCCTTATGCAAAAAATCCGTGAATAAACCATTGATTGCGCTTATCACCCGTATAATGACCCGACCGGAACAGCCAGTACCGCTGTCCATCACCATCCTCCACTACATAATAATCCCGGTGTTCCCCACCATCGATCCACCACTCCCGTTCGATCCGTTCCGGCCCGTCTGCTTTTTTAACCTGATGTATTTTCCCCTTGTAACGAAATACCATCGGCGGATAATCCGGCACAGGAACCGTCACTTCGATGCGTTCCGGATGGGTCAGCAGCTGCGTTGGCCGGGGCCGGTCCCTGCACCAGCGCACATCGGTTTTCTCCTGAATCGAAGTGGCCAGTTTCAAAGACCTTTCCGGCCAGTAATGCTCCTGCGGCAGATAACGGTGAATGGCATTATCCCCGATCTTGCCCGCCAGCCGGTCCAGCAGCTCCGTTATGCCCTTGTCTTCCACACCCGGATGATCTGCCCATAATTTCTCCTGAACAAGATCAACATCTTCCACAAGAGGTGCTTCCAGAACGAAGAGTTCAATGCCCAAAGCCGGCTTTATCTGGTCAATTTTAAGTTCAAAGAGTTTAAACAGATGGCTGATGTGGTGTGATGCCCGGCTGGTACCGATCTCCACGCGCTCTACCCGGCCATCTATCCGGTACCCGGTCAGGCTCGCTTTTCGCACCCCCTTACCTTCTGCCTGAAGGCGCTTGCATAGGGTTTCCAGCAGCCGCTGGATGGCAATACCTATTCCTGTTGCAGTACGGATCGGCTCCAGGCAGGGCAATCGTTCCTGATAAGGTGCCAGTTCAACAATGGGCTGGATGAACTCCTCTTCCTGCCCAAGGGCTTGCCGCAGACGCAGCAGTAATTCTTCTCCAAAACGTCTTCTTAAATTGGATCGCGGTATCCGTATGAAACTGCTGATCCGGTACAAGCCCAGCTTTTGCATACGCTGCAGTATCAGGGGGTCCAGGCGAAGGGCTGCCGGAGGTAAAGGGAGCAGCGCTTCCATCTGGGCGCCAGGTTCCACAATCGGGCTTACCGTTCCAAAACGTGCAATGGCCCAGGCCGCACCGATGGTGTCCGCCATTGCTGCCCGTACATCATAGCCCTTACTCCTCAGGCGCGTAACGATTTCTTTAAAATACGGCCGCTCCCCCTCCCAAAGGTGTGCACATCCGCTCACATTCAGGATCAGGCCATCGGGAAGATCTACCGCAATAACCGGCGCATAGCGGATACACCACTTGCCCAAAGCACTAAGCAATCTATTGTTCCTTCCGGCTTTATCATCAAAGACCTGTAAGTCGGGAACCACAGCCTTGGCATCGGCCACAGCCATTCCAGCGCTTACTCCATTTGCTTCGGCTACCGGGCTAGCCGATACAATGACCATGCGTCCGTGATCCGGAATGGCAAAAACAAAAGGCATACCCTGAAGTTCCGGACGCCTGATCGTTAGCCAGTCGGTGGTTAAATGCCGGAACCATATGGAAATATACCGCGTACTCATCTTATAAAGCTTTTCGAATTTGTTCTTTTGATGTATATGTATGTATAGAGGTTGATGGTACCTCCGCCATTACCGGCCTGAACCGGCCTGCAGACCATTCCATGATCCAGGAACCCGGATTACCATTCCTCACTTTTAAGAGTTCCACATTCCAGCATGGAAAACCAACACCAGGCATACCTCCTTCAAGGACACTTGGTAAAGGCGTGATCTTCCAGCGGGCCACACAGGCTGTTGTACTTAATTTCCTGGGGTCATTGCGAAGGATGAAGCCGGTGACCTTACTTTTTTCAACCGCCAGCTGCAGTCTGCGGGATGCCGTCAGACTGATCTCGCGGACTTCCGCAATCACCGCAGAAAGGCCCTCACATTTCAATGCTTCTTCCATCGCCCACAGCACATCCCTCTCCTGGCGGAGGTCTACAAAGATGACCCGGTCAGGCTCAATGCCAAACGCTTTAAGTGCCGGCGGAAATAGCGTACGGCAGGTGCTGATCCACAGACAGGCACCATCATGCTGCATAAGGGTCTTAAGCAATCCGGCAATAAAACCAGCAGAAGCTGCTGCATTTTCCGGTGCTTCATTCAAAAACTCATGAATAGCCCCTGTAGGGAAAACCGAGTTTGGAAAAGCAGAAAGAACCGGATCAAGGCCCTCCACTTTCCTGGTGCCTACCGTAGGTGGCTTAAACCCCTGCCATAGCAAAATGTCCTGTTGCAGCTTATTGATCATTGCTTTTTTTAAATCTGACATGGTATATTTTGATATGGGTAAAACCTTTCCTGAAGCAGGATCACAAAATTAATGCTAAAAAAATTAGTATTTCACTATCTTTGTGAAATAAGTTTTAAACACCCAACTTTTAAGTTAAAAGGTTGGTTATAAGCATCAAGAATGGAACAACTAAGTTTTTTTGGAGAAGCGGGACAGAGCAAGGGATTGCCGGAAGAATATTTGGAGTACCGGCCGGGATTGCTGGATGTAGCCGAAAGTGATCACTTATTGGAGCAGTTTATAAAAGAAACACCCTGGAAGCAAACCGTCCAGAAGCTCTATGATAAAGAAGTGATTACACCCCGGCTTACCGCCTGGTATGGGGATTTTGGAACGGATTATTCCGCATCGGGGAAAGTTGCCGATCCGATCCCCTGGACACCGGAATTGCTGATGATCAAAGCAAGGGTAGAGCCACTGGCCGGCGTTAAGTTCAACAGCGTGTTGCTCAATTACTACCGTGATGGAAATGATTCTGTGGCCTGGCACAGCGACCGCGAATCTGTATTGGGAAAACATCCCGTGATCGCCTCGGTAAGCTTCGGACAGGTGCGCAGCTTTGACATCCGCAATAAGCAGGATCATAGCGAGAAGTACTCCGTCCGTCTGGAGCATGGATCTTTTCTGTTGATGAAAGCCGGCTTGCAAGAACACTGGGAACACCGGATCGCAAAATCCACCAGGCCAATGAAGGCAAGGGTGAATTTAACGTTCAGGGTAGTGATTTAAGCTTTCACTTGGAGTCAATCAAGGATTCATGGAATCTTAATCCGGCAAGTATGTGATCTCGGTTGTACCGGCTGTGCAGGCGAAGCGATAACACGTAACCCACATCAATTTTCTTTTCTATAAAGCTAATTCCTTGTATCAGGATGGCTAAAACTTCTTTCAGTTAATCTTACACATCCGCCACCTTCTTCACGTACAATTCATCCACCAGGATGATAAGAATGGCCAACAAGGGCACCGCTAAAATGATCCCAAGTGCACCGGATAATGTCCCCATAATCACCTGACTAATGATGGTCAGTGCAGGTGGAAGATTGATCATTCGCTTTTGAATCAGCGGCGTCACGATGCTGCTCACGACGGTTTGAGATACAATATAGATCAATGAAACAACAATAAATGTGTCCGTGCTGATGGTTAAGGCCAGAAGTACACCCGGAACCATTGCCGCTGCGGAACCGAAGTTCGGAATGAGCTTTAACAATCCCGTAAATAATGCAAGTACCAACGCTGCGGGAATGCCCATTACTGTTAAGCCTATTGCGATTAAGAAAGTAATCAGCACCATAGACAACATGGTGCCTTTCAGCCAGCCTTTAAGGACCGCGATAATCCGGTCCAGACATATTCTTGCCAAAGGCCTGGTTTTTCTTGGAACAAGCCCGATCATCCCTTCCTTATACAGTAAAGGATTGGCCGTGAAGAACGCGGCCACGAGCACGATAATATAGAGGTTTCCCAGAACACCGAAACTGGTACTGAAAAACCGTTGTGCCGTAGAAAATAACTTCTCTGAATTGTGACCGGAGAGATAACTCAAAACTTTTTTACCCAGAGAAGAGCCGTCAAGCTTCTCACGTACGGTTCCCACTGTATTGGGTAAAGATTCTGCAAGTACTGTGATCTGACTCTGTATTTTTGTCCCCATAAACCACAACAACATGCCCAGAAAGATGAAAGATCCCAAAACAGAAAGGATCATACTCCAACGTCTCGGTAGTTTTGTCTGTCTCTGGATGATATCGCCGAGGCCATGAAAATAAACAGCAATGAGCGATCCCGCTAAGGCCATCAGCAATACGTTAAAAGCAATCCTGGTAATTAATATAATAACCACCCATAAAGCGACTATCGCTACAGTTTGCCAAACTTTCTGTATGTAGGTTAGTTCTTTCTCTGGCTTGTCGGACGAATCATTAAAACTCATACTCGAAGTATATATAAGGGACTTTTGAATATAGGTAACAATCAAACTGGTAAATTGATCAATAAATATTCAACCCGCACATCGCGTACCATAGACTTAATGAAAAAACTTCATCAAAAGGCTTCAACGAAAAGGAATTCCTTGAAAAATTATGCTATTGTGGAAGAAACGAATAAGGAAACAGATTCAGAAGCTCTTTGCCTTCAAGCAATCGAAATTGAATTACTGCATGATATTAAAGCAAAAAATAATTAGCTTTTCGGTGATCAAACTACATGCCTTCTTTTATTAAATTTAACTGCTTCGTACCAAATAACTGAAATTACACCAACCGCCAGACAGGTATATATTTGCGCAGTACTCATAGCTTCAAGTTTCAGGAAATTGGTCACTGATGGGACAAATAGCATTAGGCTCAGCATCAATATGGTTAATAAAATGACAATAAACACGAGGTTATTTTTATACTTAAGTGTTGTAGCCATTGAATAAAAAAAAGATCGATTGACAAGCGTCAGCATAATATTGGCTATAATTAATGTTGTGAACACCATCGTTCTGGTGAGCGCTTCGCTACTTTGATGATCGACTGAAATTCGATAAATCAATAAAACGCCTACCGTAATTGAAATACCCTGAATCACACTGGTCAACAATTCCCTGATATTAAAAAATGTTGTGGTAAACGGGCGGGGGGGCCTAAGCATAGAATCTTTCTCTATAGGTTCATTTTCATAAACAATGGAACAGGTAGGGCCCATGATCAGTTCAAGAAAAATAATATGTACAGGGGTAAAAATATTCGGATATATCCATCCCAACAACAATGGTATAAAGACGGTCAGGATGAGTGCGATGTGTATGGAAATAATATACTGAACGGACTTTTTGAAATTTGCATATATACGTCTTCCGGCAGCAACCGCATCTACCATCTTGGCAAGATCATCATTTATGAGTATTAAAGACGCAGCTTGCTTTGCAATTTCGGTTCCTTTTTTCCCCATTGCTATACCAATGTGGGCAGCCTTCAAGGCAGGACCATCGTTCACTCCGTCTCCAGTCATCGCCACAATTTCATTTTGTGATTTCAATGCATTAACTATTTTTAACTTGGCTTCAGGAAAAGTTCTGGCAAAAACGTTTACTTCCTTAGCCGCTCGGCGGAGGTCTTGGTCATTTAGATGCATAAGTTCCTCTCCGGTCATATGCTTTTCAAAGCCACGGAGTCCTATTCGTTCAGCAATAGCGATGGTTGTAGTTAAATTATCACCTGTTATTATTTTAACTGCGATGCCAGCTTTATAGAAACCATTTAAGACCTTCGAAATATTTGCCTTTGGTGGATCATAAAAAGCAATCAGCCCCAATAGTTTAAATTTGAAGTCCCATTGTTCGTCCGGCAGTGCTACATTTGGAAACATGGCCTCCGCAATGCCAAGTATACGAAAGCCCTGGCTGGCTAGCAGATTAAAAGCCTCAAGTACTTGTTTCTTTTCAAGTTCAGTCATTTCGGCAACTGAAATGAGCGCTTCTGGTGCCCCTTTAGCAGCGATAATTCTATGTCCCGACTCATTTTCAAATACATGGGTCATCATCGGGGGGCTCCCGGTTAAGGGATATTCATGTATAAGCTTATATTTGGGACGTTCATCTTCAGTCGTGTTTTCCGTATAATACTTATGTAGGGCAACTTCCATGGGGTCAAATGGAACTGGTTCACTTGCCCACATGGCCAACTTGATCATCTCTTTCTCTTGTGGAACTGATTCGGAACTGACTTCCGATATGGTATTTGAAGACAGTAAAAAAGTTTTTTCGAGCGCCATTTTGTTCTCGGTAAGCGTACCTGTCTTGTCAGTACATATGACCGTTGCACTTCCTAAGGTTTCAACTGTTTTCATTTGCTTGACAATGATCCCGCTTTGCATCATCTTATATGCGCCCAAAGCCATAAAAGTGGTAAATGCGACTGGAATTTCTTCCGGCAAAATGCTCATAGCCAGTGTTAAGGCTTTAAGAAGGCTTTCTAAAATATTTGGTGAATTGTAATAGTTTATGCCCCAATCGGACAAGAATATAGCAGTTCCAGCAAAAACCATTTTTTTAATGAAACTATTAATTTGTGTCTCTAATGGCGTTCTTTCCTGTTTAATTTCGGCTAAACTTTCACTAATCTGGCCGAGCTTTGTTTGCTTACCAATTGCTGTTACTGTTACAATGGCTAACCCACTTGCAACGGTTGTGCCCTGGAACACTTGGTTATCTTTGCTATTTTCATTTTTTGGCACTGCAAATGATTCTCCTGTAAGAATAGATTCATTTACCGAAAAATCATTTGAATGAACGATAGTTCCATCAGCAGTTATTGCATTGCCCTCTTCAATAATTAGACTGTCTCCAACTACAACGTCAGGGCTTACTATTTCCATAACCTGACCCCCACGAATTACTTTACTATGTGGCTCATTGAGTTCTTTTAACTTGTTTAGTGCAATTCTACTTCTGGAATCCTGAAATAAAGAAATGCCTGCAACAAAAATTACGGCAGTAACGAGCAAAATCCCATCACCTGGCTGTCCACTAAGAAAATAGATGGTTGATGCCACAAAGAGAAGAATCAGCATGGGTTCTTTCAAAAGATGGTTAATGATCTTTAGAAATGCGAATTCTTTTTTAGGCTCAACAACGTTCCGCCCATATACTGATCTCGACATTAAGACCTGATCTGGGGTTAGACCGACTATTTCAAAATTTAACAAAGACATAAAAGCAGTTAAGTAAATATCTTAAAGAAGGTTACATTAGGTTATCATGCTAAAGGATTGGCTTCCTGAGCCGCATTACTACAGCAGATTCAGACCATCATTAGTTTTTTAAGCAACTTGTTTTTGAGTGTTTCAAGCCTGATTCCAAAACTGTAATTTCCAGTTCAAGCTTTATGTTTATTTTGTTCTGCCTACCTCGTACATGCTTTTTGATGCCCATATAATTAGAATTGAGCTGTTGAAAATGATTCATCACTCTCAACTTTAATTGAGCATACATACGGCACAAATGAGAAAGCCAGTGAATCTCGTGCTCTGCTAAAATAAAACTTGCTACTGAAAACGTATTGTCAAGCCTGTTGAGTGCTATGTCTATAGCCATACTGGAAGCTACTCCAAGTGTACCTGTTGATTTGATGTTGACGGCCCTTCTTGGTAGTTGTTTTTTGCCTTCTATCAGTTCCATACCGATGTATTTTAACCGTAAATGTGTGAACTATAAAAGATCTATCGTGTGATCGAAAGCAGTCAATAAGATGATTTTCGTCAAGGTTAAGAATCGTGACAAGCACATGTGAAAGGTTGTTTCCAATCAAGGTTCCATTCTTCACGAAATGGTAAATTGTTATTATTCTTTATGTGCTTAATTGTATGCACTACCCGGTATTAGTTACTGATTACGATGGACCCTAACGCATCAGGCATGTATCTCAAAGGCTATTTCTGCCCTGAATCATCTCAAAGCTACAGGGCGAAAGGTAATTTTGGCGACCGGCAGGAGATTAAGGGAGCGGTTATAAGTCAGCTTAGACAATCTGCTGTCACGTCATTTTCTGTCCTTAGGTGAAAGGGCTGATGGTAATCTTTAACCCAATTACTGTAGGACTGATGTTTTCAGTAAGTAGAAAATTTCCATGGCCCGTGTTGTGTGAGGAATCGTTTTGTTGAAGCATTTTCTAGGTCAGCTAATCTTTGTTCCGCTAGTTTACGTTCTTCCTATCGTAGCGCTGCTTTTTATCTATGAAAGTATTCACCTGGTAAGTAATAAGTATCACCGCAATAGCTGACTAGTGTCACTCTGCGACTATGCAATAAACGGGATATTGATGTGAAATTTATAACATCAATTAAATAATTCAGCGGATGAAAAAGATACTTGTAACTACAGATTTTTCTACTTACTCGAAGGCAGCCCTACGCTTCGCTATTCAGCTGGCTGTTCAAGGGGGCTATAAATTAACGTTCTTTCATTCTTACGAGGCTTTAAGACCAAGTAGATGGAATGCCGAGGTCTATCAATCATTTGAAAAAAGTGAACTTACAAAGATCACCAGAAAGCTCCATAAGTTTGTGAATAACGTCTATAAGAGTTTAGATCTAGCTGATGAAGATCCTGAATGTGTGGCAAAGAGTGGCGTGTATGTCGACAAGAATATCATGGATTATGCCAGTAAGAATAAATACGATTTTATTTGCATCAGTAGAAAAGGAGGCGGAAAATCTACTCGGTTATTTGGCACTAATATTTCCAGACTGATCACAAGGTCGCTTATTCCGGTCATTACCGTACCAAGCAATTACAAAAGAACGCCGATTTCTCGTATAACGTTTGCTTCTGATCTTTCAAACCTGGACGAAGAATTGAAAAAGGTTACCGATTTCAGCCAACCTCTTGATGCAAAGGTTGAGCTACTGCATTTCAAAGTTGCAATCGACTATATTTCTCAAGGCACTGAACTTAACACAGTAAGGAAGAAGCTGGAATCTTACCAAATAGCAGCTCATTATGAGGTATTAGACTATGAGCACCCACTGAGTGAAAATATCGATAAGGTCATTAAGCGGTCTAAGCCATCAATGCTGATTATGTTTACTGACCAGAACAGAAACCTATTCGAAAGAATATTTATGTCCAGTATCTCAGCTGAGTTCTCTTTGATCTCTAAAGTTCCCTTACTTGTATTCAATAAAAGTCAGCGGAAAAGCTAGTCAGTTCTTGAGCTGCTTAAGGCGGACAAGGTCAAGAATAATAATTTTCCCGTTATTCTTCTCTATTAACTTTTCATCTTTAAAATCAGTCAGAATCCGGCTAACTGTTTCTGCCGCAATTCCCGCCATTGCTGCCAGGTTATCTCGGGAAAGCTCCACACTTTTAATGCCAGAGTTATTTAAATTTAAACGGACAAGAAGTTCCGCTAATCGCTTTCTCACAGAATGGTAGGCGAGCTGCACAAGTTGTTCCTTGTACTGAGAAAGGTTTCCCGACAGAATTTTAATAAAACGCTCCGCCACACTGGGATATTTGTATAATAGCTGATCTACGATCTCCTTGGGAAGATCACACACGGTGCAATCTTCAAGTGTTTCTGCAGTTTCATTGTATTCCTGGCCACCAAGCAATGCACTAATACCAAAATAATCTTCCGGACCATAAACCGATAACATAAGCTCCCTCCCGTCTTCGGCTATCTTTAAGGTCTTTACTGACCCTGTCACAATTAGATAAATTGAGCTTGGAGTTTCCCCTTCATAATAAATTACCTGTTTTTTTCTTAAATGCCGTACTTTCCGTTCGCTAAACGCCCGTTTAAGCTCATCAACACCATCCGAACTGCTGAACAAAGAACTTAGCCGATCAAGCGATCCACTGTAAACACGCTTTTGATGTGCACGTTTATTTAACCTGGTCTCAATGGCTTGCAGCAGTTCTAAATCATCAAAGGGCTTTGTAATGTAGTCGTCAGCACCTAATGCCATTCCCTTACGGATATCTTCCCGTTCAATTTTCGAAGTAATAAATATAAAGGGAATCAAAGAGGTTTCCTCGCGTTTTTTGAGCGTTTGAAATACACCGTATCCATCTAATTTAGATATCATTATATCACACAAGATCAAATCAGGTATATGCTTAATAGCTTGCTCAACGCCTTGCTTTCCGTTACTTGCCTCATATATCTGATACCCAGCAAGGGAAAGTATCTCTGCTGTACCTCCCAGTATATCGGCATTATCTTCTATAATAAGTATGCTTGAATTGTCCATCCTTAGGCTATTTTTTGTTGAATTAAACCATTTGAATATTTAAGGGGAATTTATCACCTTCGTCCTCTTGCTTCGAAGATTAGCTATCCATTCATTAGACTGATGTAGCTTCGTAAAATATTTAAACCCAAGCCCGTGCCTGCGATCACTCTAGTATTGTGTGCTCTGAAAAATGGTTCAAAAAGGGTTTTCTGGACGGCTTCAGGAATCCCGATCCCATTATCTTTTACAGTAATTGCGTAACTGGATTCTGCGATGTAAGTTGAAAAATAGCTTGATGTATTCTCTCCAGAGTCTTTTATTGCATTACTGATGAGGTTCAAAAAGCAGTTCCTTAGTAAAGCTGGGTCAAGGTAAACGTCACCTTCCGTGCCGGTATGTTGATAAATGATCTTTTGATTTGTTTTAGCAATCAACTGCACTTCCTCAACAATTTCGTAAGAAAAGGAGCCAAAGTCAAACTGGCACATGTTAGCTTTAATAACATCCGTTTCCACCTTTTCTAGAGAAGGAATGTCATTAAGAATCGAATTAAAACTGCCCACGGAACTCTTAGTTTTCCGAAGGTTTCTCACATCCTGAGCAGTTTCGTTAAGCTGCATGTACTTTTGGGCTAGGATCGCTGAAAGTTGTAAAGAACTTGATGGGCTGCGAAATTCATGGGAGGCCATAGAAACAAAACGGGTTTTCATCTGGTTCTTGTTGAACTCTTTTTCCTTCACAGGAGATAAGGTAACGGCTTCCTTAGCTTCACTTAGTTCAGTTAGCATCTTTTTCGGGCTTGTTGTGTGGTCTTCAACAATAGCCTCAAGCCAAACTGCATACTTACTTAAATGTTCTTCGGCTGCTTTCTCCTTAGAAAGGTCATAAATGATTCTTGCATAAATGACCCGGTCATCGCATTTCACTTCCCGTCCGCCTGATCTAAACGGAAATGTTGTGCCGTCCTTTCGTAATCCACGAACCTGTCTTCCTTTTCCTGTCATAACTTCTTCTCTGGTTCGCTGATGGTGCTCAATATATCCATGCTTTGATCTATCAGGCTCAGGCATAAGTATAGATATGTTGTTTCCGATTACCTCCTGCTCCGAATAGCCAAAGATGTTCAACCCTGCAGGGCTAATACTTTCCTCTTTACCATGACGATCGATTGTTATAATTCCATCTATGGCACAGTCTATTATGGATTTAAGGAGCATTAATCGTTCCATAAACTATGGTTAAGCTGATACAATTTACGACTTTAATTAGCAAAAGGCTGTTGCGATGGTCCATATTTTTTCATTAATTTCAGGGTTGACTCAAGTTGCTTTATTCAAGTAGCATGTAAAACAAGATCAGTCAACGATGGTTCCATCAGTATTCTGATATATCTCCAAAAATCAAATGATAATATTAATGTACAGCTGATATGCCGCTGCAAAAGGCAGAAAAATTTTGAAAATTCCGTGGGTATAAAGCACAAGGCAGTCCATACCACTACATTTGGGGAGTCAAAAAAATAGGCTAGCTAAAATCAGTATAGATAACAGGATGACTGGGAATCCTGCTACAAAGAACCAGGCTGGTGTGGTACTCCCAATGCTCTTAGTCTTGTTGTGACTTTAAAGGCCATTAAGCCTCTAAACAGCATCCAAGCCCCGATTACAACCTCTTCTATCCGATAAGGTATAAGGCCAATAAGAGGCTGGAGTAAATGACAACCAATATCATAGCGTCGATGCCTAACATAAAACGTTTGGTTGCCGGGCTATAAAGAATTCCGATGCCTACAACAGCGGTCATCAATAATGTCACCAACCCACTCAGGGCATGACTGGGACTGACAGCCGAAAACAACGCCCCATCTGTATACATCAGATCATCAAGAGCCAGAATAAACATGTTAAAGATGTTGCTTCCAAATAGGTTACCCACAGCAATATCTATGCTGCCGAGTCTAACAGCGGATATAGCAACCACCAGTTCCGGCAATGAAGTAGCAGCCGCTACCAGAAACGTTCCAACAAAAGATTTATTAAGACCAGCTTCCTCAGAAAACCTGTCTGCGAAAAATGGCAAGGCCAAAGCAGCTATAACTACTATGAGGGCGTGTGTAATATATCGTCTAATAGCAATGTCTTTAGATATATTTTTATATGTTTTATCCTCGGCACTTACGCGCTCTTCAAGGATATTTTTTTGTTCATTTTTGAAGATGAGGCGAGCAGCGGCCAGATATAATCCCACAAGGACAATAGAAGATCCTTTGATGGAGTTAATTATCGGAAAATGATGTCCAAATAAAATAGCGATTATAGAATGTGTTATGAGAAATATGCCAAAAAAGGCTGCTAATAAATGATTTCTGTTAACAATGGATAAAATCGGTTTGCCGGGAACAAAGTAGTCTAATATTGCCAGGATTAGGAGATTAAAAGCGCAGCTACCCATAATGTCTCCGACTGCAATGTCCGGAGTAGATACAATTAAAATTGAACTGATTCCAGAAAACAACTCTGGTAGGGATGTAACTGCAGCCATTATAATTAACCCAAACCACACCTTACCCATACCGGAAAGTTCAGCTATGATATCGCCATAGAATGAAAGCTTTGTGCCGCTCACAATGATAAGTGCGCCACATGCAACGCATCCAAGTATGTAGAAATATAAGCTCATAGAATTAGTATTTAGGAATCCGTATTCCTTTTCAGGATTAACCGATCGCCGGTTATTCCAATTTTCTCAACAATTACCATCGCCATAGTCAACCCGCTAATTTTCAGCGCTTTTCATTACAGTCATAATAAAAGCATGACGTCGGGCATCTCTTCGAAATGCTCCCAAAAAGGAGAACTCTCCTATTCACTACCACAATATTGCAGGGTACTTCTTTATAAAGGTTTTTCACGGATTCCTTTAGGTAAGAGTTAGAAGCTCAAGTCTATGTCGCTAAAACCCTCTTGCATAACAAGGGTATATTTTTTGAAATTGTCTTTATTAGTATCTGTCTCTTCTGCGCTACACAGATGCACTTACGATAATCTTTGCGCCATAAAAACCAGTTGTATAGAAAGCCAAAGATAATTCCTGCTTGTCTGATTTTTGAAGTTAGTAGCGAAAACGATTATTTGAGGTTCTTTAGATTCAAACTTTTCCGGAACCAGTAAGACCGGATGTCAGCGTGTTTTTCAATCAGGGCAGCCTATGTTCTAATATTATTTTCTTTAAACCTTTGGCTCCGTCGGTACCCACTACAATAAGATCAACTTGGGTTTTCTTTACGCAATCAAGCGCCCAAAAAAATTATTGAACCATATGGAATTTATTCTCTGAACTGCGTGTTTTAAAATAACCTGATAATATTTAGTGATTTATTCTAAATTAATATGTCGAAGGTTCTTAGCAATTGATGCACGTCACGGTCTCTATTGATTGTGATCAATAGGTTTGTAATTGAGCGCGGAACTGGTTAAAACCATGCAGGAGGGCCGAGTTTTCGAAACTGCATCCGACAGGGCATAATTTACTTGAGTACGGGATTGATGTACTGGCTTCTCCAACGTTTAATATGGGAATGCCTTATGTCATCTGGAGAGATGACCATAATGAACTGTTTTTGGGCTTTGATGCCGAGAGCTTTATAGAATCTCACTTTTAAACACCCTTACCAATTTGATAGTCGCTATGAGTTACCCATAGCCTATGTTTGGATGGAACTTGCTAGTCATCAGCCACTAAAGACCTATGCTAGAGCGCTGGGAGTTAGCAGGTTCGCATATGCGGATGTATTCTCTAATTGTGATTAAAAGATTAAAAATGAGCGCTTTCATGATCAAAATCATGTGACTAGGATCCTGCCCATCATTTTAACCAATTCACTAAATTGTAAATTAGTGGTTTCTTGCCTCTTTGAGAGTAGACGAACATTTGTATACCGGATGACATCTTATTTTTAATTTAAATGATCAAGCACCATGATTATTATTGTTTTTGGACTGCCGGGAAGCGGAAAAAGTTATTTTGCACAAGGGCTGGCTGCCCATCTAAATTGCACGGTGATTAGCAGCGATGCAACCCGGAAGCAGCTAAGCCTAAGGGGTAAATATGATGACAAAACCAAAAAAGATGTATACATTCAAATGCTCATTCTATTGGAAGTCAACATAAGAAATCGCAATTGTGTTGTGCTGGATGCTACGTTTTATAAAAATAGTATTAGAAATCAGTTTAAAGAACAAGCGATGGCATTACATGAACCGGTTTATTTCATTGAGATTAGGGCCGATGAGAATACACTCAGAACCAGGTTAAGTAGAAAAAGACAAGATAGCGAGGCTGACCTGAGTGCTCATCTGAAAGTCAAACAGGAGTTTGAACCTTTCAAAGGTGATCATCTTATTTTGTATTCCGATCATGAAAATTTAGATCAGATGTTATCAACTGCGCTTGAATATCTAAAAGATCGAGACCATGAAATCAAGTGAAATTAGCCAGCTGGCAAACAGCCTAACTCCGGGTAATACAATTACACCTGTAATATTGGAAACGCATATCTCTTGGGTAATACTTGCCGGAGCATTTGCTTACAAAATTAAGAAACCAGTTCGCTTTACATTTCTGGATTTCTCAACCCAGGAGAAAAGGAAGTTTTTTTGTGAGCGTGAACTCACATTAAACAGAAGGTTGGCTCCAGTAATGTATTTACAAGTCATTCCGGTTGTTAAACAAAATGGGAACGTCTTCTTAGGTCCAGGGAAAGGAAGAGTAGTCGATCACGCGCTTCTAATGAAGCGGATGGATCCGGAAAAAGAAATGGATAGGTTATTAGTGACGGGCCAGATCAGCGAGCAAGCAATCAAAAGTCTCGCTAACAAACTTGCTGCCTTTCACAAAAATGCCACAGTTATTCAACAGCTGCCGGAAATTGCAACCATCATGACACAATTTAATGATCTGCAGTCGGTGCAGGCGTTCGCCGGAAGGTTTTTAGGCTCTTCTTTTGCCACGCTCATAACTAATGCCATTTTAGCTTCGGACTTGTTTTTGAATCAATACGGACACTTCTTAACGGATCGGGGCCTAAAGGGGTTTGTCCGCGATCTTCATGGAGATCTACATACCGGAAATATCTTCTTGTATGATGATCCGGTAATATTTGACTGTATTGAATTTAATGATGCATTGCGAGAAATAGATATTCTCGATGAGGTCGCTTTTCTGTGTATGGATTTAGAAGCCCATGGACAAAACGCTCTAGGGGAGTTATTTTTCCAGGAATATAGCCGGCTGCTGGATTTGCCGCAGAGTAGTAAAGTCACGACCCTTTTCATTTATTATAAATGCTATCGTGCTAACGTGAGGGCAAAGGTGCTGCTCCTTCGTGCACGTGATTCAAAGGACCAGCGAATTTTTGCAAGTAGCATCAAATTC
This sequence comes from Pedobacter sp., assembly GCA_045629455.1. Taxonomy (GTDB): domain Bacteria; phylum Bacteroidota; class Bacteroidia; order Sphingobacteriales; family Sphingobacteriaceae; genus Pedobacter. The sequence goes on along the minus strand of JAZQRI010000072.1, from coordinate 31,611 downwards.
GCCGCCAGATACCTGAAGCTAATAGCTGTTTACTTGTCTAAGCTAATGGTTGACGTGCAAAAGAACCACACGATTCAACCGATGTGAGCCTGCTCCATTAAACGCAATCTGTGCTTCAGTAAACTTGCTTTTTGATAGCAACTGTTTGTTTTTAGGGTATCAGGCCACACACATTCTGTAATATGTTGATGATTATCACCCTAGTCCATGACCTTAATCAGTTAAGAACTCATGCAGGGGATGTAAATTCGATTAGTCAGCATTTATCCCCTGAATCAATTCTCATGAAAAAGTCCATTCTAATCTTGACAGACCTTTCTGAAAATGCGACGCATGCAGCTGAAGTAGCTTTAATGCTTGCAGGTCGCCTGCACGATAATCTGTTACTTCTTAATAGTAATGACGCGATATCTACAATTGCGTATTATCCTATTATGCCGGTCATGGCCGAGTTGCCAAAATGGTATGAAGATCGAAAAACTAGACTCAAGTTAATTACGACCGATCTAAAGCTTCAATTTAGCAAAAACTTCCCAGGGCAAGCTCATCCAGTCATCAAAGTCATCGTTCAGGAAGGTGATTTGCTTGAGAACGTAAAAGATGTTTTGAAGCACCATCAAACGGAGATGATCATAATGGGTTCTCAATCTGGTTCATCTATTGATCACTTTTTATTTGGTAGCGATAACAAAAAAATAGTTGACCATGCCACGGTGCCGGTACTATCGGTCCCACTGGGCTCCACTTTGAAACAAGTTGCCAAAATTACATTTGCGACAAATTTCCGAGAGCATGACACATATACCCTGTCCCATTTGTTCCGGCTTCGGCAGAAGCTTGATGTACATCTTGAAATCCTGCACATCAGGCAATATGGACACCCCGACGTTCCAAAAAACACGTCTGTAAAGAATCTTATTGAAGAGGCTTGTGCAGCCAGGCCATCAAACATCTCTTATAAAGAGGTTTACGGAAAAGACATAGCCTCCCGGTTAATGCGCTACTGTAAGGAGAACAATTCGGATATTCTTGCCTTAGGCCATGAGCACCATTCTTTCTTAGCTCAGGCTTTTAAAGAGGGAACGGTTAGTCGGTCTCTTTCCAATCAACTGATACCGATATTAGTAATTCCCGAACTAGAAAGTGAGAAAATTCATAAACCGGTATCCAAGGTTTCAGCAAAAAATGTGTTTTAAATTCATTACCCGATCATGGAAAAGTTCATAAAAAATTTTAGTGAGATTAGCATCAGTGATATTCCTGAGGTTGGGGGAAAGAACGCGTCTTTAGGCGAAATGTTCAATGCCCTTGCTCCCAAAGGAATCCTTATCCCCAAAGGTTTCGCCGTTACTGCATCGGCTTTCAAGTACTTTCTGGATCACAACAATTTGCGAATACCTTTGAAGGATCTATTAAGTGCATTAGATAGAAATACCTTTATCAACTTGCAGGAAACGGGAAGAAAGGCTAGAGCCCTGATGCTATCCGGTGAGCTCCCGGAAGATCTTAGCATAGCTATTACCAATAGGTATGAAGCAATGTTTAATAATGGAACTCAGGCAGTGGCAGTGAGAAGCAGTGCAACAGCAGAAGACCTTCCCCAAGCAAGCTTCGCGGGTCAACACGAATCCTACCTCAACATCAAGGGCTCAAAATTACTGTTGAATACCATCAAACAATGTTTTGCCTCACTATACACGGATCGGGCAATCAAATACAGGGAAGATCAGAAATTTGCACATGATCAAGTGCTTCTTTCTGTCGGCGTGCAGGAAATGATTCGATCGGATCTGGGTTGCTCGGGCGTCGGATTTACACTTGAACCTGAATCGGGCTTTAAAAATGTCGTGCATATAGCTGGTGTCTGGGGCCTCGGAGAGAACATCGTACAGGGAACCGTCAGCCCGGATGAATTTCTGGTGTACAAACCAGCGATACGAACCGGGCACCGGGCAATGTTACAGAAAAAGCTAGGTAGCAAAGATCAAACAATGATATATGCCTCCGATCAGGATCTGGCGCACATCATCCTAAACCAGGAAACATCGAAAGAACGTCGCGATCAATTTGTGCTAGATGAGAAAGAAGTCGAAAAGCTTGCAAGGTGGTCGATGATTATCGAAGAACATTATAACCGTAGCATGGACTTTGAATGGGCAAAAGATGGAATGAGCGGTGAGCTTTACATTCTTCAAGCTCGGCCTGAAACAGTACATCAACAAGTCAGGTCTGCGACTATTTCTTCATATAAGCTAAAAAGTCGTGGCACTTGCCTTACCAAAGGCCTGGCAATTGGAAATCAGATTACTTCCGGAGTTGCTAAGATCTTATCAAGTCCGGCAGAGATGGAAAAGTTGAACGTTGGGGACATCCTGGTTACTGAAAATACCAGCCCAGATTGGGATCCTATATTTAAAAAAGTCTCAGGAGTAATAACCAACAAAGGTGGGCGAACCAGTCATGCCGCTATAATTGCACGAGAACTCGGGGCCGTAGCAATCGTTGGAACAGAAAATGCAACCAGCACAATACAGGATGGAGACCTCATTACGCTAAGTTGCGCGGAAGGAAGAACCGGATACGTTTATAAGGGGAAACTGGAATGGGAAAAAAATACAATTGATACTTCAACGATTGTCCTTCCTGACTATCCCAAAGCACAGTTGATCATTGGCGACCCGGACCAGGCTTTTAAACTTTCATTCTTGCCCAATCACGGTGTTGGACTTTTGAGAATGGAGTTCATGATCAGCAATTATATTAAGGTCCATCCAATGGCCCTTTTGCATCCCGAGCAAGTCACAGATAAACGGGACCTGTTAACAATTGGCGAATTAACAAATCATTATCAGAACCCCGAAGATTTCTTTGTAGAGAAGCTTACTGAAGGCATAGGAATAATAGCGGCAGCTTTTGCGCCGAAAGATGTGATTGTTCGGATGAGTGATTTCAAAACGAACGAATATGCGGGACTGATAGGGGGAAACGCATTTGAACCGAAGGAAGAAAATCCAATGATTGGCTTTAGGGGTGCCGCTAGGTACTACAATGCCCGTTACAAAGAAGCTTTCGAACTGGAATGCAAGGCAATTAAAGTTGTCAGAGATCATATGGGATTAACCAACGTCAAGGTTATGATACCGTTTTGTAGAACAGTCGAGGAAGGCGAAAAAGTAATTGCTTTAATGGAGGAATTTAGTCTTAAACGAGGTCAGAACGGTCTCGAAATCTTTGTAATGGCAGAATTGCCAGCAAACGTCATTTTGGCAACGCAATTTGCAAAAGTATTTGATGGCTTTTCTATTGGATCAAATGACCTTACGCAGTTGACCTTGGGTGTTGACAGGGATTCTGAACTGGTTGCAGAATTGTTCAATGAAGAGAATGCGGCAGTTGGCTACTTTATCGAAATGATGATCTCTAAAGCGAAAGAATCAGGTAAACACTGCGGACTATGTGGCCAGGCTGCAAGTGATTCGCTCCTATTTACAAAAGGGCTTGTTAAGGCAGGAATAGATAGCATTGCATTTAATGCCAACGCCTTGATAAAAGGCATTGATCAAATAAATATAGCTATAAGGGAAAAAGGCTAGAAGCTGTTGATAAATAATCATGAAGAAACTAGTATTGATGATAGGCGCCGGATCTGGAATCGGGAAAACAATTGCAGCGCTCTTTGCCAAACATTGCACGCAATTCTTGTTAGCAGACTTCAAATACGAAGATATTGAAAGCAGTTGCTTGACAAGAGAATTGGACATGAGCTCATCATCATTGGTAATCAAACCCATGGAGGAGGCGGAATAAGACGCTGAATTCTATAAGAACTAATCAATTATTAACTTAATAAGAAAGATCATGAAAACTGATGTTCAAATTCAAAAAGATGTCATGGAGGAGCTGAAGTGGGAACCGGGGCTAAGGACTTCGGAAATTGGGGTAATCGCCAAAGATGGTGTGGTTACACTTACCGGACAGGTGGAAACCTATTTGCAAAAACTCAGCGCTGAACGGGCAGCTAAACGAGTTGCCGGAGTGATGGCTGTCGCTGAAGACATTCAAGTCGGCCCTTCATCTTTAAATGCAAGAACTGACAGTGAAATTGCTGCCGCTGTCTTAGTTGCTTTAAAGTGGAATTCAGCCGTTCAGGATGAAAAGATCAAGATTCAGGTAGAGAATGGTATTGTAAAGCTTGAGGGAGAAGCTGAAACAAACTACCAGCGCACACAAGCCAAGAAGTCAATTGAGTCACTTCCAGGGGTGCGAGCAGTACTTGACCTAATTAAACTCAAACCGCAGGTTTCTGCTGAAGGAATCGAAAAGAAAATAAACGCGGCTTTTCTTCGCCATGCGGCGCTCGATGCCAGCCGCATTGATGTTAGTGTCGTTGGTAGTAAAGTAATTCTGCGGGGAAAGGTAAGATCCCTGCATGAAAAAGATGATGCTGTAGATGCAGCGTGGGCTGCTCCAGGAGTGACCTCAGTTGAGAACCATCTAAAACTCGAGATTCCAGAATTCGACGTTAATTAGGTACAACCAGATTGCAGAGACTGCTTCTATCTTAAAGCAGTCTCTAATTATGATCAAATTCTTCCAATTCATTATGAACCATAATCAGCATGTTTCTTTCTGAGTTAACAGAAGAAACATTACTTAATCTAAGTTAAACCACAATGAATTGCTGAGCTTTCCTAATAAATATGATCAGAGTATATTCGGTTCTATCGAGAATGCGTAGAATACCGGAGCATTAGCAATAGGCACGACCGTTTATTTCGGATCACACATGAACCCGGCATGTTTACCGTTTTATGGTATTACTTCAGAAATGCGCACTTAACAATAGCAGGTTTAGACCGTACAGCAACGGACCTGACTGGCCCGGCCAATTATTTGGGGCGAACGTTCATGTTAAATATTTTAAGCTTACATCAAATGTAATGTTTGCAGCATAATAGCTATAGTCCGTCAGTTCAAACTAACATTCTTGCCTGTTTTTACTGATTAAAAAGCAAAGCGTACAAATCCAGAAGATCCTGTCTGCTCTTGATTTCAGAGCTGATGGGAATCAATGCGTTTTCCCCTCCATGACAATAGAGCATATATGTGGAAAGATCATAACACAATGTTTTAGATAACCTATACATACCCAAACGTTCGTCAAAGGCAATTTCCATATCATACAGGTCTTGTTCACTTAGCAGTTCAATCATCTGGCTAATTTATGATTTCTCGTCGAGACAAGGGCTCATTAGTTCGCAAGATCGCTTTACCATGTCTCCTCGAATGCCCGTACCATAGGATTCGCCAGTATAGTATTTCTAACCAACACCTTAGAACAATCTCAGCTGCCCGGTCACCTTTTCTGCCTTAAACTTCACCTCCGGTTCCCCGAAATTGGACAGCGAGATGCCCAGCAAGCGTATCTTCTTATCTTCAGGCTCGGTCGCGAGCAGCAACTGCTTGGCAGTTAATGCGATCGTCTCCAGGTCAGATACCGCAACAGGAAACGACTTATTTCTGGTGATCTGCTTGAAGTCGCTGTACTTGATCTTAAGCGTAATGGTGCGTCCCTTCAACTTCTTAAGCTGAAGCCTTTCGAAAACCAGCAAAGCGATCTTCTCCAGCCTGTCTTCCATCTCTTCCAGGGTCGTTAAGTCGAAAGAAAAAGTATCCTCCGCGCCCAAGGACTTGCTTTTCCGGTGCGGCTGCACTTCGCGCTGATCAATCCCGCGAACGATCCGGTAGTAGAAATGCCCCGCTTTTCCGAAATGGTTAACAAGCTCCTCCTCTGTCAGCTTCTTCAAATCTGATCCCAGATGCAAGCCCAGCCGCTTCATTTTCTCCGCAGTCACCTTCCCTACCCCATGGAATTTCTCAACCGGTAATTGTTCCATAAAGGCTTCTATAGATGATGGTCCTATAAACTTCAAACCGTCCGGTTTATTGATGTCTGAAGCAATTTTCGCGACAAACTTATTGATGGAAACACCTGCCGAAGCGGTGAGCTGAAGCTCCTCTTTAATCGCGGTCTTGATTTGCTCGGCAATGATCATGGCCGAGCCAATATTGAGCTTATCCCTGGTAACATCCAGATAGGCCTCATCCAGCGACAGCGGTTCAATCAGATCCGTGTACCGGCTGAAGATCTCCCTGATCTTCCTGGATGCTTCTTTATAGGCCTCAAACCTCGGCCGGACGAACAGCGCATGCGGACACAGCTGCAGTGCCTTTTTTGATGGCATGGCGGAATGAATTCCGAACTTCCTGGCTTCATAACTGGCAGTCGCGACCACGCCGCCACGTCCCTCCGGCCTTCCCCCAACAACCAAGGGTTTACCCCGGTATTCCGGATAGTCCCGCTGCTCCACCGACGCGTAAAAAGCATCCATGTCAATATGGATGATCTTTCGGTAGGCCGGTTTTTGCGGGAGTTCCATGGGGATGTATAATAAACAAAATTAGAAAACATACAGGAGTAAATCAATGTTTTCCATTTAACCATAAGTTAAGCAGACGCATCTATACGCGAAGGCAACCCATCGGATTTACCCAACGTTCTGATCTAGCTCTTCCTTAGTTTCACCTTAGCTCCGAGGTAAGGGAAAGGTAAGGAAGAGGTAGAGCAAAGCTAGCGAAAAGCTAAGGAGAAAGAAACAAAGATAGCAGGCCAACCACACCTCTATTGTAGTCATTCCACTTCCAACGAAAAACCTGTCTTTCCCAACATTATTAAGAAAAATTATCCTTTCAAGAAACCCTGCCATCAGTTTGTTCAGCCCACCCAAACGTTTGAAACAATCCCTTTAAGGCCGGGCTTTAGCGTCTTTTCTCTGGAAGCTATAGATCAGATACACCAATGCCGGCAAAATGAATACACTCCCAATAAGCAAGGCCATACCCAGGGCCTCTATGGCTTTGTCGGCACCTTTATGGTCCATCAACGACAGATAGCCGCCATTCTTAAGGATCACAATATTCGGGTAATGTTTATAGGTGGTCGTCAGCAGGATCATAGTCACCTGAAAACCTGCCAGCAGCCGGATAATCACGAACTGCCGTCTTACAATTAAATACCACATCAGCAGCAAGGAGAGTGAAGCTGCAGTCACAGCGGTTACCCCCACCCAATTACCAAATACCCATTCCAATAAAGGAATATCCTCCGCAAGCGAAGCAGTAAAAACCAGCGCACCACATGCTACGGCAGCAATATTCATAATGATCGCCTTCCGGATAAAACTTCCTCGCTGCAGGTCATCTGTAGCCTCACCGATCAGGTAAATGGCAGCCAGAAAGCCGCAGAGTGCAACCGTAAAAAAGCCTACAGCTACGGAAAAGAAGTTCAACCAGCTGTAGACGTAAGCAGACATAAAGTCACTGGCATTTATATCTATACGGCCAGAAACAGCACTTCCAGCAATGATACCCAGGAACAAAGGTGTGATGAAGCTGGAATAGACAAAGATCTTGTTATACACCTTCTGCATATCATCTATGACCGCATCGTAATTCCGAAAAGTGAAAGCTGTACCCCGGGCAATAATGCCCATGAGCATGATGACGAGGGGAATGTGCAGGTAGGTGGACATGGTGCTGTAGATTACCGGAAAACCGACAAACAGAATGACGATGGCAATGATCAGCCACATGTGGTTGGCCTCCCAGATCGGCCCCATGGCATGGTACATTACCTTTCTGGTGCGCGACTTGTTCGCTTCGGAGGTAAACATTTCAATGATGCCGGCACCGAAATCCGCGCCGCCCAACAGGAGGTACAGCAGCAGTGCAGTCCACAAGAAAATCATGACGACATAGATCATATCCCGTTCGGTTGAGGTTTAACTTTTTCAGGTTCGGTATCGTAGATAACAGGCACCATTTTGATCTGCCGGTACAGCATAAAGATCACAGCCAGGCTTAAAGTCAGGTACACCGCTGAGAAAAGGTAGAAGGAGTACCCAATACCGGGCATCGGCGTCACGGCATCCTTTGTGCGCATGATGCCCTGAATGATCCAGGGTTGCCGCCCAACTTCGGTAACCGTCCAGCCGGCTTCCACGGCAATGAAGCCTATAGGTGTTGCGGCGATGAATAATTTGAGGAACCACTTCTGATCAAACCATTGTTTTTGTTTGAATAGCGCGATGAAATAGACAACGCCCAGGGCCATCATGGCCATACCCATCGCTACCATCAGCTGAAAAGCGTAGTGTGTAATGGCGACCGGCGGTTGATCTTCCAGAGGGATTTGGTCCAGTCCTTTCACAGGCGTATGAAGGTCGTTGTGAACCATAAAGCTTAAAAGACCGGGTATCTTTACGGCGTAGTCCACCTTTTTATTTTCGGTATCGGGAATACCGCCTATGATTAAGGGTGCATTTTCTTCCGTTTTAAAGTGCGCCTCCATAGCTGCCAGCTTTGCAGGCTGCCTCCGGGCGACATCCTTCGCCGAAATATCGCCGCTTAATGGTTGTATAAGGCTCGCAATGACGCCAAATACAGCAGCGATCCGGAATGCTTTCTGATGAAAGCTGACGTTCTGCTTCCTTAAGATCATCAGCGCATGCACACCTGCTACCGCAAAGCCTGTTGCGGCAAAAGCGGCGATAGACATATGCAAAGCCTGGGAAAACCAGGCGGGATTGAACATCGCCTTAATCGGGTCGATGTTTAAATATTGGCCATTTACATAGTCAAAGCCAGTCGGGCTGTTCATCCAACTGTTTGCGGCCACCACAAGGATTCCAGAGACAATTCCACTAACCCCGACAACGACGCCAGTAAACCAATGGAACCATTTGTTAAATCGACCCCAGCCATAAAGAAAGAACCCGAGTGCAATTGCTTCAATAAAAAACGCCGTTCCTTCCAATGAAAATGGCATACCGAAGATTGGGCCGGCATGTTTCATAAAGGTGGGCCACAACAACCCGAGCTCAAAGGAAAGTACCGTCCCCGATACCGCCCCTGTGGCAAAGAAGATCGCAACGCCTTTACTCCATGCTTTGGTGATATTCTTATAGATGAGATTGTTGCTTTTGAGCCAGATATAGTGGGATACCGCCATAAAGAAGGGCATCACCATACCAATACAAGAAAAAATAATGTGGAAGCCCAGGGACAGGGCCATTTGCGAGCGGGCGGCGATAAGATCATCCATGCGGCAATGTATAAGTTATACGAGTATACCCCTCAAAGTTAATCGCCACCCGCGGGTTGTCTAACAGGTTTGTGTAATTTTTACATACCACGCTCCAGGTTGAGTTTTGCGTCCAGGGCTATTTTCCACCCAGTCTGCGCTGCTCCTCATCCAATCCGGTAGCGCGGTTTCTTGCAGATTTAACGGTCATTTTCCCAAAGCGGTACGTGAAGGTCAGCCGTGCGTTGGTTGTTGTTCCCCATTGTGCCAGTTTGTAGTCATTTCCGGCCAAAGTACTCACCACACGTGCCCGCTGTGTATGAAATATATCACTTACACCCAATTTCAAATTTCCGTTCTCATTGAAATTGTACTTCAGTCCTGCATCTGCATTGAACATGCTCCTTACCTTGAATGCACCCTGAATTTGTGGTGTATTGAACATCAGGCCAGCATCGGCACTGAAGATCTTATTGATGGTAAAATTATTCTGCGCATAGAAGTTTCCGCTGACCTGCTTCGAGTTTAGCTGAAGTCCGTTCAGGTTCGGTGCTTTAATTTGCTTGTAGTAACCCAGAATGTTGTTGTTCATACTCCACCATTTGGTTATCGTTACCGGAAAATTAAGTGTTAAGGATACAACATCGTCCGAGGCGAGGTTTAATACCGTTTGATACATGGCGTTGTTCTGTTCATTCTGCAGCAATACCTGGGTAATCACATCCGATGTATGGCTGTAGTTCAGGGCGACACTATATTTTTGTTTCAGTAGATAGCTCGCTTCCAGGTTGGTCGCATATTCCGGTTTAAGATTTGGATTACCCTGATTGTAGGTATATTGATCCAAATAGAAAACGAAGGGATTCAAGTTCTGATAATTGGGGCGGTTGATCTTCCGCGAGTAAGAGAAGTTCAGGATGTGGTCCGCGTCAAAGTTCTGACTGAATATTAAGGAAGGGAATAGGTTGGTATAATCCCGCTCGGTAATCTGATTTGTGGTGATGGAATGCCCGGTGGATTTGGTGTTCTCCACGCGTACTCCCGCCTGTATGGAGGACTTTCCAGCCGTAAGGCTGAAAGTTGCATAGGCTGCATTCACCTGTTCATCGTATTTGAATCGGTTGCTTTGGTTGTTGTCGAACACCCAATTACCCCCAACGTTGTTCTCATAAATGTAGTTGTTGTCGCTTTCTACTTTAGCGACCTTCACTCCGGCGTCCAACTTCAGCTTCTTCGTTAGCGGCAAGGTATAATCCGCCTTGATCGCTTTAATATTAATTTCAGACGGTGCGAAGTTCCGGTAGATCTGTCCATTTCTTAGAAAGCTGCCGTCAGGGTTAAAAAACCGGTTCACGTAGTTGCCCTCATTGGTGCCGTCGAAAGTCGAATAATCAGCATCAAAGCTAAGCTCCTGTCCTGCCGTATCCAGCAAGCCTTTATAGTTCAGGTTGTAGGAAAAGTTCTTCCTGCCCGAAACATTCGTGCCTGGTGTTTTCAGTACGGAATCTACCTGATTGAAAGAAGGCCCGATATTCACCACACTATATCCGATCTGGTCGTAGTCGTTGATATTGCCTTTGGCCAGCAACCCGATGGTGTGGTTCTTACTTAAGAAGAAGTCTGTCCCGATTTTGAAATTCTGCGATTTATTTTCTGAGGAATCTTTATTACGCTGAATAAAATACAAGGGATTGTCGGCTCCACTGGTCACCCGGTCTATCGTTAATTTCTCTTCATATTTGCCGGTATAATAGCCATAGGATCCAAAAACATTGAAGAATTTCTTGCGGTAGTTCAGGTTCGCAGAGTTGTTGGTTTGCACGAACTTGTTAAACCCTCCACCCAGGGCTACGTTTCCATTGAATCCATCCGCCTTGCTCTTTTTTGTCTTGATGTTAATGATTCCGCCGGTACTGTTCGCTTCATAACGTGCCCCCGGATTGTTGATCACTTCAATACTCTCGATCTCACTGCTTTGCATGGACTTGAGCAAGTTGGCCACTTCAGCACCACTCAGGTAGGTTTGCTTACCATCAATGGTTACAAGCACATTGCTTTTTCCGGCCAGACTGATGTTCTCATTGTTGTCGACCGTCACACCGGGCGCCTTCTTTAATACTTCCAGTGCGGTCAAACCCGCTGCGGAAGGTGTTGCATCTACATTGAAAATGAGTTTATCCGCCCGGCGTTCCAGAACTGGTTTAGTCGCCGTGATGCTGACCTCATTTAAGCTTTTCGAGTTCTCTTTGAGCACAATAACCGGCACCTGAAGTGCCTTCGTACCCTCAAGTTGAAAGGCTGGTGTAGTTACTTTGTTGTAACCTACAGAAGAGGATACGATATAATAACGGCCAGCCGTTGCCGCGAGTGAGAACTTGCCGTTCTCATCTGTTATTGCGGTGGTAACCAAACTGGAATCTTTAACGGAATACAAAAGCACAGTCACGGATGGTAAGGTTTGCTTTTCATCCTTAACAAGGCCATTCACATGTGCAGACTGCTGAGCAGCTACAGAAAGGGGAAATAAGTAGAGTAAAAATAAGAATACGGCAGGTAAATATAATTTCATGATCAACATTTGGTAATAAGACCCTAAAATGTCGTGTAAGTTACAGCCCGGGTGGAAAAGAGCAGAACTGGAACTTTTTAAAACAAGGGACGTCAAATTCATGTTCTCCAAATAAAGGTACATTCCACCCGGAAATGCCGGTCTATGTTCGTCAAGAATTAAATGTTCTCCTATGACCCCTGAACAAAGTGAAACGCAGTTTAAACCTACGCAGGCAGATGTTGCTGCCGGAGAGACTGTTGAAATAACCCTAAACCTAAATGGGCAGCTGGTAAAATTGACCATTGAACCATGGGTGACGCTGCTTGATGCGTTGCGTGAGTACATCGGCCTAAGCGGCACGAAGAAAGGCTGTGACCATGGGCAATGCGGTGCCTGCACGATTCTCGTAGATGGCAAACGCATCAACTCTTGTTTGAGTCTCGCCATTATGAACGATGGCCACGAAATCACCACCATAGAGGGCCTCTCGCAGGGGCAGGCCCTTCATCCGATGCAGGCTGCTTTCATTGAACAGGATGCCTTTCAATGCGGATACTGCACACCAGGGCAGATCTGCTCGGCGGTGGGCTTAATCAATGAAGGTCATGCAAAAACCCTCGAAGAGATCCGGGACCTGATGAGCGGCAACATCTGCAGATGCGGTGCTTATGTGAACATCAACGCGGCCGTTCTGCAGGTGATGGAATTAAACAGGAAGGAGAATCCATTATGAACAGATTCGCTTACACGAGAGTGACAGACGTGGAATCCGCTGTGCGCGAGGTTTCGGCAAGGGAACAAACCAAGTTTATTGCCGGTGGCACAAACCTGCTGGATCTGATGAAGGTGAACGTGATGCGCCCGGATAACCTGGTTGACATTACCCAGCTCGCTTTGAAAACCATTGAAGAAACGCCTGAGGGCGGGTTGCGCCTGGGTGCTTTGGCAACAAACGCGGATACGGCGTACCACGAGCTGGTCGTGAAACGATATCCACTGCTCTCCCAGGCCATGCTTTCGGCTGCTTCGGCACAGTTGCGTAATATGGCGACCAACGGCGGCAATTTACTGCAACGAACCCGCTGTTATTATTTCTACGATACCACTACGGCCTGCAACAAGCGGGAACCCGGAACGGGATGTTCGGCAATAAATGGTTTCAACCGCCTGCATGCGGTTCTTGGGACAAGTGAAAGCTGCATTGCAACACATCCTTCGGATATGGCGGTCGCCCTGACTGCCCTGGACGCAGAAATAAACGTTGTGGGAACCGCGGGGCCACGTACGATTCCCATACTCGAGTTTCACCGGCTGCCGGGAGACACACCACATCTGGATAGTAATCTGAGCCCGGATGAGATCATCACATCCATCACCCTGCCTCCTCAGGGCTTTCCTCAAAATTACATGTACCTGAAACTGCGTGACCGTCCATCGTATGCCTTTGCACTGGTGTCGGTTGCTGTTGCCGTGGACCTGGAGGACGATCACATCCGGGATATCCGGCTGGCGCTTGGTGGTGTTGCCCATAAGCCCTGGCGCAGGCTCGACGCGGAGTTTCTACTGAAAGACAAGCCTGTCGGCGAAGCAGATTTCCAGAAAGCCGCCGAGGTTTTAATGGAAGGTGCCGTAGGCTATGGCAGCAATAACTTCAAGATTGAACTGGCTAAACGCGCCATTGTACGCGCGGTAAACGAAGCACTGAAAACCGGATAATCATGGCAGAAAACTACATCGGAAAAGCAACAAGCCGGGTAGATGGCTTTGCGAAAGTAACAGGTGAAGCAAGCTACGCAGGTGAATACCGCGCGGAAGGTATGACCTATGGTGTCATAGTCTCCGGGGCGATCGCCCTGGGAAAGATCACCGATATAGATACCAGCGCCGCGTTGAGCTTACAGGGGGTGCTTCAGGTCTTCACCCATGAGAACAGGCCTTCTTTGCCTTGGTTTGATCGCAGCTATCAGGACGAGGACCAGCCACCTGGCTCTCCCTTCCGTCCCTTGTACGACAACAAAATTCAGTTTAACATGCAACCCGTTGCGCTGGTTGTGGCGGAGACCTTTGAGCTGGCGAACTATGCAGCTTCATTGATCAGGATTACGTACAGCCAAAAGGAACACGATGCAGACTTCAAAGAGCACCTGTCTACGGCATTTACGCCGAAAAAGGGAAAGTCCGGCTGGAAGCCACCGGTTTCCCGGGGACACGCGGATCGCGCGTTGAAAAATGCGCACGTACGTATAGATGCCGAATATTATCATCCGGCAGAACACCACAACCCGATGGAGATGCACGCCAGCACTGTGGTATATGAAGACTCCGGAAAACTAACCGTCTACGACAAAACCCAGGGCGTGCAGAATTCGCAGCAATATATTTCTAAAATATTCGATCTGTCTGCCGAAGAGGCCCGCGTGATTTCCCCTTACGTGGGTGGCGCCTTTGGCTCCGGCCTGCGACCGCAGTATCAGCTCTTCCTGGCCGTGATGGCCGCATTAGAGCTGAAGCGGTCCGTACGGGTGACGCTATCGCGGCAGCAGATGTTTTCTTTTGGCCACAGGCCGGAGACGCTTCAACGGATTTCGCTGGGCGCTTCATCCTCTGGAACCCTGGAAGCCGTGCTTCATGAAGCGGTATCAGAGACTTCCAAATATGAGACCTATACGGAGAACGTAGTGAACTGGTCTGGCATGCTCTATCAATGTGCCAACACGGCGCTCAGCTATAAGCTGGTGCCTCTGGACCGCTATACACCTTTAGACATGCGCGCACCAGGCGGCGCAACAGGGATCTTTGCTTTTGAAGCCGCCATTGATGAGCTGGCGTATGCTGCCGGCATGGATCCGCTGGAGTTCCGTTTGAAGAACTACGCAGAGCGGGAACAGAATGAGGATCTCCCCTTTTCCAGTAAGGAACTGCGTGAATGTTACCGTCAGGGTGCAGAAAGATTTGGCTGGGACAAGCGGGTATTTCAACCCGCACAGCAGTCCCGTGGCAATGACCTGCTGGGTTGGGGTGTTGCGACTGGCGTCTGGGAGGCACAGCAGCAGCCCGCAATGGCAAAGGCCATATTGTCGGCAGACGGCAAATTGACGGTGAGCAGTGCGACCGCCGACATTGGTACAGGGACATATACAATTATGACGCAAATTGCTGCCGAGGTACTGGGCATCCCATTAAGTGATTTGACCTTCAAACTTGGGGATTCGACACTGCCCAAAGCACCGCTGGAAGGGGGATTCTGGACCGCGTCTTCTGTCGGCCCGGCTGTGAAGGCCGTCTGCGAATCGCTAAAGGCACAACTGTATGCCATTGCACAGAACATGGAGGGCTCTTTTTTGAAGAAGATTCCCCTGGATCAGCTGAAGTTTTCTGAAGGTTACATCAGTCTGGCTGATGATTCCGCGCAGCGCATTTCCATCACTGAGGTCATTAAGAGCGGAAAGGAAGCCACGCTTGTCGCAGAAGCTGCAACTGCACCGGATCCAAAGAGCAAGAAATTTGCAATGTACACGCATTCTGCAGCCTTTGTCGAGGTTATGGTAGATAAAGATCTGGGCACCGTTCGTGTGACGCGGGTCGTTGTAGCTGTTGCCGGAGGAAAGGTAATCAACCCAAAAACAGCAAGAAGTCAGATTCTCGGTGGTGTTGTTTGGGGCATCGGAATGGCACTGGAGGAAGAATCTGTGATGGACAAGCCGTATGGCCGGTTTATCAACCATGACCTGGCAGAATACCATATGCCCGTGAACGCGGACATCCAGGATATTGACGTCATATTTGTAGATGAAGAGGATACGATCGTCAATCCACTTGGGGTAAAAGGGCTCGGGGAAATTGGGATCGTCGGGGTTCCGGCAGCAATCTGCAATGCCATCTTTCATGCGACCGGAAAACGCGTCCGGGATCTGCCGGTCACGCTGGATAAGCTGCTTTAATGATGTGGGGCACTATTTAGGGCAAATCACTGCACAGGAATGCCGGTTAATATGAAAAAGAGATGATCCACTGAAAGCTGGAGCAAGGATCGTTAATACAAATATAATATCCCGGTATCACACCATTCTTATGGAAAGAAGATATTGAGCACACATAAATATTCAATATCTTATCTTTAATTATGGAATCCAGAAGAGAATTTACACGAAAATCACTCCTGCTATTCGGCGCAGCCGGTCTTTCCATGGCCCGTAACAATCCAGTAACATCATACTTATAACTTTGAAAAATGATAAAACACCACACTACATACCTCCCACTCCTGCTTTGGTTTCTCTTATCTACATTTGTCGCAGAAGCACAGCATCAGCCGCTGCACAAAATCAAACTCAGAAAGGCAGCCGACCTCCACGCCTATTTCCGTTACACGGGAAACAAGGCGCCTATTGTAAGCGGACATCGCGGTGGTAAGGAAGACAATCTGCCCGAAAACTCCATTGCAGCGTTTGAAAATACCTTAAAGTACACGCCTTCATTTTTCGAGATCGATCCAAGGCTAACGAAAGATAGCGTCATCATTCTGATGCATGATGCAACCCTGGAACGTACCACCACCGGAAAGGGTAAGGTATCGGATTACACCTGGGCGGAACTTCAGCAGCTCCACCTGAAAGATGCGGATGGAAATGTGACCAGCCATCGCATTCCGACACTGGAGGAGGCCATCGACTGGGCGAAGGGAAAGACAATATTAAGCCTCGACTATAAAGTTGTCCCCTATAGCATGACAGCAGCGTTGATCGCAAAAAAGAAAGCCCATGCATTCGTCATGGTTGGCATTCAGAACATGAAGCAGGCACAGTTTTACTTGCAGGACAACAAGAACTATATGTTTGCGACATTTATTGATAGTCCTGAAAAACTGGCCGAAGTAGAGCGTGCCGGAATTCCGCTTAAGCAGGTAATGGCGTACGTAGGCCCACAGGATAAGCCTGAGAATAAGCCGTTATACAACCTGTTACATCAAAAAGGAATCATGTGTATGGTGGCTGCGGCACCAGTGTACGACAAATTACAGAGTGCCGAAGAAAGGGAATCTGCATACCAGCAGATCATCCGGAGCGGTGTAGATATCATAGAATCTGACCTCCCAATCGAGGTTTCCAAAGCGCTAAAGGGGCTTTAAGGGGATTACAACATGTACCCGGGTTCCACGTTCTGACCTGACATCAATTGTTCCGTTTAGCAATTTCACCTTATTACTCAGGGTTAACAGCCCTAGTCCGCTGGGTTTAACAGCCACAGGATCGAAACCTACACCATCGTCTTCCACCGTAAGGGAGATCTGCCTGGAGTTAAGCTGAAGTGATACGCTGGCTGCCTTCGCTTTCGCATGTTTTACAACATTGGTGACCAGCTCCTGGACCATCCGGTAAACCGAAACTTCCAGATATTTATCAAACCGCCGGTTCAATCCTTTGAAGTTTGTCTCCATGGGTATACTGGTGCGAAATTGCTTACAAAGGTCCTTGATGCTTTCCTCCAGCCCGAAATCTTCCAGGATAGCCGGAGTCATCTGGTGTGCGATGCGCCGGGTTTCCTGTATGGCTTCTTTTAAAATAGCATCCGTATTTTCCTTTGCCTGGTTAAATGCAGTAAGGTCTGTATCGCTTTTATTCGCAACTACATTCGTCAGATTTACCTTCACGGCATATAAAAGCTGCCCAATTCCGTTGCGGAGGTTTTCTGAGAATTGCTTTCTTTCCTCTTCCTGAATGCTGATTGCAGTTTTAAAAATTTCAACCTTCTGGCGTTCTTCTATTTTCCTGATTTGCTCGGCAGCTGCACGGGCAGTTGTAATATCCAGATTACTAGCAACCAGTCCATCATCCATTTTGGCGAATGTAGAGGCGAACCAGTTGTGAAAACCATCATATTCGTAATGGTACTCCAGCTGCTCGGCCTTTCCTGTTTTCATCACCCGGAGCATTACATCAAAAAGGCCGTTCTTTTTTATTCCGGGGTATTCTTTCGCATACAATTTTCCTACCAGGTCCTGACGGCCGGTTTGTCTTTCGAGTTCTCTACTCACCAGCAATATTTCGAAATCTTCTATTTTGCCTTCCACATTACGTAAAGCCTTCAATACAGATAGGCCGATCATACTGTTATCGAATACAGATTGCAATAAGTCTCTGCTGCGCTGAAGCGCATGATGGGCCTGTGCGAGTTGCTCTTCCGCCTTTTTCCGCGCCGTAATATCATGTGCAACACCGAAGACTTTTACAGGCTCGCCCATTTCATTGCAGATCACGTTCCCCTTGCTTAGAATATGACGTAACTCCCCTGTGGGTGTATAGAAAATTCGAGAATCCTCGTATGGCAGCTTTTTCTCCATGATCTCTGAGATAAGTTCCGTGAGCATTGTGTTATCTCCGCTTTCTGAGATGGACTGCAGAAAATCAAAAGTTGGCTTGAATGCTTTCGGCTCGTAACCAAGGATGCGGAACATACCATCCGAAAAACGAAGTTCGCTGTCGCCTAAGCTGGCTTCATAACTCCCAGTGTTGCCAGCAGCTTCTGCCCTTCTTAGCAGTTCTTCACTTGCCAGAATCTTCTCGTTACTGCGTACGGATTCTGTAATGTCCTGCACGGTACCATATAAACGCACTTTTTCCGGGCTATCACCTTCCGCAATTTGCCCGATCGCTCTCACATAGCGCATCTCACCGCTAGTCCGGATGATTCGGTAAACAAGGTCGATGGGCTTACGGTACTCCAACAGGTTTTTGACGGAGTCATTTGCTTTTTCAACGTCTTCAGGATGCAAAAATGAAAGCGCTTCATCAAACTTAATACCTTCTGCCTGAGGCCTGAGCCCATAGATGCGGAACATTTCATCGGACCAGTACAGGGAACCCGTAGATGAGTTCCATTCATAACTGCCGATGTGTGCGGTTGCCTGCGCCTGCTTTAAACGCCGGGTCTCGTCTTTCAGGTTTGCCTGCGATTGCTTCAGTTTTTTATTATATTCGACAAGGGTGGTGACATCCATAACCTTGTGGATGACGTAAAGCAGCTCACCATCCGCACTTAGAACCGGGGTATTAGAACCCTGAAAATAACGCATCTCAGGCACTCCCGCCGTTTTCCCTACGTCATGACGCCGTATCGGCATATCGTCGGGGCTTTTACTGGCGACGGCACGATTGGCAGACATGATTAGATTTCTGAATGCATTCACGGGCGCACCGGGGAATTGCCGGCTGAGTTCTGTAAGATGTGTGCCCTGCACTTTATCCCTTGAAAGACCAAAAGCAGCCAGATAAGCATTGCTAGCCGTCAGAACCATCAGCTCTGCGGAGAAAACGAGATACAAGTCAGGTACGGTCTCAAACGCAGACAGCGTTTGTTGCCATTCTACTGTGGCTGATGCCAACTTCTCGTTCCTTTCCATACCTTGCACATTACCCTATTATAAATACCAATATATAATTAATTTGTTTTAGTAATCAACAGACCTAAAAAGAACTGAACAAAAAACCACGTAGGTTTACTCAATAAAATTCCGTTTTTTTGTGTTTAGCCAATAGAGGGAGTCCGGCCATTATTTTCAGCAGCGTCCAAACGTGCGTTTACAATGGAAATACAACGGGTACTCGGTTTGCCAGATAACGTTGCACCAATACCTACCCAAAGTGATGATCCAATTTTTAACCATTAAATATGTTTAAACAACTCCTTTTCCTGCTATGCTTATCGCCCTGCGCCTTGTTCGCCCAGGACGCTACTACAATCATCCCGGAAGAACATAGAGAGCAAAAAGATACGGCACGGCAAACCGACCTGATCGATATCGCCAAGCAGCTTCTGCATCTTAAGAAGAATAACATTCGGGTAGAAAAGGACAAAACTGTTTACTTTACTTTTCTTCCCTTTGGAACCACACCTCCTGGAGGTACCGGAACGGCGTTAATTACCAGTACGACTGCAGGAATATATTTGGGCCCGCGGAGTACAACGAATATATCTACTGCTTCTTTTACGCCTTACTGGAACTTAAAAGAGCGTTTCGGATTACCCCTTCGTACCAGCATTTGGTTGCCAAACAACACCTGGACCATTCAGGGGGATACTCGCTTCATGGTTTACCCACAATATACATGGGGAATCGGCAGCCAACATGGGATAAACGAGAATACCTTTCTGGAGTATAAATACATCCGCTTTTATCAAACTGCCCTTCGGCAAATAAAGCCTTACCTCTACGCAGGCGTAGGTTACCACCTGGATTACCACTTTAATATTCACAGTGACGATCCCACCATCAACCTACCAGAATTTACGGATTACCGGCATGGTACAGGCAGCAATTCCTTCTCTTCCGGCGTCAGCCTGAACCTGCTCTACGATACCCGCACGAGCTCGATAAATCCACTCCCCGGTGCGTATGGCAACATCGTTTACCGGAACAACCCGACCGTTCTGGGCAGCAATGATAAATGGCAGTCGCTGTATCTGGACACCCGGAAGTATGTACCCCTGAATCCTGCGAACAAGACCCAGCAAAATACGCTTGCCTTCTGGTCTTACTTCTGGACCGTATTTAACAGCCCTGCCCCCTACCTGGATCTACCTAGTATTGGCTGGGATCCCTACAACCGTTCCGGAAGAGGTATAGACCAGAACCGGTACCGCGGACGCAACTTGCTCTACATGGAAAGTGAATACCGGCGCGACATCACCAACAATGGCCTCCTCGGATTCGTCGTGTTTGCCAATGTAAATACAGTAAGTGGATCGGGAACATTCTTCACTTCCTGGCACCCCGCGGCGGGGACTGGATTGCGGGTGAAGTTCAATAAAGCATCAAAAACGAATATCGGGCTTGATTATGGTGTAAGCAAAGGTTACAGCTCCTTTCTGCTGAATCTCGGAGAAGCTTTCTAAGCATGCGTTTCAGTGTTTCCGCGCTGGAATGGCCATTCCTGGCTGATTTTGGCCTTGATGAAGTACACGCCGGCCCCAAGTGCCGTTGTCACTACGCCGCCAGTACCATCATCCAGCTGTAAAGCTTCTTTCCTGCTTTACCACTAAGCGCTTTTCCGGAGAATGTCGTCAATACTTTCCAGCAGGTTATCGATATCAAAGGGCTTGGCAATAAAGTTAGTCGCCCCTGCCCTGGAAGCAATTTCCCTCCCGTCGGTACTCGCAGAGAACACCAGAACGGGAAGATTGCTGGTGTCTGGCTTGCTCTTCAGATGCCTGAGTACTTGGTCACCGGAAAGTACAGGCATCCACAGGTCCAGCAGCAGCAGGTCGGGTTGTTCTTTTTCAATAAGATCATACAAGTTCAAGCTGTTCTGCTCTGCGATAATGTTGTATCCAGTATCTTCCAAAACAATCATCAGCATCTCCAGAATGCCTTCATCATCATCGCAAATTAGTATCGTTCTATCATTCATCTTTGTTATTCTTTAGTAAGCGGCAGCGTGAAGCTGAAAGTTGATCCCCGCTCTTTTTCGCTTTCTACCCATAGTGTTCCACCGTGATTTTTTATGATCTGATCACATACATAAAGGCCTATGCCCATTCCCGGGAATTTCTGTTGTATCTCACTTACCCGGTAAAAACGATCGAAAATCTTGTTCTGATCCTCAATTTTAATTCCCATGCCATAGTCTCTTACGGCCACTTTCAAATATTCACTTACGTGGGTTACATAAACCTGGATCTCATTCGACTCCGGTGAATACTTTATTGCATTTGATAACAGGTTGTTTATGACCTGAATCAGGTGAGACTCATCTCCTAACATAGACGTGCCGGCCTTCCCTTTTACGGTGATGCGGTGCGACTTTGTTCCGGCCTGCAGGCCTTCAACCGTGTCGTTTAACATACGGTCAAAATCAAAGGATTCTTTATGCAGCTCAATATTTCCGGTCTGGATCTTCGAAACATCCAGAAGCTCCGAAATCAGGTTATTTAGTCGGTTTACATAGGCAGCCGTTTTTTCAACAAGACCCCGGTACCGCTCATTGGCATTGTCCGGCATGTACCGCGTAAGCATCTGTACATAGCCTTTTACAGTGGTTAAAGGCGTCTTTAACTCGTGACTTGCAATAGAAAGGAAGTCGTCTTTTCGCCGCTCGATTTCCCTGCGGTCCGTAATATCTTCAATGGCAATCAGAATGCGGTCCTTGTATTGTCCTTCCAGTTCGATACGATGTGCATTCAGCAGCATGAGCTTCTTGCCGATATACGGAAACTCGTGCTCCACTTCAAAATCTTCAACGGGGTTGCTGGTTGGCAAAACAGTATTCAACAGCTCTCTGAGCTGTTCAATATTCCATTGTCCATTTCCCAGCTCAAATAGCATCCTGCCTTCTGATTCATTGCGGGTAACCTTAAAGGTCTTCAGAAAATGTTCATTTACACTGAGTACCCGGAAGTCTACATCCAACACGATGAGGCTTTCTCTCACCGTCTGAATGATGCTGTCCAGATATTCTTCGCTGTCGCGGAGACTTCTGGTCCGCTGATCTACCCGCTTTTCCATGAGCTCCTTCTGGCGATTCAGTTCAAGTTCTGCATTTACCCGGCGGGTAATATCATTTTGAACGCCGATAAAGTAAGTAACCTTCCCTTCGTCGTTCTTAATTGGCGACATATACAGCTCGTTCCAGAATGCTGTGCCGTCCTTCTTGTAGTTACGTATCTGCACCTGGCAGGATTCCCCCTGCTGCACAGCGTCCTTAATGATCTGCCGTTCCGGCTGTCCACGATCGTCCTTTTGAAGAAAGCGGCAGTTGTGTCCGATCACTTCATCCCGCTGGTAACCCGACATTTCGACGAATGCGCGGTTACAATAAATGATTGGATTATCCGGCTGTTGATTGTCGGTGATGATAACTCCGGATATGGAAGCGTCAAGCGCCTTCTTTAGCAGTTCGAAGTCCTGGTTTAAGGTGTCATTGGAGAATGAGGATTCCCCGTCAATAGGGCTGTTCAATAGATGATGTATGTATTTTTTAGCCCGGCGTCTTGTAAAATGGGCAACACTGCCGGGGATTTTATAAAATGCGTTAACGAATTTGCTCCAAGCAAAATAAATGCCATTGCTGGACGCAGCGCAGAGCAGCTTCTGTTATTTCAGTTCCTCAATCGTTAAAACGACACTTGTTCTGGATAAATTTACATCCGGATTAAAACCGATAGTCATCAGGAAGGTGCCTGAGTATACTTTTGACCCGTCAATAGACGACTTTGCGCCATCGTACATGTTGATCTCCCGGATGCGGTATTTCTTAGCCGGATCAAGCCCCTTCAACAAAATAGGCAGTTTACTGCCTTCGCCGTAGCGGTTATTAACCAGGTAATTGAACATTACCCCTGAAGATTTATCCGGTGTCATGTACAGCATGGAAGCCACACTTGATTCCCCTGGATTGGACAGGCGATACTGATTGCCATGCCAAACCGTGGATTTTATTCTCTCATAGTTCTTGATGGCATCCTGACTGAACTTTAGGTCCTTAGCGCTCAAATCGCTGACGACGATATCGTAACCCAGCTTACCCATCATGGCCACGTCAGTACGAAACTTGATGGGCTGCTTACCCCAGTCCGTCACATGGTTGGCACTTGCAATTGCCGGGTAGAAATATGAATATTCCCACTGGATAAATATACGCTCCATCGGGTCTGTGTTGTCACTTGGCCAGTACTCGGTAAAGTATTGCAACGCGGCGTAATCCACCCGGCCGCCACCACCAGAGCAAAGCATCATTGGAACCTTCGGATATTTCGCACGTATCCGCTCCAGCACCTTGTATAAGCCCCTTACGTATTCAATGTACAACTGCGACTGGTTCTTCAACGTTGCGGAATGGGCATTATAGATCACTGCATTACAATCCCATTTGATGTACGCCAGGTCGGGGTTTTTGGTGAAAAGGTCGTCTACTACGCCAAATACGAAGTCCTGTACCTTTGGATTGGTTAAATCCAGTACCAGTTGATTCCGATAGTAGTATTCTTCCCGCCTGGGCTGTTTAATCACCCAGTCGGGATGTTTTTCATACAATTCACTTTTAGGACTCACCATTTCTGGCTCTATCCAAATACCGAACTTCACGCCATTGCTTTGCGCTTCTTTAACCAGCGAAGAAATGCCATTAGGAAGTTTTTTACGGTTTTCCTCCCAGTCGCCAAGGCCTGTGCGGTCATCATTACGCGGGTATTTGTTTGCAAACCAGCCATCATCAAGTAAAAACAAGTCTACGCCGAGCTTCTTTGTGTCCTTAAGAAGCTCCGCAAGTTTGTTTTCATTGAAATCAAAATGCGTCGCCTCCCAGTTGTTTAAAAGCGTAAGGCGCGACCCGTTGCCGTCCAGTAACTTATAGTTGCGCGCCCATTGGTGCATGTTTCTGCTGGCCTCACCCTTCCCTTTGGTGGACAACGTGTACAGGAAAGCCGGCGTTGTAAATTCCTCGTTTGGCTTTAGGGTATAGGTGGATGCATAATTGTTTATCCCGGAAATGATCCTGAGGTTATCCTGATTGTCCAGTTCCAGGTCGGTACGGAAGTTCCCGCTCCACTCCAGGGAGCCGTATAGTACAGTACCTGCGTCCTCTGTTGCGGGCTGATCAATCGAGACCATAAATACCGAAGGCATAAAGATATTGGCACGTGTACCGAGCTTCGTGTCCAGCGTCTTTATTCCGTGGGTAAGCCTGGATTCCTCTGGCAGCATTTCCTTGGCCCAGTCGCCATGATACTGGTTCAACCAGAACGCTTTGCCTTTGAGGTGCAGGTTCGCAGAGGCGTACTTGTGTAGTGTTACACTTCCTTTTTCCGTGTGTTTTATGGTTGACCACTGTTCAACGACATTCTCGTTGAAGTAAGATTTATAATGCAGCGTTACCTGAAAATTGTACGCCGGATCTTTCAATACAATGCTGAGTAAGGACACCTGGTTTTCGAGCTGTTTGACACTATGACTTACATACTTAAGATCCAGGGAATTGTTGCCGTCGGCATGGGTAACCGTGATCGCAGGTTCCATCAGGTTTCTCGAACCTGCAGGTGTATACGCTGAATTAAGGACATTGGTATAATCTTCCGGTTGCTTATACATGGCTGCGACATCCTTGTACTCCGAAGCATCTCCCAGCTTCTGGCCCAGGTAAATCAGCCCGACGTTCTTGTTGGAGTCCACTTGAAGGACGACAGCATTGTCTTTGCTTTCAATGGGAATAATCGTCTGTGCCTGTATCGTTCCGAATATAGAACCAAATAGAAGCAACGCTAACTCTTTTTTGTATCTCATTTTTTGTTATCTGGCAATTTTTAAGTTGGATGAAAATATCACTTATGCAAAGCACATCGGTGTAGGTACGGCTACAGCAAAATTCGCAGTAAGATAATGAATGTAAAGAAGAAGCCAAATCTTTGCAGCAACTATCAACTTCCCCGCAAACTTTTTCGGCGATTAGGAGTTGTATTTCCATATGGAAAATCAAACAAGTAAGGTTGCCCTTATCACAGGAGCAAGTAAAGGAATAGGCTATTCAGTAGCGGAATCATTGTTGAAAAACGGATATAAAGTAGCGATCACCAGCCGTTCGCAGGAAAGTGCAGATGCTGCGGCGGAGAAGCTGAAAGCATTTGGATCTGTCATTGGCCTTGCGGCCGATGTGAAAGACCTGGCCTCACAGGAAAGAGTAGTTGCTTCCATCAAAGAAAGCTGGGGTCAGCTGGACGTGCTTGTGGCCAATGCTGGCGTGGGCTACTTCGCTCCCATTGACGAGATGGATCCCAAGATCTGGCAGGACACCATTGACACCAACCTCACCGGCGTGTTCAACAGTGTTAAAGCTTCCGTGGAAGAGATCAAGAAGGCACAAGGTTACATCATCACGATATCTAGTCTGGCCGGCACGAATTTCTTCGCCAACGGATCCGCTTACAATGCAAGTAAGTTTGGCCTGACGGGCTTCTCGCAGGCCATCATGCTGGATTTAAGAAAATACAACGTGAAGGTGACGACGATCATGCCGGGTTCGGTAGCCACCTACTTTAATGACCATGAGCCGGATGCGGAGAAGGATTCCTGGAAAATACAACCGGAAGACATCGGGCAGCTTGTCGTGGACCTTTTGAATATGCCTGCAAGGACCCTTCCGAGCAAAGTAGAGATCAGGCCTACAATGCCGGGCTAGCAAGAGCCCTGTTGGCAATGATCTCCGCGTAAGCGCCATTCCAAAGGTCGATCCGTTGCTCGAGACATGCGATGGTTACCTGCTCGGCTTCGGCCCAGCGCTGCTCGTCGCCGCCGCAAAGGCTGGAGGTCATCTCCAGCGCCAGATGGCTGTGGTGATCCCCATCCACTTCGATATGCCTGTCCAGGTAATATTTAAATATAGAAACGCGGTCCGGCAGATCCTTGTGGATGTCGTATATAATGGCATGGAACATTCCCGGAATCAGGTCTTCCCGCCCGAACGTAAAGATTGCGGCCTGCAAATGGCTTTTGCCACTATTGATAACACTGAAAGTATAATCGACAAAACTGCGTGCCGCCTTCGGCACCGACGCTTCCTCATATGCCAGCTCCAGGTCGCCGGTATTTTTTAATACAGGAATAAACTTATCGATCGCTGTAGTGTCGGCACCACATTGCCGCATGGCCTCCAGGTAAAGCTCAAAATGACTTTTCCGGACGCCAAAAGCATCCACATCAGACTCCTCACCAGCCACAATTTCATTGATCAGGTATCTGGTATCACCCGATCCTAGCGGGAACCACGGCACTGTTGTGCAGGTTAAGTTGTTCTGAAGGGCTTTTAGGATAGACATGAAATCCCAGACCGCAAATATATGGTACTGCATAAATACCTGCAGGTCTTCAACGCTATGGATCGCCTGGTAGATGTTATGGTTTACAATTTGAAGTCTTAGTAGTTCGGTAACCGATTTTATTCTTTCTATATACGCGTTCATGCTTAGCCTGATGTGTTTTCCTTTTAGATTTTGTCTGACGGGGGCAAAGCTAAGAAATATTCCAATGTACATCCGCTGGAATGCTAGGCGCTTCCCTGCTGCTCCGCTATTGTGCCGGAGTTGATTCGGGGTCTCTAGGGTGATTCCAGGGCGTTTATTGGTCTGCAACCGAACCAACCCCCTAGAAAGGCCCTAACGAGGCCCTACAAACACCAATTCCAGATCCAGGTTGCCTGCGGACTGTTCCCTGGCAGGCCTGAAAACAAATGGCACTGAAAACATGATTATCCGCTGGTTACAGCGGGCACGATCTATTGAAACAAAGCACAGAAAAATAATTGTATCTTGCTGTTTATCAACTCCAAAACCTATGGCTGATTCACAAATTGGCGAAAGCCCGGCGCTCAAAACATTGTCTCCGGAAATGTTTCATGCCATTGATGCATACTGGCGTGCAGCAAACTACCTTTCCGTCGGCCAGCTGTATTTGAAAGACAATCCCCTGCTGAAGGAACCTTTAAAACCAGAACATATAAAAAGTATGCTCCTCGGCCACTGGGGAACCACGCCAGGTCAGAACTTCATCTATACGCACCTTAACCGCATCATTGTAAAGTACGACCTGGACATGATCTACATATCCGGTCCCGGGCATGGTGGCCCCGCCGTTGTATCGGGCACGTATCTGGAAGGCACGTATAGTGAGGTTTACCCGGAGATCACGCAGGATGAAGAAGGGCTTAAAAACCTTTTCAGACAATTTTCCTTCCCCGGTGGCATCTCCAGTCATGCTTCTCCGGAAACACCGGGTTCCATACATGAGGGCGGCGAGCTTGGCTACTCCTTAAGTCATGCCTTCGGGGCAGTGCTGGACAACCCGGACCTGATTGTTGCCTGCGTGGTGGGCGATGGCGAAGCAGAGACCGGCCCATTAGCAACGGCATGGCATTCCAACAAGTTTACCAATACGCTATCAGATGGCGTGGTGTTGCCCATACTGCATTTAAACGGCTATAAGATCTCCAACCCTACGGTGCTTGCACGGATCTCACACGAGGAACTGCAGCAGCTTTTCTTTGGCTATGGTTGGACGCCGATTTTTGTGGAGGGGGATGATCCGGAGCTGATGCATGAAACAATGGCTGCAGCAATGGACCAATCGGTTGCGCTCATCCGGAAGATCAAAGAAGATGCGCTAACAGACCCTTGCACACGCGCACGCTGGCCGATGGTCGTGCTGCGCTCGCCAAAGGGCTGGACAGGACCCAAGGTTGTAGATGGCCACAAGATCGAGGGCAATTTCCGTTCACACCAGATTCCAATATCTATTTCCGCGTCAGCACAGAACGACCACCTTGCTCAGTTGGAAGCCTGGCTGAAAAGCTATAAGCCGGAAGAACTATTTGATGAGAATGGAAAGCTAAACCCCGAACTAGCGGCACTCGCTCCTACAGGACTGCGCCGGATGGGTGCCAATCCCCATACAAACGGCGGATTGTTATTGAAAGAACTGAAGATGCCGGACTTTAGGGAATATGCCGTCGAAGTACCGGCTTACGGCGCAACCGGGGAAGGCGATGTACATGTTTGCGGAAGATTTCTCCGTGATGTGATTGTCCGAAATGAGGACACCCGCAACTTCAGGATATTTGGTCCGGATGAAACCGCCTCCAATCGTCTGGATGAGGTTTTCGCTGTCACAAACCGCCAGTGGAACACCGATGTCGTGGACAGCGATGAGTATCTCGCACCATCCGGCAGGGTGATGGAAATGCTAAGTGAGCACCAGTGTGAAGGATGGCTGGAAGGTTATCTACTGACCGGCAGACACGGATTACTGAATTCTTACGAGGCTTTCATTCACATCGTCGATTCCATGTTTAACCAGCATGCGAAGTGGTTAAAAATGACCGGTCATATCTCCTGGAGGCGGAGAATAGCGTCGTTAAATATACTGCTGACATCCACGGTGTGGCGGCAGGACCACAATGGATTCACCCATCAGGATCCCGGATTTATAGATCATGTGGTCAATAAGAAAGCGGAGATTGTGCGTATTTACCTGGCGCCGGACGCGAACTGCCTGCTGTCGATCATGGACCATTGCCTGAGGAGCCACCACTATGTGAATGTGATCATTGCTGGTAAACACCCATCGCCGCAGTGGCTCACCATGAATGAAGCTGTGGACCATTGTGCCCGCGGAATCGGTGTGTGGAGCTGGGCGAGTTCGGACCAGGGTGCGGAGCCCGACGTGGTGATGGCCTGTGCGGGTGATGTCCCTACCTTGGAAATCCTCGCTGCCGTGACCATATTAAAGGAACATTTGCCAGACCTGAAAATCAGGGTTGTTAATGTGGTTGATTTGCTTAAGCTCCAGAAGAACACAGAACATCCCCATGGCCTATCGGATAAGGACTTCGATTCCCTGTTTACCAAAGATAAGCCGGTCATTTTTGCTTTTCATGGTTACCCATGGCTGATACATCGGCTAACCTACAACCGAACAAACAACAGCAACATGCATGTACGTGGCTATAAAGAAGAAGGAACGGTGACGACAGCGTTTAACATGACGGTACTAAATGATATGGACCGGTTTCACCTGGTGATAGATGTCATAGACCGGCTGCCGGATGTTGGAAGCAAAGGCATATACCTCAAACAACAGCTTCAGGACAAACTTATTGAACACAAGTTCTACATCAATAAACACGGGGAAGATATGCCCGAAATCGTTCAATGGAAATGGTCGTGATACAAGTATAGCCGTTTATATTGAGTACCTTTGTGACTGCCCTGATCACACCCAAATACATGTTTAAAACCAAAGTTCTTATTATCGAAGACAACCTTGATATTCAAGATGTTATCACGCACATCTTAACAGATGAAGGATATGAAGTTACGGCCACTTCACACCACCACTATGAGCAGTTGACGCGGTTTGATGCGGATCTGATCATGTTGGATGAACGGGTGAACAAAAAGGAAGGCCATATGCTTTGTAAGGAGCTGAAAGACATACATGCCACCCAGCACATTCCGGTGATCATCCTTTCAACAGCGGTAAACATTGCCGAGATCGCGAAAGGCTGCAAAGCGGACGGCTTTATTGCCAAGCCATTTGACGTGGATGAACTGATTAGAGAGGTGAAACGGGTGCTTGTTCTGGAGCAGTTTTCAGAAATGGCTTAAAGTCTGGAGCGCATGAAGCTTTTTAAGCTTTGGCCCAGCGATACTTTCTTAATTTCTTAGTGAAATAACCGTCGCTACTGGGGCCACTTGTTTGTAAGCCATCGGGATTATCCTGGTCTTTATCCAACCTATGCATCCCATAGATCCCCGCGTGCCCGCTACATATAAAGGCAGTGAAGCAAGCCAGTGCAAACAGCCCGGCATGTTCCGGCCCAAACAACTCTACCCCCATCATGGTGCAGGCGAATGGCGTGTTTGTCGCCCCTGCAAATACAGCTATAAATCCCAGTGCGGCGAACAGACTTGCCGGCGCGGTTAAAAGATCCGACAAGGTATTGCCCAACGTGGCGCCGATGTAGAACAATGGCGTCACCTCACCCCCTTTAAAGCCGGTTCCCAGGGTAACTGCCGTGTATATGGTTTTCCAGAGCCAGCTCCAGGCATCCGAACCACCCTGGTGAAACGCGGAGGTGATGGTCACCGCGCCAGCATATTCTGCATCCACCCCTAAACTCAGGTAGTCGGGCTTAGCGAGTAGTGCCGTTAATCCGATAATAACCAACCCTCCGAAAACAGGGATCATCCACTTGTATTTAAACAAACGCTGGGAAGAATTTTTCACCTCTGTGACCATCCGGATAAACAACAGGCTTGCAAGGCCGAAGGCAGCCGAAGAAAGGATAATCTTTCCGACCAGAAGCAAGGTTTCGCGATAATGCGGCAAGTCGATACTGGTGCTTACCACGGCATCTATCTGGTAATGGACATGGGCAATCTGCCAGAGCTTTACCGCCATGTCTCCGACGATTCCCCCAACCACCGCCGGCAGCCAGGCATCATACCGGATCCGCCCAATGGTAACAACTTCAAGCGCGAAGATGGCTCCGGTAAGCGGGGTACCAAAAACAGCACCGAACCCTGCCGCTACGCCGGCAGTCAGGAGCATGCGCATATCAATCCCAGTTAACTTCAGCCAGTTCGCATACCCGGCGGCGACACCTCCGCCGATCTGCACGGCTGTGCCTTCACGCCCTGCAGAACCGCCAAATAAATGGGTGATAATGGTTGTTGCAAGGATAACCGGCGCCATATGGGCGGGTACATGGCCCTGCTCGAGATAGATCTGCTCCAGGATGAGGCTGTTCCCTTTTTCGGCCGCACGGCCGGCGGTCTTATAGATGAAGTAAATGAGTAGGCCGGCAAATGGCAACAGGAACAATAGCCATTTATGGTTGAACCGGAAATGAATCGCGACACTCAACAGCCATAAAAAAAGGGCGACAATACTGCCGATGATAAAGGCAAGCGGGACAATCAAAGCCGCCCAACGCAACAGTTGTTTGATGTAGATGTAGTATTCTTTCAAGAGTAAAGCCGATTCTAAATCACTAATGTAGGCTTATTTTGGGAAATCAGCAGTTTAGGGCATTATTCCGGCTGCGGAAATGGTGATCGGATCACTACCTAAGAATATGATCGGGATCACATTTATGCAGCTGCTCATATCATTTTATGGACGTGCTCTATATGCCACCTTTGGACATAATCCTAAGGCATGTTACAGACACGAGAAATTCAGTCCGCCACCAAATGCTTCCATTGCGGGGACGCACTCCCGGCGGCGCCATATCAGATTGCGGAAAAGGAATTCTGCTGCGTGGGCTGCGTTGGCGTGTACAAGATCCTCACGGAAAATAATCTCGGAGATTACTACCTGTACAACGATGTTCCGGGGCAAACACAGAAAAACAAAGATGTTCATTACGATTACCTG
>JAZQRI010000071.1:0-15325 GCA_045629455.1 Pedobacter sp. | reverse complement strand
CAAGAAGAAGGATCTACTGATCCACCTGCTTCAAGACAAGACTATCGAGACTGCTCTTGTGTTTACCCGTACCAAACACGGTGCAGACCGCATTGTCAAAGACCTGATTAAAGTCGGCATAAAAGCAGAAGCGATCCACGGGAACAAGTCTCAGAATGCACGTCAGCGGGCTTTAACAAACTTTAAAGCCAAAACAACACGTATTCTGGTTGCTACTGATATTGCTGCACGTGGTATTGACGTAGACGAACTTGCCCATGTCATTAACTACGAACTTCCGAATATACCGGAAACATACGTTCACCGTATCGGCCGTACAGGCCGTGCCGGACTGAGCGGAACAGCTTACTCTTTCTGTGATGCAGAAGAAAAAGAGTTCCTGAAAGACATCGAAAAATTAATTGCACGTACCATACCCGTGGCAGAAGACAACCCTTACACCATGAGCTGGCAGGACCTGATGTCTAAAGCAGCGCAGTTGCCTTCTAAAGGTAAAGGTGGTAAAAGTGGTGGCGGCGGAAGAAGCGGCGTGGCTAAAGGAACCGGACAACGTAAGCCGGAACGTCAGCCAAACCTGAGCGGAGCCAAAAGAACACCGAGCAGCGCCGGAAGAAGGTCTTAAGATTTATATTACCCATTAAAAAGCCCAGGTTCATGATTGAACCTGGGCTTTTTAATTATATGCCAAATGCAGCTATACCTTCCGTATGCGGATGATGTGCAGCCAGTGCATCACTTTCATCAAAGGATACGTCGGATCAAACTCAAACCAGCGGGAAGCAAAGTTTGGGCTATTCGGTCTTTTATGATGGTTGTTCTGGAACAACTCGCCCATCATTAAGAAGTCCAGAGGAAGGGAATTCTTACTGTGGTCATCGTTGTCGTGGTTCGCATAACCATATTTATGGCCACACCAGTTTACAATCGCACCGTGCAGCGGCCCCATTAGAAAGTGGATCGGCAGCAATAAGAACATCCACCATTGCGTGGCGAAAGTAACATAGATCCAGATGTAGAAACCGATGAACACAAAGCGGGTAATCCAGGAATCACCAATCTTGTCGATAAGTGGCCATGAAGGGTAACGATCCCGGAATTGCTCCTCAGGTTCCTCATTGTACTTGGCGTAGTTCAAATAAATATTTTTGGTCTGAATCATCATACCCCAAACATCTTTCACAAAATGTGGAGAGTGTGGATCTTTCTCCGTATCTGAAAAAGCATGGTGCATCCGGTGTAAGATCGCGTATGCTCTTGGATTAAGAAACGACGATCCCTGAGAAAGAAACGTAACGGTGTAGAAGAACTTCTCCCAGAAAACATTCATTTTGAACATCTTGTGTGATGCATAACGATGCAGGAAGAAAGTTTGTGAAAAGAGAGAGAGAAACCAGTGGGCAAGAAAAAATAATAAAATAATCATAAAGGTTGTGTGTACTTACGTAATTTAAAGGAATTAAGCCTTTAAATTACAAAAGTACAAAACAATCCTTGTTAATTATGTCATTTTAACGATGTTATCTGCCAAAATCATCCTGAACCCGCACGATATCTGATTCGTCGGATGGATTTTCCGCGTCGGTATGCTGCCAGATTTCAGATACAACACCCCAGTCGGCTAACCCGATTAAGCGGTGTCTTTCTCCCTGCTGCAACTTGATCCTACTGCCGGTATTTAGCTGTTGAATATCGCCCTGATCATCATTCTCGCTGGTAATCACGCCTACTGTTCCACTCACAACCTGCCATATCTCTGCACGGCGGTGATGGTATTGCCAGGAGAGCCTCGAGTTTGGAGCAACTACCAGGATTTTCGGACTTAACTTACCTCCGATCTTAAGGTCTTCTACATTCAAACCATCGAAATAAACATTGGCAAACTGCTGTGCCTGTGCTTCTTCAATCACAAAAAAGCCACCCCAGGGGCGGGTATCATCTACATTTACAACGTTAAAACCTTCCGACTTTAACCTTTGTGCTATGCTATCAAAAATCTCTTTTTTCTCTACTGACATTCGTTTCTAATTTGAACCAAATATAAAAAAAACATCAGCCTTTATGAATACTTCAATCAATAAGTTAAAACTGGAAGCGCTATTGCATTGTTATATCCGATATCACTTACAACCTAAAGAGCTATCAAAATGGGATTATTAAAAACGATTATTGTTGGCGCAGCCGTAGTTGCAGGCGTTAAATACGCAACAAAGAAAAGGCCGGAAGATGGAAGATCACTCTTCGATGATCTTCAGGATTCTATCCCGGGCTGGAAAGAAAAAGCCATGCAGTTTAAAGACAAGGTAAAACAGGATTACACCACAACTGCAGACGAGTACAATGGCATGTAATACAAGCTTTCACTAAAGAGCTCTGGACTCACGTTCAGGGCTTTTTTTTAAAAGAATTTCTTTTGCTGTGAGATGATCACATCCATAACCTGACTGGTATGGGCACTGAAATAGCCTAGCGCATTGTTGTTAAAGTTGCTTGGGGGATTTGAGGGTGTGGTCACATCATTTGGATTGCCCGATGCATACTGCTGCTCCAGGCTGCGCCAGTACGTGTAAATGGGCTTATCGATACTTTGCATCTCCACAGAGACATTGTCATTTGGCTTAATTTCTACGTCATCGTTGCCGGTCAGGTACAGATCACGCTTAACAACCCGGCCATCGGAGAAGAAGTCGCTATCAGAAAATATACGTTCCACTTTAACGCCATTAATCGTCATCTTAAACAAGTAATAATTTGGCACGTTCGCCGGATCTTCGTAGTTCACGGCTACAATGGTGCGGCTTTCACCTGCAAACGTCTCCTCACTTGCGGTTAGTGAATCCAGTCTTACCAACTCTGGCATCGTCGAGGTTGCGGTGTACACTTGTCCATCCACACTTACCGTGAGGGTGTACTGTATTCCTGGCCTACCCGCCACATTCGAAAGTGTATAGGTCCCTTCCTGCGCCTCAATAAAGTGATACGCATTTCCAGCATTGTCCGTCATGCTTACATCTACGCCGGTCACCGCCGGAAAGATATTGCTTTCTGACACGGGCACCGACCTGGAGATCTTTACCGTCTGAACCCCTCTTCTATCGGTCAGGTTTGCTTCGATGATGAGCTGTGGATCTGCTTTCGCCAGATCAAGGTCAAGGATCTTTTTACAGGAAAAAAGGCTTGATGCCAGCAATAGGAGCAGTATGTGTATGCGTATGATTTTTCTCTTCATGACGGTTTAAAACTTAAAATTGTATGTAACAGAGGGTATAATTCCAAACAAACTTGTTTGCTCCGCCACTGTTTTCGTCGGATCTCGCTCGTCGTTCTTAAAATTAATTACGTACGGGTTCTTATGGTTGTACGCATTGTAGAGGCCAAAAGTCCAGCTGGACTGGAAATTCTTATGTGGCTTGCCTTCCAGCGTAGCACCCACATCAAGACGGTGTGTTGCCGGCATCCTGGAGCTGTTCCTTCCGGAATAGTAGAAGCGTGTAATGCCATCCAACTGGTATTTCCCTGTAGGATAGGTCACCGCATTTCCAGTACCGTATATAAAAGTTCCTGAGAATGTCCACCGGTTATTCAATTTATAGATCCCCACCAAGGACACATCATGGGTGCGGTCCTGCCGGGATGGAAAGTACCGCCCTTCATTGATTTCATCAAACTTACGCTCCGACCGGGATAGCGTGTACCCCACCCAGCCATTAAAGCGGCCTGTTTTCTTCTTCAGGAACAACTCCAACCCATAAGCCCTTCCAGAACCATAAACAAGCTCAGACTCCACATCCTGGTTGGCAATCAGCTGTGCGCCGTTCTTATAGTCGATCTGGTTCTGGAGCCATTTATAATAGATCTCGGCAGAGAACTCGTATTTGTCTTCTTGAAAATTTCGGAAATAACCCGTGGCAATTTGATCGGCGATCTCCGGCTTCAGGTTATTGCTGCTCATCACGTACAAGTCGGATGGCGAGCTGGCTGTTGAATTCGACAGCAAGTGTATATTCTGCGTATTTCTTCCAAATGAGGCTTTAATGGAGTTCTGAGGATCAATCACGTAGCTCGCCGAAATGCGGGGCTCCAGGTACATATAGCTTTTTACCCGTTCAGAAGCGCTGTAGGTTCTGGTATCCACCGGATTTCCATCTGCGTCATAACTGCTGAAGGTGCCGGGACCGAAAAGGTCAAAGCGGCTTAAGCGCAAGCCATACAGCAAATTTATATGATCACCGATATGCCATTCATCAGAAACATACAAGGCAGATTCCAGTCCTTTCCGGTCTTCCAAGGTCTTCGGATTGAAGCTTGAAGTTTCTGTAGCGGAAATCTTTCCCGGTGTAATGGAATGGTGGATTGCATTTATACCAAAGCGTAGTGTATGGTTACTGCCGATGTAATATTGAAGATCTTCTTTCAGGTTAAAGTCCCGTATTCTGGACAACACCCTGAAATCATTGCCCACATCATAGCTCTGCACGGTATAATCGTAGTCGCTATAAATGAGTGACGTATTGGAGAACAGCTTGCTGTTAAAAACATGATTGAAGCGGAGCGTTCCCGTCGTATTTCCCCAGTTTGTTCCAAAAAGGTTCTTGAGCCCAAGTACATCTTTTCCCAGGTAGCCTGAAAAATATAAGGTGTTTTTATCGTCAAAGTGATAATTCACCTTGGCATTCAGATCATAAAAATATAGGGATGCATTTTTCAGTGACGTATCGGAAGAGGCCCTTAAAAACAGATCCGCATAGGTGCGCCTGCCGCTGATCATAAAAGAACCCTTTCCTTTGGCTATGGGTCCTTCGGCCTTCAGCCGGGAGGCAATCAGGCCGATGCCACCCTGAAAACTGTACGCCTTCGAGTTCCCATCCAGCATACTGATGTCGAGTGCGGACGACAGCCGACCACCATACTGGGCGGGCATACCTCCTTTGTATAGCGCAACATCTTTTATGGCATCAGAATTAAACGTAGAAAAGAAGCCAAATAAATGAGAGGCATTATACACGATCGCTTCGTCCAGCAGGATCAGGTTTTGATCTGAAGACCCACCGCGTACGTAAAAACCGGTATTGCCTTCCCCGCCCGCCTTAACACCGGGCACCAGCTGGATGGTCTTCACCACGTCGCGTTCGCCAAAGAGTACCGGAACGGTATTGATCTGGGCCATGTTCAACTTCTCCAATCCCATCTGCGGACTGCTTACATTCTGATCTTTTCTGGCACCACCCTGTATCACAACTTCCTCCAGCGCGTTTCCAGGCGTCAGCTGAACCACGATCTTCTGATTTCCAGATAGGTTAACGGCTGTTGTGAAAGTTGTATATCCCACATAATTCACCTGTAGGGTATACTTGCCTTCAGGTGCGGTAAGCGAATAGAAGCCGTAGGCATTGGTGATCGTTCCGTTCTGCTGGGACTCCAGCAGCCTTACCGTAGCCCCAATCATGGTTTCTCCGGTGGATGCGTCCTGAACCGTGCCACTAATGCTGTATTTTGCCTGTGCAAAAACATCAAAAACCGGAAGTGTAAAGAATAAGATGAGGAAAAGTCTGGCTGAAAAAGTTGTCATTAGTGGTAAAAATACAACATTCACGCCAGAGGCTCAAAACATTAAAAAGAAACGGGAATAATCGTAAGACTATCCCCGCTTCCATCTAAATTAACGCTCTCTATAAAGACGCCGCTTTTAAAACTTTATTGTTAGCCAACACATTTTATTTTCTGCGAATAATGAGGTCTGAAATACATGCAATTTTCGGTCATTCTTTACGACTTTAAATATTATTCCCTAAAATTGGCCTAATGAATCTATTGTCGTTAAAAATATCTGAGATCCGCCAGGCACCCGGTGGCAACCTGATTATTCAGTTTGAAAGAACACCGGAAAAGGTCAACTACTTGCCGGGGCAGTTCCTGACCTTCATTTTTGAGGTCAATGGCAGGGAAATCCGCCGCTCTTATTCCTTATACAGCTCACCAAGTCTTGATGAGCCTTTAAGCATTGCGGTAAAACTGGTGGAGAACGGCGAAATTTCGCGTCACCTGCATCATAAAACAGCCGTCGGAGATGTGCTCACCGCGCTGGAGCCCAACGGCATATTTACGTATATTCCTTTCCAGGACATCAAACGAACAGTATTCCTGTTTGCCGCTGGCGTCGGCATTACGCCCATATTCTCGATTTTAAAGACCGCATTGCTGGAAGAACTACACACCAAGATCGTGTTGGTTTACAGCAACCGGTCCGTCAACGATGCCTTATTCTACGAAGAGCTTAACGCTTGGCGGCTCCGGTACCCGGAGCGTTTCAAGATCATCTACTTTTTCAGCGACGCGAAGAACATCATGAAAGCACGGCTGAACAAGTTCATGATTGAACAGCTGGTGGTTGAGCACATGGAATACGATCCGCAGCAAGCGTTATTTTATACCTGCGGACCGATAGATTACATGGTCAACTGCCGCATCGTGCTGTTGTCGCTCCGATATTCCATCGACCAGATCAAGCGGGAAACATACTTCATTCCTGAAGATGAGGCCGACGAAGATGATGCAACGGAGAAAAAGGTGAAAGACAAAAACACCTATTCTGTGATAGTAGAGTGGAATAAGAATACCTATCAGTTCGACGTTCCTTATTACAAGAGAATTCTGGATGTTGCGCTGGAAAACAACATCAATCTGCCTTACAGCTGCCGTGGTGGCATTTGCAGCACCTGTACATCCAGCTGTGTTTCCGGGGGCGTACGCATGGACTACAACGAAATTTTAACCGACGACGAAATAGAGAATGGCCGGATACTGCTCTGTACCGGCCATCCAACAGCCAACAACACTAAAATTATTGTTGGCTGATCCTGCTATGCTGCTATAAAAAATACTTGACGCTTAGTCCGCCGTAGCCGTTGCGCCTGGGCGAGGGATTGAAGTATGCTGGCCTGGCATTTCCAAAACCCACTGCATTTAACGAAACGATGGAGCTATATGCGGTATTAAAAATATTATCCAATCCTCCATAAACGTTAACTTCTAATGCACGGAGTATCCTGGATCTGTAGCCCAGCTTGAAGTTCGACACCGAATAGGATGGATTGTAATCGGTATTGCGATCGTTTACAGGCATCTTGTCGTTAAAATAATAATTGAAATACCCGTAAAAGCCCTGACGAAGTTCCAGATCCAGACCCGCACTGACCACCCAAGGCGCAATGCCGGTCAGCGCATTTCCATCGTAGGTGGCCGTTACCTGATTGCTGGCATCCAGGATCTTGTAATCCTTAAAGTTAAAATCCGAGTAGGTCACTGCTAAGAACGGCCGGAGCACAGACACTGTACTGTTATCCGATTCCCTCAAGGCCTGCCAGGATAAGGCGAGCTCCACACCATTATGGCTTGTCTTTCCGGCATTGTTGTAGACGGTAATGCCCTGTTGTACCGACTGGCCGATCAATTCGCCTTTCATATCCATCTTAAATAAGGCCAGATCATAGGCCAGCAGCGAGTTAAACAGATTCCCCTTCACATTCAACTCGTAGTTTATGGCATCTTCCGCCTGCAGGTTTGTATTGATCGATCCGTCAACCGTCTTCACCTCCGAACCGGAGGGTGGTGAGAAGCCTGTGGACACACTGGCGTGTATACTCAAAGCATCACTGAAGTTGTGGCTTAGCGCAACCCGCGGAGAGGCCTGCGGTTTGAAGTTCTTAATTCCGCTTTGCTGGGGAACCAAATAGTTCGAAATATCATACTTCAACCCGTTGTAGCTCAACCCGAACGTGAATATAGTTTTGGCGCCCAGGTGGGTTTCCGACTGGTAAAACACGGAGTACAGCGTATTTCTATAGTCGATATTCGCGCTCAGCGCACCCTCCTTTCCCTGATTATTTACATACTGGTTTCCCTTGGTCAAGCCCTGGTTAAACTCGGCACCAACCACAAACTGCGTGGGCAGTACGGTAAATTTCGGATCATAGACAAACTTTGTACGCCCGCCGTAACTCTGGTAATAGTTTCGCAGGTATGCATAAGGCAAAGGATGGTTAAGATCATAGAAATACGTAAACACACTGCTGCTGTTATTCAGGTGCTCATTAAAACGGTATTGCTGCCCGATACCCACCCTTGTCCAGGTCTGATACCTGGCGGCTTTCTTATCAAGATTACCCGCATTTGCCTGCTCCGGATCCTGCGCAACCTGCTCTGCCGTTAAAGACCCCGGAATCTGCGAATGCTGGGTGGTACGGTTCAGGACTACGGTAATGATCCGGTTGCTGTCCGGAAACAGCTGAAAGTTACCCGAAAGGAAGCGCCGCATATCCTTGCTGTGCTGTCGGTAGCCGTCATATTCCTGCCAGCCGTAGGAAACATAGCTGTTCACCTTGTCTCCCGCGCTGCGGTAGGTTGTCGCCAGCCGGTGCATACCAAAACTGCCGAACTGGGCTGCAGCCTCGATACTCTCTTCCTGATAGGGCGATCGCTGAAGCTGAAAGTTAATTACTCCGCCTGTTCCGGCACCATAAATACTGGATGCAGGCCCTTTGATCACTTCTGCACGTCCGATACTATTTACGTCCAGCGCCTCGATACGGGTCGTCCCGTCAGCTTCTGTTACCGGAATTTCGTTCAGGTATATCTTCAGGCTACGGATACCGAATGTGGAGCGTACGCCATTTCCCCTGATCGAAATTCGCGCCTCCGATAGTGTACTTTGATCCATCCGCACGCCCGGAATGGCGTTTAGCGCCGTTTGGAAGGTCAGCGCATTGCCCCTGTTTATTTGCGCCGCCGTGACAAGCGCGATAGATCCTGCCGTTTCCTTATTAGAGCGGTTTCCGTTGAAGCCCGTTACCCGAACTTCATTTAAGCTCGATTCATCGGCGTCAAGTTGTATGTTTAAGTAGTCCTGCGTTCCGCTGACCATTACCTGGCGGCGCTTATAGCCAATCATCTCCGCAGATATGCGGGATAAGGTGGACGCAGCCCTGATTTCGAAATATCCGTTCTTTACGGATTTTGTAAGTAAGCCTCCCCTGGAATCTCTGAGGTTAACCCCTTCTAAAGGCTGCCTGGATTGTGAGTCATATATGTAGCCCTTTACGGTCTGCGCCTGCAATGGAAAGAATATTCCACAGCCAAGCATCAGCACTAAGCTTCTGATTATCAACATGTGATGAGGGTAAAGTGTATGAATAAATTTAAGAAATATTATATCTATTCTAAACTTTCGGCGGCTGGAAGATGGGCATAGAACGGACAGGTAATGTAAACGTAAGTTCCGATGGTTTACAAACGGTGATCAGGAACGATGGAACAGATAACGAAAGCCGTTCTACAACGATACCTGGCTGCAGAACGGGATTGAGCTTTTCATTTTCATGTGCTTTCTCCTTTTGTTCCGCCTGCTTCAGCTTACGCATCAGATAACATTTGCCCTGGCAGTTCAATTCGGGCTTGTCACGGTTCACACAAAGTTCTGCAGCAATGTATTTCTGGTTCATCGTAAATCCGGCATAAACGAACAGCTGGGTGCAATTTGCACTTAAAGATGTCAAAATCAGGAGCTGGGCCAGTAACTTTGTGAACATGAGCTACAAAGATAAAATTAAAGCTCGATGTCTTTAAACCATTTCTTAAAAAGTGTATCGTAGAGACCATCTTCCTTCATCGCCCGGAGTACAGCATTAATCTCGTTCTTCAGTTTCAGATCACCTTTCTTCATCGCGATGGCGTATTTGGAATCTGTATGCGGCAGGAACATGCCGATCTTTAATGTCTTGTATCGCTTCAGGAAACCGCCGGCGATGGGTGAATCATCAACCAGCACGTCTATCTTTCCTTCCAGCAGGGCGTCGTACATTTCTTTGTTGGCGTCTGCATGGAACAGCAAACTGTCTGGAAAGTGATCCATGATGTGTTTTTCGGCAACGGCCGCAGCACGTACACCTATAATCTTGTTCTTCAGATCACCAAATGAATTCAGGGTATCGTCCTGTCTGATAACCGCACAAAGCCGGAAGTGCAAATAAGCGTCACTAAACTCGAGGATGTGCTTTCTGGATGGTGTAATGGTCACTGCAGAACAGATCATATCCAGTTCTCCTTTGTACAGCTGCGGTAAAATATCTGTCCAGAGCGACACTTCATAGTGAAGATCAAGTTGAAGCTTCTCAGAAATGATCTTCAGGATATCAACCTCAAAACCTTCAAATTTGCTCGACTTAAGATCCGTATGCATCGGAAAGGGTGCTGCGGAATCTAATCCTATCTTCAAAACAGACTTCATGTAATATTTTTAGCTGATCATTAACGTAAAACCATCCCCAGCTTACCCGATTGCTTCCCGGCCATAAAAACCATATGGCGCGAACTTTATTTGAGGCAATATTAGTTAAAAAGAAATGAAATCAGGTTTACGACAACAAAAAAGGTTCGCAGACAGCACCTTCACTTTCACAATCTGTGTTACAATTTACAAAACCCCTTCATTGAGGTATGTTTTGTGGTTATTTTTGCTGATTAAACCTATTAGACCATTTATCATTAACCACAATTACCACCTGTTTCTATGAAAAAGCTATTTATCCTTTGGGCATCGGGACTGGTTCTTATGCTTGGCGCCTGCACAAAGAACGACAATCCAGGTCCGCCTGCACCAGAAGAAGCGCCGGCGGTGACGATCACAAATGAAGAGTTGAAGAATGATCTGCTGTTTGTCAACAGGAACAATTTCCAACTCAAAACAAGTGAACCGGCCACCTTCCTTTCTGCGGATCCCAGCGTGTCGGTGAGCACTAACGGA
This sequence comes from Pedobacter sp., assembly GCA_045629455.1. GTDB lineage: Bacteria > Bacteroidota > Bacteroidia > Sphingobacteriales > Sphingobacteriaceae > Pedobacter. Next base: position 4,530 of record JAZQRI010000071.1, on the reverse strand, counting down.
TTGATCGAGCGCATTACCTCGGGGGAAGTTGTGCCCATCGATGTTACCTCTACCGCTACGGGCAAAAAATCAAGGATCTATGCTTTAGGCGCCACAGATGACAACCATGTGAATCCCTTCATGAACTTTCATGCGGACCCGTCAGATGACCCATATGGACAATATGTTCTCGGCTGGGAAACCCTCAGGAAACTTCCGGTTACCGGCGAAACCCACGCTATCGTACTCCGCCATGCGGATGCCGACGATGGTGAAGACTTTAGCCTTACCCATCCAAAAGACACCCCTCCAGCAAACTGGTGGAAATCCAGTGATCCGGCATTGGCCAGGCAGCTAAATGATGCCGGGAAGATACGTGCGGCTGAGCTCGGCGTTATCTTCAAGGACCTGCAGTTGCCTGTGCGGAAAGTTGTTGCAAGTGAGTTCTACCGCGCCGTAAGAACCGCAGAACTGATGAATCTGGGTCAGGTGATCACCACCGACGGCCGGCTCAACCATCCCAGTCAGAACAGCCTCAAAAGCCGGGTGTTCGCCGGACTTCAGGGCGTAATCAAGGATAAGGCAGTAGACGGCGAAATGATGCTTATCGCAACCCACCACCCGGTAAATGAATTTGTTAAAAGTGGCGTGATACCAACGTTCCCGCAGGTTTCCGTCTTCAACTGGACGGGCGCTTATATCGTGAAGATCAATACCGATAAATCCATTACCTACCAGGGTGCGGTATCTTTCGGAATGTTCAGGTACTGGAGAGATCTGAAATTGAAGAAATAAATAACCAGCGCAAATGGGAACAATCCGGAAGTTGCGTACCGGTCAATGCGCATTCGATAGCATTTACCGGAGTTATTCTCTGATAGTTTCCTTAACTTGCTTGCCTGAAGTATGTAGCACGTGTGAATATAGACCTAAGAAATGACATCAGATAATATCGACAATCCAATTGAAATATTCAATCTCGACCTTTTTTTCGAATTGTCGCCCGACTTACTGTGTATCGCCAGCTTCGACGGGTATTTTAAGAAGATAAATCAGACGGTGTCAAAAGTCCTGGGTTATTCCACGGCAGAATTGCTTTCCCGGCCAATCCAGAGCTTTGTTCATCCGGAGGATAGAAGGGAAACTGCAAGAACCCGTGAAAACGTGCTCAACAACATGCCCCTGCTTAATTTCGAGAACAGATACCTGACCAAAGATGGCGAGAGTGTCTGGCTCTCCTGGACGTCGATGCCCGTGGAAAGTGAAAAACTTGTATTCGCGATTGCAAAGGTTGTCACCCACCGGAAGAAGATTGATGAGGATAGAAATCAGCTGTTGACGAAGTTGACGAAGGCGAATACTGAGCTGAAGCAACTCACTTATACGGCGTCGCACGATTTAAGGGCGCCGGTAAACAACCTGCTTTCCGTGTTTAACGTAATGGACCTTTCCACCATCCAGGATGAGGAAACGCTCGAATTTATTCACATACTCCGCTCCGCAACGGAAAACCTGAAAGACACGCTGAACAATTACCTGGATGTTTTAAGCAGCCGCGATGCCTTAACTACGCAGACCGAGGGAATCTACTTCGGGGATTGTCTGGATAGCGTGCTGAAGTCGCTGGGTTCATTAATTCAGGACTCGAAAACGATCATTCATGCAGACTTCTCTGCATTGTCCAAGATAAATGGAAACAAGACTTACCTGGACAGTATATTTCTAAACCTGATCACCAACTCCATCAAGTATGCCAAGAGCGATGGTTATCCGCTGATTTCAATATCCAGCAGGCAGGAGAATAACGTGAAACAGCTGATCTTTGAAGATAAGGGAATAGGTTTCGATATGGAAAAGGTAAAAGACCGGATCTTCGGTTTTGGTCAGAAGTTCGATCAACACGCCGGCAATAAGGGCATCGGTCTCTACCTGGTGCGCAGTCATGTGAACAGTCTTGGCGGCACCATTGCAGTGGAAAGTGAAGTTAATGAAGGCGCGAAGTTTACGATAACGTTCTAGCCTGCCGGGTTGCTTTAGCCAGGTACCCGTATATAACTCCATTTATAGACCCTTGTATATACAACTTTTAAACAGCTGCGGTATCATTTTTTAATGGTACGGCTTTTCTTTTTACAGGCCTTTGAGCAGTTAATTTATTGCATCGCAAATCAGCCGACTTTCGGCCTAACCTTAGCCACACTTCAGCCGCATCTTACCCGCACTTTGTGTGCGTTATGTGCGGGTAAGGTCCGGGTAAGGTGCGGGTGTGGTGGCGGTAAATTCCGAAGTTTTTACGTGCTTCCTCTTGCCTGCCAGGCAAGAGCCCTAGCCAGCTGAGCTATTGGAACCTACCATTTAAGAAGGTGGATTAGTGAATTTTCCTACTTCGATGCCATGTCACATGACACTCCAATTCTGAATGAAGAGATACGAAACAAGTTGAAGGAAAAGATTAATTCATTTAGCATATCAGATCGTATGACAGGGCAATAACCTTTAAGGGATATCTATCAACGGTTTGGCATGAGTCAACTAGTGATTGACTAACGGCTTGGCCTTCGAGCACAATCGGGGTGCAAGTGCAATCCTGTTAGATGCTTACGCTTATTTTGAAGATGAACTGCCTTTGGTCCACTGATCCGTGTTCTTGATGCCTAATGCTACTGGATCAAATACCGGATCTATACCGGCGCGACGTTGTTCCTGGTAATCTTTGAATGCCTTTAAAGCCGGTTTACGAAGTAGGATGATGGCCACCACGTTCAGCCAGGCCATTACGCCCACGCCGATATCACCGAGCATCCAGGCCGCTTCAGCAGTTTTCACGGCACCGAAGATGGTTGCACCAAGCATGATTACACGAAGCAGGTTCAGCAACCATTTATTTCCTTTTTTATCCAGGTAACTCAGGTTGGTTTCTGCAATGTAATAGTATGCCATGATGGTGGTGAAGGCGAAGAATAACAGGGATACCGCCACAAATCCGCTACCGATGGAAGGGAAGTGTGCACTTACCGCCAGCTGCGTGTATTCTGCCCCGATCTTGGCACCCGGTAGGTTTTCAACCAGGAAACCACCCTCCGGGTTCACAACATTGTACTGGCCTGTAAAGAGGATCATGAAAGCGGTTGCGGTACAAACAAATAGCGTATCGATATATACAGAGAAGGCTTGTACCAGGCCTTGTTTTACCGGATGAGATACTTCGGCTGCAGCAGCGGCATGTGGTGCAGTACCCTGACCGGCCTCGTTGGAGTAAATACCGCGCTTAACACCCCAGGCTATGGCCATTCCAAATACACCTCCAAAAGCTGGTTCCAGGTGAAAAGCTGATTTGATGATCAGGGAAAGTACTGCCGGAATTTCTGTGATGTTTAGCAGCATAATGATGACGGCCATCAGGATGTAGGCACCTGCCATGAAGGGCACAACAATCTCTGCAACCTTTCCAATTCGCTTAACGCCACCGAAGATGATTAACCCAAGCAGAATGGCGACGCCAATTCCGGAGTACAATACCGGCACATCAAAGGCATTCTGCATGCTCAGGGCGATACTGTTGCTTTGCGTACCCGGAAGCAAAAATGCCATGCTGATGATGGTAGCGATGGAAAATAGCATGGCGTACCACTTCATGCCCAGACCCTTTTCAATGTAAAATGCTGGTCCCCCACGATATTGACCATCGTTTAGTTGCTTGTAAATCTGGCCGAGTGTAGCTTCAATGAAAGCCGAGGCACTGCCGAGGAATGCAATGAGCCACATCCAGAATATGGCACCAGGACCACCCATCGCGATGGCGGTAGCAACCCCTGCAATGTTACCGGTACCTACACGACCGGAGATGGCAATTGCAAAAGCCTGGAAAGAGCTTACGCCCTCCGCGGAACTCTTGCCGTCGAACAGCAGCCGCCACATTTCTTTGATGTAGCGGATCTGGAGAAATCGTGTGACAATAGAAAAATAGATTCCTGTTGCCAGACATAAAAATATCAGTGCGTTGCTCCAAACGATGTCATTAATTCCGGATATGATGCGTTCCATTGTTGTTTATAAGGTGCGATCAGGCATAAAAATGCTTGAAAAAAATGCAATAATAAGCATTTTAGGAAAAGCACTGCATGCCTTAGCCGGTTCGTTTTGGTAAAAATATCAGTACAGAATTGGATCAAGGTTTCGGGAAGTGCTGGAGGTATTCGTTCCAGGCGGTAAATTTACCGATTTTAAGCCTGATGTCGCTGAAGGCGTTTTACACTGTCCTTCTGACCTTTTAATTCGTCCAATAGTGGCTGTACCAGCCACTTACTCATTCTTCAGATTTGTCGTTATTCACAGGTGAATGAGTATCTGGGACATCAGGGTTGCATTTGGAAAAGAAAGATCGATTGTCTCGCGGATCAAGATTTTTAAGGATCAAGTCAAAAAGTTGTGGAGCAAGGTTGTTTTTAAGCATAAAGTTGTGTCAGGCGATACAAGAAGAACTCAGTGCTTCTTACTCCTCTAAACTGGCTTCTAAATGCCTTTATTTTGGCATTGAAAGACTCTGCTGAA
>JAZQRI010000070.1:0-8121 GCA_045629455.1 Pedobacter sp. | reverse complement strand
ATTACCGGTTCTGCCGCATCCAGTGCAAGCGTCACCTCGGCTCCTTTCTTCTGCAGCTGCAAGCTCATGCTGTCGGCAACAGCCACAATAAGTTCATTCATATCCACCGGATTGCTTTCCAGCTGCAATTCTTTTTTCTCCAGCCGGGCAATGCTCAATACGCGCTCAATATGGTTGCCCAGACGCACATTTTCATCGTATATGATTCCGGCAAGGCGGCTGATCCTGCTTTTATCTTCCACGACTTCCGGATCTTTGAGCGCCTCGCTGGCAATCATGATCGTTGCTACAGGGGTCTTAAACTCGTGCGTCATGTTGTTGATGAAATCGCTTTTCATTTCTGAGATCTTTTTCTGCCGCAAGATGGTGTACAGTGTATAAGAAAAGATAAAGATCAACACCAGTAACAATCCGGCAGAGGAAGCCATGTTGGCCCGCATACTCCCCATAATGGCGGCATTCTTGTTCGGAAAACTCAGGTAAAGCATCCCCGGATCCCGTATGATATCATTAAATAGCGTCGTCTTGAAGGTATTTGACGGCAGTACCTCCTCAATCGGGTTGGAAGCCTTACTGTACAGCACAGAATCGCGGTTGGCCAGCTTCACCCAGAAATCGTACTGCAGCGTGATGTTTTTATTCAGCAGTTCCTTTTTGATCAGGGTATCCAGAACATTTTTAGCGATCCGTTGCGTTAAAGGCTCATTCACATTACGCATCTCTTTGGCGGCCTCTTCCACCACATCTACATCCGCTGTATTGTATAACCCTACTGTGTCTGTTTCCAGCTGCTTCAACGCTTCCTGGTATCGCCTTTCCGCCAGCGCATCTTCACTTTTGAACTTGGCCAGTAATGCGCCGTCGACACTCGCCAGCGAGATCTTAAATGGGCGTCCATCCACTTTGCTGTATGCGAGGTAACGGATGCTGTCCGGCAATTTGCTCGGGCGCATGGTAAACGTCTTTGCGTCCGACTTAAACGTCTTGCGCAGGTTTCCCCCAACCATATTGAAATCGGCGTCAAGCCCTATGTTTACATCGAAGTTAAGTGGTGTCTTGGCCTGATCGCCCAGGGCGACATATTCTGCCTCTGAAACGATGGCCGGGTATAAGAACTCTGCACGGATCACACTGTCCTGGTAGTTCAGGTCATCAATTATCCTTTTCTGCTGCGCCAGGCGCCGTTCGCGCTCTTCTTTGATTTGCCTTTCCTTAAGCTCGGCAATGGCCTTGATCTGGTTGCTTCGATCCTGACGGCGTTTCTCCCGCCATTCATAATCCTTCCTGTTGTAATGCTTATAGGCATACCGGCGCTGTACCTTGCTTACGACTGAACTGAGCGCCTGGTTTACGTTTTGCTCAAACAGCTGAGAATTCAGGCTGTACGCCTGCTTGATGTAATACAGTTGCATTACAACTACCCCCAACAACGCGATGGTCATCAAGCCCGTAATCAGCCAAAAAGTTCTTTTCTTCATTGTAAGATGATTCAAAAATAAGCATGCACAGACACAAACCGGTTATTTTAACACTTTTTAACAGCTAACTGAATCATTGTGAACCAACAAGCGGCGCAGGTCAGGTATTGTAGCTGTAATCCAGGAGGGCTAGAAACAGTAAAGGCCAGACAAATTGCCTGGCCTTTACAAAAATAAATTATCGGTTCTTAAAACGGCAAGTCATCATCGTCACCAGGCTTGTTGCTCAAATCAACAGGTGGCGCATAATCCGGCGTAGATCCACCAGCAGCATTGTTGCTCAATGCATTGATTCTCCACACAACCATACTGTTGAAGTAGGAAGTTTTTCCGGTTTTGTCGGTCCATGGACGACCACGAAGGTTGAAAGAAACCTCTACATCATCTCCCACTTTCAAGCTGTCAAACAATGCAGTTTTATCTTGTAATGCCTCGAACCTTATATATTCAGGATAAGTCGGGTTTTCTGCGTATTCTATAATCAGATCACGTTTTTTGAAAGTTTCACTTACCTGCTGTAACGCACCAATCTCGTGCACTTTTCCTTTAATTTCCATAGCAATAACTCTAATATTCTTCTTACAAGTTCAAATCTCTATATTTTTATTGATAACTTCGCAGAATAAATTATGCAAGTTTTCCACACCAAAAGTAAGGTTATTATAACCTGTAACAAAAGGCTTTCCACGTATCTGGCGGCGGAAGTTTCAGCTCTGGGTTACACCATTGTCAGAGAATTCCCGACAGGCGTTGAGCTGAATATCACGCTAAACGAATGCATAAAGCTCAACCTCAATCTGCGCTGTGCAAGTCAGATCCTCTACTGCTTAAGCAGCTTCAGGATCAACAGCCCGGAAGAACTTTACCGGGAGGTTGTCGACATGCCATGGGAGGAATGGATAGACTTCTCCGGCTACTTCTCTGTAACCTCAAACGTAGACAATGAGACCATCACTACCCCACTTTTTACCAATCTGAAAGTAAAAGATGCCATTGTTGACCGCATCAAAGATAAAAAAGGTATCCGGCCGAACTCTGGTTCAGATGCCAACAAAACCGTTGTTCACCTCTACTGGAAGGATCAGGATGCAGACATCTTTCTGGATACTTCCGGCGAGACGCTGGCGAAGCATGGCTACCGCAAGATTCCGGGAAAAGCCCCAATGCTGGAAGCACTTGCTGCAGGCGTGATCATGAGCACCAAATGGGACCAGAAATCACCCTTCATCAACCCAATGTGTGGTTCGGGAACTCTGGCCATTGAGGCTGCATTACTCGCCACCAACAGAAGACCGGGCTTATACCGCATGAACTATGGCTTCATGCACATCTTAGGCTACGAGGAAGAAGTGTTCTTTGCAGAACGACGGATCCTTAAAGAACAGGTAATTAAAAATTTGGACCTGAAGATCGTTGCCAGTGACATCTCTGAAGATGCGGTAGAGATCAGCCGGAACAACGCCAAAACTGCCGGTGTAGATACCTTAATCACTTTCCAGGTTTGCGACTTCGCCGATACTGAAGTTCCTCAGGAAGGTCAGGGTGTAGTTGTCTTCAATCCGGAATATGGCGAACGTTTAGGGGTACATTCCCAACTGGAACTCACCTACAAGCGTATCGGTGATTTCATGAAGCAGCAATGTAAAGGTTACACCGGATACATCTTTACCGGGAACCCGGATCTTGCAAAGAAAATCGGCCTAAAGGCATCACGTAAGCTGGAGTTCTACAACGGAAAACTGGACTGCAGGATGCTGGAATACGAACTTTATACCGGAACACGCCGCCCCGAAGGTGAGCGCCCGGTACGCGACTAAACGACTATCTGCTATTTTTTAGTCATTCTGGCTACATAACCTCCACCGGATACCAGCTTCATTAATACCTTTGACTGCTTGTTTACGGTGGTGGTCTCCATCGCGAAGTCTTTCGCATTCTTATCTGCATTGAGCCCATCCTTCCAGACCTGCATCTGGTAATCACCTTCACCAAGAAAGGATAGGTCTGCATTCAGATCCCTTTCCGTCCAGTCGGTCATAGCCCCCAAATACCAGTCGCCATTTTCTGCCTGCCTGGCGATACTCACATATTCACCCACCTTGCCGTCCACCGGAACGGTCTTTGCCCACACCGCCGGCACTGCACTTAGAAACTCCATGGTCTTCTCTTCTTTCAGATAGTGCGTCGGAATGTCACAAAGCATCTGCAGCGGACTCTCGAATACAACATACATGGCCAACTGATTACATCTGGTACCCAGCGTCATCGGCTCCGCAGGAGCCGCAGCAAATTGTTTTTGGTGTACGTTCAACATTCCGCCGGGCGTAAAATCCATTGGTCCGGCAGCCATCCGGATAAATGGCAAAGTTGCGGTATGCCCGGGTGTAATGGTCGAATCAAACTTGCTGATCTCATTTCCCAGTACCCCTTCGGAGGTCATGATGTTCGGAAAGGTACGTGCCCAGCCTGTTGGTTTGTAGGCGCCATGGAAATCAACCAGCATCTTTCTCTTCGCAGCCGCTTTAGCCACTTTCTCATAGTAGTTTACCATATCCTGGTCATCGCGCTGCATAAAATCTACTTTGATGCCCTTGATGTTCCACTTCTCAAACTGGTCTAAAGCAAGGTCAAGTTGCTTATCCAGCACCAGCCAGCTGGTCCAAAGCAGGAGACCGACGTTCTTGCTTTTTGCATATTCAGATAGCGAAGCAATGTCAATACCGGGAGACTGCTTCATCAGGTCACGGGTGTCACACCAGCCCTCATCCAGAAGTACATACTCGATGCCATACTTTGCAGCCACATCGATGTAGTATTTATAAGTATCGTTGTTGATTCCAGCTTTGAAATCCACCTCATACACATTGTTGTAGTGCCACCAGTCCCACTGCACTTTACCCGGCTTCACCCAACTGTAATCGCCGGTAGCCGGCCGTCCAAGCAGATAAGGCATCTGGTTATTTAAGATCTCTTTATCTTCCCTGGAAAGCATCATAATTCGCCATGGAAAAGATTGGGCACCGTTGATGCTGGCAATGTAGTTCTCGCGCCCCAACACTTTCTCGTCACGGTCACTGGTTACCTTTTTTACTTTCGGATACTCCGGAAACACGGCACGGACACCACCTTTACCTGTACCCCTGATCCACATACCCGCATAATTGAACAGGTCAGACTCTGTAAGCAGGATCTTGGCATCACCTACCTGGAACAATGCAGGCAAGCTGGCGAGCTTTTTAGCATCAAGCTGATCCAGTGTATATTGTTTATAAGCACGTTCATTGTGGGAGAAGAACTGATCTTCCTGTGGATACCACGACTTACCGGGACCTTTGAAACTGAGGTTGGCCACCTCTGTCTGCACGCGGTAAGTACCCTTTTTCCTGCTCAGCCAGCGCCAGGCAACACCGTTGTCAAACGCTTTCCATTCCAGCGTCAGGCCGTTATTGAAATTCAGACGAAGCGCCTTGTAAACATCAGCGACATCCTTGCTCTTCTGCCACACCACGGGATGAAGCATCGCGTCATGTGCAGAACTCTCTGCTTTGGTTACTTTAGGCGAACCTTTATCCCCTGTAAGGATTAACGCAATTGCAGATGGAGCCACCAGTTCCTTCTGGTCCATAAAAACCTGATAATAGACGCTGTCACTTATAGAAACACGGACCTCAATCTGCTTGTCCGGTGAGGTCAACGAATAATGTTGTTGCGCAAAGAGGGCATTTACAGGTACGATGAAAATGAATAGTAAGGCAAGTTTAAGATGCTTCATTTGTGTTGCTTGTCTATTGGGCGGAATATGTTCATCAGTATATATTGTTCCTTAAGAGGCGTTAAGGCGAATTTAACGAAAATAAACTGGTTCTTTCGCAGCGCCGGTATGCAGGTTTCTCCTACATCAATGCGCATGATTCAGAACCTGAAACGTATGCCTACCCTCTTTATGACAATTGATGTGGATGACACCCCTTTGCTTGCAGTCCCGTTGGAATTTCCTTCAGGGTAGAATCGGGGTTGCTTCGGGGTTGAAGCGGTTTTAGCCGGATCAACCCCGACGCAACCCCGAAGCAACCCCGTCTCAAGCATGTTCCAACATACAAGCTGGCCCATGTTTGTCTTAAACCTGCCTTGCAGGAACTTGCTTTAACTATGGAGCAGTTTTTACTGATTGCGCACTACACCGGGAACGGTTTTTTATGGGTTTTAATTCATATTGTAGTTCCGCATTAACTAGCTTTGCGGACATGCAGAAAGATCCGGAAGTCATCATTGAACAAACCATCCAATTCGTAAAAGACACTCTTGCCGGAGCGGAGGCCGGGCACGACTGGTTCCATATTGAGCGCGTATTTAAAACGGCGAAGACCATAAATGCGGTAGAAGGCGGAGACCAGCTTACGGTAGCACTTGCGGCATTACTGCACGACATCGCTGACAGTAAGTTCAATGGAGGCGATGAGGAGATCGGCCCGAGAATCGCAGGAGAATTCTTAAACACACTGGGCGTGGAACCCACGCGGATTGACCACGTGCAAAAGATCATTAAGAATATGAGCTTCAAAGCAAGCCTGGGTGCGGTCGACTTTCAATCCCTTGAAATGAACATTGTACAGGATGCGGACCGGCTGGATGCCATCGGCGCGATCGGCATTGCCCGTGCATTTACCTACGGCGGATACAAGAATAGAACGCTGTACGATCCGGCGATCCCGCCGGCCCTGAACATGAGTAAGGAGGAGTATAAAAAATCAGAAGCCCCCACCATCAACCATTTTTACGAGAAGCTGCTGCTGCTGAAAGACCTGATGAAAACAGCTGCCGGAAGATCAATTGCACAACAACGCCATAACTTTATGCAACAGTACCTGGATCAGTTCTACCAGGAGTGGGATGGTAAAGCCTAGTAAAAATAGTTAACTAATTTATTTAGCTTATTTTACTATATTTGTTAGCAAATACAGTAACCTATGTCTGAACGGATTAGAGAAAAACTGAACATTCTCGCTGACGCAGCAAAATACGATGTTTCCTGCTCATCGAGTGGGAGCAACAGAAAGAACACCAATAAAGGAATTGGGGATGCCAGTGCTTCTGGCATCTGCCATACTTATACGGAAGATGGCCGCTGCGTATCCTTACTCAAGATATTACTAACCAACCACTGCATCTTTGACTGTGCCTATTGTGTCTCGCGTAAAAGCAACGACATTGAGCGTGCGGCCTTTACGGTGGAGGAGGTGGTTTCGCTGACCATGAACTTTTACCGGAGAAACTTCATTGAAGGACTGTTTTTAAGCTCCGGGATCTTTAAGAACGCGGATTTCACCATGGAACGGCTGCTGAAGGTGGTCAAAAAGCTGCGGCTTGAAGAGCGTTTTAACGGATACATCCACCTGAAAACCATTCCTGGAGCGAGTGAGGAGCTGATTACGGAAGCAGGCATGTATGCCGACCGGATGAGCATCAACCTGGAAATGCCTACGGAATCCGGGCTGAAGCTTCTGGCACCTGAAAAGAGCCACCAGGAGGTTATCGACCCCTTAAGCCTGGTACAAAATCAGATCGTTCAGTTTAAGCAGGAAAGAAAGCTCATTAAAAGCGTTCCTAAATTCGTACCCGCGGGGCAGAGTACGCAGATGGTCATCGGTGCAACTCCGGAAAGCGACAAAGACATTATGCAGACCGCCGACACGTTCTATAAAAATTATGGGCTGAAGCGGGTATATTACTCAGGCTACATACCGATTAGCAACGACAAGCGCCTGCCCGTACTGGGAACCCAGCCCCCGCTGATACGTGAAAACCGGCTGTACCAAACCGATTGGCTGATGCGGTTCTATGGATTTCATGTGAATGAACTCCTGAACGATTCCAATCCCCACCTGGACATCGATATTGACCCGAAGTTAAGTTGGGCATTGCGGAACATGCACTTCTTTCCGGTAGACATCAATGTCGCGAATTACAAGATGATCCTCCGGGTGCCTGGTATCGGCGTAAGCTCTGCAAAGAAGATTGTTCAGGCAAGGAAGTTCGGCCGGCTGCGCATTGATCAGCTGAAAAAGATCGGTGTCTCCTACAACCGTGCCCGCTACTTTATTTCCTGTGCCGACACACCTTACCAGCTGAAGGACTACCAGGGTACACAGATCAAATCTTTCATCATGGCGGAGAGCCAAAGCAAGTACCGGAAGACCACCAACAATCAACTGATTCTGTTCTAATGACGACCTTTATCTTCGACGGCTCCCTGGAGGGACTACTCACCGCGGTTTTCGAATGGTTCGAAAGGAAACCGGGCAGCATCCGGCTGATTGCAGCGAAATACCATCAACCAGAGGCATTTCAGCAGGAGCTGATCATCACTTCAAATCCACAGAAAGCAGAACGTGTGTGGAAAGCATTGCAGGAAAAGGTCGAAAAAGGTTGGATCCGGCGTATGTACTGCGCCTACCTCTCTGAACTTCAGCAAGCGCATCAGCACCTTTTTGACTTGATCTGCTACCTGTTTCAGCATGGAAGCGGCGCGGAGATGAACTATGGCAACGAACATGTGCTCCAAACGGCACAGGTGGCGAAAAAAGTGGAACGGGAAAAACACCGCATGGAAGCCTTCATCCGGTTTCAGCACACTGCCGACGGC
>JAZQRI010000069.1:0-10885 GCA_045629455.1 Pedobacter sp. | reverse complement strand
GATCGATGATCAGTATCTTGAATGCCAAACCATTTTTAAGCAGATAATTGGCGGCTATAGCCTGATCATTCAACAGGCAGAATCCTTCACCCCAATTGCGTCCCGCATGATGCGTTCCACCAGCTACATTGAAGGAAATGCGGTCGCGCATTGCATACCTGACTCCGTCAATGGTGCCGCTTGCAATCCGGATCTCGCGTTCCACCAGTTCAGGAGAAAGCGGGAATCCGATCCTTCTTTGTTCACGTGGCGAAAGTTTTAAAGATTTAAGACTTTCCCAATACATCGGATCATGTGTAAGCATGATCACTTCCTCTTCCAAAGGTTCCGGAGCAAACAGGTTCTGTACTTCGATCAGACCAATATGCAACAATTGCGCAGGAATCAGCTCGTACTTCAGCATTGGAAAGCGGTGCCCCTCAGGAAGCGGGTGCGCATACATATCATGAAAGGCAATCTTGATCATTCGTGTTGCAATATACAATGTAAGTATTGTAGATCAATGAAGGGTAAGATCGTTTAAAGAATCCTGGGATGATGAATCAAGACAAGGCGGCAGTCATTGTGCTAAAAAAAAAGAGACAGGTGTCGAATACCTGCCTCCCTTAAGCTATACTGTTAGCCTACCTAGTTAGAAGCTGAGTTTATCATGCTCCCCCAGATCATCTTTCTTCCCGGTAACAATTGCTTTGATCATTTGATAGGCAACTACCATCTTTGAAGAACTGCTATCCCAATATTCCGCGACCTTTGGTGTCACCTTTATCAGCGTTAAGTTCGGATCTTCAACTCCATCAGGGAACCAGACCTTTACAGGCGCTACAAAATAAGCTTCTTTCCGCGCCTGATCGTCTACCAGTTCTGCACGACCATTTACATATATATAGGTGTTATTGGTTGGGTTGCTGTATGAAAGTAAGACCTCGTTGTCTTTTGAGATTTCCTTAGATTTCAGCGAATACTCATTGGTAAAAAACCAAATGCTTCCATCCTCTTCAACTTTAGCGGTACCCATTGGACGACTGGACAGATGACCCTCCATATCCAGTGTTGTAAACATGCAGATATGAACATCGTCGATCTTGTCCTTCAGAATGGTGATATCGTTTTCATTTTCCATAGCAATAACTTTTTAATTAATAAAGTTAGTCAACACAATGAAGCGGAATATTGTTTTAACTGTTGGGTTTACTGACAAACCGGTTGCCGCCAACATAGTATCTCCAGGGCAGCAGTGCATGATCCCCAGCATAGTCTACACCCACCCGCGGTACGGCCACGATCTCCTGCAACTGAAACCGGATGCCATTGTCTTCAATCCAGATTTCATCTCCCGTAAGGTCCTTTGCGTTTAAGTTCTTATCGATGCCCAGTGCCTTAGATAACGCTCCCGGACCGGCCGTAAGATTAGGCTTTAACGCTAACATGTTACGGCGGCGCAGCATAATGTCCAAACCCGCATACGGCTCCAGCCCACGTATCAAAACTGCGTGAGGTGTATTTGATGGAGCAGTGACCACATTAAAGAGGTGATGAATGCCATAGCACAGGTAAACGTAAGAGATACCACCAGCTTCGTACATGGTGCTTGTGCGGTTGGTGAACCGTCCTCCATAGGCGTGTGAAGCCTTGTCTATAATGCCATTGTATGCTTCTGTTTCAACAATTGTTCCACCAGTGAGCTCCCCATTTATGCATGTAAACAACTGTTTACCGAGCAGCTGGACAGCAAGTGAATTTACGTCCTCCTCCTGATAAAATGAAAAGGGTAGTTTAGGCATACAATAACTTCACTATTTTATTCAGATAGACACGATCAACATCGTCAAAATGATCAAGTTGATCACTATCGACGTCGAGCACACCTACAACCTGGGCACCACTAAATAAGGGAACAACAATCTCGGATTTAGAAGCTGAACTGCAGGCAATATGTCCCGGGAACTGGTCTACATCCGCTACAATTATGGTCTCAGCCTTCTCCCATGCGCTGCCGCATACCCCACGTCCTTTTTGTATCCGTGTACATGCAACCGGGCCCTGAAAAGGTCCTAAAACAAGCGTTTCATTCTTCACCAGGTAAAAGCCAACCCAAAACCAGTTGAACTGCTCCTTCAATGCAGCAGCAACATTTGCCAGGTTGGCGATCAGATCATCTTCACCAAATAGGAGTCCTTCTATTTGCGGAAGCAACGATATGTATTGTTCTTCTTTGGTTGCATTTGCAACGATTTTTAAGTCTTCTGCCATTTGAAATGTGTCACGATTAAAGCCCGAAAATACCATTAAGTGCCGACAAAGCTGCCATAACCTGGTAAAACCCTAAAATTTATTAGATTTGGCATTGTATGAGAATAATAGCTGAACTACCACATCCAAGTTGCAAGATTTCAATCTTCAATATGAACCAAAAGTACATTGTCAAGTTTGAACAAGGTGCGTTGGAACAAAGTTATAAATTGTCCGAACTGGATCTTTCCGGCGGCGGTGTAAACGAGATTTTTCAAATCCTTGATGAGGAGTTTATCGCCACGGTTGTGGAGCGCTTCAAAAGCATGAGAACAGATTTTAACAGCGCTTATAAGCGTCAACAACTGTAACAAATAAACATGGTTAATGCTTGCAATACAGTCAGTTAACGCATGATACAAAATTATATTTTGCACTGAAGTTACTCGTGAATACAACCGCTAAAATATATCTTAACTAATACTTTAGATAATTTATATAATGTAGTGACTAACAATGACAGGTTTATTTTAACGGAATAAAATTTGCCGAGTAAATTACCCAAATTTTTAAACCGCTCAGCCCCGTGTACCGTCGGCACACAACTCAAGGGAAGATGATCATGATCTTGTATTTTAACCTAGATAAACTTCAGCTTTCATAAGGGATATTCCATAGCTTTGCAAAGTGTACACCCCCAGGCTACAGATGTAAATTACTTCTCGCCTACAAAACTTTAACCCAGTCCATTTGTAATAATTGCTCAAACTTGTGGCATTTCCGAGATGAAGAAAACAACCATTTACCAGTCGGCCATTGTTGGTCTATTTACCGTTATTCTTACCGCGGGTACCTGCCAGGGTCAGGAGAAGAACTTTCGAACGGACAAAGTCTATTTTAGAAGCGGCTTTGGGTTTACCGTTCCTGTTGGCGAAAGCAATGAATACTTGACCACGAAATTCTCCACCTCGCTTGGAATACTCTATGCCCTGGGAAAGGGTCCGCTGTTTGTCTATCCAAAACTGAATTTACATGCCTTCGGGTTTAATCAGCTAATGGTAGATTCCGGCAACCAGACCCTGACGAAAGTCGGCCGGGCAACTACCTACCTGCTTAACGTTGCGATGGGTTACCGGCAGTCCATCGGTCAGATTGGTTTTTACGGGTACATGGGCGGAGGAGGTGGACTGGTACTTACACCAAGGATCATCCTTAATCCGGGAGCTACGATCGCCACCCAGCACAACGAAACGACAACAATGCCAATACTTGAAACCGGAGGTGGAGTTGACTACGCGTTTGGCAATACCCAGGTATTTATAGAAGCAAGTTATTTGGGTGGATTTCGTAAGATCGAGAACAAAACGTTCCATTCCGTTCCCGTGAATGTCGGTGTTAAAACAAACATCAGTCGTATATTCTTCAAATAAAATAGCCGATCTTTGCTTTCCTATGAAGAACTTAAAAGTACTACTTACCTTCTTTTTGATAGTTTCGGTCATCCTTGCCTGCAGCAAAGGAAATGAACGCCTGTCCAGAGATCTTCTGAGTCCCCTTACCCCTGTCCCGTTTGAGCTAGCTGCAAGCACAGGCACCAGCACAAATAAAAATCTTACGACCTTTCAGAAACAGATGAATCTGGATTCTTTGATCAAGGCAAATGCAGGATCTTCTTTTGGCACTGCCGATATCCAAAGTATCAAGTTAAGATCCATGCGGCTGGATGTCCTGAACTTTGATACAGTTTATAATTTCAGACTGATTGATTCTCTCCAGGTAAAACTGCTAAACGGCCCCGATACAACAGTTATACTTGCTCAGGTGATCAGTAATCCGGATGTCAATTCAGAAACCTTAATTTTGCCCCTCGCCGGCGATCAACCGGAACTACGGGATTTCGTTGGGGGCGGATCCTTCAATTATGTTTTGTCGGGACATATACGAAGAAACACCGAACTTCCTTTAAAGGCTACTTTGACTGCACAGTACACGATAACGATCGGTAAATAGCCTGGCGGCACAGGTTTAATTCTGGCTGCGTAAACACCAGGTAATTTTGAGCTTTCCTTTCCGGTAACGAAAATTTTTCTTACCTTTGCAGAATAATAACCGCTATTCTCTAGCACATACCTGTTATTCAATCTCCTGATTAGGCACGAATCTCCCGGACGTAAAAAGCGTCGTTTTGAGATCTATTTTTTCCCGGTCAACTGCATCCTCAAATGCTACATGTTTTAAAGATTGACCAAACAGATAAACAGAGAGCAGCTATTTTTTTACTTAATACTTGAACATATGGCTAAGTCTCAGGCAACCTTCATGAAGAAGCAACTCGAAAAAAACAGGCAAAAGAAAAAAGAAGATAAAGAGCAACGTAAACAGGAACGTCAACAAAATGCTGGAGGAAGTGATTTAGAAAGCATGATGGCATACGTGAATGAGTTTGGTGAAATTGTTTCCACGCCACCAGAAAAGAAAAACACAGATAATTCCGAAAAATAAACCACTAACCTGGTCCTTTAATAAAGATGTTAGAGCCTGTCATAATTCATGATCAGGCTCTTTTTTATTTACACCAATTTTGGGAGGTTGAGGGAAGTCTATTGGTTCATATCAGCTGGATTTCTACCTGCGCATTTTTTCGATAGCTGCTTATCGTTGTATGTGGAATGAAATTGTTATTTGATCGCCGGCAACCCGCCGGATCATGGCAAATTGAACACGGAAAAACCTTCGGAAAATAGACGGACCCTAGAGGCACCTTACAGGGACCTTACCCGCACCTAACGCACACGAAGTGCGGGTAAGCTGCGGCTAAGGTGCCGGCTGGCACCGGCAGTGTTACCGTGTTGAGGTTTCGCCGTTAACACGAGTCCAACGCCATAGAATGGTTATGGCAACTTTCAAAAAACCTGTTCTGCTTTCAGAAAATTCTTAATATTTATCGCCAAACGAGGTTAAATACGTACGGTATCGTATATATCTTCAGTTAAAGAAACTTAATCGAGGTTTAAAAGTTGAATCGCTGCCAGCTTAATGAGAAACCGGCCGCTACACAAATGTAATCAAATGTGATAAAACTCATTTTTATAGGTAAAGATTCGGTAAACACCTGAAATCGGTGTTTAGATACCCTTTTGAGTGGCAAACGGCAACGTCTTATGCCAGATTGTTTAACTTTGAGGATCAAAACATAAAACTAAAGATATGGAAAACTTCGCCTTAATCGTTTACACTAATGACTCAGCAGACGTGAAATTGTGTTCTTCAATGCATGAAGTAGATAAAGCGATTATGACAGTGCGCGACGCCGGATATATTCCCCTATGTATCGTAGATACAATAAAATTATTTCACACCTGGCTGGTAGCAGACCAGTCGACCTATTCGGCTTCTGTTCTCCACGTCATGAAGGAAAAGATTTTTGTTGACTAGTATGCCGTCGGCTTCTTCTCCGGTGATTATTTTCAATTCCGGAGCTGTTAACCGGAATTTCATAAAAGGCACATTTTTATACAGCCTAATCTTTCAAAGTCTTAGCTCCTATTAACCGGAAGCTAACTGGTCTGGCTAGTGTAGTCTTCATCCTACCGGTCCCTTAGGTGTCCAAATCCTACACAGTAACGTTGCAAAAGCTTTATTTGCAACGGGAAACGAGTTTTCTTCCTGAAAACTGCGGCATATTCGCCCGGTGCAATTCTTATGCACTTATTTTATAAATAAAATTTTTATCTTAGCTCGACTGTGTAAACGCTTATCAGTATTGCACACTTCGCATCGTGATACACTATTGAAAATAGGTCGAACCTGCAAAGTGCAAAACCTAGAGCAGCTGGTTATAGTTTTATTTAACGTCTCCGTAAACTTATGTTCAATCATCGAACGATCGCAAACCTGTTTTCCTCCCAAGCTGCCAAAGCACCCGAAAAAATTGCGTTGGAATTCAACGATGAGCAACTAACTTACAGACAGCTTGACGAAAAGTCTGACCGACTGGCCCAGTATTTATCACATCGGGGAGCAAAAAACGACACCTGCATACCAATTTGTCTAAATAGATCATTTGATATGATCGTCGCCATCCTCGCAGTTATAAAGACCGGGGCTGCATATGTACCGATTGACCCATTTTATCCTGGGGCGCGAATCAGCTATATTCTCGATGATGTCAAAGCCCCATTTGTAATAAGCAATACATTAAGCTGCAGCAAACTACATGGTGATGTTATCCTGTTGGACGAGCCTGTTATTACGACAGGCAAGGCATATACGCAGGAAACGACTGCACCCTCCGATTTACTTTACATCATATACACTTCCGGATCTACCGGAACACCAAAAGGCGTCATGGTGGAGAACCGGTCGTTGGTGTCGTACATTGATGCGCAAACCAGATACTTCGAGATCACTGACAATGATAGAATTCTTCAGTTCTCCAACTATTGCTTCGATGCGTCGATTGAGCAGATATTTCTAGCCTTGCTAAATGGAGCTTGCCTTGTTTTAATGGCAGAAAGCTTACTAAAAGATATCCAGTTATTTTCCAGCTATTTACGGGAGAAGGAAATCTCGCATTTACATGCAACACCCGGATTCCTGGAGAACCTTGAGCCGGAGTCGTTTCCGCACCTGAAACGCATTGTCTCGGCAGGCGATTTATGTAAGAAGCAATTGTTTAAGAAGTGGTTGGGGAAAGTTGACTTCTACAACAAATATGGCCCGACGGAAGCGGCGATCTCTGTGGTTGAATTTCATTGCCCGGAAGAAGGCCTTGAAGGCCTTAAAGTATTGCCCATCGGCAAAGCCATCGCTGGCAACACAGTTTACCTTTTGGATGAACACCATCAGGAAGTTGCTGCCGGCGAGATTGGAGAAATATGCATCGGTGGTATCCAGCTTGCCCGTGGATACCTGAATCTGCCTGAGCTGACAAATGAAAAATTTATTGAAAGTCCGGTCAGCACCGGAGAACGACTTTATAGAAGCGGCGATTTGGCGAGAATGCTGCCCGACGGGAACATTGAATTTCTGGGCAGAACAGATGACCAGGTAAAAATAAGGGGATACCGGATTGAACTTGGCGAGATAGAAAACACGTTAAGAGATGCACCGGGCGTAAAGCAGTGTGTTGTAATCGCGGATCAGGACTTCAGTCATGGTAGCAGACTTATCGCCTATGTTGTGCCCGGGCAACGTTTCGAAAAAGAACGCCTGAAAGACTATCTGCTTTCGAAGCTACCGGAATACATGGTTCCGCAGTTCTTAATTGAGCTGGACTCCATTCCCCTAAATGCAAATGCAAAGGTAGACCGCAGGTCGCTGCCCCTGCCTGATGCTTCCGCACTTTTGTCGACTGAATTTATTGCCGCCAAACACAGTACAGAAAAGCTGCTGTCGGAAATCTGGAAATCGCTGCTGCTTGTAGAACGGGTGGGCATTGACGATAACTTCTTTGAACTTGGCGGCAATTCCCTTCTGGCGCAGAAACTGATTACGACGCTCAGAACCCATCAAATACACTTACCCGTTACCAAACTATACAGCAGCCCAACGGTTGCAGGCATTGCCGCCTTTCTGGATGGTAGAACCATCAACCCTGGCCTAAAAAAAGGTAACCGCCCAGGCATTCGTAAAGAGGAGGTCGATGTTGCTGTAATCGGTATGTCCGGAAGATTCCCTGGAGCCGATGATATCGCTTCGTTTTGGGAAAACCTGAAAAATGGAAAAGAAGGAATAAGCTTTTTCGAAGATGAGGAACTGGATGCTTCTGTCGCTGCTTCACTAAAGAATAACCCCGACTATGTAAAAGCCCGGGGCATTATCAACAATCCCGAATATTTTGATCCCTTCTTTTTTGGGATCAATGCCAAGCAGGCCGAGTTGATGGACCCTCAGCAACGGATATTTCTTGAGGTCTCCTGGGAGGCACTCGAAAGCAGTGGTCATATACCCGGTAAATATGAGGGAACAATCGGCGTATTTGCCGGATGCAGGTTCAACACGTATTACAGCAACAACGTTAGCACAAATAAGGATCGTATTGAGAATGTTGGATCCTTTCAGGTCGGAACTGTTAGCGACAAAGACTATATCGCCTCCCGTGCGGCTTATGCGCTGGATTTGAAGGGCCCAGCA
Organism: Pedobacter sp.; assembly: GCA_045629455.1. Classification (GTDB taxonomy): domain Bacteria; phylum Bacteroidota; class Bacteroidia; order Sphingobacteriales; family Sphingobacteriaceae; genus Pedobacter. The sequence continues at coordinate 2,521 of JAZQRI010000069.1, read as the reverse complement.
GTCAATGTGCAGTCGGCCTGTTCTACATCTCTCCTGGCAATTGCACAAGCGGTGGAAGCCATACGGAATGGTCAGTGTGAGGTTGCACTTGCAGGTGGCTCATCCATTTTGGTACCGGTAAAAAGCGGCCATCTTTACGAAGAAGGCGCTATTTTAAGCCGGGATGGACATTGCCGAACCTTCGACGACAACGCGACAGGAACTGTCTTTAGTGATGGTGCGGGAGTTGTTGTGCTGAAAAGCAAAAGGTTGGCGGAACAGGACGGGGATACAATATTTGCTGTTGTAAAAGGTGTTGGACTGAGCAACGACGGAGCCGGGAAAAGCAGCTTTACTGCGCCAAGCGCTGAAGGTCAGGCGCGTGCGATCAGCATGGCGCTTCAGGATGCCGCCATTGATCCGGCCGACGTCTCCTATATTGAAGCACATGGAACGGCGACTCCAATTGGAGACCCGATAGAGATTGAGGGGTTAAATCTTGCTTTTGGCCAACAGACCAGGAAACAATATTGTGCAATTGGTTCTGTCAAAAGTAATTTGGGACATCTAACTGCAGCTTCAGGTGTAGTTGGCTTTATAAAGACCTGCCTGGCATTGTATCATAAACAAATTCCTCCAACAATACATTACAAGCAACCAAACCGGCACATTGATTTCAGCGAAAGTCCTTTTTACGTCAACGATGTACTTCGGCCATGGGAATCCAATCAATCTAGAATTGCGGGTGTAAGTTCCTTTGGTGTCGGGGGTACGAATGTACATGTTGTTGTGGAGGAATCAGGACAAATACCCAAACAAACCGGTAATAGCAGACCTGTTCAGCTGTTGTGTTGGTCTGCAAAAGAACAGCAAAGCCTGGATACATTTGGCGATCATCTAATTACATATATAACTAATAGAAAAGATCTTAAGTTAGCTGACGTATCGTATACATTGAACAGGTCAAGAAAGGACTTTGACGTCCGGCGCTTTTGCATCGCCTCCAGCCCGGCAGCATTATCAGATAAATTCCAGGATCAGCCCTGGGCAAAAAATACCCGTAAAAAGAAAAAGGGACAAGTGCCGGATGTGGTATTTATGTTTCCGGGACAGGGCGCCCAGTACCTTGAAATGGGAAAAGACCTGTATGAGTTGGAAAGTGTCTTTAAGGCAGCAATGGATGAAGTAACCAGCATCTTTTTAGAAGAGACAGGTGAAAATCTCCTGGACGTGATCTACCCACCTACCTTAAATAAGGGTGCAGAAGATCTTCTTAGAAATACCAGGTACAGTCAGCCTGCATTATTCTGCGTCGGCTTTGCGCTGGCCAAGCTCTGGATGAGCTGGGGGATTTATCCCGCCGCATTTGTGGGACATAGCATTGGTGAATTCGTCGCAGCCCATTTTTCCGGCATCTTCTCTCTGAGAGATGCAGTCCGGTTAATTGCTGCGCGAGGTAAATTAATGAGTGAATTACCTGAAGGTAAAATGCTGTCGATTAGAGCTTCATACGAGATTGTAAACCCTTATCTTTCTGAAGAGATTTCACTCGCCGCAGCCAACAGTCCGAATATATGTGTTCTGGCTGGAGCACCTGATGCCATTGATGATTTAAGTAAGCGTCTTGACGGGCAAGGGGTCCTGAACCGTTTGTTGTCGACCAGTCACGCTTTCCATTCTCACATGATGGATCCCGTGGTCGCTCCGTTTGAAGCTATCGTAAAAAGTATTCAGCTGAATGAACCGGTTATTCCGATTTTATCTACTGTAACGGGACAGTGGTTAAAAGCGGAAGAAGCAACGAATCCCGCATATTGGGCCGGGCATCTGCGGTCGACCGTAAAGTTTGCTTCCGCAATAGAAAAGCTGATTGAAACATCACATGATATTTTCCTGGAGGTTGGTCCGGGCAATACAACCGCCACCCTAACCCGTCAGCAAGGTGGTAAGACACCGCTAACGGTACTTACATCGCTGGGCAAAGAAGCTGAAAACAAATCATCATACCACTATCTGTTGAACAGTCTTGGTGAGCTTTGGATAACCGGCGTAGATCCAGACTGGGACGCTTTCTATAAAGCAGAATCCAGAACACGTATATACGACCTCCCTACTTACGCCTTTAACAAAAAGCGGTTCTGGGTAGATCCTGTATCGTTTGAGCAACCGGACACTACGTCTTATGCGGCCGTGAACTCTAACCCTATTCAAGATCATACATCAATATACATGAGAAAAAATCTACTGATAACACAGGTAAAGGAAATTCTGGAAAATGCATCCGGCATCGAACTGGCCGGAGTTCCTTCAGACATGACCTTTATCGAAATGGGCCTGGATTCCTTATTGTTGACGCAGGTTGCGTTGATTTTAAAGAAGCAGTTTGCCATTCCGATAACATTCAGACAGTTGAATGAAGAATATGGCACCCTGGATTTGCTGGCTTCTTATCTTGTTGAAAAACTTCCCGAGGAAACACCAGAACCGGCGCCCGCGGCAGCACCCCCGAATGTACCTGTTGTGCAACAATCGTTTGTAAATG
>JAZQRI010000068.1:0-98727 GCA_045629455.1 Pedobacter sp. | reverse complement strand
CCGTGGATCGCTTCTGCTTTTATGCCGACTTTAATCAGGTCTTTGACAATGCGGTCTGCACCGTGTTTGGTACGGGTAAACACAAGAGCAGTCTCGATAGTCTTGTCTTGAAGCAGGTGGATCAGTAGATCCTTCTTCTTGTTTTTATCTACAAAGTAGACTGATTGTTCGATTTTCTCTGCAGTAGAGGATACCGGAGTTACTTCAACTTTAGTTGGATTGGTCAGGATGGTATTTGCCAGCTTCTGAATCTCATCCGGCATGGTTGCCGAGAAGAATAAAGTCTGTCTTTTTGCAGGAAGCTTTGCAATTACTTTCTTAACGTCATGAATAAATCCCATGTCCAGCATTCTGTCGGCCTCATCCAGAACAAAGATTTCGATGTCCTTCAGGTTGACGAATCCCTGGCCCATCAGGTCCAGTAGCCGGCCTGGCGTGGCGACAAGGATGTCTACACCGCGGTGCAAGGCATCCGTTTGTGCTTTCTGTCCGACACCACCAAAAATAACCAGGTGGCGCAAGGGAAGATTGCGTCCGTATGCTTTAAAACTTTCTTCAATTTGAATAGCCAGCTCACGCGTAGGGGTTAAAATCAAGGCGCGAATTGGGGTTTTAGGACCTTTGGAGTTGCTGTGTGGATTGTGCAGCAGCTGCAGCATCGGGATCGCGAACGCAGCAGTTTTGCCGGTTCCGGTCTGTGCACATCCCAAAAGATCTTTACTTTGTAATATAGTAGGAATGGATTGTTCTTGGATGGGCGTAGGTTGAGTGTAACCTTCTGTTATGAGCGCTTTTAGGATTGGCTCAATAAGGTTTAATTCTTCGAATAACAATGTGTATGTATTTTAATGTATAAATATGACGAAACATCAGAAATTAATGTTCCGCACCAAAGGTACACATAACTTTTGGTTTTACAGTAATCGGCTATAGCTGTGTGGAATAGGGGGTCGAAATTGTTAATATGTTGACACTTTGTTGTTGATCTAGCGGGTAAATCCGTTAAATTTGTAAATTCCACACACAAAAACATAAATGGCTGAACCTAATTATAACGAAGATAGCATCCGGTCTCTCGACTGGAAAGAACACATCAGATTGCGCCCCGGTATGTATATTGGTAAACTTGGCGATGGTTCTGCTCAGGATGACGGAATTTATGTCCTCCTGAAGGAAATCTTTGACAACTCCATTGATGAGTTCGTAATGGGCTCCGGAAGGACCATCGAAATATCGGTTTCTGAACATAAAGTGAATATCCGCGATTATGGACGTGGTATTCCACTGGGTAAGGTAATCGATTGTGTTTCTAAGATCAATACTGGTGGTAAGTATGATAGCAATGCCTTTCAAAAGTCCGTAGGACTGAATGGGGTGGGTACAAAGGCGGTAAATGCCTTGTCGACAACCTTTGTTGTCCAGTCTTACCGGGATGGCAAAACCAAGAAAGTAGAATTCTCGAAGGGTGAGATTGTCGTAGATCATCCGATCATCGACACGACCCAGCGCAATGGTACCGCAATAACCTTCTATCCGGATGAAAGCATCTTCCGCAACTACCATTACATATCTGATTTTGTAGAAAGTATGATCTGGAACTATGTGTTCCTGAATACCGGTTTAACGGTAAACTACAACGGTCAGAAGTATTTCTCGGAATGCGGCTTATATGATTTGCTGAACAAGGTTGCCGACGTCGAGCACATCAGATACCCGATTATCCACTTGAAGGGCCATGACATTGAGATCGCCATGACCCACGGTCAGCAATATGGCGAAGATTACCACTCCTTTGTGAATGGTCAGCATACCACACAGGGGGGGACGCACCAGGCAGCCTTTAGGGAAGCTGTTGTGAAAACCATCCGCGAGTTTTACAAGAAGGAATACGAAGCATCAGATATCCGCGCTTCGATTATTGCCGCGGTTTCCATCCGTGTGCAGGAACCGGTATTTGAATCGCAGACGAAGACCAAGCTGGGCTCTCAGAACATGGGCCCCGAAGGACCTTCTGTCCGTACCTTCATCAACGATTTCGTGAAAAAGGAGTTGGACGATTACCTGCATAAACACAGCGATGTCGCCGATGCATTGTTAAAACGCATCCTGCAATCGGAGCGGGAACGTAAGGATATTGCCGGAATCAAGAAGCTGGCGAATGACCGGGCAAAGAAAGCATCACTTCACAATAAGAAACTCCGCGACTGTAAAGTGCATTTTAACAGTACGCACGACAAAAGATACGAAACAACATTATTCATCACGGAGGGAGATTCCGCATCGGGATCCATCACCAAATCCAGGGATGTAGATTGCCAGGCGGTATTCAGTCTGAAGGGTAAGCCCTTAAACTGCTACGAGCTGACTAAAAAGGTCGTATATGAAAACGAAGAGTTCAACCTCCTGCAGCATGCATTGAACATTGAAGACGGCCTGGAGGGATTGCACTACAACAACATCGTGATCGCAACAGACGCGGATGTTGATGGAATGCACATACGCCTGTTGATGATGACTTTCTTCCTGCAGTTTTTTCCGGATCTGGTACGTGCAGGACATGTTTATATCCTGCAAACGCCGCTATTCCGGGTTCGAAATAAGAAAGAAACGATATACTGTTACAGTGATGAGGAACGCAAACGCGCAATAGAGAAGTTGGGCAGCAAACCGGAGATTACACGGTTTAAAGGTCTTGGGGAGATTTCGCCGGATGAGTTTGGCTTGTTCATTGGAAAGGACATCCGTCTTGATCCGGTGATCCTTAAAGAGCAGACCATTAAGAACCTGCTTGAATATTACATGGGTAAAAACACGCCAGACCGGCAAAAGCACATCATACGGAACCTGCGGATTGAAAAAGATACCATTGAGGAATTGATTTCTGCGGATCTTAACGCAGCGACTGCCGCTGTATCAGAAGATATCGTAGAAGAAACAGCCGTCATTTAGTCGGGTGCATTTACCGTTTCTTCGGGATGCTGAGGAGGGAGTACGTCGACTTCCTTCTCAATAACCACGGTCTTGAGGTGTACGGCATAATTTGCCGGCTGAATGCCGTTGTCGTATTTCTCTGCATAAACCTGTGTAAACTCCGCGCCGAAATATAGGATAATAGAGGTATAGTAAATCCACAAAAGAATAACGATAATGGAACCGGCCGCGCCGAAGGCAGAGCCCGGATTTCCTTTTTCGATGTAAATGCCGATCAGGTATTTACCAAGGCTAAATAGTACCGCAGTAAAGAGCGCCCCAACGATTGCACTCCGCCATTTCAGGATCACGTCGGGTAACATTTTGAAGATGATCGTAAAAATGCCCGTCACTACAGCGAGTGTTAAGGCGTTGGTCAGCACCAGCACCAGTAGAGAGGACACTTCAGGTACATAGTGTTCCAGACGGTTCCCCAGACTCACAACAATACTGTTGATCAAAAGCGATACAAGGAGCAGAAACCCCATAGAGGCAATGAGGGAGAAGGAAAGCAGCCGGTTCGTCAGCATCTTTACCCATCCTTTCTTCGGCACCGCCTTCACTTTCCAGATCAGGTTGATGCTGTCCTGAATTTCTGTAAATATTGCTGTAGCACCCACAATCAGGGATACAATTCCAATAATCAGTGCAATGGTGCTTTTGCCGGACAGGCTCGCATTCGCTACGAAATCCTGGATTTGCTTTGCCGCCTCCGGACCAACGAAGCCATTTATTTCGGAAAATAGTTTATCTTCCGTAGCGGCATGACCCCAGATGATACTGGTTAGGGAGATCACGATAATGATCAATGGCGTGATGGAAAAGATCGTATAATACGCCAGTGCCGCACTCAGCTTTGTCACGCGGTCTTCCGCGAAGCCCTTTCCAGCAGCAAGGAACAAGTTTCCGGTTATCTTAAAAAAGCTTATTACACGCTTAACAATACTCATGGTCGTTTTTAGAATGGGTATCCAATTCCGATGTTGTATATGATGTTATCTTTTCTCCATGCTTTATCGCCAAACGCGATTTCGTCGAATACCCAGCGGTCACCAGGCGCCAGATACGGCTTTCTAACCGGAAAGGCGACATCGAGGCGGATTACGAAGATTTTCGCATCGACGCGCAGACCTGCTCCCGTACCGACGGCAAGCTCGCTCAGTGCTTCACTGGCTTTAAAACCTGAACCTGGTCTAGGTGGGATCGCGTCTCTATCTGCAGTTGCTGGCGTACCGACATCTTCTTTGCGCAGCCAGACATTTCCGGCGTCGGCAAATAATGCCCCATATAGAACACTGACCAGTTTAAACCGGAGCTCGGAATTCAGCATCAACTTGATGTCTCCACCCTGGTCGAAGAAAGTTGAATTACGGTCCACCTGAAATATTCCCGGACCAAGAGATCTCGCAGGAAAAGCACGAATGTCGTTACTTCCTCCGGCAAAAAACTGACGGACAAAAGGTAGGGACGTGCTGTTACCATACGCATAACCGTATCCAATGTTCAGGCGGTTTGCCCAGGTCACGTTGCGGTTCACCTTGAAATAATCTCGGAAATCAGCTTCCAATCTAACAAATTGTGTCAACGGGACATTGAAAATAGACCTTTTACCTTCCTCGTCCTTGGGTACAAACAAACCCCATACGTTACCTCCGGTTTCCACGCTTCCGTTGAAGAAGATGTTGTTTCTTCTGGACTCTTCCATTTGGTTTGTAAAGGTAAAGTTGTAATTGCTTCCGATAATGAACTGCTTCTGCAATGTATTTTGAAGACCAGGTGTCGCCTCAAATAAGCTATCAAGTTTTTTGGGATCGCCCTCCACAGGCTTCACAAAGTTGACGGAGATTGGATTAAATGTATGTTCTTTTCTCGCATTCTCTTTCCAGTTGTACCCGAACTGTCCGCTGAAGGAATTCAATTGATATAAAGACCCTCTGCTTAACAACTGGTATGATAGGGAAGCAATCGTTTTCGGGATAAACGCCGTTGTACTACGAGGCTTATAAAAAGGTACGATGAACTGATTGAACGTTAGCTTACCTTCCGCAGTGAACGAATAGGAATTTAAACCCTGTGATAACCCGCTTACCTGCGTCTCAAAACCACCACTCACGCTGATGTCCAGTTGTTCCGCTCCGCGGAATACGTTCCTGGTGGTTTGGGTGATCTTCACCTCCGAACCCACGAAGTTGTTGGACTTGCTTGTTCCTGTTGCAGAGAACGAAAGCGAGTTTTTCTTCAAAGGCGTCAAAAAGATGTTCAAATCCAGCTGATTGTTTTTAAAGCTGTCTAAAGGAAGAAACTCTGCACGCACATCCTGAAAGGCACCGATGTTAACCATCCTGTTCAGCGACTGGTTGTGGTCCGTTCTGTTGTACAGTTCGTCTTTCTTAAAGAATACAAGACGGTCAAATACCCTTGGCTTAAAGGTATTCCGATCGTCATAAATATTGAAATCATTGTACTGAAGCGGTTGCAGGTTCCTTAAGATACTATCCCGGCGCAGCCGGTAGTTCGGATATATATTGATGTTTCTGATCGTATAGGGCTTCAAACCCGCATCAGGAGCAAGATCTTTCACCTTTACGGTGATATCCACCAGACTCTTGCCAATGGTACTGTCCACTTGTATAATCAGGTAATCCGGACTAAAGTAAAAGTACCCGGCCTCTTTTAGATCGTTGTCAATGCGGATGCGCTCATTCTTGTAGGTATCCAGGTCGTAGAAGTTTCCAACCTTTAGCAGACTTTTTTCTTTATTCCGGTTGATGTTGTTGGTCAGCGTACCCGTGTCCTTCGGAAAAGTAATACCATTGATCTTATATCGGTCACCAGTGTTCGTAGTATATACAGCCTGTCCTTTTTTCTTCTTAACCACCGTGTCACCAGTTACAAGAGATTGCAGGTAACCCTGGCTGATCAGATAGCTGGTGAGTACATCGCTATTGTATTGCAGGTTCACCTGATTCAGCAGCACAGGCGGCTCCCCAACTTTTGTGCGCAGCCAATGACGAATTCCTTTCGGTTTCTTCGGCTCCCCGGCAACATTATATATCCAAAGCTTTGGCTTTAATCCTAGGATGGATTTATTAGGTCGTGGTCTTGTCTTTGCTTCTAACGTACCGGCAACCGCTTTCTGATCGTCAATCTTCTTTGCAGAATCCGGGTTGATTTTTATCTCAGCTCCCGTATACAGGATCTGTCCCGGCTTCAGGTACTTTGTATTGCTGCAGGCAGCAATAATCATACACGAAAGGATAAATAAGAAGATTTTAATTGGTTGTTTCATCGTTAGGCTTCTGTTGTTGATTTAATCTGATTTTTTTCTTTCTGCTTTGAAATACCTCTCTGAACTTGTTATAATCCACCACAAGTGCGAATCCAAGTCCGGTTTCTATGATCTGCCCTTCAATGACACTTTCATTCTGATTACGGCGGTAAGCTCTTAGTCTATATTTTCCATCCGAAGATAAGGCGTATTCCACATTCACGTTTCCGGCGATATTGGTTGAGCTTGCACCCGGTGCCTGCGGTCCTTCAAGCCCGAAAGAACTGCCCACAGTAACGGTAAGCCTGTCGTTCAGCAACCGCTTGGAGAGGCCCACCTCGAGGTCGGTCTTTTGTTCCAATGATCCTGTCGAGTAATCTTCTGAAGAGTTGACATCGAAGTTTAACTCCACACCTTGGATCAGGTCAGACGCAAGGTTATTTAGTTGTTCGGTCAGCAACTTGCTTACGCTGGAACGTGCCATCGTAGACACGCCGCCACCACCACCTGCTAAGCTCTGGAATGGATTATTTGCCATGAACCGGTTTAGCGCCAGCAAGGCAAACACCTGCTTATTTAGTTCATTCTCGTCCCGGTTTACCTGCAGCAATCTGGTGTACACCTCTCCGTTCAGCGCCCCACGCTCATTCTCAGGAAGATCTAGCCGGAAAGAAATCTTAGGTTTTAGCAGCTCCTCTTTCATCATCAAAAATACCTGAAAGGGGAGCTTGGTTTTTGCCTCCATCTGCTGCGCATTACCCAGTAGATCAATAGGCGCTGCATTTACTTCGTATAAGGCCGTTAAGTTTACGTTGGCAGACATTGGATCGCCAGTCCACACAATGTTACTGCCGGATACCAGCTTAAATTGTTTCTGACCCAATGCAGCGACCGACAACCGGTAAGATCCGTCGGCGATCTGGTAGCGTCCGGTAAGACTGATCTTGCCACTGGGATCCATTGTCGCCGTAAGGTTCGCATCACCGCGGATACTCAATGCATCACCGTTTGATGGATCAACCACCACGTTAAGTTCTGCTGCGGAATCCACACGGAGCTTGGCCGTCAGGTTCATGCCCTTAACCGGCGCCTTATCGATGCTGTCTGTAGCAAGCGCTTGTTTTCCGTTATAAGGAGCAGCATCAGCATCAATAAACTGCACAATGCCCTCCTGATCGATCACGGAAGGATCTGATGTAGGCATGGCAAAGAAGAATTTAGTTCCTTTCAATACCTGCAGATCTACATCCACATCGGGCTGGTTCATGTCACCACGCACCTTAACATTGCTGGTCAGGAACACCGTTCCATACACCATTTCGTTATCCAGCGCAGTAGAATTCAGCACGCGGAAGTTGTTCATCCGAACGTCCATATTAAAACGGAATGCTTTATAGTCGCTTGTGATCACACCACCACTAATTACAGCCTTTTGATTCAAAGAATCAATGATGGTGAAGTTATTGAAGTCAACGCCTTGTTCCGTGAAAGTGATCCTTTCGTCCGGCATTCTGAAATAGGAGTTCACATAAGTGGCATTGAACGCCACCTGATTGAACCGGATATCACCCAAAACTCTGGGTGCACTTGGCGTTCCCTGGATGGTCATTGCACCGTTTATTGCACCAGAGCCCTGTTTGATCTGGCCCATGGACAAGCTTTCCAATGCTCTTAAGTCTATCTTATCAATGTTCAACCTCAGGTCCATACGGCTTGCAGCGCCGGTATAATACAGTCCATTCAGCCGCAATTCATGCACACCAGCAAGTGCAACATTCACATCAAAAGCATCCTCTGTGTTGTTATTAACGGCTACACGCAGCGTTCCGAGCTGATCTTTCTGGTAGCGCAATCGATCTACAGTGATATTGGCTTCAAATTTAGCTGTAGTAGCCAAATCTCGTACATCTACTGTACCGTTTATGGCACCACCTGCCAAAGCGGTATCTACTTCGGCAAATTTGGTTAAGGTTTCAATCTGAAAATCCCTGAACTCTACCTTTAGTGGTGCATTTGGCGTATTGCTTGTGCTGTTGATGCCGAGCAACTGATTGCCCTGACTCAAGTTAAACTGGTTGGCCAGAATTCCGGATTCTCCAAACTGTATGTAGTTGTCCGCCGGTACTGTCCATTTCTCATAGTCCAGCAATAGCTTCGCCGGATCCATCGCAAAGCGGAAGTTCTTGTCGATGGACTGGAACGTACCACCCAGGACGTATTTGTCTTTCCTTTTACTATCCCTGAGGTAGATGTTCAATCCAAGTAAATTGTTGTCGGCAGCACCACTTATCTCGGAATTAAACAGCGCGATTGATGGACTTTGTACACCCTGAATCCTTAACCGGTAGTTTAGCTTGTCGTCATTATTGTTAACCACCAGCGTGGTACTGTCTACTTTATAGTCCCCGTAAACCACCTGCGGGAATGTTGCATTCATAATCAGACTATCCTTCTGCGTGTCCAATAACCCGCTCATCCGCGAAGGGGAGAAGGTGGTGAGCTCCGGCACGAAGTTCTGGATCAGCTTAGGGTTGTAAAAGTTTACCGCGAAGCGGAAACGCTGATCCGGGACCTTGGTCACCTCACCGAACTGATAGTATTTGTTAATCTGATTAATCATTGCAGGCGCGATGTTCGTCAGTTGATATTGTCCGTCTACGCGGGCGCTCAGCAACTCCGACCGTAAGGTCAGTAAATTGTGGTTTGCGTCAGCCTCGGAATGCAGGAGAATGGTGTCAAGGTTAAAGGACTGTCCCTCTTTGACCAGCTGCAGGGCGGTCATAGACACATCTGCGTTCAGGTAATCCGGATCTGCCGTAGGTACATCTGCTTTAACAACACCTGCAACTCTGAATTCAGTAGGACTGAAATTCAACTTCTGAAGGTCAACCTGCTTGAGGTCAAGGTCTGCTTTTACAGACGGATACTTACCCGCAATATTCACCAGTGCATTCAGGTTGAAGTTAATGTTGGTATCCGCCATGTTACTCTTGACGGTCAATCTCTGCCGCTCGAATGTTCCGGACAGATTTAAATCCCTATACGTGTATTTATTGTAATATGCATTAAACAACTTGGCATTAAACCGTGCAGCAGCCGTTTTCGCATCTAAGCCGGTGCCGGCAACATCGGCGCGAAGCGTAATCCGCCCCATCTGATCCTGTTGTTTCAGCAAACGTCCAAGGTTAAAGTTGTTCAGGTTTACGTGCGCCGTATAATTTTCCCGTCCTTTAGGGCCCTTCATTGTTGCAGCCAGTTTCGCCCCACCCATGTCGGTGTTGATGTTGAAGTTGGTGTTGAAGTTGGTCATGGAGCCTCTGAACTTACCATTGGCCTGTATGCGGTTTGGAAGTTCTATGCTCGGCGGGAGCGTGTTCTTAGGAATCACCACCATCAGGTCGCCCTTAGCCAGGGAAAACTGTTTGATGTTCAAATCCAGGAATGCTTTTTCAGCGTCCGGAAGGCCTTTTATAGTACCGCTAACATCTATACGTGTGCTTTTTAATCCGGTCACCTGCAACTTTGGGATACTCAGATTGTTCAAATATCCATTCACATTTGCGCTCACGTTGATTTTCTCATTGCGGTAATTGGCGGGAATTGCCGGACTGAAATAAGTGCCATCTTTCAGACCAATGGTGGTGTTGCGGATCACCATTGCCATCTTAACCCTTTCCGGGTGCTTGGTCAGGTCCTCCATAGAGGTGTAGTTCAGCTCGGTGGAGTTTTCAATATTGGTGTTCGGCGTTTTTACAACCAGGTTGCTGATCTTAATCGCTTTGTCAGAATAGACGACATCACCCTTCAGTGTGTTCAACAGAAACCCACTTTTCTCCCTCAAATTCCCACTGCGCACATTTACTTTAATTCCTGTGTCGCTGTAAGAGAGCGCCTCCGCCACCAAACCCAGGTTGGTAATCTTCATATGGTTGAAGTCCATTCCAGGGGTACGTTTCGCCGCAAGGTTGTCAAACTGTATGTTGTTTTCAGCAAGGCTGATGTTCTTTACTACAAACGCCATTGGTGCTGCTTTTGCTGCGGTATCCGTAGAAGCGGTGTTATTGCTGCTTGCTGGAGCAGGCTTAAAGGCAAATACCACGTTGGATCGGTTCAGTTTAGCCTCATCGACTTGATATTTACCATTCGTCAGATCGGTAAATAACTTGGTGATCGAAAATTCCTGCAGATCGATATTAGCCTTCGTATTCGTCGCGGCGGCATTGAAGTTGATCTGACTGTTGTTGATCTTAGCCTCATCAGCCTTGTAAATATTGGATGTTAAATCTACAAACAGTTTGCTGACGGCCAGCTCATTCAGGTTTACCTTAGCATTCGTCTTGGAGATCAGGTCGTCGAAGTTGATCTTGATGTTGTTAAATGCAAAATCCTCAATTTCCACCAGGGGGAGTTTGCCACTTGCTGTCTTTGCCGTATCAACACTTTTTTGCAGGTGATTCGCCAGTTGCACCAGTGGTTTCTGTTGCAGGTAATTTAAAGATGTGTTCTTCAAAGCCATCGATTTGATCACGTAATGCTGCCCGGCTAAGTCAAACGCCTTAATTTTGGAGGTAAATTCACCAAGGTGTAGCGACACGGCATTGCCGGCAACATCATCACGGTATTTAATGCCAATATCTTTAAAGCTTACCTTATCCAGAGAAAATTTCATCGTAGACGTTGTGTCTTTCTCCACTTCCTCTTCCGGCTTCGTTTGCTCGGACATAAAAGCGTCCATCAAAAAGGAAAAGTTAAAGGTGGTGTCCGGATGAATACGCGTTACGTTGGCCCGGATGTTTTCCAGTTCAATGTTGTTGATCTCCACTTTATTGTTGATCAGCTTCATCAAACTGATGTCTACCGCCAGCCGCTGTGCATACAGCAGCGTGTCTTTTTTCTGATCTTCAATGTAAAACTTGTTTAAAACCACATCCTTTGGAAAAGCAATTTTGATGCTCTCCAACCGCACTTCAGTGTGGGTCTTGTTCTTTAAATAGTTGATGGCTTTGTTCTTGACAAAGTTCTGAACCGCGGGGATATTCAATGACAAGGCAATTAGAACAACGAGCATGATGATGCTGGCAATTACCCATAGAATGACTTTTAACGTTTTTCGTATATATGGATTCAAGTGATATGGATTGAGCGGTTTACTATAAAGATTTTAATAACTAAAATCATGCCATGGGATGCCTCGACAAAGCCATCCATGTCCTAGCAACAGTTTGTTTAACAAATTGTTTAGTAAATTTCGACAAAACGTTTGACAACTACGGGCCTGCTTTTTTGACCGTCATATACATACTCTACGGCTACTTAACAAAGATTTACGGGTTGGTATGTTTTAATTTAATACATTAGTAGCCCCACTTTAGTTTTTATTCGTGAACAGCGCACAAACCAAGGTGTGGATTTTACTTCAATTAAAGTTTGACATTTATGAATGAACAAAAGTTCACCATTACCTACGAGCGTTACAGCGGGCTGAATGATTTGAATTCAGCCGACCGCGCATTATGCGTCAGCGCAGAAAACTCGCTGAAGAGTTCCTATTCCCCTTACTCAAAGTTCCGGGTGGGTACGGCCATCTTACTGGAAGATGGAGAAGTGGTGTTGGGCAGCAACCAGGAAAATGTCGCTTATCCGTCTGGTTTATGCGCGGAGCGGGTGGCCCTGTTCAGCATCGGTGCCACCAGGCCGGGTGCAGTAATTAAGACGATGTCGATTACCGCCCATACAGATGCATTTGTCATCGATAGGCCGGTCACCTCCTGCGGCGCATGTTTACAGGTGATGGCAGAATTTGAACAGCGGCAGGGATCAGAAATCGAGGTGCTTTTTTACTGCCTGAACGGCGAAATACTAAAGGTGAAAGGCGTACAAAGCCTGCTTCCATTCGCGTTTGTAGAAAACCGCCTGATGGGATAGATTTCAACTTCTACCCCTAATCTGTCGTGAAAAAAATGATAATTCCGTATCTTTACGGGATACAAGAAATTTTTAATGAGCGACGAAATAGAACCAAACATAAACGAAGAAAATAAGCACACCGTAATCCCCATAAACGGCCTTTACGAAAACTGGTTCCTCGATTATGCTTCTTATGTAATTCTGGATCGCGCAGTACCGCACATTAACGATGGATTGAAGCCTGTACAGCGCAGGATACTCCATTCCCTAAAGGAAATGGATGATGGCAGATTCAATAAGGCTGCAAATGTCATCGGAAATACCATGAAGTACCATCCGCATGGAGATGCCTCCATCGGGGATGCCATGGTGCAAATTGGGCAGAAGGACCTGCTGATCGACTGCCAGGGAAACTGGGGTGACCCGATCACTGGCGATAGTGCCGCTGCTGCACGTTACATCGAAGCACGGCTATCCAAATTTGCAAACGACGTGGTCTTCAATCCGGATACCACCACCTGGCAGCTCAGTTACGATGGTCGTAACAACGAACCCCTTACCTTACCGGTTAAATTTCCGCTGCTCCTGGCTCAGGGTGCAGAAGGAATTGCAGTTGGCCTGGCCACCAAGGTCATGCCGCATAATTTTGTGGAGCTGCTGGACGCCTCTATTGAAGCATTGAAAGGCATGCGCCCAAACATTCTGCCTGATTTCTTTACTGGCGGCATGGCTGATTTCTCTGCCTACAACGAAGGAATGCGTGGCGGAAAAGTCCGTGTACGCGCCAAGATCACTGAGAAAGATAAAAAGACACTCGTGATCACCGAAATTCCCTACAGCACCACAACCGGTTCTGTGATCGACAGTATCCTGTCGGCAAATGAGAAAGGCAAGATCAAGATCAAGAAGATCGAAGACAATACCGCCCAGAATGTAGAGATCGTCATTCAGCTGGCACCAGGAATCTCTCCCGATGTCACCATCGATGCGCTTTATGCATTTACATCCTGCGAGGTATCGATCTCTCCAAATACCTGTATCATCAAGGACGACAAACCGCAGTTTTTAAGCGTTAACGACATCCTGATTGAAAATACGCAGAACACCAAAGAACTGCTCCGGCAGGAACTGGAAATCCGCCTGCATGAACTGCAGGAGAAGATCTTTTTCAGTTCCCTGCTTAAAATATTTATTCAGGAGGGGATGTATAAGCACCCCGACTATGAGAACTCCGGTAATTTTGAAATGGTGCTTCAGGTCTTACACAGCTTGTTTGATCCGTTCAAATCGCAGCTGTACCGTGAGATTGAACCGGAAGATTTTAAGAAACTGATCGACAAGCCAATGAGCAGCATCACCCGCTTTGATGTCAAGAAAGCGGATGATCAGATGAAAGCGATTTCGGATGAGATCAAGGTAGTTAAAAACCACCTTCGTCACCTGACCGACTACGCCATTGCCTGGTTCCAGAAATTAAAGGATAAGTATGGCAAGGGTCGGGAACGTAAGACAGAAATACGCTTGTTCGACAGGGTAGAAGCCTCTAAAGTTGCGCTTGCCAACGTTAAGCTGTACATGAACCGGGAGGATGGTTTCATTGGAACGGGCTTACGAAAAGATGAGTTCATCACCGACTGCTCGGATCTGGATGAAATCATTGTCTTCCGTGAAGATGGAAAGTGTATCATCACCAAAGTGGCAGATAAAACTTTTGTCGGCAAGGGCATCATCCATGCCGCAGTCTTCAAGAAGAATGACGAACGTACCATTTACAATTTCATCTATAAGGACGGGGGTACGGGTGTCGCCTACATCAAACGCTTCGCGGTGATGGGTGTAACCAGGGATAAGGAATACGACCTTACCAAAGGCACCAAGGGTTCCAAAGTACTCTATTTTACTGCAAATCCAAATGGAGAGGCAGAAATCATCAACATACAGCTGAAGCCACATACCAAACTGAAGAAGCTTCAATTCGATGTCGACTTTGCCGATACCGCCATCAAAGGCCGTAGTTCGCAGGGAAACATCGTCTCTAAATATCCGATCAAAAAGATCGTACTGAAAAGCAAAGGAGTCTCAACCCTGTCGGGATTGAAGATATGGTATGATGACCTGCTGAGACGCCTGAATGTAGACGGAAGGGGTAAATATCTCGGTGAATTTGATGGCGACGACAAGATCCTTCAGGTGCACAAAGATGGCTGGTATGAACTGAGCAGCTTTGAACTCAGCAATCACTTTGATGCCGACCTGCTGATCATTCAAAAATTTGATCCAGAAAGGCCATTCGCCGTGCTTCAATATGAAGGCAAAGCGAAAAACCACTTTGTCAAGCGCTTTGTATTTGAAAATATCGCAATAGGTAAAAAACAAAGCTTTGTAAGTGAGGAGGCCGGATCTAAATTAATCTGCATCACCAGCAACCCGGCAGCAAGGTTGATGGTTGACGTTTTAAAAGGCAAGACGCAGATCCCGGAGACGATTGAGGTTGTTCTTGCGGAATTCATTGATTTGAAGGGTATCAAGGCGAATGGCAACAGGCTCACGCAGCATGAAGTGAAAAACATTGAGATCCTGGATGCAGAAGAAGTAGAAGCTGCAGATGAACAGGCAGAAACAGCCGGAGAAGCGGAAGAACCATCGGCAGAAGAACCTGAAACAGCGGCAGAGGATGAAGTCGCGCCTGAAGCCCTTACTGCAGAAGCCATTCCAACAGATGAAGCTGAAGCTAGAGTAGAAGTACAAGCAGAAGCGCCTGAAGCATCGGAGTCAGAGACAGCCGTGCCGGAGACGCCTGAACCTCAAGCATCAGTGCCTGAAACAATACAACCAGAAGCGGCTGAATCGGATGTGGAAGAAGCTGCAGCAACTGAACCTGAGGCGGTAACGCCGCAAGCGGTAGAACCTGAAGCGGAGCCTAAGTCAAAACCGAAGTCAAAAGCGAAAGCACCAGCGCCGAAAAAGAAGATTACACTGGAGATCACGAATCCGGATGACATCGAAATTGACGATACCGGACAATTGGGATTGTTTTAGAAGGCAGCAGAAACCCGCTCAATGGCCATCACTAAAGCAATTCCAAAGATTGCTGCGGATAGGAATAAATTCCAGCTCCCTTGCTTAACCTTAAACAGGTTGATGACGATGAATGAAGTGATCAGGATGGCCACCACGATTAACACCTGCCCGAATTCCAGACCTATGTTGAAGGCGAAGAGTTCAGCCGTAATGCTGCTGCTCTTGCCAAGCAGGGCTTTCAAGTAGTTGGAGAATCCCATTCCATGTATGAGCCCAAAGAACAGGGCCAGAAAGTATTTAAACTGAGAACCCTTTTTACCTGGCTTTCCGCTCATGATGTTCGCTGCCGCCGTAATCACGATGGTCACCGGGATTAAAAATTCGATTAAAGCGGTATTGATCCGGATGATGGATAGTACGCTTAGTGCAAGGGTCACGCTATGGCCAATGGTGAAGGCCGTTACCAGTATCAATACTTTGCGCCAATCGGCTAACAGATAGGTCCCGCATAAAACCATCACAAACAGGATGTGATCATATCCTTGCCAGTCTAAAATGTGCTGCCAGCCCAGCTGGAAATATAAAGGAAAGTCTTGCATTGGGCATGAAAGTCGGTATTTCCGCTAAGCATTGCAACAATCCTTTGAAATTGTTGCATACAGGCCAGACGCAAAAAAGCTGGTCAGTTCGTACTTACCAGCTTTTTTATGTGTAGCGCCTTAGGGCAACTTATTGATATTGAATGTATATCGGAACGGGTTTCAGCTTCATCAGCTCTTCCGGTGTCATTAAGCGGTTCGGCGCCTTTTTAAGGTCATTCTTGTAGAATAATTTAAAACCGGTAAACTGAACGGGCTCATTCTGGATGAAGTATCGGTAGGTGCCGACTTTAAGATCCGGCTGACCCCAGCCATCCATATGCATCACAATCTGAACTTCCGGATGCAGTTTAATGTTCTTGTAGTTGGTCACCATTTTCTTGGTGAAGCGATGCACCGTAAATACCTTAGGTGGCAGGTTGTGCTTTTTGATCAAGTTCACCAGATATTGCGAACAATAGTTAATGTCGTCAGCATCATACGTTCCAATCCTGCTGCCGGGCCTATCACCACCCTTCATGCTGAATTCCGGATCTATGCCCAGGTGAACATTCGGTAGCGCCAGATATTTTTCAAGTCTTGGCAACTCTGCACGAATGTTGCTTAGCGCCACCTGAATATCCAGGAAGACGATGCCGTTGTGCATCTTGGCAATTTTCAGGACGGAATCAATCTGGTTGTCGCCCATACGGTTGATGTACTTTCCATCTTTCCCAGGTGTTCCGCTGGCAACAGCTGCGATATAGTGTACACCGGCTTGTACAGGTGTCGTAGGATCTGCTTTCTCCCATCTCTTCACTTCCGCGTTCAGGCGGCTCCACATTTCTTTAGGTGGATATTCACCCAGTGCGCCCATTTTCTTCGAGTGCAGGTTGCCATAGTAAACTACGATACGCTTAAAGGGCAGGATTGAACCCGGAAGCGGTACAGGCTGATTCTTCACCGGCCAGCGCCCGGTGGTGTCGCCATTGGCGATTTTTGACAGTTGCTTGTGGTACAGGGCAGTATCAATAGGGGCGAGGTCCGTCGTTGCGGCCGCCTCCCTAGTGGAATCCGTTGCGCTTGTGTCTTTGGGGCTAACGGTATGTGCATCTGCCTGTTGTGTAGTGGAGCTGCAATTGGTAAGCAGCGTCATAGACGCTATGCCCAAGAGTAAACTTCCGGCAATTTGTTGTATTTTCATTCGTGTTTGTTATTTTATTTAAAGCATCGGCTAATTTACATCGCCTTCTATGTGCAGCAAGCCTATAACGTTCTTGTCTATTCTTGTATGTGTTTAATGCCAGCTACAGCACATACTTCTCACTTCTTCACAAGTATAACACTCTTCTTGCGAAAATGAAACCTTTATTGAATGGAATGTAAGTATAGGTGCCGGAATGGTGTATCTATTTGAATGTATTGAACTTTCCAAAGACACCGAGTGGAAGCTTGATTCCTGAGGTTGCCTGCAGAAACAATTCGCCGGTTTCCAGATTGTTCACCTGAGGGAAGGACGTTTTAATCAGATTTTCAACGATCACGGAAGAGAATCCAAGCGAGTAGGTATTTAAGATCAGGAAGTGCTCCTCTTCATCCAGCAACTGCACCACTTCCTGCATCATCTCCTGGATGTGATCTTCCAGCTTCCACTTTTCGCCATTGGGCCCATGGCCAAATGCAGGTGGATCAAGGATAATACCATTGTATTTTTTCCCACGCTTCAACTCTCTTTTTACAAATTTCAGCGCGTCTTCAACAACCCATCGTACGTCTTTAAGGTTCGAAAGCTCCTGGTTTTCGTTCGCCCAGTTTACCACCTGCTTGATGGAATCTACATGGGTAGTATCTGCACCCGCTGCTTTAGCGATCAGCGATGCGGCACCGGTATAGGCAAAAAGGTTGAGTACCTTAGGATGAGGTGTTTTGAGTTTGTTAATGCTCGAAGAGATGTAGTCCCAGTTCACCGCCTGTTCCGGAAATACGCCAACATGTTTAAACGAGGTCAGGCCAAGTCGTAAGTTAATGGTCACTTCGTCATTCGTATATTCCACATTCCAGCGGTCTGGAAGATGTGCAGATGATTTTATCCATTCTCCCGATGTTGCCGACCGCCCTTTGAACCGGATGTGGGTTTGTTTTTTCCAGTCTTGTTCAGATATTGTTTTCTTCCAAACCGCCTGAGGTTCTGGTCTTGATAAAATAAGATTCCCAAAACGTTCCAGTTTTTCAAAATCCCCACAATCTATCAGCTCATAGTCTTTCCAATGTGTAGGGCTTAACAGGCTAATCATAAATTAAAAGTATATAAAAGTAAATTAAAAGTTCTTTTTTGCGGCTTTCATAAACCGGCTGGCGAAGACAAAGTCGTTGAGCTCCTGAATATCTGTATGTGCAATTTCTTTGTTCGAACCTTCCCAGAACTTTTTGCCCTCATGTAAAAACAAAATGTAGTCACCAATACCCATAACGGAGTTCATATCGTGAGTAACCACGATCGTAGTGCTGTTGTACTCTTCTGTCAGCTCTTTGATCAGCTCATCGATAACGATGGAGGTTTTTGGATCCAGCCCGGAGTTGGGCTCATCCACAAACAGGTATTTTGGATTCATGGCAATTGCGCGGGCAATACCGACCCGCTTTTTCATCCCTCCGGAGAGCTCGGCAGGATAAAGTTTGTTCTTATCCTCCAGGTTCACCCGGTTCAGGCAAAAATTTACCCGGTCAAGTTTTTCGCTCTTTGGCTGCTCGGTGAACATATTCAGCGGAAACATGATGTTTTCCTCTACCGTCATGGAGTCAAATAATGCAGAGCCCTGGAACAGCATACCAATCTCCTTACGGATTTCGATTTTTTCTTCGAAGTTCATGTTTGTAAACTCCCGGCCATCATATTCTACACTGCCCGAATTTGGTGCATGCAGGCCGATCATGCATTTCAGGAGGGTTGTCTTTCCTGAGCCGGAACCGCCAATGATCAAATTGGTTACACCCGCTTCAAATTTTCCTGAAATGCCCTGAAGTACCTCGTTCGATCCAAATGATTTGTAGATGTCTTTAATCTCGATCATAGTAATAATTGGGTTACAATGTAGTCACACGCAAGGATGCTGATACAGCTTACAACAACTGCTCTTGTACTTGCCTGCGAAACCTCAAGGGCGCCTCCTTTAACGTAGAACCCTTCATAGGCTGGGACTGAAGTGATGATGAAACCAAATACGAAGGCTTTCACCAAAGCTACCGTGATGGTGTATGGATTGAAGTCAGTTGTAATCCCCTGAATGTACTGCGCAGCAGAAACTGCTCCGGACAGGGTGCCACCCAAAAATCCACCACCGATGCTTAAAAACATGGCGTATATAACAAGTAAAGGAACCATGGTTATACCCGCGATAATTTTTGGTAATATGAGGTAACCGGGAGAATTGATGCCCATGATCTCAAGTGCATCAATCTGTTCAGTAACGCGCATTGTGCCGATTTCTGAAGAGATCGCCGACCCAATTTTACCGGCCAGAACAATGGCCGTTATGGTCGGACTTAATTCTAGAATGCTGGAGTCCCGGGTTACGGAACCGATAATTGTTTTAGGAATGAAATCACTCACCAGCTGGAAAGCGATCTGTAAGGTCATTACTGCACCGATGAATGTGGAGATAATAGAAATCAATCCCAAAGAACCAACGCCAACGAAGTCCATCTGCATAAAAATAGCCTTCATGTATATCTTAAACTTTTCCGGCTTTCTGAATACAGCCTTTAAAAGCAGGATGTACTTGCCAAAATTTGTGAAATTCATGTATACGAGTTTTCGGGGTGTGTAAGTACAATAATACTACAAAGAAACAATAATATTTGCTGATTTGTTGCCGGTTTCTTTATTTAGGGCAAACATGGCTAGTTGCCTCCCTCCTTAAACTGATCATCGATGTACTTGATATGTGTTTTTCCATGAGGCATCGGCAATCCGTCCGGACCGAGGTTTACAAAGACCATCCGGTCGATTGTAAGAATGCTTTTCCGGGTTATCTTATTGCGTACTTCACAATACATGGTGAGGGAGGTTTTTCCGAACGCAGTAGCGGTAATACCAAGTTCAATAATGTCTCCCTGGCGGGCAGAACTCACAAAATTGATTTCGGATATGTACTTGGTAACAACCCTTTGATTGTCGAGCTGAACAATTGCATAGATTGCTGCCTCTTCATCGAGCCAGCGCAGGAGGCTTCCGCCAAACAAGGTCCCGTTCGCATTCAGATCTTCTGGTTTTACCCATTTTCTGGTGTGAAAATTCATAAGTCAGTTTATTACTTAACACCACAGGGTGCAGGAATTGTTTTGATAATTGCCTACAATGCGAAGCATTTCAGGGAAAAGCTGCCCAGCGTTCGTATAACACAGCTGTAGGTTGGGCCGGCCTCTCCAGGGCATTGGTAGGGCGTCGCTAGGGGGTTGCTTCGGTTACAGCCCCATCAACCCCCTGGCAAGGCCGCCTGAACCATAACTAAGGTGCGGGCGAAATCAAAAGTCTTGTTTGGCAAGTGCAGCGTCTAAGCTGAAGCCATAGCATTATTTAGTAAATGATCAAAAAAGTTGTTTTGCTGTCAAATAGCGGCTATATTACTGTGTCCAAATGTAAATCGTTTAATGATGTACGGGCTGCCATGCAGCCAGAGCAATTAAGCCCATGAAGAAACCTCTAATATGTATTTTGCTGTTGGCTGCTGCGATGATCAGCGCCGTTCAACTTGCTGAATTTCCCGATGCCCGGATCAGCAACAAACTGATTGATGCCCATCTTTATCTTCCTGACGCGGAGAAAGCATATTACCGCGGTTCAAGGTTCGACTGGTCCGGTGTAATTACCGGCCTTCAATTTAGGGGGCACTCATACTTCGGGCAGTGGTTTCCCAGATATAGCCCCACGCTACATGACGCCATCATGGGGCCCGTAGAAGAATTTACGCCGCTGGGATACGCCGAGGCAATGCCCGGAGATACGTTTGTGAAGATCGGCATTGGGTCAATGGTCAAACCAGACGACAAGAAGTACACGTTTGTTACGCCTTACAAAATTGTAAACTCAGGTAAGTGGACCGTTAAAAAGAAAGCTGATGGCGTTCAGTTTATGCATAAACTGGAGGACGAAAACTATGCTTATGAGTACCTTAAGAATGTACAACTGGCTAAAGGGAAGTCGGAGCTGATCCTTTCACATGTGCTTAAAAACACGGGTAACAAGACGATTGAAACGTCTGTGTATGACCATAATTTTTTCATGATAGACAAGGCAACTGTAGGCCCGGATTATGTCGTCAAGTTTCCGTTTCCGCTGAGCGGCATGCCTCAGCACCAGGAAGACCTCGCAAGGATCGATGGCAACAACATCCGGTTTTTAAGGGATCTTACCGAAAAGGAACATGTGTTCTATGGTGATTTGAAGGGCTTCAGTAATGATGCAAAGGATTATGATATCCGGGTGGAGAACAGTAAGTCCGGTGCGGGCGTGCGGATTACCAGTGATCGCCCGATCGAACGGATCGTCTTCTGGACGGCATCGACTACATTATGTCCAGAGCCTTACATCAAGATAAAAGTGGAGCCTGGTGAAACTTTTACCTGGAAGATCAACTACAACTTTTATACATTTCCACCGGCAGCAAACTAAGTTAATCAACGCAGGTAGGGGTTTGTCGCAGGTCCGGTGTTCCTCCACGGTATGATGAACGCAATGACGGTGCGGCAGACAAACAAAACCCGTTTATGATATGTTTACACTGAAAACCTGTTATTATGGACTCATTTGACATTGTCATCACGGTAGAAGATCAAGAAGTATCGTTAACCTTACAACCCGAACAGGCTTATGGCTACAAGGTTATTTATCATGGAACACTTGTCGGAGAAATTGCCAGCAGAGACCATGGAACTTCCTGGCACAAAGTGTCCGTTGAAGAGGTGACGCCCGGAATCTACCCGATGTACGAGCATGATGCATCTAAGGGAATTCCCCGGATCGTTTTGGATGAGGTTACCCTGAAACAGATCGCTGAGGCCATCAGACAACAGGAAAAATAAATCAGCGCGTCATTCTAGATCATTTCCGGCGTACTTTTGTGCTTTAATCCGAAACGAATGAACGCGATTGTAACAGGTGCAACAAAAGGTATTGGCAGGGCCATAACGATCAAACTTGCTGAGCAAGGCTATAATCTAGCCATTTGCGCAAGGGATAAACAGGAACTTCAGAATCTTGCTGATCATCTTCAGCATACAGGAAGACGGATAGAAATTCTACAGACGGATTGCAGCATAAAGGCCGAAGTCAATGCGTTCTGCCGCTTTGCGGTGGAAAAACTAGGCGCTATAGACGTCCTGGTTAACAATGCCGGTACATTCTTGCCATCATCGCTACTTGATGAAGATGATGCGGCCTTCGAACTGCAGCAAAGTCTGAACGTCAGCGCGGCATACTATACGGCTAAATACATCGGTAAATTGATGCGTGACCGGCGTTCAGGTCATATTTTCAACATCTGCTCTATTGCAAGCAAAGAAATTATGAAAAATGCAGGAAGTTATTGTGTAACTAAAACCGCTTTGCTGTGTCTTAATAATGTATTGAGGCAGGAATTAGCCGAATACAACGTAAAGGTTACGGCTATTTTGCCGGGTTCAACACTAACATTTTCCTGGGAAGGTACAGACATACCGGCAGAGAAATTTGTTCAGCCGGAAGATATTGCGGACACGGTGTCCAATATTCTAAATCTAAGTAGTGGTGCCAACGTTGATGAAGTAATGATCAAGCCGATACAATTTTAAGTTGAATTAGAAGAGGAGAAATGTTATGGAAAAGAAGCTGTATAGAAACGAATTTGATAAGGTAATCGCGGGAGTTTCATCTGGAACCGCAGATTACATGGAGGTAGACGTCACGATTATCCGGCTACTTTTTGTGCTGTCGACCATATTTTTGTTTGGAACCGGTATTCTGGTTTATCTGGTGATGTGGATCGTGGTTCCGGTAAACAACGACCCTTCATCACGCTTTACGAAGTTTGATGATTATTTTAAAAAACAAAATAACCCGGCTGGTTTTAATAGCTCGACGTTCACTACGCCGCCGCCTCAGGGCTCCACAACAGATTGGACCCGCCCGGATGAGTTTAAGCCGTTAAGTAAGCGCAACGACACCGGCCGGACTGTAGGTGGATTGTTTCTGCTGGTGATCGGCTTGTACTTTCTAATGAATGAGTTTAACATCATTCCATACTGGTTCCGCCTGGGGAAACTTTGGCCCCTGATCTTTGTGGCCGTTGGGGTGAGTTTTATCATGAAAGCAAAAAGAAAAAACGCCTGGGAGGACTGGAAGGACCAGACGATCAATGAGGAGATGAAACAAAAGGAGCAATCAGAAACTAAAGAATTATAAGCCATGAAACTTGATAGAATACTTTGGGGAATCATCCTGCTGTTTGTAGGCCTAGTCCTTTTGTTGGAGAACTTTAATGTTATTGAATTTTACTGGAGAAACGTCTGGGGTTTTTGGCCGATTTTCCTCATTATCGCCGGCGTAAACATCCTTTTCAACAGGAACAAGTCGCAGGTTGGCAACATCATATCCATTGCGGTACTTGTTATAACGCTTTCCTTTTTGTTCTACCGTGGACAGCAGCCACCTGCAAGCCACAACTGGATGGGGAATGCTTTTAAAAACGATATGGAGTTTGATATTGATGACGATAGCGACAGCAGTGATGAAGCCGGTGTAAAGCGGATGCATTTCTCGGAGCATTTTCAGCCAGACAGTGCAAAGAAAGTTACGTTGAACATTTCAGGCGGCGGCACCTCGTTTAAACTGGGCGGAAGCACAGACAGCCTCATTACCGCGAGTGTGGAGAAAACGAGGGGCGGTTTTACGCTGACCAGAGCGGGACAGGACACCACGCAGACACTAACTTTTAAAATGCAGGGCAATAAAACCCGATGGAGTATGGGGAATGGCTCAAACGAAGTTACGTTTAAGCTGAACCAACAACCAGAATGGGATATCAAGATGAACATGGGAGCCGGAGAAGTTAACTTCGACCTGTCGGAGTACAAGATCAGAACACTGCAGTTTGACGGCGGTGCCGTAGCCCTGGATTTTAGAGTCGGGCAGCTGCTGCCGATTACGGATGTGGTGGTAAAAACCGGGGTTGCGGACGTTAAGATCCGGATTCCTGAAGGATCAGGCTGCAGAATTAAAACCCAGACCGGGTTGTCGTCGAAAGACTTCACCGGCTTCACAAAGCTTAACGACGGCACCTATGAAACGCCGAACTTTGCAACATCTACGAAGAAAATATTTGTAAATCTGGATGGTGGACTGAGCAACTTCGAGGTTTCCCGGTATTGATAACGATGCAGAACGAGGAGGTAACCCGGTATATAGTTGTTATTGATGGAAAGCCCTCAGGCCCATATTTCTTGTCCGATTTGTCTGCCCTGAATATCACAGGCGGAACATTCGTTAAGAAGCCCGGTATGGACGATTACAAAGAAGCGCACGAATTTCCGGAGCTACGTGCGCTTCTGGGCTTCACCTTTCAGCAAACCGCACCACAGTATTTTGCTTCTTTTGACCAGCGTCTGCTGGCATCCGTCATTGACTTTTTCTTTATCTTTCTGTTTTACATTATTGTGCTGCTGATCAGCTTCGCATTTGTAACGGATAAGAACACCCGCATCTATGAAGCCATTATTTTGCTTCCGCTGGTTCCGGTGGTTAAGTTCGTGTACGGTATTGTTGCCGAGGCCTCGGCCGCACAGGGAACTATCGGCAAGCGCTTGCTGAACATCCGGGTAACCGATATGCTGGGCAACCGCATCTCCATGGGGCGGGCGATTGGCCGGAATGCGGCCAAAATCTTTTCTGTGCTGCCAGTGTTTTTTGGCTATTTATATAGTTTTCTCAACAAAAAGCAACAATGCTGGCATGACATTGCAGCAAATACGCTGGTGATTAAAGATAGATTGATTTAATCTTTATCTTTGTGCTGCATGGAAAACGTAGCATCAGAACAGCAACTTAGCGGAGGTTATTGCAACAGCTTAACCCGGTATTCGAGGTTTTTAACCCGTGAAGTACATATCGGTGATGTCCCGATGGGGGGCACCAATCCAATTCGAATTCAGTCTATGACCACTACGGACACGATGGATACGATAGGAACTGTCGAGCAGACCATCCGCATGGTGGAATCAGGCTGTGAATACGTACGGATTACCGCACCCAGTGTAAAAGAGGCGGAGAATCTTGCCCACATCAAAAAAGAACTTCGCTTTCGTGGATACAATGTTCCCCTGGTTGCGGACATTCATTTTACGCCCAACGCGGCAGAATCTGCTGCCCGTATTGTCGAAAAGGTTCGGGTTAATCCAGGCAACTACGCCGATAAAAAGCGTTTTGAGAATATAGAATATACCCATCTTGCCTATCAGGCGGAGCTGGAGCGCATATATAAGAAATTTACACCGCTAGTGAAGATCTGCAAGGAGTATGGTACGGCGATGCGCATCGGGACGAACCATGGATCTTTATCGGACCGCATCATGAGCCATTATGGTGATACCCCACGGGGTATGGTGGAGTCTGCCATGGAGTTTATCCGCATGTGCGAAGACCTGAACTATTACAACCTGGTGATCTCGATGAAGGCCAGTAATACCCAGGTGATGGTTCAGGCTTACCGCTTGCTCGTGGAGACCATGGTTAAAGAAGGAATGAACTATCCTTTACACCTTGGTGTAACTGAAGCTGGCGACGGCGAGGACGGACGCATAAAATCTGCCGTTGGTATTGGTACTTTGCTGGAAGACGGACTAGGTGATACCATCCGTGTTTCCTTAACTGAGGATCCGGAGTTTGAAGCACCAGTAGCCCGGGCACTCGCAGACCGATACGCAAAACGTGCCACATTGCCGGAAGAACGGCCGGAAATCAACCCCGGTACGTTAAACTACAATCCATTTGAGTATAAAAGGAGAGTGGCAGATGTGGTTCAGCATATTGGCGGGCACCACCATCCGGTCGTCATGCTTGATGTCTCTGGAGAAAATCTTAAAGATCCTTACTTTTTATCTGCGCTCGGCTACAACTATAGTGCAGGGCTTGATAAATACAATATGACCGATCAGGCGGCCGACCTGGTCTACCTCGGCGACAGCTTGCCTTCATTTTCCTTTCCGGGAAATTTAAAGCAGGTATACAATCATACTACCTGGTTTGCACTGCGGGATAAAAGCAATTGCCATCCGTTGTTTTCACTGGAAGAATATTTTGAATGTACTTACCGTGACCCGGCATTGAACCTGGTACAGGTAGATGCGGGAAACTATGATGTTGCAAAGATTGCCGGGCTGGAGCACAATGTTGTGATCGTTCTGGACACAAATGCGGCACATGGAATGTCTGAACAGCGCCTGTTCTTTGCAGGACTGCTGGAGCGGGGTATTCAATTGCCGGTGATCATCAAGAGAACGTATCCGGATACAAGTGCAGAAGACCTGATGTTATTTGCAGCTACGGATGCCGGTGCGCTGTTTACCGATGGCTTTGGCGACGGCATATGGATCAGCGCCGATACCACTGTGGGCTTGTCTGTGGTTAATGCCACTTCATTTGGGATACTTCAGGCTACGCGGACACGGATCTCGAAAACGGAATACATCTCTTGTCCGAGTTGCGGACGTACCTTATTTGACCTGCAGGAAACCACCCAGCTGATCCGTTCCCGTACCGATCACTTAAAAGGAATCAAAATCGGGATTATGGGCTGTATCGTAAATGGGCCCGGGGAGATGGCAGATGCAGATTATGGATACGTAGGAACAGGACCTGGAAAAATTACGCTATACCGCGGTAGGGAAGTCGTGAAGAAAAATGTAAACGCTGAACGGGCACTTGATGATCTGATTGGCTTGATTAAAGAGGACGGCAACTGGACCGAGTCGCGGGTTACTGGCTAAGGAACGCAACTGTTTTCTCGCACACATCAAGCAAGTTTGCCGGTAGCGCATCTCCTGTAAACGGATGTGCCGCACCGTAGACGTGATTTGCACCTTCAATTTTCTTTAGAACCGCTTTTGGCTGCGCCTGGGCGAGTGTCTGGGCCACATGGAAGTTTACATTTACATCCTCATCTCCATGGAGGATCAGCCAGGGAACATTCACTGTTTTAACCTTTTCTATGATGTTGAAATCTTCTCTGTTGCGGTTTAAATCCTGCAGGAGGGAGACGTTTAAAGGCATCTGTTCTTTAGTGCGGGCATTCTCGACAAATATCCTCCCTCTATTTTTCCATTCCTCTTCCTGTTCCGGCTTCCAGAGGCTGGCAAAGTCGGCAATGGCACTCCAGGTGACCAGTTTTTTTACGTACTTGTTTTTTGCCGCTTCAATGATGGCCACCCCGCCGCCGCGGCTGTGACCGATAAGATATATGTCGCTGGAGCTGAAGGTGTGCATTGCGTATTGTATGATGGCTTCCAAATCCCGGAGCTCATAGCTCACTCTGTTTGAGGCGAAAGTCTCGAGGTCTGTGACATCCCCGGGATGATCCGGTTGCACACCGCTGTGAGAAAAGTTGAATTTGATATAGCGGAAGTTGTGCTCCGCAAAATATTGTCCGACAAGGTTGTGTGCGCCCCAATCCTTAAAACCCTTAAAGCCATGTACAAAAATTACCGTTTTTGTGATGGTGCCTTCATCGTTGCAGGTTAAATCTCCGGATATTGTTTTATCTTCAGCCCCGCAAAGGATAAAATGTTGTTTCTGGATCATACGGCCGAATATTTAGTTGGTTAATTTAACAACAAACATTAGCATTGTTGGTTCTGGTAATTCAACTAATTTAAAAGCTTTCTAAATAAGTGTTAATTACAGCCTAATGACAGTGGTGCATTATCCTGTTGCTACTTTTGTTACATAAAAAATAACACCATACGCTACCTTGGAATATTTAAAGATTATTGCTTTCACACACAAACAAATTGACCTGAAATCGCTGGGAAAATTGGTTATATGTGAGCAAACGCTCGACGACAGATTGAAGAACATTCAAGCTGAACTAAGCGTTAAGGAAATCTTCTACGTTGGAACATGTAATCGTGTTGAATTTATTTTCACAACGAAAGAGGATCTTAACAAAGAATTTATTTCCCGGTTTCTTCACGTTCTGGATATGGGGCTTCCAGAAGAATGTATGGAAACATTTATTGAAAATGTTTCTGTTTATGAGCAGGTTGAAGCCTTTAACCATTTGCTTCGTACCTCCTGCTCCCTGGAAAGTCTTGTTGTTGGAGAGAAAGAAATTCTTGCCCAGGTGCGCAAAGCGTATGAAAGCTGCAGGTTGGCTGGATTTACCGGCGACTATATGCGTACCGTTATGGAGCGTGTAGTGAAGACTGCAAAAGAAGTATATACCCATACCAATATCTCTAAAAATCCAGTCTCCGTGGTTTCTCTGGCCTACCGGAAGCTACGTGATCTGAACATGTGTGCGAACTCCAGGCTGCTTATTATCGGCTCCGGAGAAACCAATAAAAATCTTGCACAATACCTGAAAAAACATAAATACTCCAATTTTTCCATTTTTAACCGTACGGTAGAGAATGCGACATCCATGGCGAAAGACTTAAGTGCTGTCGCTTATCCACTGTCTGATCTCGAGAAATTTGAGGGCGGGTTTGATGTGATCATCACCTGTACCGGTTCTACAGAGCCCATAATTACAGAGAAGATCTACAGGAAATTGTTGAAGGGGGAAACCAGCAAAAAGGTTATTGTGGATCTTGCAATTCCCAACGATACTGCGCCGGAGGTGATTGAGAAGTTTCCGATTCATTACATAGAGGTAGAATCCCTGAAGGAAACTGCCCGCAAGAATATTCAGGAACGTTACGATGAACTCGTACACGCGGAAACCATCATCGAGCAGAACATCAGGGATTTCGATCTGGTACTGCGCCAGCGGAAGATTGAAATCGCGATGAGCAGCGTTCCAAAGAAGATCAAAGAAATTAAGCATACGGCGATCAATGGCGTGTTTGCCGATGAAATCAGCACCATGGACGAAAACTCCAGGTTGATACTCGAGCGGGTCATGAACTATATGGAAAAGAAATGCATCAGTGTTCCAATGGTTATGGCCAAGGAGATATTGGTTAATAACTCTTAATTCCACCCTAATCGTCAGTTCAAATACATTATTTGTATATTATTTAAGACTACAAGTCTTTTCGATTAAATTTGTCCCAAATCGAAAACTGAGCATTATCAGCTAAATTTTGAACACCTTTGTGTTTTGCTTTTTTGGTTCAATTCGTTAAATACTAAAATCTGAATGAAAAGACTTATTATCGGCACCAGGGGTAGTGACCTTGCTTTGTGGCAGGCAAACTTCATCAAAGATAAGCTTGCTGGCATTGGCATTGAGGCCGACTTAAAAATCATCAAAACTCAGGGTGATAAAATTCT
This sequence comes from Pedobacter sp., assembly GCA_045629455.1. Lineage (GTDB taxonomy): Bacteria > Bacteroidota > Bacteroidia > Sphingobacteriales > Sphingobacteriaceae > Pedobacter. The sequence goes on along the minus strand of JAZQRI010000068.1, from coordinate 69,461 downwards.
CAATTTAAGATTGGATAAGCTGGAAGGTAAAGGGTTCTTTACCAAGGAACTGGAAGATGAACTCCTTACCGGAAAGATCGACCTTGCTGTTCATTCACATAAGGACCTGCCCACCGTTCATCCCGAAGGGCTGACCATTGCAGCTGTTCCGGAGCGTGAAGATGCGGCAGAACTGCTGCTTATCCTGAAGGATTGCGTCGATGTAACACAAAAGCTGTCTCTTAAAACCGGCGCGATGGTGGGTACCTCATCAAATAGGCGCAAAGCGCAGATGCTGGCGATTCGTACCGACCTGAACATCGAAGACCTTAGGGGAAACGTGCCTACACGGATTCAGAAGCTGCGCGACGAAAAATATGACGCCATTCTGCTTGCCAAAGCAGGTGTGAGCCGTTTGGGAATTAACCTGAGTGAGTTCCATGTGGAAGTACTGGACACCACAGAACTTATTCCTGCACCTGCACAAGGTGCACTGGCCATTCAGATCCGGGAAAATGATAAGGAGCTTTTTACATTGCTTCAACAGATCCACGATGCAGACACTGCCGCAGAGATTTCTGTGGAGCGTAAGGTGCTGAATTTATTTGAAGGTGGCTGTCACATGCCTTTGGGCTGTTTTTGCAAAAAGGAGAATGGCAAGTATGAGATTTGGACATCCAAAGCGGCAGATTCCGAAGATTTCCCGGACCGGGTGTTTATGCGGGTTGATCGCCTGGAAGGTGTTGCCGAGCAGATCGTTGCTAAATTCAGCGCGCAGCGCAAGCTGCCTTCAAAGGTGTTTATTTCCCGCGAAATTGCAGAGCAAAATTATTTTAGAAGAGCATTAAACAAACATAAGATTCAAATTGAAGACAGGTCACTGATCCGGACCTTCCCGATCGTTAATATCCTGGATCCGTTTTACCTGAAGAACATCGACTGGATTTTCTTCAGCAGCCGCAACGGTGTGGAATTTTTCTTCAAGCTAAAGCCATCTTTATCGAAAAAGGTGAAGTTTGGAGTTGTGGGCAGAGGATCAGAAGATGCACTTCGCAAATACGGACACCTTGCTGATTATGTTGGCGAGAGTGGCGACATCAAAGAAGTGGCAGAGGATTTTGCTTCACTTGTAAAAGGGGAGACGGTTATGTTTCCACGGGCACAGGATTCCCTGCTGACCATCCAGAAATCGCTATCTCCGGATACAAAGATCGTTGATTTACCGATTTACGAAACAGTGATGGTGGACAACATCGACAAGACCTATGCGGATGTTTTGATTTTTACCAGCCCGTCTAATGTGGAAGCCTACTTCGCGGAAAACCTGTTGGATCCGGGGCAAAAAGTGATTGCCATTGGCAGCTCTACAGGGAAAAAATTTGACGAGATGGGCGTAAGTTATACACTGCCTTTCTCTCCTGATGAGATTGGATTGGCAGAAGCTGTGTTTGGAATAGATATAAAATAAAAAAGATAAGAGAGGTTGATATGATACACCGTCCACGTAGATTAAGAAAGAATGCTGTTGTTAGAGAGATGATTGCCGAGACCAGGCTGTCGAAAGACATGTTCATGTATCCGTACTTTATTGTGCCGGGAACAGGTGTGAAACATGCAATTGACGCCATGCCGGGAGTGTATCATTATTCTATCGACACTCTATTAGTCGATGTAGAAAAAGGTTTGAAGCTTGGCTTGAATAAGATCATGCTTTTTGGTGTGGGGGATGAGAAAAGTGACGATGCGCATATGGCCTATCACGATCATTCGCTGGTTCCAACAGCGGTAAGGGCGTTGAAAAAGGCTTTTGGTGATGATCTGTATGTGGTTACGGACGTATGTGTATGTTCGTATACGACGCATGGCCATTGTGGAATTCTGGTGAACGATTACGTACAGAATGATGCAACCGTAACGCTGATCTCCAAAATGGGCCTTGCACATGCTGAAGCAGGCGCTGATCTGCTTGCCCCATCTGACATGATGGACGGCAGGATTGCGGCAATGCGGACGCTGCTGGATGGAAATGGATTTGAGAATGTGGCGATCATGTCTCATGCAACCAAATTTGCTTCCGCTTATTACGGACCTTTCAGAGAGGCAGCCGATTGTGCCCCGAGCAAGGGAGACCGTAAAGCATACCAAATGGATTTCCGGAATGGTAATGAAGCCTTGCGTGAAGCCCTGCTGGATGAAGCGGAGGGCGCGGATATTCTGATGGTTAAGCCTGCCCTGGCCTACATGGACGTGATCCGAAATTTAAAACAAAATACCGATGTGCCGATTGCCTGCTACAATGTGTCAGGTGAATATGCGATGGTTAAAGCCGCCGCTCAGCGGGGCTGGATTGATGAACAAAAAATTGTAATGGAGACCATGCATGCTTTCGCCCGCGCCGGAGCAAGTGTCATTACGACCTATCATATTAAAGATATGTTAGAAAACAACTGGATATAATATGTTAGAATCGTTTAAAAAGATGTTTTCGGGGAACGAAGGTGATGTACCTGTAAATACAGGCAGTAAACCGGATATTTCAAGAGAGAAATCAGCAGAGCTGTATGAAAAAGCAAAGACCTATTTCCCCGGCGGAGTGAATTCTCCGGTTAGGGCATTTAAGTCGGTATATGGTACGCCATTGTTTATTCAGAAAGGCGATGGCTGCAATGTTTGGGATGCAGACGGCAATCAGTTTATTGATTTTTGCTGCAGCTGGGGCCCGCTGATATTGGGGCACAATCATCCAAAGGTTCGGGAAAAAGTGACTGAAGTGATGCAGAGCGGTATGAGTTTCGGCGCACCGACGGCACTGGAGAATGAACTTGCGGAACTGATAGTTAAAAACAACAAACACGTAGAGAAGATACGTTTCACCAGTTCTGGTACAGAGGCGGTGATGTCTGCGATACGGCTTGCCCGGGGTTATACCGGCAAAGATAAGATCATCAAGTTTGAGGGATGTTATCACGGGCATAGCGATTCACTGCTGGTGAAAGCCGGCTCAGGCCTGGTGACCTTCGGAGAAACCTCGTCGAAGGGCGTACCGAAGTCGTTTGCACTGGAAACAATTGTTATTCCGTTGAATGATGAGACGGCGTTGACGGAAGCCTTTGAGCAGTTTAAGGGGGAGATTGCTGCGGTAATCATCGAGGGCATTCCGGCGAATAACGGGCTATTGATGCAGGACGAATCGTTTGTGAAGTTCCTCGAAAGCGCCTGTAAAGAAAATGGTGCTTTACTCATTTTTGATGAAGTAATTACTGGCTTCAGAATTGGGTTCGAAGGTGCAGCAAGCTATTACGGTGTAAAACCAGATATCGTTACCTATGGCAAAATCATAGGTGGTGGTTTACCGGTAGGCATGTATGGTGCATCGGCGGAAATCATGGGGCATATTTCGCCGGACGGCGGGGTCTACCAGGCAGGAACATTGTCGGGAAATCCAGTCGCCATGGCAGCAGGTATTGCGCAGCTTACCGAACTTCTGCGTTCCGGTTTCTATAAGGAGCTGAATGCGAAAACGGCCGAGTTTGCCGAAAGCATCCAGCGGTTTGCATCCGCAAGAAGTTACAAACTACGGGTTTTCCATGTAGGCTCGATTTTCTGGATGGCATTTACAGACAAAGATAAGATCCAGACGGCTGCGGATATCGATGCGCAGAGCATGGAGAAATTTAAAGTGCTGCATCGGGAACTATTGAACCGTGGCATTTACATCGGGCCTTCGGGTTATGAGGTTGGTTTTATATCTGCCGCACATACGAAGATTGACCTGGAGAAAGCCAAACGGGCGATCTTTGATGCGCTGGACATAGTTTTTAGAAATAAGTAAAATAGTGGTACATTTAACTGCCAATAGCCTGTAATTTTGAAGAAATCGATCATTATATTTTATTTCATGCTGCTGTACGCTTTGGTGCAGTTGGTGTCATGGGGAAGCCTGGTGATCAAACTTCAGCCTTCGAGGATGGCTATGGTGATGGGGGAGGGATCGGTCTTTCTTTTTCTCCTCGGTACGGGTGCTTATTTCCTGCATCAGTCCATAAAGAAGGAGGAGAAGCTTCGCGACCAGCAGCAGAACTTTCTGCTTTCGGTTACGCATGAACTTAAATCCCCGCTTGCGGCGATAAAGTTATCGCTCCAAACCATTGTGAAAAGAAATCTGGACAAAGCAAGGCAGACAACTTTGCTCTCCAATTCACTAAAGGATATTGAGCGACTGGATGATTTAGTAGAGAACATGTTGCTGGCTACTAAGATTGAGAACAGGTCTTATTCTTTTCCGAAGGAAGAATTCAATCTTTCTGAATTGGTTACCCGGATTACCGACAGGCTGCAGATCCACTCTTGTGGGTCCGAGCAAATGATCAGTGCGAAAGTTCAGCCCGACATTAAGGTGGTTGGAGACTCTTTTGCACTTTCTTCGGTGGTAACCAATTTAATTGAGAATGCGATCAAATATTCCGGTCCATGTGCGGAGGTTGCTGTAGAGCTAAGCCAGGAAAATGGAAGTCCTTTCTTAAGGGTGTCCGACAAAGGCCCGGGTATTCCGGACAATGAAAAGATGTTAATATTTGATAAGTTTTACCGTGTGGGTGATGAAAATGTGCGTAAAGCAAAAGGAACTGGGCTAGGCTTATTTATAGTTAAAGAGGTTTTGCAAAACCATGACGCTGATATCAGCGTTAAAGATAATGTACCGCAGGGTGCTGTATTTGAAGTAACATTTAGTTAATCCATTATGCAACAGAAATTAAGAATCCTATTGGTTGAAGATGAAGACCATTTATTAGACGCTATAAAATTAAACCTGGAATTAGAAGGTTATAAAGTTCATGCTGTAAAGGATGGTAAGACGGCACTGAAGGTGTTTAAAGAAGAGCGCTTTAACTTGATCATTTTGGATGTAATGCTTCCGGAGATGGACGGTTTCCAGGTTTGTGAAACCATTCGACTGGAAAACTCGGAAGTTCCTATTCTGTTTCTTACGGCTAAAAATACAAGCGAAGACCGTGTTATGGGCTTGAAAAAGGGAGCAGATGATTATTTGGTTAAACCTTTCAACCTGGAAGAACTAATTCTTCGCGTTGGTATTCTGGTAAAACGCAGCATGAAAGCTGACGACTTAAAAGAACTGAACTCTTATAAAATAGGGGATAAGACAATTTATTTCAATTCGTTTGAACTTAAGCAGGATGATGGTGTAATTGTTCCGTTAACGAAGAAAGAAACCATGCTGTTGAAGCTGCTCATTGAACGTAAGAATGAGGCCGTTTCCCGCGAGCAGATCCTGGAAACCGTATGGAATTATGATGTATACCCTTCTACCCGTACGATAGATAACTTCATATTGACCTTCCGTAAATACTTTGAGCCGGATCAGAAGAACCCCGTATATTTTCATTCGATCAGAGGCGTAGGTTATAAGTTTACCGACAGTCAGAATTAATGTATAATGCCAAAGGTAGGTATGCCTTGATGGCGATGTTTATCGTCGCCGCGATTGGATGCCTTATATATAAAGAGAATTCGCTGGCCGCACTAAGCGTCATGTTTTTTGCTTTTGTACTCTGGAGCCACTTTAAACAAAGCTCGATCTTGCTTGCGTCTAAATATTTTAAGCGGGGCGATTATGAGAAAACGGCCAGGATTCTGCGGGAAGTGCCGAACCCGGACCGGCTTGCAAAGAACCGCCGGGGATACTACGAGTTTATGCAGGCCAACATTGCCTTGAATGCAGAAGAATTTGAGGCTGCAGAGCGGCATTTTCAAATCGCCAGCAGGTTTCCACTCGGTGGTAAGAATGACAAAGCTTATGTGATGATCCATTTGGCCAATCTTGCTTTGCGCAAGAAAGACAAAGAACGGGTATTTGCCTATGTGAACCGGGCAAAGGAGCTGGCGCAAAGCCCAAAAGCAGTTGATATAATTAAGAAAATAGAAATAGAAGCGAATCGCTTATAAACAACACAAATTTTGATGAACACGTTATTTTTAGATGCAGCATTTTCGAAGCAAACCGAACGTCCACCAGTATGGATGATGCGCCAGGCGGGACGTTTTATGCCTGAGTACTGGGAGATTAAGAACAAATATTCTTTTCTTGAAATGTGCAAGACGCCTGAACTTGCTGCCGATGTAACGATGTTGCCAGTGGATTTACTGGGTATTGATGCAGCCATTCTTTTTTCAGATATTCTGGTTACTGCAGAAGCGATGGGCGGAGATTTAAGCTTCACCCAGGGTGTTGGGCCACGATTCTCTAATCCCGTGCGCAACGCACAGGACGTGGATAATTTAAACGTTGATGTGCTGGACAAGCTTCAGTATGTAGGTGATGCCATCAAAGTAATTCAGCAACGCCTGAATGGCAGCATTCCATTGATCGGCTTTGCCGGAGCGCCGTTTACCGTCATGAGTTACCTGGTGGAAGGCGGGTCCTCGAAAGACTTCAAGACAACGAAGTTGCTGATCCATAACCATCCTGAAATCGCACATAAATTGTTAGCCAAAATCGCGAAAGTAACGGCAGACTACCTGAATCTTCAGATTGCCTCAGGTGTAAATGCAATTCAGATATTCGATAGCTGGGCGCTTGCGTTATCCTGGAATGATTATCAGGAATTTTCACATCGCTATATTCAGGAGATTATTGCCAATTTAAACCGGAAAGATATCCCTGTGATCTCGTTCTGTAAGGGAAGTTCGGTGTTTGCGCCGATCATGGCAGAGGCGAAGCCGGATGTCATATCTGTAGACTGGAATGCAGACCTTTTGAACATCAAGCAAGCCTTACCTGCAGGTATTGCTGTTCAGGGAAACCTGGATCCACATATCTTGTATGCCGATAAAGCGGTAATAAAGAAAACCATTCTTCAACTGTTTGAGCGGATGCGTGGAGAGAACGGATTTATATTCAATCTGGGCCATGGCATCATGCCGGACATACCGTTTGACAATGTTAAATACGCCATCGAAGTCGTCAAAGAATTCAGGTACTAATGTCTGCATACCTATACGTCCTTGCCGTTCACATCATCTTCGTTGTAAGCTGGATGGCAGGACTGTTTTACAGCGTACGTTTGTTCATCTATCACACCGAAGCAAACGAGCGCCCTGAAAATGAGCGCCTCATTTTGCAGCGTGAGTTTGAGAAAATAGAGCACAAACTGTGGAACATCATTACTACTCCTGCAATGGTTCTGACCGTACTTGCCGGTGTCACCATGATTTGTATCAATCCCGAACTCTTAAAGATGCCGTGGTTACACGTTAAGCTGGCGTTTGTTGGGGGACTAATCGCCTATCATTTCATTTGTCAGCGGATTATGAATCAACTGAAACGAGGTGTGTTCAAGCTCAGTTCCTTCCAGCTACGCTTGTGGAATGAGGTGGCAACGATCTTCCTCGTGGCGATCGTGTTTACTGTTGTATTGAAAAGTGCCGTAGACTGGGCATATGGGTTGATCGGGCTGATTGTGTTTTCAATGACCATTATGGCGGCCGTGAAGTGGTACAAGAGCTACCGTCAAAAGCATTCCTCGTAGGTAAAAAGCCGTTGTCGTATGACCGCCTGATTATTTGGAGTAACTCAATTTATACTGATGAAAAAATCCCTACTCTTTGTTATTCTGCTTGCAGCTGCACAGTTTTCCTTTGCTCAGTTCAACAATTCGGCCCTCATCAACAATATACGACCGGATAGCAGCCGGACGGGAGACGTCCATTTTAACTTTTACAATTTCAACTACGTCCGGAACTATGAGTATACAAACAAGTTCCATGATGGGTATACGCTATACGGCACCCAGCTGGAGCCGCAAATCGTTTACTATGCACACCCCAATCTGGCGATCACTGCAGGTGCATTTATCCGGAAGGACTTTGGAGACAATGGGGTACACAGTGCGAAACCCCTTTTCAACCTAAAATATCACAAGCGTGACCTTACCCTGGCCTTTGGAAGTTTGGAGGGCAGCATCAACCACAACTACATTGAGCCTTTGTACGATTTCGAAAGGAAGATTACCAATCCAGTGGAATACGGAACCCAGTTGCTGATTGAAAAGAAGAAGTTCCGACTCGATGCCTGGATTGCCTGGCAAAAGATGATCTACAAAGGTGACGCAGAAAAGGAGGAGATTGTCGGCGGTTTGTCCACAGAGACGACAGTTGCGGAGCATGAGGGATGGAAGTTTAGCATTCCCGCGCAGTTTATTGCCTTCCATCGCGGCGGGCAGATTGATGTATTGAAGGCAGAACCCTTAACTACCCTCTTTAACGGAGCCACAGGTTTCAAGTTGCATAAAACACTGGATGGGAAGGTGAAGGAAATCTACACCGACAACTACGTAGCGGTGTATAAAGACTTTTCTTCAACTAAGCAGCGCACCTATGCCGGTGGATATGGGATCTGGGTAAATGCAGGCCTTGACACCCATTTCGGTCATATTGTTGCATCTTACTGGAAAGGCAACCAGTTTATCAGCACCAAAGGTATGCCCTTATATGAGTCCGTATCTTCGAATCTGATTGACAATGGGTTCACCCAGAGTGACCGGAATATTCTATTACTCCGTTACGCTTACCAGAAACAGCTGGTGCCAAATCTGTTTCTCGACGTAAGATTTGAGCCGCATGTAGATCTGGGTCATACCGACAAGCAATTACAATTCAATCATTCTTTTTTCCTCACCTACAAGGCAGATTTCCGGCTATTTAAGATAAAGCAATAAATATTTCAGACTTCGTGCAACTTCAGGCCTACTTTCATCATCTTACCTATACAAAGAGACATGAAGTTTGCTAAAACACATACCCTGAATGATTTGTTGAACGGCTGCAAAGCGGGTAACCGGAAGATGCAGGAGTTGTTGTATCAACAAACGGCATCCAGGATGCTTGTCATCTGCATGCGTTACGCGAAAGACCGCATGGAGGCGGAGGATTCTTTGCAGCTGGGCTTCATTAAAATCTTTGAGCGGATAAATGAGTATAGGGGAGAGGGATCCTTCGAGGGATGGATGCGTCGTATAATGGTTCACACAGCCATTGAAAGTTACCGCAGGCACATCAAATCCATAAAAGTTGTTGAGCTGGATGATGCGCTTGAACAGCCATCAACCGGTGTTGACATCAACGGGCTTGGCATGGAGGATTTGCTGAAGATCATCCAGAATCTGGCAGACGGATACCGGATGGTGTTCAACATGTATGTCATTGAGGGCTATTCCCATAAGGAAATTGCAGAGATGCTGGGTATCTCAGAGGGTGCAAGTAAATCGCAATTGTCACGGGCAAGGGCAATTCTGAAGCAGGAGATCACAAAAATGGAGCGTATAGATTATGGAACGTATACAGGATAAGGCACTCGATCAATTATTTAAAGATCGTTTCAACGGTGCGGAAATGCAACCCTCTGCCGCCGTGTGGGATGCTATCGGAAAGGAGCTCAAGCCAGAACGCAAGCATAAACCAGCGATGTACTGGATGGTAGCGGCCACGGTAGCTATCGCACTAAGCGTGGCGTTGCTGTTGACCAGAACAGACGAAGGTACACGGCTGCGAGAAAAAAAGGGCAGGATAGCAGATCAACATCCGGCAGGTAGTACCGGATCTTTACCGATGAAGCAGGAAGAGTTATCACCATCTGTTTCCGTGCCTGGCGGTTCCGCATTGGCCGTTGACCAGCGTGTTAAAGCCCTTAAAGTCCTTAAAGTACATCCAAGTTCAGCAAATAAAGGAGAACGTACATTAGTCAGATTGAAGAGTGACCGGATACGGAAGGAATCAAGGGGAGAACAGCCGCGCCGGTTAATTTTAGAAAGTCCGGTGAACACCGCTGCACCTATAACGCTGCGCGCAGATGAACACCAAGGCCCGGCACTTGCCCTTGTTCCTGCACATAACGGAGATCTTGCGCTGATCAGCGGTACTCCGGCAGCCATTCCGCTTCATGCTGGGTTAATGCCCAGGGATGCAGATCGTCCATCGGCAGAAGCAAACGGACTGCAAGAGGATCTTGGCGCACACAGAGAAGAAGGCAGGGCCCGGATCAGAAATGCCGGTGACCTGGTGAATTTCGTAGTGGACAAACTGGATAAGCGGGAGCAGAAGCTCGTGGAGTTCAATACCGACGACGATGACAATTCTTCACTGGTGGCCATTAACATCGGCCCCTTCAGGTTTAATTCAAAAAAGAACAAATAATATATATGAGACGCATCATTCTACTTACGATGACTGTTTTCCTGTCCGCAGGAAACATTTCCAGCCAGGCACAAACAGCCGACAGCACCAAGCGCAAAAAGGACACCTTTTCTGTCTCCATCGGAGGCCGTAATGTTTACGGTAAGGATTCAGATAGCACAAAAAGAGATACCGTTAAACGAAAGCGATCTGTAACTGGCTTTGTGGGCGGAATTACGTTCACCAGGATCGACCTGGGTTTCTCCAGACTGGTCGACAATGGCAGTTTTACCTTATCGCCGGCGAATGACTTCCTTGATTTTAAGCCCGGAAAAACCAGTACATTTTCATTCGACGTATTGCAGTACGGATACCGGTTCACCCCGAACTTTAAGATCTATCTGGCGGGAGGTTTCGACTGGACATTAATCCGTTTGAAGCGGAATATCACTTTACAGAACAACACTCAAGATCTGAGTTACATTGAAGAACCGGTTCAGTTTAGCAAAAATCGTCTATCCAGCAGCTATGTTCATTTCCCCTTGAACTTCGAGTTCCGTACCAAAGAAAACGACAAAGGGAACCGCTTTTTCGTGGTCATCGGACCGGAGATTGGATTTCTGCTGAATGGAAAAATCAAACAAATCAGCGACGAGCGGGGCAAGCAGAAGGTTAAAGACGATTACCATTTTCAGCCTTTTCGCTACGGAGGCACCCTCCGGCTGGGGTATGGAAGCCTTGGACTTTTCACCAAGTACTATACAAGCGATATGTTCGACAGCCCTGCGCAATCTGGTCTTAAAAACATGTCATTCGGTGTGACCCTTGGCTTGAACTAAGCTACCGGCATGATCAGCAGACCGTCGGGAAAACATCACACAAGAGAGTACCTCGCCTGGAAGAAATACACCAGAAAACTAAATACAAAAAGAAACATATCACACACAAATAAACAGGATCCTACGGCTTAGCGCTGTAGGATTTTTTCGTTTCAGAATCTTTATCTTTATCCCGTGGACAACAACATCATCAGTGTAAAGAACGTTTCGAAACGTTACGACAACCAGGCGCTTTTTGGAATCACAGACATCAGCTTTGACATTCAGCCCGGCGAGATCGTCGCGATCATTGGGGAGAGCGGGAGTGGCAAGTCGACCTTACTCAAGTCCATTTATGGCTTGCTCACCATAGATGCGGGAGAAGTGCTTTTCAGGGGCAAGCGGGTACTCGGACCCGATGAACAGCTCATTCCCGGTCATAAGGAAATGAAGATGGTTACGCAGGATTTTTCGCTGAATATCTATGCGAAAGTTTACGATAACATCGCCTCAGCGCTGTCCAACACGGATGTGAAATCGAAACACGAGAAAACTGTGGAGATGATGGACCATCTGCATATCGGGCATTTGAGCAGCAAACGCATCACCGAGTTAAGCGGGGGCGAACAACAACGCGTAGCCATAGCTAAGGCACTCGTCAGTGATACGAAGATGTTGCTGCTGGATGAACCATTTAGCCAGGTTGACGCTCTGCTCAAAAACCAGCTCCGTGCAGATATCAAGCGGATTGCGTCTGAAACCGGCGTAACAGTCATCATGGTGTCCCACGATCCTGCAGACGGACTATTCCTTGCCGACAAACTGCTGTTAATCAAAGATGGACATCTTCTGCAGCAGGGCAAGCCTTCATACATTTACAATCATCCGGATCATGTATATACCGCCCAGATCCTGGGTAATGCTGTAGCCCTGAGTAGCGAGGATGCTGCAAAGCTGGGACTAGAGGCAAAAGGGTCGCAGGTCGTGTTCTATCCGGAGTGGGTTAATGTGAAGGCATCCTGGAACAGCCGCAGGTTCGAAGTAAAAGACGTTTACTACAAAGGTTTTTATGAAGAGCTTCTACTGGAACGCAATGGCGTAACGATCCGGGCCATACAACTGAACCGGGGAGAGCATAAAAAAAACGACCATGTTCAGGCGAACATTGATCGTTTTTTATCTTTTTAAAATTAAAAGCCGTTTTTCTGTTGAACTTAAGTGTCCAGAACTGCTGTATAGCTTAGTTCTAAACAGCGCTTGTAGATTTCGCCCGGGAATTCCTGATTAAGTCCAAACGGTCCCGGTCTCCAGAACGCAGATACCTTCCTCAGACTAACTGTCTACTTTTAAGAATTAGGTTACATCTCTTGATGGAATAAGCACCACTTTAACGCGGATCGGCGATGTTGGCCGGTTAGGAGACCTGGTCGCAAACTCAGCGGCCTGAATGTCAACTGCTATGCCGCCATTGAAGTGCTCATAGGAATAACTCACACCGCTATATACATAGGGCATCTGAATGTAACTGCTTACCTTAACAGGGTGATCCAGGTATACCAAAATACCTTCAATTTCCACATTAAACTGATCTATTTCCGGAATCGGAAGGTCTACTGAATATCCTTTGCCATCTTTATAGGCTACCCATTCATTTGGCTGTATGGTCAGGACTACGGTTCTGTTTGGCGTCTCCTGCACCAGGGTTTCTTTCTCACATGAAGACAGACCGATCGCCGCAATGCAGAGGAGGAGTAAAAATTTTATTTTCATTTGCGTTGTTTTTTGTATCACATCAAATGCTCTGCCATAAAGCTGCTTATGGATTTTTAATTTCTCTGATCCAGATGTTGCGGAAACTTATGGGTTCGCTTTTGTCACCATGTGCCTGCAGCTTGATTGGAGAAGCACCATGTGCCTGTCTGTAGGCCGCCTTGCCGATATATTGCGTAGGGCCTTTCAGCTCAAAGTTGTTTTGTACCAGTACGCCGTTGAATAACACGGTTACCTTCGCCGGAGTCTTCATAGAACTGTCTGCATTGAAAGTTGGAGCGGTCCAAATCACATCGTAGGTCTGCCATTCTCCTGGCTTCCTTGAGGGGTTAACAAGCGGAGTTGTTTGCTTGTAAATACTCGCAGCCATACCATTGGTATAAGTTTTATTATCGTAGTTGTCGAGAATCTGCAGTTCATAGCCAGCGTCACCGTTTCCGATAGAGGCCAGGAAAAGACCACTATTTCCGCGTGCCTGTCCGGTACCCGTGATATTTGCCGGTACCTGCCACTCCAAATGCAGCTGGTAATCGCCGAAGGACTGTTTCGTCTCGATATTACCCGTCTTTTTTTCTACTGTAAATACGCCGTTTGCAACTTTCCAGCCAGCTGGCTTGCTCCGGTCGGCTGAAGAAACCCATTGAGAAAGATCCTTTCCGTCAAACAACTTTACGGCGTCTGAGGGTGCTTCTGATGCCGTCTTTCCCGGTGTAACCTTCGGCGGTACAGGCGTATAGAATTCTGTTTCTTCCGGCTTTGCATTTTCCTGCGCGTTCACCATACCCATTGCACTTATTAAAAAAGATGCGGTTAAAATAGTTCTTTGTATGCTCATTTGGTTAAAAAGTTTGTCATCAATTCATCTAAGATAGTGAAGAGAATGATAACAGCAATCAACAGGCCGCTTATTTTGTGAATTTCTGTATTAGATACCCTTTAAGATCCCCTCTGTTTTCCAGTATCCGGAAGGGCATTCCAGGGAGAACAGCAAACCAATGTTGTCCATTGTTGTTATTTAGAAAACGAGCATAAACCTAACACATAACGCCATGAGCCTGGAGAAATATGTTGCTAAGCGCGATTTTACAAAGACCGCCGAACCCAAATCCGGAAAGAGTAAAGACAAGGATAAACTGATGTTTGTGATTCAGAAGCATGACGCTTCACGCCTGCACTACGACTTCCGCCTGGAGATGGAAGGGGTTCTGAAGAGTTGGGCCATTCCGAAGGGCCCCTCTACGGACCCGAAGACCAAAAGGCTCGCGATGATGGTCGAAGATCACCCTTTCGACTACCGGAACTTTGAAGGCATCATTCCCAAAGGGGAGTATGGTGGTGGAACCGTGATCGTCTGGGACGAGGGAACCTATGAGCCCATCGAAGAAATCAAAGGGAAGAAGGCGCAGGAGAAACACCTGCTTAAACAGCTTCAGGAAGGGTCGTTGAAAATTAAGCTTCATGGCGAAAAGCTCCAGGGGGAGTATGCCTTGGTGAAAACCCATGGCATGGGTGAAAACGGCTGGCTGCTGATCAAACACAAAGATGAGTTCGCATCCACAAAGGACATCACCAAACAGGATAAGTCCGTTCTTTCCGGAAAAACCATCGAAAAGATGGAAGATACCAGTGAAAAAGTGTGGAAAGGCGGAAAGGCTCAGGATATCGAGAAGCCTAAAAAAACCACGAAAAAGAAACCTGCAGAACCTGCAGAAGCACTGGCAGATCACGACACAGAAACCAGCCCGGATGATCTGGATCCTGTTGCGCTGCTTAAAAAGGCACCCAAGTCCAAAATACCCAATGGCATAAAACCGATGCTCGCCACCCTGGTGGATAAACCTTTCGATGATCCGGACTGGCAATATGAGGTAAAATGGGACGGATACCGGGCCCTGGCTTTCATCAACAAAGGCGAGGTGGACCTGTTTTCGCGTAACAATAAGAGTTTCAATGATAAGTTTTATCCCATTCACAAAGTACTAACTGAAACGAACATCAATGCAGTGCTCGATGGAGAGATCCTCGTGCTGGATGAAAAAGGACGTTCCAACTTTGGTGATCTACAGAACTGGCGCAGTGAAGCGGATGGGGAGCTGGTTTATTATGTATTTGACCTGTTGTGGTACGATGGGAAGAACCTGATTGACCTTCCATTAAATCAGCGGCAGGCAATTCTGGCGAACATCCTGCCCACCAACGAAGATAACCTGCGCCTGAGCAAGGTCTTCAATGCCAACGGAATTGAGTTTTTCCATGCCGCAGAAAAGATGCAGCTGGAGGGTATTATTGCTAAAAAACGCAGCAGTATCTATCGTCCCGATAACCGGTCCAAGCAGTGGCTCAAGGTTAAAGTACACAAACGGCAGGAGGTCGTAATTGCAGGGTTTACGAAGAATGAAGATACCTCCAAACAATTCAGCTCCCTTCTACTGGGCGTATTCGAAAATGGTGCGTTGCAGTACGTCGGCAAAGTGGGTACCGGCTTTTCCGATAAGGTGCAGAAAGAGATGATGGAACAATTTAAGCCTTTGATTACCCATAAAAGCCCTTTCACCGCTATACCGGACGTGAATAAAGGATCACGGTTCCGTCCAAATCCACCCAAGGCAAAGGCAACCTGGCTAAAGCCGGAGCTGGTTTGTGAGGTCGCCTACAGTGAGGTGACTACAGATGGGGTGTTCCGGCATCCTTCTTTTCAGGGCATGCGGATGGATAAAAAAGCCACCTCTGTGGTACGGGAAACAGAATCATCCACTGCGGAAGTGGTGGAGGAAGTGGCGGAGGATAATACAAAAGCTGCCCCTGCCTCTCATGCCCACGCGCTTAAGCCGCCGAAGTCCAAAGAGCGGAAAACATTGCTAAACCCGACGGATGAAACACAAGTGCGAAAAATTTGTGGTCACGATCTTAAATTTACCCACCTGAGCAAGCTCTACTGGCCGGAAGATAATGTCAGCAAGCGGGACATGTTCAATTACTACTACCAGGTGGCGGAGTATATTTTGCCTTACCTCAAAAACCGGCCGATGTCCCTGAACCGGTTTCCCGGCGGGATCCATGGGCCAAGTTTCTACCAGAAGGATGTAAAGAACAAAGGGCCTGAGTGGGCGAAAACCTTCCCTTACCGCACCAGCGATGGCGAAGACAAGGAATACCTGGTTGGAGACGATGAAGCAACATTGCTCTGGATGGCTTCACTCGGCTGTATTGAAATGAATCCCTGGTTCAGCAGGGTGACTTCCCCCGACAATCCTGATTTCTGTGTGATTGACCTGGACCCGGATAAGAATACCTTCGATCAGGTCATCGAAGCGGCACTCGAAGTGAAAAAGGTTCTGGATGCCATGGATGTACCATCATACTGCAAGACCTCCGGCTCAACAGGTATGCACATCTACATACCCCTGAATGCCAAATACACCTATGATCAAAGCCAGATGTTCGCGAAGATCATCGTAAGCACAGTACATGAACAGATTCCGGAATACACCACGCTGGAGCGGATGATTGCCAATAGAAAGGGAAAAATGTACCTGGACTTTCTGCAAAACCGCCCTGGAGCAACCATTGCAGGCGCGTACTCCCTGAGGCCGAAACCCGGCGCGACGGTTTCCATGCCCCTGCACTGGGACGAAGTAAAACCTGGCTTAACCATGCGGGATTTTACTATCTTTAATGCGATAGACCGGCTGAAAGTGGAGGGCGACTTATTTAAAGGTGTTTTGGGCGAGGGTATTGACCTGGAAAAAACCATTAAGAAGGCGAGATCCATTTTTGGTTAATGGAGGTGTATCTATACCCACCCATCCTCAAAAACTATGTCTCACGTACCTACAGACGCTGATGGAAAATTAACCAGGGCATTTGCGCTGATCAAACAATCGCTCAAAGGAGAGGACTTTGATTACACCCAGGGCAGCATCAAGAAAGCAGTTGTATTGCTTGCCATACCCATGATTCTGGAAATGGTGATGGAATCTGTGTTTGCGCTTGTCGACTTGTACTTCGTTGGCCACCTTCCAAACAGCAGCCATGCCATTCAAACCGTTGGGCTTACCGAATCTGTGATGACCATCCTATATTCCCTTGCGATTGGTATGAGCATGGCGGCAACAGCAGTGGTGGCAAGGCGTGTGGGGGAGAAAGATCCTGCGGGAGCGTCCAGGGCAGGTATGCAGGCTATCGTTGTGGCTTCTGCAATTACGGTTGTCCTGAGCATCTTCGGCTTCATTTACGCACGCGAGATCCTGCTCCTGATGGGGGCCTCTGCAGAAACCGCCCGGCAGGGCACAGATTTCACCAGGATCATGATGGGTGGAAGTCTGATTGTTGTCTTGCTTTTCCTGATCAACGGTGTTTTCAGAGGTGCCGGCAATGCGGCCATTGCCATGCGCAGCTTATGGATAGCCAATATTTCCAACATTATTCTATGTCCGATTCTCATCAACGGGTTTGGGCTGATCCCGGCATTCGGCCTTACCGGAGCAGCGATGGCAACAACCATCGGGCGGGGTCTGGGCGTTGCCTATCAGTTGTACAACCTGATACACGGGAATGGCGTGTTAAAGGTTAAGCTGCAGTACTTGATTCCGGATTGGGAACAGATAAAAGCGTTGTTAAAAATTGCCACTCCCGCAATCTTTCAGTTCGTTATAGCTTCCTGCAGCTGGATCTTTCTCGCGCAACTGGTGGCGACAACCGGTGGAGATCATGGTTCGGCAGGTTACCAGACCGCATTGCGGCTCATGATGTTTTTCATGCTTCCGGCCTGGGGCCTAAGCAACGCCGCCTCCACGCTTGTGGGGCAAAACCTGGGCGCAAAACAGGTTGCCAGGGCCGAGCAGTCGGTCTATCAGACCGCAATTTACAGCGTCTGTTTTATGGCCTTTGTCATGCTGATCACGTTCTCCTTTGGACGCCTTTTCATTTCCTTTTTTACCAACGATGTCGCCGTTCAGGGGGTCGCTGTTCAGGCGATCTACATCATGAGCCTTGGTTATATATTCTATGGAATTGGAATGGTACTGGTTAATGCCTTCAATGGTGCCGGAGATACCTGGACGCCGACATGGGTGAACTTTTTCGGTTTCTGGCTCTTCCAGATTCCGCTGGCATATGTACTTGCGAAATATTTAGGGATGGGTCCGACAGGCGTTTTTATTGCTGTTCCCGTCGCAGAAACATCGATTTGTGTAGCTGGATACATCCTTTTCAAAAAAGGCAAATGGAAGACGATAAAGGTATAACAGGGAGTGAAGCCATAAAAAGCGCAGACATTTTGTTACTTTGCAGCTTTCAGAACTATAACATGATATCGTTACGCCAATACATCTGTTTAGTATGCCTGTTGTTGCATGCTGCAATAAGTGATGCGCAGGAGAAAGCGCCAAAGAAGTCAGGAAACCCAATCTTTCCCGGATGGTATGCAGATCCGGAGGCTAAAATCTTCAAGAACACGTACTGGGTTTACCCCACCTATTCAGCCGATGCCGGGAACCCGGGTCCTACACCCATACTCTCTCCAGCACAGCTTAAGCTTCAGAAGAACACCATTAATGAACATTATCTGAAGCAAACATTTCTGGATGCGTTTTCATCAACCGATCTGGTTCACTGGAAAAAGCACCCCCAGATATTGGATGTCAAGAATGTGACCTGGGCCGCGTATTCCATCTGGGCGCCCTCCATTACGGAGAAGGACGGTAAATATTACTTGTTTTTTGGCGCTAATGATATCCAGAGTGATAATCAGCTCGGCGGAATTGGCGTTGCGGTCTCCGACAGCCCTCGCGGACCATTTACAGATCACCTCGGAAAACCACTGATAGACAAATTTCACAATGGCGCACAGCCGATCGACCAGTTCGTTTTTAAAGATACCGACGGTCAGTACTACTTATTTTATGGCGGCTGGAAACATTGCAATGTGGCTAAGCTAAATGACGACTTTACCGGCTTTAAACCATTCGAAGACGGTACGGTATTTAAATCCATTACACCGGAAAGCTTTGTGGAGGGTGTGTTCATGATCAAACGCAACGGTAAATATTACCTGATGTGGTCGGAGGGGGGGTGGACCGGTCCAGACTACAGCGTCGCTTATGCCATTGCCGATTCGCCCACAGGTCCATTCAAGAGAATAGGTAAGATCCTGCAGCAGGATCGGGAAATCGCGACGGGCGCTGGCCATCATTCCGTGATCAATATTCCGGGTACCGACGACTGGTACATCTTTTATCACCGCCGGCCGCTGAATACCACCGATGGGAATCACCGCGAAACATGTGTAGAGCGCATGTATTTCGACGAGAATGGCCTCATCAAACCTGTCAAAATCACCAATGAGGGTGTTACGGCAAGAAAGCTTCATGCAGGTTCAAAAACTAAAGCCGCTAAATAATTTATACTATGCAGCAACTTAAAGCCGTACTGTTCGATCTGGATGGTACATTAATAGACTCCGAATATTTTCACTATCAGTGCTGGATGGAGATCCTTGCTACTTTTTCCATATCCATCCCATATTCTGACTGGGTTAAAACCTATGCGGGACATACCCTCCCACGAAACTGTATGAAATTGAGAGAAACCTACCAACTGGACATTCCATTGTCCGAGCTGGTCAGCTGGCGCGAGCGCTTGAGTATTGAGGCATTCTCCACAAGGGACATCGATCTGATGCCCTACGCGTTGGAAACCCTGGAATTCTTCAAAGACAAAGGTTTAAAAATTGCGCTGGTTACGGCGGCTCCAAGATATAACGTGAACCTAATTTTTGAAAGAAACGGCATGGCTCATTTCTTTGACATCATGGTTACCCGCACAGACCTGCCGGAGAGTAAGCCGAACCCGGAATGTTATATAATGGCATGCAAGCAACTGGGGATTGAAAGCAGTGAGGGGATTGCTTTTGAGGACACGTCAACCGGCATACAGGCGGCGAAAGGTGCAAACGTCATCTGCTACGCCATTCAGCGTGACCCATCGCAGCACGCCAATCTTGGTTTAGCCGATCAACTTTTTCTCGATCTGAGGCAAGCGCGGACTTATATTGAGGAACACATTCTGGGTTAATACGGGGTCTATGGTTCTATCCCAAAGACAATATACTTCCGACTATAGCAATCACAACGGCAATGATCACTGCCGGCAGGAAGCCTTTTACAATGAAGCCGGTGAAAAGTTTGTCGGCAATCTTGATCATAACAGCGGTGACGAGCAGTCGTATTACAAAAGAAAGCAGCCCGAGTGTTACAATGTTCAACGGAAGTCTTAAGAAAAAGCCAACCGTTGCATTCAAAAGGCCCACCACGAGCGCAACCAAAAGCGCAGTTGTGAAATTCTTTATTGCCACGGACGGCATCATGTAGGCCAGTACCACAAGTATGGCTGCATTGACGAGCAGTTGTATTATGAAGTCCATATTATTTTTATTTGTCTAACACACCTGACTGTTGTTTGTTTTGCAGTTAACGCAGCCGATGTTATATGGATGTTGACAGGGGGTTGATCTAGCGTTCATGCGGCGTTAGCCGGATTAACGCCGGATCAAGCCCGGCTCAATGCCTGATCAACACCCCTTCAACCTGCAAGCCATATGCGGGCAAACCCTTGGCTGTAACACGCAGGGCACCAAGTTAAACGGTTTTATTTTTATTGAAATAAATGTGAATATAATTTTGTTGTTTAATCGATTAAACATATGTTTGTTATAACCAAATATATTCCTGATGAATAAGCCCAGAAAGGTGTCTTTGAAAGACATTGCTTTAAAAGCAGGCGTGTCTACTGCGCTGGTTTCCTATGTCCTCAACGGCAAGGAAAAGGAAAGCCGCGTAGGTCGGGAAATCGCAATTAAGATCAGAGCGATTGCGAAAGATTTAAATTACCAGCCCAACCATGTTGCCAAGAGTCTCAGAAGTGGAACAACAAAAACCATAGGACTCGTTATTGCCGACATATCCAATCCATTTTTCTCCAATATTGCGCGGATCGTTGAAGATGAAGCCAAAAAGAACGGCTATACCGTGATTTTCGGCAGTTCAGATGAGAATGCCGCAAAGTCATGGGATTTATTTAATGTGATGATCAACCGCCAGGTTGATGGCTTCATCATTGTCTCGTCGGAGCATTCCCAAAAGCAGATTACCTATTTAAAAGACAATAATTTACCTTTTGTATTACTGGACAGGCACTTCCCGGAGATCGCAACCGACTTCGTGGTTCTGGATAACTTCAAAGCAGCTCTGGACGCTGGTTCGCACCTGGTCGCCGGGGGCTACAAGCGTATCGGAATGATCGCTTATGAATCAGAGCTATTTCACATGAAGGAGCGGATCCGGGGCTATATATCCACTTTTGATGCCCATCAGTTGAGTTTTACGCCGACCTGGCTCAAGAAAATCGCCTTCAATAATATTGAAAAGGAAATAAATGTTGCAATAGATGCGCTATTGGCTGCGAAGCCGCCGGTAGATGCGATCATCTTTGCCACCTACAGTTTGGCCATTAATGGCCTGAAGTATTTTAATACCCTTGGATTGAAGGTCCCCGATGATCTGGCGATCGTGAGTTTCGGTCAGGCGGATGCCTTTGACCTTTACTACTGCCCAATTACGTACCTCAGGCAGCCGATGGTAGATCTGGGTAAAACGGCAGTACATCTGCTGGTCAATAAGTTAAAGAATTCTGAAGAAGGATTGAAGCAGGTCGTTATGGAAGCGCAGCTCGTGGCTAGAAATTCTTCGAAAGCAAAAGTTACCGTTTAGAATATTTAAGATAAAGCCTGCTTGCAGGTGAATAGAATGGACTAGAATGTTAATTACACTTTTATGCAAAGAAGAAACTTTATTAAAACGGCTGTTGTTGGTTCGGTTGCAGCATTTGCGGGTTTTCCATTAATTAGTGCTGCCTCAGCTTCAAAGCTGAAGATCACGAAAATCAGGTATTATAGTGCGCCCGGGTACAACAAGCCCCTATTCAATCAGGCACGCGGTATTGTTGAAATTGAAACCGACGGCGGTATCATTGGCATCGGCGAAGGTGGGTCCAAAGACATGATCGAGCAATGTGCGCAGATGATGATTGGTAAAGACCCCTTCCAGATCGAGAACATCTGGCAGCACGTTTACCGCGGCATGTTCTATCCTCCGGGAAGGGAAAAACTCCATGCCCTTGGCGCACTGGAAATGGCCCTTTGGGACATCAAAGGAAAAGCACTGAATGTTCCTGTTTACGAACTTTTGGGTGGCTCCACACGTGACTATGTAGAATGTTATGCGACCGGTTTTGCAGCCTCTAAGTCGAAGACAGAGGAAGGACGGGCTCAGGACTGTATTGCCGCAGGCTTACGGGCCTATCGTATCGGCCCCACCGGCGGAAATGGTGAGACCAGGTTCGATTTCTATGATAACGCAAAAAAGACAATAGAATTTTGCAAGCGAATAGATGCCGCAGTAGGGGGTGGCGGCAAATGGGCCATCGATTTGCATACCCGTTTTGATACGACAGAAGCCATTAAGATTTGTGATGCCCTGGAGGAGCTGGAACCCTACTTCGTTGAAGATCTGATCCGCTCAGAGAATCCTTCCGTTTATAAGACGCTGCGGACGATGACAAAGGTTCCGATTGCCGTGGGAGAACAGTTTGGCGACCGTTGGGACATTAATGAACTGATTGAAAATCATCTTATTGATTATACCCGGGTAACGCTGCCGAATACAGGGGGGCTGACAGAACTCAAGAAAATTGCGTCGATGTGCGAGACCCATTATGTAGGGATGATCCCGCATTTTACCGGTCCGTTGTCTACTGCAGCGCTGGTACACGTACTGGGATCAAGCAGTCCGACGCGCTGCATGATCGAGCTGGCCGGGGGTGCACCGGAAAGACCCGCATATTTCAATGAAGACTATGTAAACTTCAAAGACGGAAAGATACACCTGAATCATGCACCCGGGTTGGGGGTAAAATTTGATCCTAAGAAAGCGACTTTTGTGATGGAGATTAAGGAAGGTACGAAATTCCCGCATCCATTTCTGGAAAGTCCGGACGGCTCTTTCCACAACTGGTAAAATAAATTTACCGCAGCATCCAAGAACAACAGCAGCATATTCAAACGCTTTAACCTAACCAAATATAAACTTTATGAAAAATGTAAGTTGCATAACCGCATGTGCATTTGCTTTTTTGTCCTTCATTTCACAAAAAAGTAATGGGCAAGTACTGGCTTCCAATGTAATGAGGAGCTCAGAAACCATGAGCAGGGGCGCGTATCATCCGGCAGGTCCGGTGGCAGCCATCGGGATTTCCGGCGTGGTTACCGACAGTAAAGGAGGACCGATCTCTGGCGTGAGCGTCCGCCTTAAGGGTACTTCAATTGCCACAACGACTGACGAAAGCGGCCGTTTTAGCCTTAATATTCCGGAAAACACCGGTACGATCGTCTTCAGCTATGTAGGCTTCCGCACGCAGGAAGTGAACGTGACCGGAGCGAGAATGAACGTTCAACTGGTGGAAGAAAGCACATCGCTGAGTGATGTTGTCGTTGTTGGTTACGGTACCCAGCGTAAGACCGACCTGACCGGTGCCGTAAGTTCCATCTCCACCAAGGAGTTCGCCGAGCAGCCGGTAACCAGGGTGGATCAGGTGCTTCAGGGACGTGCCTCCGGTGTGCAGGTGACCAATGCAGGCGGTGCGCCGGGTGCCGACACCCGGGTAAGGATCCGTGGTGCCAACTCGGTACTCGGAAACAATGACCCGCTGTACGTGGTGGATGGATTTGTTGGTGCAGACTTTTCTACGATCAATCCTGCGGATATCGAATCCATACAGGTATTGAAGGATGCAGCATCAACATCTATTTACGGTAGCCGTGGTGCCAATGGCGTTGTAATCATCACAACTAAAAAAGGCGCCAAAGATGGATTTAAGGTGACTTATGAAGGTCAGGCATTCACATCTGAAGTTTTAAAAACCTGGGATGTACTCAATGCCTATGATTTTGCAACCATAGCAAACACCCGGTCCGCAGCACTTGGTAGTTCGCCGATCTTTGCACAGGCGGACGTTGACAGGTTTGCGAACAATCCAGGTACCGACTGGCAGGATCTCGTATTCCGTAGGGCTTCGGGTCAGCAACATCAACTAAGCTTTTCCGGCGGAAATGATAAGACGAGTTACTTAATCTCTGGTAACTATTTAGATCAGGACGGTATTATTGAAAATACCGGTTATAAACGGTACAACATCCGGTCCAACGTCAGTTCACAGCTAACTGACAACTTTTCTGTGCGGTTAAATGTGTCCGGCACCCGAATTGAAAACCACAACACCGGACTTATGGCCGGAACGAGCAACCCGCTTGTACAAGCGCTGGCGTGGTCACCAACGACATCGCCGTATGATGCTAATGGTGCCATTACGCCAAGCGACCCCGTAGGATCGGTTGCGATCAACCCCGTAGCACTGTTATATGACCGTGCAAATGACAACAAGAGAAACGTGGCCAATATCATTGGAGGAATAAACTACAAACTTCCAGTAGAGGGTCTCGCATTTGACTTTCAGTATGCGGTAAACTACAGCAGTGCTCAGAATGCCTCTTTTAACGGGTTGGATGCCAGCCGTGGTAACCCGAATGCCTTCCGGGGAACGAATGAGCAGTTTACATTGCAAAGTACAAGTAACCTAAGCTACAACCGCACGTTTAATGAAGATCACAACATCAGCGCGGTCGCTGTGTTTGAAACTCAAAAATTCACGGACAACTACTTTTCTGCAAATGGAAATACATTGAAATTCCCCGTGCTGGGCTATTACAACCTGCCACTCGCCGGTTCGTATTCTGTAGGTTCGGGCTACACACAATGGAGCCTGTTGTCCTACCTGGCGCGCGTAAATTATTCCTTTAAAGACAAATACTTGTTGTCAGCCGCTGTAAGGCGTGATGGATCCTCCAAGTTTGCAGAGGGAAACAAGTACAGTACTTTCCCTTCAGTGAGTGCGGGGTACAACCTTTCTCAGGAGCAATTTGTGAAAGACATGAATGTCTTCAGTAACTTGAAGCTGAGAGGAAGCTGGGGTATGACCGGTAGCCAGGCCATTTCACCATATGCTACACTTACTGCCTACAATACCTCTGCACCTGTGGCGTTCAACAACAACGGCATCGTGAGTGGTATTCAAATAGGAAATCCGGGGAACCTTAACCTGAAGTGGGAGACAACCAAGCAAACTGACATCGGTTTGGAGATGGGATTCTTCAAAGGGTTGCTGTCCTTGGAAGCAGACTATTTCGTAAAGAAAACTTCAGACCTGCTCTTGAATCAGGCACTGCCATCTTATGTGGGTGGGGGCACGCAGACCAAGAACGTTGGTGAGGTGGAGAATAAAGGGTTTGACTTTGCCCTGGGTGTAAATCTGTTGCGTTCTACGGGAATCAACTGGACCAGTAATTTCAATCTTTCTATCGTTAAAAATAAAGTGGTCAGTCTGGGTGGTATTGCAGAGCGGATTCCGCAAGGTACAGGCGTGGGCGCAGGGATGTCGACAACCAGTGAATTTATGCTGGTTCCAGGATTGTCTTTGGGTTCTTACTGGGGTATGAAGTATTTGGGAACATGGAAGCCGAATGAAGCCGCAGAAGCAGCCACTTTCAATGCCATACCGGGTGATTCCAGGTACGATGACGCCAACAAGGACGGCAAGATCAGCGCCGACGACTTTCAGGTTATTGGTAAAGGAATTCCGACAACAACGGCAGGCTGGAACAACACCATTAGCTATAAAGCACTAACCTTAAACGTATTCTTCCAGGGCGTGTTTGGTATTGATAAACTGAATTATACCCGTGCCGCGGCGATGTCGGGTAGCGGTGATGCCCGTCAGTATATCCTTTCAGAAATCAAGGACCGCTATATTCCTGGTGTAAATGAAACCTCTGATATTCCGGCATTTAGTGCCAGTAACGTTGTGTTTACACAGTCCAGCAGATTTATAGAAAATGGAAACTACGTGCGGTTAAAGAATGTTAGCTTGTCGTATAACATTCCGAATACGCAAAACCGCCGGGGCAACTTAAGGCTTTTTGTAAGTGCTACCAACCTCTTTACCATTACGGACTACAAAGGTATTGACCCGGAATCCAGCAATATCGGCTCCGCAACTGACACGGCGCAGGGTATAGATTATGGTGCTTATCCAAACGCCAAAACCTACACTGCAGGCATAACTTTATCTTACTAAAATTAAATACTTAACCATATGAAAAAGTATAATTTATATCTACTTGCCGCTTTACTGGTGCTAAGTGGAGGTTGTAAAAAATATCTTGATGAAAAGACGAACGGCGCATTGTTTGGTGCCGATGCACTTAAGTCGCAGCAGGGACTAGAGGCCGCCCTGACCGGCGCATATAAAGGCTGGTCGAACACCTGGGGAACGGGATTCATGCATGCAACGGCTATCGCGGCTACGATGGGCGGTGATGACGTTACCACACACAAAGCCAGTAATAAAGCCGATTTCCGGGAGTTTGATCAATTCAACGTACCGGCGACCAATCAGCGGACACAAGCATTGTACAGTGGGTGTTACAAAGCGATACAGGGCGCAAACAATGTTATTGCGAACTATGCAACTACAGCGGGTGACAAAAGCACTATCGACGCTATTGCCGGAGAGGCGTATTTTGTACGGGCAGTCTCTTATTACTGGCTGGTGCGCCTATATGGTGACATTCCGATGATTACCGATCCAACCTTCTCGGAATCTTTGCTGACCATCGGCAAGACGGCTCCTGCTGAAGTGTATAAGCTGATTGAAGCCGATTTGCTCGCGGCAGAGGGCCTGGTGCCAAACACCAAACGTGATCCAGGCAGACCAAATAAGGGTACTGTAAAGGCATTCCTTGCAGACGTATACCTGACTGAAGCGGGTTGGCCATTGAAGCAGACAGAGAAATATGCAATGGCTGCAGCGAAGGCGAAAGAAGTGATAGACGGCAAGGATACTTACGGATTCCAGCTGTTACCGAAACTTAGTGATGTCTTTGCAAACGACCCTACTCAGAATGGCACGGCGGAGACTGTAATGCAGATCTCCGGATTCATGGGTGAAGGATCGACTACAAACGGAAACTATGGATGGTCGGCCATGCCCGGAGAAGAGTCCGGCTGGGACGACTTCTTTGCGGAGATCAACTTCTTTAACAATTTTCCCGCAGGCGTTAGAAAGGATGCAACCTTCCGCACGGTGTTTAAAAAGACTGACGGTGGTACCGTAACCTGGCAGGAAAGCCAAACCCAGCATCCTTATTACTTCAAATTTTATCAAAAAGGAGAAGTGAAAAATTGGGCGTCATCCATTCCGGAGACCATGATGCGTTATGCCTACGTACTTACCGTCTATGCAGAGGCACAGGCCAGGGCAACAGGTGCACCCGATGATCTGGCTTATTCCAGCATCAACGCCATCCGCCAGAGAGCAGGACTCGCACCGCTGGCCGGATTGTCCGGACCCGAGTTTGCGTCTGCCGTGGTGCAGGAGCGTGCCTGGGAGTTTGCGGCAGAACGGGTAAGATGGTTTGATCTTGTGCGGCTTGAAATGGTTGAGCAAGCCAATGCGAATAAGCATCCCAACGATCTTAAGCCAATCGGAGCGATTACCAAAGAAGATTATACGTTCCCACTACCATTCTCTGAAACGTCTGTTAATCCAAACCTATAAAGATTGAAGCTGTCGTTTTTGTTTACGTGCAGCAGCCTGTAGTATATTTATGAAGTATCCTTTTAAGATGATGGCGGCAGTTCTAATGCTTGCCAGTAGTTGTGTAAATTCTGAAAACAAGAGAGATGTTACAGTTAATAGCGGAGAGAACCTGGACTGGCCGGCCTATGGAGGTAATAAGGCCGGTAACCGGTATTCTCCGCTTACACAAATCAATTTAGAAAATGTAAGTAAACTGAAACTCGCCTGGTCTTATGACACCGGTGAAAATAAGGATCCCGAAGGACGGGGAAGTGATATCCAATGCCAGCCTATTGTGGTAAATGGTGTGCTCTACGGAACAACACCACGTATGAAACTATTTGCTGCCGATGCCGCAACAGGTAAAGAGATCTGGAAATTTGATCCCTTTGATGTACCGGGGAAGCAGCCGGAATTTCATGCGATACGGGGGGTATTGTACTGGGAAGACGGAGACGACAAGCGTATCTTATATGCGGTGGGTGCTGATCTGTACGCCATAGATGCGTCAACCGGAAAAAGAATCAAGGACTTCGGAAAAGATGGTGCTGTTGACCTCCATGAAGGTCTTGGAGATTCGACCACCTTCGGTCAGGACGTGAAAAGGCTGTCTGTCGCGATCACCACACCTGGTGTAATCTTCAAAGATCTGTTGATCACCGGCTCCCGCGTATCTGAAGAAAGCGACGCGGCACCAGGTTACATCCGCGCCTTCAATGTTCGGACAGGTAAACTGGCGTGGACTTTTCACACGATTCCGCGACCCGGGGAGTATGGGTATGAGACCTGGCCCAAAGATGCCTACAAAAAGTTTGGTGGTGCGAACTGCTGGGCCGGGCTGGTGCTGGATGAGAAACGTGGTATTGTTTATACCGGCACGGGCTCTACGTCTGTGGACTTCTATGGAGGTGACCGGTCGGGTAAGAACCTGTTTGCCAATTGCGTGCTCGCGCTGGATGCGAACACGGGGAAGCACGTATGGCATTTTCAAACCGTGCACCACGATTTGTGGGACCGTGATCTTCCATGTCCGCCAAACCTGATCACCGTAAAGCACAACGGCCGGATGGTAGACGCGGTAGCGCAGGCAACCAAAGACGGATTTATTTTCGTCTTTGACCGCGACACGGGCAAGCCATTATTTCCGGTCAACGAAGTGCCGGTACCAACCTCGCCGGCATTACCGGGGGAGCAACCCTGGCCAACCCAGCCGGTGCCAACAAAGCCGGCTCCCTTTGCCATGCAGGAGTTAACTGAAGACAACATCACCAACCGTACGCCGGAAGCACGTGCATATGTCCTGGAGCGATACAGGAACAGTTTGCATGGCAGCAAGTATATGCCGCCAAGTTTAAAAGGAAGTTTGTTCTTTGGCTTCGGAGGTGGAGCAGAGTGGGGAGGTAATGCTGCCGATCCGGATGGAATTCTGTATCAAAATGGAAATAATATGCTGTGGTGGCTGAAAATGCAGGACATGAGAGGGGTAAACAAAGCCTCTTCGCTGGGGCGTGGACTATTTAATGCAACCTGTGCCGCATGCCACGGCGTAGATGGTCGAGGTGGCGGAGGACATGGGCCACAAGCGTTTCCAGAATTGTTGAATGTTGGTGAGCGGCTCTCCAGAAAGCAGATCAGTGCAACGATAGAATCGGGACGTGGGCGTATGCCATCGTTCCGGCATTTGCCGGAGAAAGACCGCAAGGCCATTGTTGACTTTTTACTCCATGAAGAAGATAAAAAGGAAACCGCTGCGGCAAAGGGCAGAGTCGTACGGAACGGGCAGGTAGATGCCGGCGACAAATCTGGTGCTCCATATAAATCTCCTTTTCTGAATAACGGGCATACGCAGTTTCGTGACCAGGAGAACTATCCGGCTGTAAAGCCGCCTTGGGGTACGATGAATGCCATAGATCTGAATACTGGTGAATACCTGTGGCAGGTGCCCTTGGGTGAATATCCGGAGCTAACGAAGCAGGGCGTTCCGCCAACAGGGACAGAAAACCACGGCGGGCCTGTCGCAACCGCCGGTGGACTTATATTTATCGCTGCGACCTATGATGAGCACCTTCGTGCTTTTGACAAGAAGACCGGTAAGGTGGTCTGGAAATATAAACTTCCTGCTGGCGGATTTGCCACACCGATTACCTATATGGTGAATGGAAAACAGTATGTGGCCATCGCTGCTGGTGGCAGACGCTATGGATTGAAGCCCGGAGGTACTTATGTAGCTTTTGCATTACCGGATTGAATTATAGATTAACCAAGTACATATGAAAAATTTTTTAATGCCTTTAGTTTTGCTTGCCATTCTGCTAAGCTGCAGCAAGCCCGCAAAAAACACTGAGACGGAAGTTGCGGAAGCAGTAAGCCTGCTGCAGAAAACAATCGTCCATCCGGATGAAGACCTGTTGAACAAACTTACCTATGAGCGGCTCAGCTACGGTCATTCCGCCGGGTTAATAGAGGACCAGAAAACATTTATAAACTCACTGGTCAGCGGTAAATACAAATTTGTCAGCATCGACACTTCCGATCAGACGATTGAAGTCGTTGGAAATACAGCCATCGTCCGGCACACGATCTTTGCACAAACCCACGACAAGGGCAAGGAACCCGGAACGGTACGACTTAAGGTGATGCAGGTCTGGTGTAAAGAGGGGCAGGATTGGCGACTTGTTGCCCGTCAGGCAGTTAAGATCTGAACGGAGACAGGAATGTTAAAATAAATTTCTTAGTTTAAACGATTAAACATATGTTTGTTTCAACCAAATATATTCCTGATGACTAGGCGAAAAATCTCCTTTGCGATGCAAATCGCTCAAGAACCTCCTGTATCAGATACAGGGGTTCGTATCACATTCTGCATGCCTTCAGGGCCCGTCATACCTTTTTCCTTATACAAGCGAATACATACGATTTAAAATATTCTTTATGCAACGATCAAGCTTTCCTTGTGTATTGTTGCTTATACGATTAAGCAAACTGCTTTAAACTTTTAATCATCTCTAAAATCAGAAAGTATGGAAACAAGAAGAACCTATGTAAGCAAAACTGAAGTATCCTCCCGGAGAGGGAACTAAAAAAGGCAATTACCCGGACCGCCATCCGGGCAATTGTTTCATTTAAATCTGCTTCCACCAGGGAAGCCAATGTCAATTAAACGAACCCAAATATGAACCAAATTTTAACTATTGTATGCACACGTCTGCAAAAAAAGTTGTATTTACGGCATAAAAGATTGTTTAAGAATGTTTTGGAGCGGAGTAAGGTTACAATTGTATGTTGTTGTTTTCTGATGATCCTTCCATGCACAGCGGCATTTTCAACAGAGATCACCGGTGCTTACCAGGCTACTGTGCGGGGAAAAGTTACTGACACGGCTGGCAGAGCACTTCCCGGTGTCAGTGTGATGCTCAAGGGAACCACTACAGGAACCAGTACAGACACGGAAGGAAATTATTCTTTAAACGTCAGTTCGGCAACCGGGACGCTTGTTTTTTCCTATATGGCGTATTTACGTCAGGAAGTGAATATCAACGGACGGACAACCGTCAATGTCAGACTGCAGGAAGACTTGCAAAATCTGAAGGAAGTGGTTGTAACAGCTCTGGGTATCCGGCGTGAAGCCAAGACTCTGGGGTACGCTACGGCATCCGTAAAAGGTGCGGAGCTGAGCGTAAACAGGACACCAAATGTTGTCAGTTCACTGCAGGGAAAGATGGCAGGTGTGAACATATCGACTATGACCACCGGACCCGCAGGTTCAAGTAAAATACGGATCCGCGGTCAATCCTCTTTCAGCGGTCAGAACAGCCCTTTGATCGTTATTGATGGTGTACCGATTAACAATCAAAACTTTGCCCTGGGTGGCAATTTCGGGAATCGTTCGGCGAACAACTCCGATGGAGGAGATGGGCTGTCCAGCATAAACCCAGATGACATTGAAACCATGACCGTCTTGAAAGGCGCTACTGCAGCAGCTTTATATGGCTCCAGGGCTAAAGACGGCGTCGTGATGATCACCACCAAAAACCGTGGAAGCGGGGATGGATTCGGCGTGGAATACAATGTTAACTTCACCGCTTCCACTCCACGCGACTTTACCGATTTCCAATATGAATATGGGCAGGGAGAAGGTGGTGTAAGGCCAACAACACCATTCCCGACTTCCGGCGTGTGGAGTTTCGGCGAAAAGTTCGAGCCTGGAATGACACAGATTTTATTCGACGGTGAAGAATACCCGTATGCTCCTGTCCGGGACCGGATCAAAAAATTCTACAATACGGGAACAAATTTCGCCAATACCGTTACCCTATCAAACCGGACAGAAAATGGCGGCTTCAATCTTTCCGTTTCCAACACGGACAACAAGAGTATTGTGCCGAATTCTGATTTTAACCGGAAGACGATCAACCTTGGATTTATGCAGACCATCTCCAAGAATAAGAAGCTGACGGCACAGGGAAACATCAACTATTCCAATGAGTACAATCGAAATCCGGCGCAGACGAATGCACAGGATTTTGCCACCGCAACAGTTGTGAATACCCTGGCAAACTCGCTTCCGCTGGAGGCACTGGAAGCAAATCAGACCCTTCCAAACGGGGATGAGTTTGTATTCTCCAGATTTTTGGTACGGAACAATCCGTATTACTCTGTGAACAAGCATTTTGAGAACATCAAGCGTGACCGTCTATTTGGAAATATCGCCGTGAAATACCAGTTCGCCAAATGGCTGTATGTTCAGGGACGTATCGCACAGGATTTTTATTCCCGGGATCAGGACTACAACATTCCAAACGGTTATGCACCCATTCCGCGTGCCCCCGCAGGATTCGTGAATGGGTCATATACACAAGACACCAGACGATTCAGAGAACGGAATTATGACTTTCTGATTGGCGCCAATCAGACGGTTGGAGATTTTGGGTTTGACCTAACCGCTGGGGGCAATCAGCGCTACGAGCGCATGGACTACAACAGTGTCGCGGTGACGGACTTTATCCAGCCGGGACTATACACAGTCATGAATGGGCGGGTAAAGGATCCGCTATATTCGCTGACAGAAAAGAAAGTCAATTCGCTGTACGGCGCGGCTACGATTTCCTATAAAGACTTCCTATACATCAACGCCACTGCGCGTAACGACTGGTTCTCCACGCTTGCGCCGGATAACCGGAGTATACTTTATCCATCGGTAACTGCCAGCTTCTTGTTTTCAGAGGTTTTAAAGATGCCATCGTGGTTGAATTTCGGTAAACTGCGTGCGGCCTATGCCCAGGTTGGAGACGATAATGTTGCACCTTACTCAAATGCGCTGTATTATGCGGTGAACAACAACCTGTTTCCAACACCTTCCGGGCAACCGGTTCCGGTTGGAACAATCAATGCATCCACCATTCCAAACGGTAATCTACGTCCGTTACGCGTTTCAGAAGCGGAAGCCGGAATAGAACTGCGCATGTTTAACAACATTGGTTTTGACTTTACGTATTACAGGAAAATTACGGAGGACCAGATTCTGGCTGCTCAGGTATCCGATGCGTCCAGCTACACCAGTCAGCTGATCAACATTGGAAAGAGCATGAATCAGGGGCTGGAGATGCTGATCTCCGGTACCCCGGTGAAAAGTGGATCGTTTAGATGGGACATCAGTGTGAATGCTTCCTACAACACCTCGAAAGTAATGAAGTTGGGTGTGAATCCGACAGACACCATGATCACTGTTGGTGGTAGTGGCGGTAGTACACTCAGACAAGTAGTGGGTAAACCAATCGGTCAGATCTATGTATTTGGATACCTCAGAAATGCAGCCGGTGAAAAGGTATTCGATGAGAACAGCGGCAGGGCGATGCGGAACCCGAATCCGATAAACGTAGGAACGGCCTTGCCGAAGTATTTTGGCGGTATCACCAACACGGTTACGTTCAAGGACATCACGTTATCTGCGCTGGTCGACTTCAAGCTTGGACATAAAATGGTTGGTGGTTCAAACATGAACTATGAACGCCACGGTCTGCACAAGAAAACGCTGGTCGGGCGTGCGGAGGGCTACGTGATCGGGCAGGGTGTGAATCCAGACGGTGGTGTGAATACCACCAGATCGGCCGTTCAGCCCTTTTATGAAACGAACAATGTTCTGGGGATTTATGAAGATTATGTTTTCAATGCAGGATTCTGGGAGCTGCGGCAGGTTACCCTCAGCTACAATGCAACGAAACACCTGCCTAAGAATATCTTCATCCGTGGGTTAACCTTAAGCTTTGTTGCCAATAATGTGGCAACCTTGAAGAAGTGGACAGAGAACATGCATCCGGAGATGGTAAGTAATTCATCCGACAATCAGACCGGGTTGGATTTCTGGCCAAGCTTGCCCTTAACCAGGAATCTTGGATTTAATCTCAATGTGAAATTTTAATGTCTGACCGATCAACTTAATAACAGAGTTATGAAATCAATTCAAAAATATATAGCCATTGTAGTTGTTCTGGTCTGCGGGCTCAGCGGCTGCGAGAAGGGCCTGGATGAGATCAATGTCAACCGGGTAAATCCAACTACCCTGGACGCACCTTTATTGATGAACCAGGCCATTCTGGATGCAAACTTCAGGAGTGGTGACGCTACCCTTGGTGTTCTTACCTACGAGTTCGGAATTGTACAGCAGATCATTACACCGTATGGCAGCTCACTTGCTGGTGCAAACTACAACCAGAACAACACTGCGAACACCGGTAGAATCTGGGTAAACTACTACCAGAACGTGGTGAAGCAGATTGTAGATGTCGTTGACAAGACCAGGGAAAACCCCGATCAGTCCAATCTCTATCAATCCGCAAGGATCTGGAAGGCATATGCCTTTATGGTCCTCACCGATACATACGGGGACGTACCTTATTTCGAAGCCGGACAGGGATTCCTTGGCGGCATCACACAGCCGAAGTATGATGCCCAGGAAGTAATTTATAAGGATATCCTAAAAGAACTTGAGGAAGCCTCTGCTGCGTTGGATGCATCCAAGCCGACAGCGACCACAGAAGTGTTGTACGGTGGCGACGTTGTAAAATGGAAACGGCTCGGGTATTCGCTGATGCTCCGGGCGGCAATGCGGCTTGTTAAAGTCGACCCTGCACTGGCACAGTCGTACGTCACTAAAGCTGTTGCCGGTGGCTTAATGCAATCCAATGCAGACAATGCCGTGGTAAAGCATACTGCACTTTACAACAACTATGTGTCCTTCCATTTATCGGCACGGGAAAAAACCAACTTTTACCTGGCCGCACCTTTTGTTAATTTTCTGCAAACGAACAATGATCCTAGGCTTGGGGCTTTTGCCGTGAGGTATGTTGGGGCGACCGGAGGTACTGAGCAGGTTCCGGCGAGAGCATCAACAGATCCGGCCGTACAAAAAGGTATGCCTGTTGGATACGATGACGTGTCCATCCGGACGACACTGGCTCAAAATGGCGTAGCGAGCCTTTGGGACTACTCACAGGGGAACCTGAATACGATTCTGAATGTAAACGCACCAGACTATCATGTTACCTATTCTCAGACGCAGCTTTTGCTTGCGGAGGCCGTGACCAGGGGATGGACGCCGGGAAATGCGGCCACGTTGTTTGCCAGTGGCATTACCGCACATATGCAGCAGGTTGCAGAGTATGGCGCGCAGGCTGTTATTGGCAGCGCGCAGATCCAGGCATATGTGGATGCGCATCCTTTAAGCGAAATGAATCCGCTTGAACAGATCAATACGCAGTACTGGGTATCCTCATTTCTGAATGGACCAGAAGCTTTCGCCAACTTTCGCCGCAGCGGGTATCCTGCGCTGGCACCAAATCCATATCCCGCATCAGAGACACCGGGTGGATTTATCCGCAGGCTGGCTTATCCGGATAGTGAAATTATCGTTAACCAGGGGAACGTTGCGGCTGCCATTTCCAGGCAGGGTCCTAACGACCTGAAAACACGTGTGTGGTGGGACAAAGAATAACATCGCTACCTGTAATCTAATTAATGACCATTTAGACTTAAGCCAAATATATGAACTCAGCAAAAAACAATAATGGTATTTCCCGGCGTTCTGCGATTCAATCCGTTCTGGGCATTGCAGGTATGGGCATCATGGCCTTGCCGCAATCTTCCTATGCATCAATTATCGGGAGCAAGCATGCCACAAGAATGGAACAGATAAAAGGAAATGGCGAAGTAAAGATCACCCGCCTGGAGACATTCCTGGTGAAGCCCCGCTGGATATTTTTAAAAATTCACACGAATGTTGGTGTTGTCGGACTGGGCGAACCCTTACTTGAAGGAAGAGCACTAACCATACAAACGGCAATTAAAGAGCTGGAACCTTATCTGATTGGTAAGGATCCAAGGAATATTGTACACCATTGGCAGGCGATCTACCGCCAGGCATTTTACCGTGGGGGGCCAATCCTCACGAGTGCGTTAAGCGGGGTTGATCATGCCCTTTGGGACATCAAGGGCAAGCTGCTGAATGTTCCTGTTTACGAACTGCTGGGTGGCCCGACGCGCGACCGGGTGAGGGTATATGGCCGCGCAAGTTCCGCGGAACAGATGAAGCAACGGAAAAGCGAGGGGTTTACCGTAATCAAAACCGGCGTTGCCAAAAAGAGCCATGCCAACATTGTTGAAAATCCAAGATTTATCAAGTATGCCGTTGACAATTTTGCTGCGCTCAGGGATGCAGGTGGACCTGATATGGATATAGCCATTGATTTTCATGGTCATATTCCTCCTCAAACCTCAAAAATCCTGATCAAGGAGCTGGAGACCTATCAACCGATGTTTATTGAAGAGCCCTGCCTGCCGCAAAACGTGGATACACTCGTTGACATTGCGCGGGGAACACATATCCCTATTGCCACCGGCGAACGGATATTTACCAAGTGGGGTTTCCGTGAAATCCTGGAAAAAGGAGCTGCAAGCATCCTTCAACCTGATCTTTGTCATGCCGGCGGAATCACGGAGGGGCGAATTATTGCCGGTATGGCCGAGGCCTACTATGCGCCGATCGCGCCGCACAATCCGATGGGCCCGATATCGTTAGCTGTCGGGCTTCAGCTGGCCGCAAGTGTACCGAATTTTTTGGTGCAGGAACAGGTATCGCTGGGAGAAGGTTACCTGAAGGTACCTTTCAAGTTGGAAAAGGACGGTTGTGTGCTGATTCCGAAAGGACCAGGCCTCGGCATTGAGCTGGATGAAGGCAAGATGGAGGCTATGAAAGGGCACAATTGGACAAATCCGGAAACCTATAATGAACTCGACGGGTCAGTGGTTGACTGGTAAAAATACATGTAGATACGCTAACTTTTATTTTGTGCAAAGAAGAAATTTTATCAAAACAGCTGTTGTAGGCTCAGTAGCTGCGCTCGCCGGATTTCCGGTGCTACGGGCAGAAGCGGCTTCAAAAATGAAGATTACAAAGATCCGGTATTACAGTGCTCCCGGTTATACAAAGCCACTGTTTAACCAGGCGCGCGGCATTGTTGAAATTGAAACAGATGGAGGAATTATCGGTATTGGAGAAGGAGGATCGCGCGATATGATCGAGCAATGTGCCCAAATGATGATCGGTAGAGATCCTTTTCAGATCGAAAATATCTGGCAGCATCTTTACCGCGGGATGTTTTATCCACCGGGGAGAGAAAAGCTTCATGCCATAGGAGCATTGGAGATGGCACTTTGGGATATTAAAGGAAAGGCTTTGGGTGTGCCTGTTTACGAGCTCCTGGGTGGTTCAACCCGTGAGTATGTGGATTGTTATGCCACAGGTTTTCGCGCCTCCAATGCGAAAACGGATGAAGATCGGGCAAGGGATTGTATTGCAGCCGGTCTGAGAACCTTTGCCATCGGTCCTACTGGTGGAAATCTGAAAGAAAGGTTTGAGTTCTATGACAATATCAAAAAGACGATTGAATTTTGCAAAAGAATTGATGCTGCAGTAGGCGGTGGCGGGAGGTGGGCACTAGATTTGCATACCCGTTTCGATACGCCCGAAGCCATCAAGATCTGTAGTGCGATCGAAGATCTCGAGCCGTATTTTGTTGAAGATCCGCTGAGATCGGAAAATCCGGCGGTGTACAAAACATTGCGGTCACTTGTTAAGGTTCCCATTGCGGTAGGTGAGCAGTTTGGGGACCGCTGGGATATCAACGAGTTGATAGAAGGCCGTCTCATTGATTATACCCGCGTGACCTTGCCGAACACAGGAGGGGTCTCAGAATTTAAGAAAATAGCTTCCATGTGTGAAACGCATTATGTCGGCATGATTCCACATTTTACCGGGCCTTTATCGACTGCCGCTCTGGTCCATGTTCTCGGATCGAGCAGTCCGACGCGCTGTATGATTGAGCTGGTTGGCGGTGCTCCGGAGCTTCCGCCATACTTTAATGAAGATTTTATAAATTTCAAGAATGGAAAGCTCTATCTGAACCCTTCCCCGGGTCTGGGTGTGAAGTTCGATCCGAAGAAAGCGACGTTTATTATGGAAATTACATCCGGTACAAAGTACCCGCACCCGTTTCTGGAAAGCCCGGACGGTGCTTTTCACAACTGGTAACCTTTTAAGAGCAGGCATGAATACGAAATATTTATTTGGTTGCGACTGGGGCACGACGTCTTTCCGGTTGAGGTTAATAAATACAGATAACCACGATGTGGTGGAAGAGGTGCTTTCTGGAGAGGGGATTGCAAATACGTACGACAACTGGAAGAAAGATGGTGAACGCCGGAAGGTGGACAAGCTGCAGTTTTTCAAGGCTAAACTTGGGGAGGCTATCACGACGCTGTCCAATAAAATGGATTTAAATCTAGCAGATGTTCCCATCATTATATCAGGAATGGCTTCTTCCTCACTGGGGATGGATGATGTTCCATACGCGGCACTTCCCTTTCCCGTTGACGGGAGTGCAGCCAGGTATCGATTTTTTCCGGCGGACGAGTTATTTCCAAACAGCATCACACTGGTTTCAGGTGTCAGAGCAGAGCAGGATGTGATGCGGGGTGAGGAAACACAGCTGGTGGGCTTGTTGAGCCTGCTGGACAAATCCACAGCTGCAGAAAATGCGATCTTGATTTTTCCTGGAACGCATTCCAAGCACCTGTATGTCAGCAGCAATCAGCTGATAGATTTACAAACTTTTATGACGGGAGAGATTTTTAGTCTGATGGCCAATGCAAGCG
The DNA here is from genome assembly GCA_045629455.1 of Pedobacter sp. Lineage (GTDB taxonomy): Bacteria > Bacteroidota > Bacteroidia > Sphingobacteriales > Sphingobacteriaceae > Pedobacter. The sequence goes on along the minus strand of JAZQRI010000068.1, from coordinate 30,750 downwards.
TTTTGAAAAACTCGGTAGATCAAACGCATGTATCTGCATTTTCTGACGACAACGTAGCTGCCTTTAAAGCTGGTGTTCAAGGATCCGTATCCAGCAATATCTTAAGCAGCCTTTTTTCTGTACGAACCAACGAGCTCTTCGGGACATTGAACAAGGAACAGAATTTCTTTTACCTCAGTGGCTTATTGATCGGAGCGGAATTGAAGGGCCTCCACGAGCAGGCATCGCGGCAATTGATTTTATGTAGCGGCAGTAATCTCTTTGAACATTATAAAATTGCCCTGGATGCACTTAACTTAACAGAACGTACGACTACCATTCCGGCAGCACTGATTGACCGTGCCGCTGTAGCCGGACAAATTAAAATATTTGAATCTATAAAAGCACACAATTATGAGTGAAAAATCATTCTCCTGGGCGTTGTTTAATAAGGTGCCATTAATCGGGATCATCAGAAATATTCCACTTGAAGATGTACGGGAAATCTTACCGTTGTTTCAGGAGGCAGGGCTGACCACGCTGGAGATTACCATGAACACAGCTGGTGTGGACGAGCTCCTCAAGTATGCACTTGATCATTTTCCGGAGCTCAACATTGGGGCGGGTACGGTGTGCAATAAGGAGGACCTAAAGCGGGCCTTAAAACTCGGCGCACAGTTTATCGTGACCCCTGTGGTCGTACCTAAAGTAATTAAAAAGTGCGTGAGCACGGGAGTGCCAATATTTCCCGGTGCCTATACACCAACGGAAATCTATAGAGCCTGGTCACTTGGCGCATCAATGGTTAAGGTATACCCCGCGACCGCCTTGGGACCTGACTACCTTAAGGATGTTAAAGCACCTTTGAACCAGATTAAGCTCGTACCGACCGGAGGTGTTAACCTGGAAAACATTGGTCAGTTCCGTGAAGCAGGAGCGGACGGATATGGTATTGGAGGACAGCTATTCCCAAAGAAGCTTATTCAGGATAAGAACTGGGCTGGGCTTAAGGAACATTTCGGGCGCTTTGTTGAAAAACTCGCGGCAAGTTCCGGTAATCAATAATTAAATGCATTTAACCTTATAATCTTTATTCAACTATGCCGAAATCGACCTTTAGAAGCTACCGCTGGATTATTGTCGTTCTTTTATTTACCGCAACAACCATCAACTATTTAGACCGCCAGATTATTGGATTGTTGAAGCCTACCCTGGAAACTGAATTTAACTGGTCAGAAACCGACTTCGCGTATATCGTGATGGCATTTACTGCAGCTTACGCGATCGGACTACTTGCATTTGGGAAGATCATCGATAAAGTTGGTACGAAACTCGGCTATTCCATCACGGTGGTGATCTGGAGCCTTGCCAGCATGCTGCATGCGATCGCCAGGAGCGCCTTTGGGTTTGGCGTTGCACGGGTTGGACTCGGATTGGGTGAAGCAGGGAACTATCCCGCGGCAATGAAGACCGTTGCGGAGTGGTTTCCAAAGAAGGAGCGCGCGCTTGCAACGGGAATTTTCAATGCAGGAACCAGTGTCGGTGTTGTTGCCGCCCTGCTTATCGTTCCGGCAATATTAAGTCACTATGGCTGGCAGGAGGTATTTTGGATTACCGGGGCATTGGGCTTTGTCTGGCTTATCTTCTGGTGGATCTTTTATGACATACCGTCCAGGCAGAAGAGGCTTTCCGAAGAAGAGCACAATTACATTGTGAGCGGACAGGAGCTGGAGAAAAAAGATGCTGCGGACCAGTATTCTGTAAAGTGGAAGAAATTGTTTTTGTTGCCGCAAACCTGGGCATTCATCACAGGAAAGGGGCTTATTGATCCGATTTACTGGTTTTTCCTCTTCTGGCTGCCGTCATACTTTGCATCCAGCTTCCACCTTGATCTGACTAAACCAAGTTTGCCGCTGATGATCATCTACGCGGCGACGACGGTTGGGAGTATTGCTGGTGGCTATTTTTCATCCTGGCTGATCAAGAAAGGATGGGAAACGCTGAAAGCAAGAAGAACGGTGCTGTTAATTTTTGCAGTGCTGGAGTTATCCGTTATTTTGGTGCAGTTTGCGACCGATGTATGGGTCGCTGTACTGCTGATCAGTTTCGCTGTTGCCTTGCATCAGGCCTGGGCAACAAACGTCTTTACACTGGCTTCGGACATGTTCCCTACGGAAGCGGTGAGTTCTGTCGTCGGTATCGGGGGTATGGCAGGTGCAGTTGGAGGCATTCTTTTTCCAATGCTGGTGGGGAGTTTACTGGATAGCTACAAAAGTGCGGGTAACCTGCCGGGTGGATATAAGTTCCTGTTCACGATTTGTGGCCTTACCTATTTGGTGGCGTGGACGATCATATATTTTCTCACGCGGCGTGCAAAGCCAGTTACCTTAAAGGATTTAAATTGAAAATGAAGTTGATGAATAAGTTGGTTAAACATAATATATAGCAGCATGAATACAAATTACACCACCGGTCAACGGGGTTTAGAAGTTGAAGTTACAGAAGCGGTAGCGTTGTTCCGGGCGATGATGGTTGATCCCGACCGGTCGACACTTCAAGAATTGACGTCAGAAATTCTGACTTATGGTCACTCCAGTGGCCTTGTTGAAGACCGTGACACCTGCGTGGAATCGTTGGTATCCGGTAAATACAACTTTTTAAGCATTGAGCTCAGCGAGCAGGAGATAAAAATAGAGAACGACGTCGCTGTTGTAGTTCATTTACTGTTTGCGCATACGCATGACCTTGGGAAAGAACCTGGAACGGTAAGTTTAAAGGTTATGCAAGTATGGCAGAAAGCTGCGGAAAAGTGGCGCATGGTAGCCCGGCAGGCGGTGAAGGTGCCGAGAGCCTAAGTTGGAGCGTGTCGGATGGAGACCGCAACTGAATTGTATCCCAAGTATACCCTGATAAAAAGCAATCATGAAAGAAGAAAAGAATCAATTTAACAGCGACCGGCGTAATCTGTTGAAAACGCTGGGATTGGCCTCCGCTGCCGGAATGGCGGGCACCTTTGGAAATGTCTCAGATTTAAGTGCATCAATCCGGCCGGCATCCCAGCCCGACTACGCAAAAGCCGTCGCACCTGTACGGATCAGAAGTGTTAAGGCCATTGCCACAGCGCCTTCCGGTCCCAATCTCATTGTTGTCAAGATTGAGACAACAGAGCCGGGCCTGTATGGCCTGGGCTGTGCAACCTTCACCCAACGTGCAGCGGCGGTAGTTACTGCCATCAATGGCTATCTAAATGACTTTTGTGTTGGAAAAGATGTGGATAACATTGAAGATATGTGGCAATCGTTCTATGTAAGTTCGTATTGGAGGAACGGACCGGTGCTGAACAACGCCCTGAGCGGGATGGATCAGGCCTTATGGGATATCAAAGGAAAGCGGGCAAATATGCCGGTGTATCAGCTCCTGGGTGGTAAGGCGCGCTTCTCAATTCCGTGTTACGTCCACGCAGACGCAAAGACTGCCGAGGGCGTTGCGGACAATGTGCAGCGGCTTATGTCAGAAGGTTACAAACACATACGCATTCAGCAAGGGCTGTATGGTGCGACACAGCTTGCGCAGCAACCCGATTTTAAAGATGCCAAATATGGGGCGGCTAATGATGGCTTTATGGATCAGCAGTCCTATATAGACTCCGTGCCTAAGCTGTTTGATTTTGTCAGGAAGAAGTGTGGTGATGACGTGGAACTATGCCATGACATACATGAACGGCTGGAACCTATGGACGCGATCAACATGATCAAAAAGCTGGAAGATTACCGTCCGCTGTTTCTCGAGGATCCTTTCTCTCCGGAAAATATGGGTTGGTTCAAGCAATTGCGGCAGACCACAACGGTGCCTATTGCGATGGGTGAATTGTTCAATAACATCAATGAGTTCCGCGAGCCTATGGTGAAAAAATGGTTTGATTACATCCGCTGCCACATCTCTCAGATTGGCGGTATTACGCAGGCGATGAAAATTGCGCGTCTTGGCGAGTGGTTTAACGTACGCACCATCTGGCATGGCCCGTCAGACACCTCTCCGGTTGGACATGCGGCAAACTGCCATGTTGATCTGGCCATATGGAACTTTGGGTTGCAGGAAGTTGGCGGGGGCAACTTTACAGACAAGCTTAAGGAGGTATTTCCAGGATGTCCAAGCATTGGAAAAGGATATGTTAATATCAATGACCAACCTGGCCTGGGTGTAGACATCAATGAGAAAGAGGCCGCGAAATATCCGATCAAATCCGGCAGGGGCGGATGGATCGTGAGAAAACGGGATGGAACGGTTATCCGTCCATAGTAACGCTAAGATCACACACAATTCTAAAAAAATGTATATCCATGAAAAGAGTTGAAAAAACAACCGACTATAACCGTCGGAATGCGATGAAAATGCTTGCCGTAGGCTCCACAGCCGGAATTCTTGGGCTATTTGGGACGCCGCGGGCAAATGCGGAAGTATATGAAACACCAGGATACGCCCGGGGATTGGCACCTGTGAAGATAAAGAGTGTCAAGGCAATTGCAACTGCGCCCCAGGGTTCCAATCTGATTGTTGTCCGGGTAGAAACCACGGAACCCGGGCTGTATGGGCTGGGCTGTGCAACATTCACCCAGCGGGCTGCCGCCGTTGTGACGGCGATCAACAGCTATATGCATGATTTCTGTGTGGGTAAGGATGTTGATAACATTGAAGACATGTGGCAGTCCTTTTATGTAAGTTCCTACTGGCGGAACGGCCCGGTGCTGAACAATGCCCTGAGCGGATTGGACCAGGCGCTATGGGACATCAAAGGGAAACGCGCAAAGATGCCGGTGTACCAGTTGTTGGGTGGTAAGTCCAGGTTTGCGATCCCCTGTTATACCCATGCCGGCGGCAACACGCCAGAGGCGGTGGCGGAGAGTGTGCAGAAGTTCATGGGCCAGGGCTTCCGGCACATCAGGATTCAGCAGGGGGGCTACGGTTCTGTCGGGGCAGTGCAGGACAAGCCAGATTTCAAGGCGGCAGGTTTTGCTTCAGAGAGCGACAACTACATGAATGAGCAAGCCTACATCAAGTCTGTACCCAAGATGTTTGAGACCGTGAGGAAAGCCTGTGGTGAAGAAGTTGAGCTGTTGCATGATGTACATGAACGGTCGCAGCCGATGGATGTGATCAATATGTGCAAACGGGTCGAAGAATACCGGCCGTTTTTCATTGAAGATCCATTCTCTCCGGAAAATATGGGGTGGTTTAAGCAGCTGCGTGCGAGTACTTCCGTTCCGATCGCCATGGGGGAGTTGTTTAACAACAACAATGAGTTTCTGGAGCCCATGGCAGAGCAGTTGTTTGACTACATACGTTGTCATGTCTCTCAGATCGGGGGCATTACGCCGGCCATGAAAGTTGCACGCTTAGGCGAGTGGTTCAATGTAAAAACTGCATGGCATGGACCAGGTGATGTTTCCCCGGTTGGGCATGCTGCGCAGGCCCATATGGACCTTGCGGTATGGAATTTTGGAATACAGGAGGCAGTCTCCTTCTCTGATAAGACCCAGGCGGTTTTTTCAGGATGTCCGACCATGAGCAAGGGTTATATGTCTGTTAATGAAGTTCCGGGACTAGGCGTTGATATTGATGAAAAGGAAGCAGCGAAATATCCGATAGGAACGAAGTCCAACTGGCAGGTAAGAAAGACAGATGGTACGATCATCCGGCCATAGGGGTAACGTGAATTGGATTTTTTTTTCGGGAGATAGTTTTTATCTTGGATGACAACTTAACCCCAAAATGGCAACAGACCCGTCCACCTTGAACGTCACAGAGAATAAAACATTACATACAAACCTTTTAAGCGCTGCGGTGCTGGTCGCTTCTTTGGGTTATTTTGTTGACATCTACGATCTTTTACTATTTAGTATTGTACGCATTCCGAGTTTGCGCGACCTGGGTTTAACAGATCAGCAGGTTACCGAAGGTGGTATCTTTTTACTGAACATGCAGATGATCGGTCTGTTGGTTGGCGGAATAGTATGGGGGATTTTGGGGGACAAGAAAGGGCGTTTGTACGTCCTTTTTGGATCTATATTCCTGTACTCTTTCGCCAACATTGCGAATGGCTTTGTCCATTCGATCGAAACGTATGCCTTGTGGCGCTTTGTTGCTGGCTTTGGACTTGCAGGTGAACTCGGCGCCGGCATTACGCTGGTTGCTGAGATTATGCCGAAGGAGAAGCGGGGATACGCGACTACAATTATCGCATCTGTAGGCATCACCGGAGCCGTTGTTGGATATTTCACCGCCCAGTATTTCGACTGGCGTACTTGTTTTTTTATTGGTGGGGCGCTTGGTCTTTCCTTACTTGTCCTGCGCATCAGTGTGGCGGAGTCTGGAATGTTCGGGAAAATGAAGGACACTGAAGTCCGTAAAGGTGATTTTCTTTCCTTGTTCAACCGGGAAAGATTCGTCAAATACATGCGTTGTATCATTATCGGTATCCCGCTGTGGTTTGTTGTTGGGATCCTGATCACGCTTTCACCGGAGTTCGGTAAGGTTCTTGGGGTAAAGGGAGAGGTAAATGCAGGTGCAGCTGTTGCCTGTTGTTATGCCGGACTTGTGTTTGGCGATATTGCAAGCGGGCTGCTCAGCCAATACCTGAAGAGCAGGATTAAAGTTGTCTACATTTATCTTGGTTTGTCTGCCCTAACCATTTCTGCTTACTTCTTTTCGCATGATCTAAGTCTGACGGCATTTTATGCCGTGTGTACGGTGCTCGGTTTCTCCGTAGGGTACTGGGTGATCTTTATGACCATTGCTACCGAGCAATTTGGAACGAACTTGCGCGCAACGGTGACCACTACGGTTCCGAATTTTGTACGTGGTTCTGTTGTTCCATTATCGTTAATTCTGCTCTACCTTAAGGACCTTTTACATGGTTCGCTGATCAATGCCGGGATTATTGTTGCGGTGTTCAGCCTTGTTGTAGCGTTCTGGGCATTAAGCAATATGCAGGAGACCTTTTCAAAAGACCTTGATTACCTTGAGGAGTAGCGTCGCTTAATGCCTGAAAATTATTTTTATAAACTGATACATATGAAACTTACCATTACCTTCCTCTTTATTTTCGGCCTGTCAACGGCGGGTTACAGTCAGATGAAAACCATTGCTGCTCCTGAACTACGCCCTTACGGCAGGGCAGCGGTAAATGATCAGAAACAATTGGAACTGGTTGGTTCGGCAGTGAACTTCGGGATTGGATTTGACGGTCGTGAATGCCTGGTATATGCCTCTGTTCCGGATAAGAAGAGCCATAACTATCTTCAATACGAACTTGATGGTGTTTATCAGAAGAGAATCCGGATTTCCGGAGACTCAGATGCACCCGTTACCATTAGTGCAACAGGACCGGGTAAACATACCCTGCGCATATACAAAGCTACAGAGGCACATACCGGGCCGATCATGATCACGAAAGTTGTCGCAAAAAATGCCCGTACGCTGGCGAACCCCGTTGCGCCATTGATAGAGTTCATCGGAAATAGCATTACCTGCGGAGCTGCGGCAGACCCTTCGGAAGTACCCTGCGGCACGGGTGTCTACCATGATCAGCACAATGCATATATGGCTTATGGACCACGTCTGGGCAGGAGTTTAAATGTCAACTTTATGCTAACAAGCGTTAGCGGCATTGGCGCTTATCGGAACTGGAACAGTGATGGACCGTCGATGCCTCAGGTTTTTGAAAAGCTCGATTTCCAGGAAAAAGGAACAAGAATGTGGAATTTCAAAACTTACCGTCCTAAGATCGTCAGCATTGCTTTGGGCACGAATGACCTGAGCAACGGTGACGGCAAGAAACCGCGAAAAGCGTTTGATGCCACCGCATTTATCGACAGTTATGTCAAGTTTGTACAGCTTGTAAAATCCAAATATCCTGACGCACAAATCGCGTTGCTGAGCAGCCCGATGGTGAAGGGCGCCTCAAGGGAGCTTCTTCAGAATAGTTTGACAACTATAAAAGGGAAAATAGATACACTTTTTCCCGCAGACAAGCCAGTTGTGACATTCTTCTTTGAGCCTATGGATCCGCATGGCTGCAGCGGACATCCGGACGTAAATGATCACCGGATTCTTGCGGAGCAGCTCAAGCCGTTCTTCGCGAAGTTGCTGAATGATTAGCGTCTACCTACTGATACGTTTTTAGCATTTTATGCTTAATTTCTATCAAATACATGTACATAGTAGAGTTGTTACAAAGCATCGTTTGTTACTCTAAAGTTTAATTAATAGTTTGCTGAAGAAATGATATTGTTCCAGGGGGCTCTTGGTCTTGAACATCAATTACGGGGATGAACATGCCTGTACTGGAGCGTTTGAGGCGCCTACGACAATAGCAAGCGGACTGTATAATTAACCATTTATAAACACAAACTGAACCATGAACGACAAGAACTAAATCCATTTATCGGACCGTCTGAGCCCGGTCCCATCGGCTGAAGAATCGTGTTTTGATCTTCATCATCACGTTCTCTAATCAGATTAGTTGCACACTACATTAACCAAATTTACCTGTATGAAAAATTATTGCCAAGCGTTAGCTATGGGGAGTATTGAGCGTTCGAAAGCCGCCCTTACCTTGAAGCTTATTGGTGTCTTTATGTTTGCCTCAGTTGCTGAAGCAAGCGCTAAAAACCTGAATCGTAACAGTTTCAACCATAGCAGTGAAACCACGAAGCGCAGTTCCCTCACAAACAATATTTCGGAAAGATATTCAATAAACGAAGGTTTAAATCTCGTTCATAGCGATGCCCTGAAAAATGTATTTCAGCAGACTGCTGTTACGGGTGTTGTTACCGACGCGCAAGGCGCTCCACTGCCTGGTGTAAGCATTAAGCTCAAAGGCACAACTACTGCGACAACCACAAATAACGACGGAAGATATTCTTTGACGGTAAGTGATCCAAATGGAACGCTTGTGTTTAGTTATATCGGTTTCAACTCGCAAGAAGTCCTTATTGCAGGAAGACGCAATGTGGATGTGAAGCTTGCTGAAGAATCAAATGCCTTGAGTGAGGTTGTCGTTACCGCTTTGGGCATCAAGCGCGAGAGAAAAGCGCTGACGTATGCAGTGACTGAAGTTGCCGGAGAAAGCCTGACTAAAGCAAGAGAGATAAACTTAGGAAATGCGCTGACTGGCCGGGTTGCCGGTTTAAATGCCAGTGGTACCGCTACCGGGCCGGGTGGATCAAGCCGTATTGTGATCCGGGGTAATGGGTCGTTGAATGGTGACAACCAGCCGCTTGTTGTGGTGAATGGCGTGCCGATTGATAACTCCAACCAGGGTTCTGCTACTACCTATGGTGGGGTTGACCGCGGTAATGGATTATCGAGTATTAACCCGGATGATATTGAATCTATGTCTGTGTTGAAAGGCGGTACCGCTGCAGCATTATATGGATCAAGGGCTGCGAACGGCGTGATTCTGATCACGACTAAATCCGGTTCTGCTCAGAAAGGTCTTGGCGTCGAGTACAATACGACCTTTACCATGGAGACACCTAAAAACCTGCTGGACTGGCAATATGAGTATGGTGCTGGTACGCGTGGGCAAAAGCCTACTTCTGCTGCAGAAGCCATTGCCAATGGCCGGATGTCCTGGGGTGCTAAACTGGATGGATCGGACGTGATACAGCCGGACGGGCAGGCAAGACCTTATGTTGCACAGAAAGACAATATTAAAAATTTCTACAATACAGGTACGACGTTCAGCAATACACTGGCCTTGAGTGGCGGGACTGAAGTGGCTAACTTTCGTTTCTCTGGTGCGAACATCAGCAATAAAGGTATCGTACCAAACAACTCGCTTAATATCAAATCCTTTAACCTGAGTGCTAACGGTACACTTGCAAAAAAGATCCTTTTTGAAGGAAAAGCGCAGTATAGTGTTGAGGACAACAAGAACAGGCCGTTTACGGCGGATTTTAACAAGAATCCAAATGCTGGTACACAGATTATCGCCAACAGCATTGACGTGCGTACACTGGCTCCTGGATATGCAGAAAACGGGAATGAGTTTGTATGGAGTGATTATATCTATGCAACAAATCCTTATTTTGCCGTGAACAAAATGACCAATGGTGATACCCGTAAGCGCTTTATAGGTTCATTTTCTACCCGGTACAACTTCACGGATTTCCTTTATGCCCGCGCCCGGGTAGGTATCGACCAGTTTAATTTCGATGCTTATGATATATCCGAGCCAACTGGCACGGCCTATAACAACAGGGGACAAATGAATACGAACCAGAACTTTAGGCAGGAGGTGAATGCAGAGGCGATCCTGGGATTCAACAAGACTTTCGGTGATTTCTCGATAAACGCACTTGCTGGCGGTAACCAGATGAAAAGAACTGCGAAGGGAATAGCATTGGCAAGTGGACAGTTTAATGTTCCATTCCAATACTTCATCGGGAATGGAAGTGCACAAACATTCAACCTTGGCTATAGCCAGATGGCAATTAATTCTTTATTTGCGTCTGCGGATATTGGCTACAAAAATTATCTTTACTTAACAGCTTCTGCACGACAAGACTGGTTTTCTACCTTGGACATCTCCGACAATAGTCTCCTCTATCCGTCAGTTGGTTTGAGCTTTGTGGCTTCGGAAGCATGGAAAGGTAAGCCGAGCTGGCTTAACTTTCTAAAGGCTAGAGCTGCATGGGCACAAGTTGGTGGTGGTGCGCCAAACGCGTATGATCTTGATTTGACTTACACCAATTCATCACAGCTATACATGACAGGTGCAACATTGCAGTCAATCAATTCCACAACGATTCCGAACAAGCTGAAGCCTTACACTTCGACAACTACTGAAGCTGGTATTGAAGGCAGGATGTTTGACAACCGTATCGGTTTTGATGTGACGGTATACGATAGAACCACAACCGATGATATTGTCAATGCATCCGTTCCGAGTTCAACGGGTTTCTCTCTAGTTGCCTTGAACGTTGGAAAGATACAAAATCGCGGTATCGAATTATTGTTAACAGGCAAACTCGTTAACAGATCTGATTTCAATTGGGATCTGTCCTATAACTTAGCTTACAATAAAAACACCGTTTTACGAATAGCCGAAGGTTTACCATCCATTCAACTCCCGGATGCAACCACAAGAACGCTTAATGGTGGCGTATTCCACTTCGAAGGTCAGCCGTTTGGAATGATAGCCGGTAACCGGGCTGCCAGGAATGCAGATGGCCAAATTATCTACAACAGGGCTACCGGGATACCTGTACAAGGTCCAGTAGAAGTGTTGGGTAAAGGAGTTCCACCAGTCACAATGGGTATTAGCAACGATTTCAGGTACAAGAACTTCAACCTGAGTGTGTTGGTCGATGGTAAGTTTGGTGCGAGCGTATATTCAGCAACAAGCGCGTACGGTACGCAGTTCGGACTGGATAAACGTACCATTGCAAACAATGTACGTGAGACTGGTGTACCTGTTTCAGGCGTCGGTCAGGATGGTTTGCCTTACTCCGGAACAGTTGACGCACAAACGTACTACTCTACAGTCTGGGCTACTTTGACGGACGAATTTGTAACCAGTGCAGACTTTATTAAACTTAGGTCTATTACGATGGGGTATTCTTTGCCAAGCAGCATGCTAACTAAAACGCCGTTTCAATCGGTGAACATTTCTGTAGTTGCACGTAACCTTTTCCTGTTATACAACAGTGCAAAGAACATAGATCCTGAAGCAAGCTACAACAGCGGAAATGCACAGGGACTGGAGAACTTCGGCTTACCGACGGTTAGAAGCTACGGCTTAAACCTATCTGTAAGATTCTAGAAAACACACTTACTCAACATTAAACTTTCTATTATGATTAATATAACACGAAAATTATCAGGAACAGTTCTTAAGACAGGGCTGGTATCTGTAATATTTCTGTCTTCCTGCGATAAAGGTTTCGAGGAAATGAATAAGAATCCAAACGCCTATACGGAGCCTCAGGTAGGTGGTTTGTTTACCACCAGTGTTATACGTACCGCTGGTACAGGTACACCTGACCGGAACCGGACGAACATTAAATATTTTGCAGGTACCATGCAGTATATGGCTGCACTTGGGACCAACTGGAGCGGTGATAAGAACTTTGAGAACAATCAATTTGGCGATCTCTTTGAAACCATCTACAATACACATTTAAAACCGTTGCAACAGGTAATTGCCTCAACCGAGGGAAATCCGGAGATGATCAATCAATATGCAATCGCGAACATCTGGCGTGTGTTCACCTTACACCGTGCAACAGACATCTATGGTGATGTGCCGTACACCGAGGCGGGTCAGGGATTTATTAGCGGCATATATAAGCCCAAATACGACAAGCAGTCAGAAATTTATCCAAAGATGCTGGACCAACTGGAGACTTCTATTGGTCAGCTGGACGCTTCCAAACCTTCTTATGGGATTAATGATGTCTTATATCAGGGAAGCATCCCAAAATGGAAGACATTTGGGTACTCCCTTATGTTACGCCTCGGAATGCGATTAAGCAACGTGGATGCTGCATTATCGAGACAGTGGGTAGAGAAGGCTATTGCCGGTGGGGTCATGAAGAGCAATGCTGACATCGCCAAAGTCGACCACGTTGCAGGCAATGGGAATACGCAGAATTGGGATTCCTTTGAGCTCAAAAGAGAGAGTCTACCGGAATCTAATGCGGGAAAAGGTCCTGTTAAACTCAGCAGAACATTAATCGATGCATTGAAGTTGAGAAATGATCCGCGTTTGCCATTTTACGCAACCCTTTGGGAAGGTAACATTCTTGCACAACAAGCCGCGAAATTACCAACTACGACGAATCCTGCTTTGCAGAAGGGCTTGCCGAATGGCTATGACGCAAATTCCATTAAGGAAGCTATTCCAAATTTCACAAATAACATGCTTGTTGAATTCTCAGAACCGAACACTGGAACGGTTGGAAGTTTAAATGCACCTACCGTTATTCAGAGCTATTCTGAAGTGGAGTTCCTGCTGGCTGAAGCTGCATTAAGGGGTTGGGGTCCTGGAACGGCTACTGAACACTACAATGCCGCAATAACTGCGAGTATGCAATCTACAACTTTGTGGCCTGGAGGAGTGGTTATTCCACAAGGCGAAATAATTACTTATATTAGTGCAAACCCGCTTCCTGGTGGAAGCTTCGATGCTCAAATGGAGCAAATCTATACACAGTTTTGGTTAAGTCATTACATGTATTTCGACAACTTCGAAGCTTTCTCAACCTGGCGCAGGACTGGATATCCCGTGCTTACACCACCGAATTATCCAGGTAATTTTACAGGTGGAACGCACATGCTACGTTTACGCTACCCCGTATCTGAAGCTACTTTAAACAAAGCAAACTATGACCAGGCAGTAGCCAGTCAGGGTCCGGATCTGTATACCACGCCGGTGTGGTGGGACAAATAAGGCCAATTAACATTTGATTTTTAATTCAAGTATTATGCAAAATAATAGAAGAGATTTTATGAAGAAAAGTGCTGCTTTTGCAGCAGCACTTTCTATAGGAGGCATAGGGGCTGCCGCAGCAAGCCCTTTAATAGAGAATTTTAGTTCCAGCTACGAATTGAACGGGATGGCGCAGGATGCCGGGATGGAAATGAGTACCGCTTACTTTGCAGGAATCGAGCCAAGCAGACAGCTGATTGAACTCGCCAAGCAGATGAATGCGCTTGGCGCCGTTGCGGGAATAAATCCGAGGATGGTTGGTTTGAATGATGTAAATCCCTGGGACTATAAGGCGATCGTGGCGGTGAAAGACGCCTGGAAAAAGGTAGGACTAAATTACAACGTCGTCGAAGGCCCTCCTTCACTGGGTGAAAAGACCAAACTGGGTCTGGAAGGCAGAGATGAAGAGATTGCAAATTTCATCACCTTCATGAAGAACCTGAAGAGAGCTGGCGTTGATGTGATCTGCTACAACTGGATGCCGGTGATTAGCTGGGCAAGAACCACAATGGATCGCCCTGCGAGAGGTGGTGCATTGGTAACGGCGTTTGACTATAATGATATCAAAGACAAGCCCTTAACAAAGTATGGGGAAGTTTCGAAAGAAACAATGTGGAAGAACCTGGAATACTTTCTCCGTGCTGTAGTACCGGAAGCGGAGAAAATTGAGATGAAGCTTGCGCTTCATCCGGATGACCCTCAGGTTCATAACATACAAGGAATTTCCCGGATTATGAATACGGTTGAGAATTTTGACAGGATGCTTAAAATTATGCCGAGTGATTTTAGCGGCGTGACCATGTGTCAGGGAAATTTCGCACTGATGGGAACGGATATCCCTGCTTTGATCAGAAGATGGGGCAAAGCCGGAAAGATCCATTTTGTTCACTTCCGTAATGTTCAGGATTTAAGTGGCGTGCTGCCAAGTACAAAATTCACCGAAACTTTTCATGATGAAGGGCAGATTGACATGTATGAGTCGATGAAAGCGTATTACGACATCCGTTTTAAAGGTGCGATACGCCCGGATCACGTGCCTACCATGGCTGGTGAAGAAAATACAAGACCGGGATACATGACGCTTGGTAATCTGTTTGCGATCGGTTACATGCGTGGACTCGCCGAAGCTGTTGTAAAGAACAGCGCCACCAAAAAAGTTTAACATTAACCAAATATATAACTTGTATTAAGCTCCTTTAACATGAAAAAAACACTATTCCTACTCCTCGCCCTAACATCTGGCAGTCTCTTTACATACGCACAGCGCGTTGGTTCAACACCTGAATATGTGAAAGCGTTAACTTCCCAATGGAAAGGTGAACGTACGCCTGACGGCCGGCCTAAAGTTTCTGACCTGGTTCTCGAACGTTTACAAAACTGTACTTTGGAACAGATCTGGGGCTACATGGCTGGTGGCAAAGGTTACCGAAATCAGGTTGCCAAGAACTGGAAAATTCTTAAGCCTGGACAGACTATGGTTGGACGCGTTGTAACTGCGCAGTTTATGCCTTCCCGTCCTGATTTAGATAGTTTGGTAAAAGCTCAGGGAAAGGCGGAAGGCCGATCTCAAAAGGGCGGAATAAACATCTGGCCAATTGATATCCTGACTAAAGGAGATATCTATGTTGCGGATGGCTATGGTAAGGAAAAAGACGGCACGTTGATCGGGTCCAGCTTAGGTAATGCCATCTACGGAAAAACAGGAAAAGGCGTTATTTTTAACGGTTCAATCCGGGATATGCAAGAACTGAAGGACACCGAAGGCTTCAATGCCTGGGTGAAAGGAGATGATCCTTCCTACATCAAGGATATGACCCCCACCTCGATCAATGCGCCGATCCGGATAGATGAGGTTACCGTTTTCCCTGGTGACGTGGTTTTTGCAAATGATTACGGCGTTGTGTTTATTCCGGCACACCTTGTAGAGGGATTGGTTTCTGCATCTGAATTAACTGGTTTGAGAGATGAATTCGAGAGGATACTATTACAACAGGGTAAATATCCTTCTGGCCAAATCCACGGCGACTGGAACGATACCATCAAAGCCGAATTCAGAACATGGTTTTCAAAATATCCTAAGAAGACAACAATTACTCCGGAGCAACTAGAGGCATATTTGAAAAGAGGACATTAAAAAATCGCGCATAGGTTAAACGCGTTTCGCGTACGGAATACGGGGTAAAAGCCGTAGCGTCACAGAACTGGTTATGAGGCTGCTTTTGCTTCATAACCAGTATCTATGTAACGGCAAGCCGCAGTTTTGAGGTGCAAAAGCATCTGTAATGGTCAAGTTCTAAAACTTGATACTCAACAAAAACTTTAAAACATTAAATACAAAGAACTAATGAATAAACTCTCTTTTCCATTAATTGCCGGTCTTTTTTTAATGGTGAGTTGTACAAGATCTAATAAGCCCGCGGCCGGCAATTATACCGACTGGCCCAAGTACGGTGGAAATTCCGCCGGGAACCGCTATTCGACTCTGGATCAGATCAACCTCAGCAATGTTAACCAGCTACAAGTAGCCTGGACTTACAGCACTGTAGACCCGCCGAATCCAAACGATTCTACACCACAGAAAGCCATCGCCATTCAATGCCAGCCTATTGTAGTTAATGGGGTACTTTACGGAACCTCTGGTGAACTCAAGCTGTTTGCACTCAATGCGGCAACGGGTGAACAAAAATGGAAGTTTGAGCCCGGTGAAAACTCGAAAAGATTTAATACCAACCGCGGCGTGGTTTATTGGGAAGACAAGGACGACAGAAGAATACTCTATACCGTTGGATCAAATCTTTATGCTGTAAATGCAGACAACGGAAAGCTCGTTGGCAGCTTTGGGAAAAATGGAAAGGTTGATTTGCGTGAAGGCCTTCAGGAAGGCCTGGATAACGACATAAATAACCTTTCTGTTACGGCCAGCTCGCCTGGTGTGGTGTATAAAAATACGATTGTACTCGGCTCGAGTGTTTCTGAATCTGGCGACGCTGCCCCAGGTTATATCCGTGCTTTTGACATTCCAAGCGGCAAATTGAAGTGGGTATTTCATACGATCCCCAGACCCGGGCAGGTGGGATATGAGACCTGGCCAAAAGACGCCTGGAAAGAAGTGGGTGGAGTAAACAACTGGAGCGGATTGGTGGTTGACGACAAACGCGGCATGGTATTTTTCGGTACGGGCTCTCCGTCGTCTGATTTCTATGGAGGCAACCGCAAAGGTGCCAATCTGTTCGCGACTAGTATAATGGCGCTGGAAGCGGAAACCGGAAAAATGAAGTGGTACTATCAGACCATACATCACGACCTTTGGGATCGCGATCACTCAACACCTCCGAACCTGACCACGGTGACGCACAATGGGAAGAAAGTGGATGTTGTTGTTCAAGCGACAAAAGATGGGTTGGTTTACGTGCTGGACCGCGATAAGGGGACATCTTTGTTTCCTGTGGAAGAAAGGCCTGTACCAACAAAAGCACTTCCTGGAGAACATCCTTATCCAACACAGCGGTACCCGCTGAAGCCACTTCCTTTTTCTGAACAGGAATTTACTGCCGAGGATATCACCAACATATCGCCAGAGGCACACGAGTTCGTGAAGAAACAATACCTGGAATTTGGCTCAGATCATAAATTTACTCCGCCGAGTACTAAGGGAACTATACTTTTCGGTTACAGTGGCGGCGCGGAATGGGGAGGAAACTCTATAGATCCGGATGGTATCCTTTATCAGAATTCGAACAATGACCCATGGATTTTGCAAATGATTGATACGGCGAGCAGAAACAAAGAAATCGCTTCCGTTTCACATGGAAATGCACTTTATCTGACGAACTGCGCTTCCTGCCACGGGCCCGACCGGAAAGGAAGTGGAACTCAGTTTCCAAATTTGGTCATGATTGGTCAAAGAAGGAGCCCTGAGGAGATACTTTCGGTTGTAAAAACAGGAAGTGGAAGGATGCCATCTTTCCAGCATATTTCAGAAAGTGACCGTAAAGCTATCGTAGGATTTTTATTGAACCCACGTGCTGCGCAAAAGCCGGCTGCCTCAGATGAACATGCCGAGGATCCGGCAGCAGCTGCAAAGAAGAAAAAAGAGTTTGGTTTTCAACCGCGGTATGTAAATCGTGTATGGAAGAAATTGACCGATCAGGATGGATATCCTGGAGTTAAACCACCTTGGGGAACCTTAAATGCCATTGACCTGAACACAGGTGAATATTTGTGGCGGGTACCACTTGGAGAGTTTCCGGAATTGACAAAGAAGGGAATTCCAATAACGGGAACTGAGAGCTATGGAGGACCAATCTCCACCGCCGGTGGGCTGGTATTTATAGCGGGGACAAAAGACGAACGAATTCGCGCTTTCGATAAGAAAACCGGGAAGGTTGTTTGGGAATACCAACTGCCTGCTGGAGGCTTCGCTACGCCGGTTACCTATCAGGTTAATGGGAAACAATATGTTGTAATTGCTGCTGGTGGCGGCAGAGGTCAAAAGGCTGGAGGTGATTTTATAGCCTTTGCTTTAAAATAATTTACTTTTTTTGTCTGTTTTGTTAGAAATATCCAAATGAACCCGATATATTGTCGATTGAATTGGAAAATTATTCATTTTTTACATTAACTATTATAATATGAAGTTCAAAGTGTTTGTGTTGACAGCATTTTCTTTAAGTCTGATCCTAGAAAGTCCTGTAATTGCTCAGACCATCTCCAGGGATGAAATGGTATTCCTTACCTCCGAATGGAAAGGAGAACGCTTTAAGGATGGCCGCCCGAAAATCTCAGACGACTTGCTGGCGCGTGCAAAGAATATTGGCCTTGATGACGCCTGGACAGTCTTAAAAAATGAGGGCTATACGAATCAGTTTGAAGGAAATTGGAAGTTGATTCATGATGATGTTCCGGTTATTGGACGCGCATTAACGGCACAGTTCATGCCGAGCCGGCCTGATGTGCAAAAAAATATAATGGCCCGCGGGGGTAAAGAAGGCCGCGTAGGGAATACGAATTCCTGGCCAATTGACGTGTTGACAAAAGGAGATGTATATGTCGCAGATGGATACGGTAAAATTGAAGCCGGCACGCTGATGGGCGGTAATCTTGCAAATTCCATCTTTGCGAAGTCAGGTAACGGGGTAATTTTCAACGGCGCGGCGAGAGACTTAAAAGAAGTATCTAAAATAGAAGGTTTTAATGCTTTCGTAAGAGATTTCCACCCTTCATTTTTAGAAGAAATGGTGTTGATGGGACTAAATACGCCAATTAGAATTGGTGGGGTCACCGTGCTGCCGGGTGATCTTGTGATCGCAGAAAGAGAAGGAGTTCTGTTCATTCCTGCACATTTAGCAGAGCAGGTAATTAAAACAGCTGAGTTCGTCGTTTTAAAAGACAAGTTTGGATTTGAGATGGTTAAGACAGGGCGTTTTAGCACCGGGCAAATAGACAGCCAGTGGAATGATGAACTTAAGAATGAGTTTCTCAAGTGGTTGGCTGCACATCCAAAAGAAGGGAAAATGACCAGAGCGGAGGTTGATCAGATGATGAGTAAAAGAACCTGGTAGTTGTATTAATAATTGAATTCTTATCATTAAACCAAATATTTTGAAAAAATTAAATGCCTATTCGATCGCTGCAGCTGTAGCGATATTGTGTCTCCTCGCTGTGCTCGTTATGATCGTAACGGGAAATAAAGAAAATGTCGGACCGCCCTCAATTGCATTTTTCCTTGCGTTAGCGGTCGCTTTTAGGGGAGTTGAACGTCTTAAAGGATTTACCTATACCATCGTAATTTTCGCCGCCGTGACGAGTTCTTTGTTCTATCCAGAATACTTCCAGACGGTCAACGGATACAAACTCTCAAACCTGATTACGCCACTCATTCAGATTATCATGTTCGGAATGGGTACCTCAATGAGCATTAAGGACTTCGCCGGTGTTGTAAAGACCCCAAGAGGTGTGTTTATCGGGGTATTCAGTCACTTCCTGATCATGCCCTTACTTGGATATTTATTGGCCCAACTCGGGATGAGCGTATTCGACTTTGCTCCTGAAATTGCAGCAGGTATGATATTAATAGGTTGTTCTCCAAACGGAATGGCGTCTAATGTTATTTCCTACTTGGCGAAGGCAAATCTCGCATTATCCATTACGATAACAGCCGTCTCAACAATGTTGGCCCCACTATTTACACCCGTGTTAATGAACCTATTCGCCGGAGCACTCATTAAAATTGAAGTGCTTCCCATGATGTGGGAGATTTTCAAAATGGTGATTATACCAATTGGAGCAGGGATTTTGTTCAATCATTACCTAAGCGGGAAAGCAAAATGGCTGGATTCTGCAATGCCGCTTGTATCTATGGCAGGAATCGCTTTCATTATTGTAATCATCACAGCGAGTGGAAGAGACAGCTTACTGACCATTGGACCTGCACTATTGCTACTCGTTCTTATACATAACTTATGCGGATATACGTTCGGATACTGGTCGGGACGCTTGTTTAAGATGAACGAACGGGATTGCCGCACCATGGCTATCGAAGTTGGTATGCAGAATGGAGGACTTGCATCCGGAATCGCAAAAGAAATGGGCAAGATTGCCACAGTAGGGCTTGCACCAGCGATCTTCGGTCCATTGATGAATGTGACAGGGTCAATACTGGCCTCGTACTGGCATAAGAACTCTCCGAAAGAGTTTGATGCCCAGTTTGCGGAAGAAGCTGCTAACCTGTCGTCCAAGCATTAAATAAATCGATTTTAACTTTTAAGTTTATTTGTATTGTCGTCCGGCTCCCAATAAGAGTCGGACGACTTTTAGTTTAGGATATCACCTACATCACTGCAGGTTTAAATTATACTATGATTTGTTGCGTGGGTTTGTATAACATTATGCTCCTATCCTTAAGAGTCAATGGTGGCTTTAGTTCGATGATGGATCCTGCACTTAAACAATGGGGTGAACAGGGTGCAGTAGTAATTAATACATTTCCCTATTAAGGTCATAACCTCTTCAATGGGAGAAAAAAGGACCAGAGCATCCTGTGAAGGTAGTCCGTGTATGATAAACCACCCGGCTCACCTAGTTTAAAGTGTATTTGTCGCTCTTAATGTTTACGACATTCGACGTAAAGAGTATGCCGACAATCAATATTCCAATGATAATGGCAAGCGCAATTTGTAGCGTGGAATACAATCTGGTACCCGAAACAGCGAAAGCAGAGTCTTTCAAAAGCTCCGTGCCAACTTGACGCTGTGTATCCATAAGAACGGAAATATTATCAATGATCTGGAGCGATAAGTCTTTTCCCGATTGCTCGTAGAGCTGCAGCGCTTGACCATGTTCTTCATTGAATAGCATCCTCATGACGTCAGTTTCAGTTTTAAGATAGTTTACAAGTCTTTGTTTGAGTATGGTCAACTGTTGCTTCTCCTGCTTCACAAGTGTGGTTTGTTCATATTTCCTGATCAGCGAATCAATCTTCACATTGAGCCGTTCTACCTGTGTTTGCACTTGTGTGGCATTAAAATCTTTGCGGGTATAGAGCAGGTCCTCCACAAAAGACTTTTTCATATATATATTCTGTAGTACATGAAAAAGATCAAGCGCAGGGACCAAGCGGTCATTGTACATGGAGATGAATGACTCGTTCATATTTTTTACACTTTTCTCCTCCAGAATTGTAATAAGTATGGAACAAGTCATTATAAAAAAGAGTAACATAGCAATCTTAAGTTTTTGCTTAAGTGAATAGGCGATTCTCATGTTTTAAAGCTTTAAATTAATCCCCGGGAGCTTAGGTTTGAATACGCCGAGAATTTACGGATAAAATATCTGTTTTTCAGCTTTTCTCTTTCCAGCGCCCAGAAAAAGCAGTCGCCTGAAAACAAGTACCCTGTCGTAGTTGTTCAAAAAAATGGATTTCAGACGTAAGTGCCTCAAGCATTGTAAGAGAAGACTGAATACTTCCTAATTAAAACAAATGAATATCACAGAACAAATTGCCCGGCATATTATTGATGTTCATGAAGGCGATAACTGGACGGAGGTAAACCTGAAAGACACCCTTACTGATGTTTCCGTGTTAGAGGCTAATACACCCACTATTGCATCCGCAAACACGATTACATCGTTGCTTCACCACCTCATTTATTGGAACCGGGTCATGGTGAAACGCATCCGAGGCATAAATGTCGAGATTTCGGAATCGAATGGCTTTGAGGTCACAGCAACTGATAGTGAAGAAGCGTGGGAGAGCCTCAAGGAAGACAGCTTGCGGGCTGCACGTGAACCTGCAGAAGCCGTAAGGAGTTTTCCTGATCATCAGCTTGAATTACCCATTTTACCCGGGCATTCGACGGCATACAAGAACTTGCAAGGAACTTCAGAGCATATTCATTATCATTTCGGCCAAATTGTTATATTGAAACAACTGATCAGATCTGCAGGGACATTGAACGCAAAATGATGTTTGGATATCTCCTGGTTTGCTTCAATAAAAACCCGAAGGCGAGCTAAGGGTTTTTTATTGCTCCGAGGAGGACAAAGGTGCGGAAAATTTACGGTCCGGGTATTGCGAAGCGCTTAAAGGCGCTGTCACACGATTAAATGAAGGGTACCAAACGCCGATACCCTGAGGAATGTTCAATTAAACCTCAATTAAACCAGATAGTACCAACTACACCAGATACTCAAATAGTGTCTGATCGTCATTTAAGGGGATGAACTCGAATTTAAAGACCTTCATCCGATCTACCAATGATTGGTAATCGGAAGGCTCTTTTAGCTCAATTCCCACCAGGGCAGGACCACTTTCCCGGTTGGTTTTCTTGATGAATTCAAATCTGGTAATATCGTCATGGGGACCCAGCACTTCATTTACAAACAACTTCAAAGCGCCTGGACGCTGCGGAAAACGGACGATGAAATAGTGTTTTAATCCCTCAAAAAGCAGAGACTTTTCTTTGATCTCCTGCATCCGTTCAATGTCATTGTTCCCTCCGCTTACGATGCAGACCACTGTCTTTCCAGCGATAAATTCGGCCACCTGATCCAGGGAAGCTACCGCCAGAGCACCTGCAGGTTCAACAACAATGGCGTCCTCGTTGTATAGCTTCAGTATCGTTGTACAGATCTTTCCTTCAGGAATCAGCAACATCTGGTCGAGCAGCTCCTGACAGTATTGAAAGTTTAATGCCCCTACTCGTTTTACGGCCGCACCATCGACAAAACGATCTATATACTCCAGCGTAACCGGAGAACCCTCTTTGAACGCGTTTTTCATCGATGGTGCACCTTCTGGTTCCACGCCAATCAGCTGGATCGCCGGCTTGATGTTCTTCAGATAGCTGCCTAAACCTGACGCCAGACCGCCGCCACCAATCGGAACAATAACAACATCAACATCGGGCAGATCCTCAAAGATTTCAACGCCAACGGTTCCCTGTCCTTCAATAATCTTCAGGTTGTCGAAGGGTGGGACGAAGGTCATTGCATTTTCAGAAGTATATTTAATCGCCTCCCGCATACAGTCATCGAATGTGTCGCCGACAAGGACGATCTCGATGTGATCGCCGCCAAACATCTCGGTTTGCTTTACTTTTTGCTTGGGCGTAATTTCCGGCATAAAGATTACACCTTTTATATTGAGCTTTTTACAGGAATAAGCAACGCCTTGCGCATGGTTGCCTGCACTTGCACAGACAACCCCTTGCTTACGCTGATCTTCAGTCAGCGTGCTGATCATGTTAAAAGCGCCCCGAAGTTTGTAGGAACGTACGACCTGCAAATCCTCTCTCTTCAGATAAATCCGGGCATTGTATTTTGCAGAAAGCGCAGCGTTCAATACCAAAGGCGTGTGCTTTACCGTTCCCCTTATCCGCTCGGTGGCTGCCTGGAAATCCAGTTCTACGTCTTGAGTTGAGTTCATACTACAAAAATTTATTGATGGCGTCCAGGTAGGCATTTGCAGATGCCTTTACAATATCCGTGTTGAAACCGTATCCGCGGTACGACTTGCCACCATGAGCAACCCGCATATTCACTTTGCTCACATCATCACTGCCGCCGTGCATGGCTTGGATCGTAAACTCCTGAAGCTCTGCAGTCTGACCTAATATGCTTTCCATGGCCTTGATTGTCGCATCAACCGGCCCGTTTCCTTTGGCCATAGCCTCTAGTTCCTGGCCTTGATACTCCAGCTTTACGGACGCGGTGGGGCTCAATGGATCTCCACATAACACCTGCAGCAACTTCAGCTTGTACCCGTTCTTGAACTGATCTTCGCTGCCGTCACTCATCAAGGATAAAAGGTCATCGTCTGTAATTTCTTTTTTCTCATCCGCCATAAGCAGGAAGAGGTCATACACCTGATCCAGGTTGATGCGCTCCAGCTCATAACCCAGACGTACCAGGTGGTGCTTAAGTGCATGCCGGCCACTTCGTGCCGTTAGTATAATGTCCGACTGATTAATGCCGACATCCTCCGGATTCATAATTTCATAATTCTCCCGATGTTTCAAAAACCCATCCTGGTGGATTCCGGAACTATGTGCAAAGGCATTTTGGCCGATGATCGCCTTGTTCGGTTGAACAGGCATGCGCATCATCCGGCTTACCATGCCGCTTATTTCAGAAAAATGTTTGCTGTTGATGTTCGTGTGCAGATTTAACGCTTGATGCGTCTTTAAGATCATCGTTACTTCTTCCAATGCTGTATTACCTGCGCGCTCGCCAATTCCGTTAATGGTACATTCTACTTGTCTGGCCCCGTTCACCACGCCTGCAAGTGTATTTGCGGTCGCCAGGCCAAGGTCATTATGGCAATGCACCGAGATGATGGCTTGTTCGATGTTTTTTACATTTTCTTTCAAAAAGCGAATTTTGGCCCCATACTGGTCTGGCAGGCAGTATCCATTCGTATCGGGAATATTCACTACCGTAGCTCCCGCAGCAATCACCGCTTCGATCATCTGGGCAAGAAATATATCGTTGGCACGACCTGCGTCTTCGGCATAAAACTCGATGTCTTCCACGAAGCTCTTGGCATACTTTACGGCCTCAACCGCCCGCTCGAGGATTTGCTCGCGGGTACTGTTAAACTTATATTTGATGTGCATGTCTGATGCACCTATACCGGTATGTATCCTTGGTCGTTTTGCATACTTCAATGCAGCAACGGCAGCATCAATATCCCCTTTGTTTGCGCGTGTAAGGGCGCAAATTACCGGATCGCTCACCGCTTTAGACAATTCCACAACACTCTGGAAGTCTCCCGGGCTCGATATTGGGAACCCTGCTTCGATAACATCTACACCAAGGGCCTCCAGTGCTTTTGCGATTTCTACTTTCTCTGCTGTCGCCAATTGACAACCCGGGACCTGTTCGCCGTCCCTTAATGTGGTGTCAAAAACGTATACTCTGTTCGGATCGTGTAACATATCTCTCGGATTATTGGCTGTAAGTTTGTTGATCTATAAATTTCAAAATGAGTTTACCCATTTCTTCTGTGCCCAATACCTGATCAGGATTGGTACTTTCATCGGCAATATCGCCGGTTCTGAATCCCTCAACGAGTACTTGTTTAACAACGTTGATAATTACTTCGGCTTCTTTTTCCAGACCGAAGCTGATATTCAGCATCAACGATGCAGATAGGATGGAGGCAAGTGGATTCGCGAGGTTTTTTCCCGCGATATCATGTGCTGAGCCATGTATGGGCTCGTAAAATCCAGTGCCGTCGCCAATCGAAGCGGAAGCAAGCATACCCATCGAGCCCGCGATCTGAGAGGCTTCATCAGTTAAGATGTCTCCGAAAAGGTTGGCCGTGAGTACCACATCAAATCGCTTTGGATCTTTAATGAGCTGCATGGCAGCGTTGTCAATAAACATGTGTTCAGTGACCACTTCCGGATATTGCTTACTCACGTCCTGAACCGTTTCCCGCCACAATCTGGAACTTTCGAGCACGTTCGCTTTATCCACAGAACACAATTTCTTGCCGCGTTTCATGGCTGCTTCAAAAGCTTTATGTGCGATCCGCTCGATTTCATATCGTTGGTAGATCATTAGATCCGATGCGGTATTCCCATCGGCTGATCTTAATTTTTCGCCAAAATATACATCGCCGGTAAGCTCACGGAAAAATAGAATATCCGTTCCTTTAAGGATAGACGGCTTTATGCTGGAGGCATTCAATAGTTCGTCAAACAACAAGATCGGACGTAAGTTGGCGTACAAACCCAGTTCTTTACGGATTTTCAAAAGCCCTTGTTCAGGGCGTACTTTCGCCGACGGGTCGTTGTCATATTTCGCGTGACCTACTGCACCAAACAGTATGGCATCGCTGTTTTTTGCCAGGTCGAGTGTAGCATCTGGAAGCGGATTTCCTTTAGCTTCAATGGCCACATGACCCATCAGCGCTTCATCAAAAGAAAATTCATGCCCAAACTTCTGCGCAATCTTCTCTAAAACAGCTTTTCCCCAGGTTGTAACTTCCGGTCCGATGCCGTCACCGGGAATCACCAATATATTCTTTTTCATTCGTATCTGTTGTTTTTACATGTTCTGAAGCATCTGTAGCTTCTTGCTTTCTAAAACCTACCATAAACGTGTGCGGGTGTAAAGCGCTGTATCATGTTGTTTTGTCAGCTTCTATATTTTAAAGTTCTGACGAACTTTCTAAATTTCTTGTTGATGGTCTAGTCCACACAACTTCATGTGGTAAGTTCATTGTATGTCAAATGCGGGGTAATGCTAGCTTCCCCGGCAGTTAATGCAATTTTCTTGTCTATGCAGGACGGTAACCTATCCTGAAAATGACCCACGTATATCAACGTGCGGTCCGTAGTACAAAGGCGATCGACCAGTCCGTTGAGCAAGCGGGTTTGCGCGATGTCTAAACCCTGACATGGTTCGTCCAGTATCAGCAGCGGCGGATTTTTCACGATGGCTCTCGCAAGTAAAGCAATACGCTGTCTGCCAAGTGGTAATTGTTTCAATAAGGTTTGACTGTCACGCTCAAGCCCAAACAGACCCAAAACTGCGTTCGCCCTCTCGGCCTGATTGGTGCTTATGGACCTGAATAGACCTGAGGTATCAAAGAAGCCGGACGCAACGGTTTGAAAAACTGTAGATCCTGGTTCAAAGTACCATTGCAGTTCCGGAGAAATAAAGCCGATGTTCTTCTTTATATCCCAAATGCTTTCTCCCGTGCCGCGCCTTTTTCCGAATATGTAGATCTCATTTGCATAAGCCTGCGGATTGTCACCCGTCAGCAAGCTTAATAAAGTCGATTTTCCAGAGCCATTGTGTCCGCTGAGCAGCCACTTTTCTCCTTTCTTAACGGTCCAGGAAACGTCATACAATACCTGTTTTTTACCGTAGCTTACACTGATATTGTTTAATCTGATGACTTCCGTTAAACCACTGTCAGTCGTTGGAGCGTTCAGGAAATGAGGAATTCCTGGTAGATCGGCGGCTTCTTCAGGATCGAAAATCTTCGGGCTTTCAGAAACAACGAGACGACCTTCCTCCAGGTGGGCAAAACGATTGATACAGGATGGTTCCTCACCATCGTTACTGATCATAATCAATTGCATGCCCTCCTCGCAAGCCACATCAAGGAACTCATTTAAATTCGAGCGCGACTGTACGTCGAGGCCTGTGTATGGATTGTCCAAAATCAACAACTGAGGTCTTAGCAATAGGGCCTTTGTCAGCTGTATTTTCTTGTGTTCCCCGCTGGAGAGCTGAAGTAGAGGCGCATCTTTTCGATGCCATAAATCGAAACGCTTTAACATGTCTTCGATTTCTGCTTTGCTTTTATTCAGCTTTTCCGAGTATGCAGATAAGGTTTCCAGTACCGTTGCACTGTTATCCGAATCCTGACTGTTGTACCGTTGTTGATAGTAAAAATTACTTCCCCCTTGTTTGTCCTTAAAGGTAAACCACTGAGCCACAAACATCACTTTTGCCGTAAGGTCCAGGTGCGGATTAAAATGGATGTCAATCGTCCCTTGTGCATGAACAAGTCCCGCTATTGCTTTTGCAAGCACGGTCTTCCCGCTTCCACTCTTACCGCTAAGGAGCCAGTGCTCACCACGAAAGATCTCCCACGATAAATCCTGCAAGATCTTCCTGTTCTGAAATTGCAGACTTAAATGGTCGATATGGACGAAAGCTTCCATCATCAGCGGCCTACGCGTACCTCGTATTCTTCAACGGCCTCACGTTGGTTCAGGATAAAATCGATATCGTCATATCCGTTTATTAAGCAAGCCTTTTTGTATGCATTAATTTCGAAACCTACGGTTTCACCAGTAGCAACCAGAGTTACAGTCTGTGCTTCAAGATCAACTTTCAGCGCGGTTTTCGGATCTTTACCAACTTCCTCAAAAATGGTATGTAAAAATTCATCGGATACCTGAATGGGTAGCAATCCATTATTCAGCGCATTACCCTTAAAAATGTCGGCAAAAAAGCTGCTGATCACGACGTCAAAACCATAGTCCTGTATTGCCCATGCGGCATGCTCGCGGCTGCTTCCGCAACCGAAATTCTTTCCTGCCACAAGTATCCTTCCCGAGTAGGTGGGATCGTTCAGTACAAATTCAGGTTTTATCTGCCGTTGCTCATCATACCGCCAATCACAAAACAGATTTTCGCCAAACCCTTCCCGGGTAGTCGCCTTTAAAAAGCGTGCAGGAATGATCTGATCGGTATCTATATTTTCGTTCGGCAATGGAACCACGGTAGATGTTAATTCTATAAACTTCTTCATCTCTCTATATTAGACGTATACATTTTCTTTCAACAGTGCTCTTACATCTGTGATCCGGCCGGTAATTGCAGCTGCAGCAGCGGTAAGCGGACTTGCCAGAAAAGTGCGTGAATTCGGACCTTGCCGGCCTTCGAAATTCCGGTTTGATGTGGAAACACAATATTTTCCCGCTGGGATCTTATCTTCGTTCATCCCCAGGCATGCACTGCAGCCCGGTTCGCGAAGTTGAAAACCGGCAGCTTCAAAGATTTTGTCTAATCCCTCTGCAATCGCCTGCTGCTCGATCTGTTTGGATCCAGGTACGATCCAGGCGGTAACATTTGGAGACTTTTGCCTTCCGTTCACAAACTCTGCAACTTCCCGAAGGTCCTCCATCCGTGAGTTGGTGCAGCTCCCTATAAATACGTAGTCTATTTCTTTACCAAGCAAACTGGAATCTGCATCTACACCCATATAGTTCAATGCTTTTTCAAACGATGGCTGTTCCGATACGGCCTGACTCGAGGTTGTTGGAATGTGCTGTGAAATACCCATTCCCATTCCCGGGTTGGTACCATAAGTGATCATCGGCTCAATGTCCGCTGCATCAAAAGTTAGTACTTTATCAAAAGCAGCGTCTTCATCACTGTAAAGTGTCTTCCATTTCGCCAAAGCATTATCCCAATCGGCGCCTTTTGGTGCAAATTCACGTCCTTGTACGTAGTTAAACGTTGTTTCATCAGGTGCAATCAATCCACCACGAGCACCCATCTCAATACTCATATTGCAGATGGTCATCCTGGCTTCCATACTTAACGCTTTGATTGTCGATCCTGCATATTCAATAAAATACCCGGTTCCACCAGCAGCGGAGATCTGGGAGATGATGTACAGAATTATGTCTTTTGCCTTCACACCAGTACCCAGCGTGCCATTAACCTCAATTTTCATGGTCTTTGGTCTTTGCTGCAACAAACACTGTGTAGCCATCACCTGCTCCACCTGTGAGGTACCAATACCAAAGGCGATGCAGCCGAACGCGCCGTGTGTTGACGTATGACTGTCCCCACAAACAATTGTTGCACCCGGCAGCGTAATGCCAAGCTCAGGTCCGATCACGTGCACAATCCCCTGGAATGGATGACCCAGGCCATACAGTTCTATTCCGAATTCCGCACAGTTCCTGGTCAGCATGTCCACCTGATAACGGGACAGCTCTTCTTTAATCGGCTGATCCTGGTGCAGGGTCGGTACATTATGATCTGCCGTAGCAATCGTCTGTGCCGGCCTGAAAACAGGCAATCCTCTCTTCCGCAAACCATCGAAGGCTTGTGGACTGGTTACTTCATGAATGAAGTGTGTGTCTATATATAAAATATCCGGAAAACCCGCGTCGCTTTTCACGACGTGGGCATCCCAGATTTTTTCAACTAATGTCTTTCCCATTTGGGTCATATATTAAGCCTCAATTTCCTTTTCTGCAGGTTGATTTTCCGGACGTAAACTACGTACGGTCTTACCAGCCTGCCACAATTCACTGTCTCTTAATTCAGCAAGTTCTACGTTTAATTTTTCACGGTAATCCGGCTGACTGTTTAAATCGATTGAACGTTGTGATTCTTTTCCGGTTGCTACACTTTCATAAAGCTCTTCGAAAACAGGTTTAGTCGCATCACGGAATTTTTTCCACCAGTCCAAAGCACCACGTTGTGCAGTTGTAGAGCAGTTTGCATACATCCAATCCATACCATTTTCAGCAACAAGCGGCATCAAACTTTGTGTAAGTTCTTCAACAGTCTCGTTAAAAGCTTCTGAAGGAGAGTGTCCGTTTGCACGTAATACATCATATTGTGCAGCAAAAACCCCTTGAATACAGCCCATCAAAGTACCACGCTCACCAGTCAAATCGCTGAACACTTCTTTCTTGAAGTCTGTCTCGAACAGATATCCGCTACCCACAGCTATACCTAAGGCAACAACGCGCTCATGCGCTTTCCCGGTTGCATCCTGGAAAATTGCGTAGCTGGAGTTCAAGCCTCTTCCCTGTAAAAACATCCGGCGAAGTGATGTGCCTGACCCTTTTGGTGCAACTAAAAATACGTCTACATCCGCAGGTGGTACAATGCCGGTTTGCTCATTGAATGTAATACCGAAACCATGGGAGAAGTATAGTGCTTTACCTGGGGTAAGGTGCTTCTTAACAGTAGGCCACAGCTGGATCTGTGCAGCATCACTCAATAAGTAGCAGATGATGGTACCGCGTTCAAGTGCCTCTTCAATTTCAAATAACGTTTCTCCAGGAACAAATCCATCGGCAACTGCTTTGTCCCAGGTCTTTGTTTCTTTACGTTGTCCAACAATTACATTGATGCCGTTATCTTTTTGATTTAGCGCCTGTCCAGGTCCCTGAACACCATAACCGATGATTGCTACCGTTTCGTTTTTTAGTACTTCCTGTGCTTTTTGCAAAGGGAACTCTTCACGCGTAACTACATTTTCATCTTTTCCGCCGAAATTTAAT
>JAZQRI010000067.1:0-4963 GCA_045629455.1 Pedobacter sp. | reverse complement strand
GGATCCGGACCCCAGCCACTGCCCGTCGGCCTGCGCAAGTTTAAACTCAAATCGCCTGGTCACGGTCTTCTGATGCGGATCTTTGATCCTCAGCAGCACAAAAATGTTAGAGTACCGGTACTCGGCAGTATGCCTGAGTTTGAAATATACGGTATACGCTTTAGAGATATCTTTAACATCTACATCCGCCTGAATCTTGTTGACGTAGGTCCAGTTGCGCTTCGGCATGCCGGCATTTACATCAACAAGGTTATTGGTATCGCAGCCCGCGGCGGCAATACCAATAAGACCAAGAAAGAGTAGAATTTTAAGCTTATTCATCTTTAGGCTTATCCGTTGACGGCTTCCTTCTACGGTTGTTGTTCCGGTTCCGGTTGTTTCGGTTTCCTGAAGGCTGTGCTCCAGGTTGCCCCGGCTGTACGCCCGCTTCTCCGCCGGCTAATCCTGCAGATTTCCCTGCGGCCAGATCGCCCTCAATTTTTTTCACATCCGGACGCCTTTGCTCAGCACTTTTTGGCTCTGTTCTTCTTGGCTCAGACCGGTTCCCTTCAGCCCTTTTGCCTTCTGGTCTGCCACCCTCTGCACGCTTCGCCGCATCACCTGAATGACGTTGCTGAACCGCACGTGGCGGACGTTCCTGTTTCCGGTTGTTATTGTTGTTCCGCTGATTTTTATTCTTAGGCCTTTCATCCAAACGGGTCAGACTGTCCTGTCCGACCACGTTTTCGTAATCCAGCACCTTTTCAACCGTCTTAGCGGCACCAATTTCAACGGCTTCTTCCTTCAGGTTGCTTGGTTTAAGCCCCTTCTTGTTCATCGCCATGATTTCCTTTACACGATCCACTTTCAACGGAATCCAGTCTTCCATGTTCGGATAGCTGAACCACATTAGCTTCTTAAAGATATCCGTTTTCTGATGGCGGGCAACGCCAACCTCCGTCTGCAGGCTCTCAATGCGATCCGGGATGTCCTTCAGCGCATCTAAATAAGTGTCCAGTTCATAATTCAAACAGCATTTCAGCTTTCCGCATTGTCCGGCGAGCTTCATCGTGTTTAAAGATAGATTTTGATACCGTGCAGCAGCCGTAGAAACAGTCTTGAAGTTGGTGAGCCAGGTAGAGCAGCAAAGCTCACGGCCACAAGAACCGATTCCACCTAATCTTCCCGCTTCCTGACGCATCCCGATCTGGCGCATCTCAATGCGGATCCGGAAGGTCTCGGCCATCTTCTTGATCAGCTCGCGGAAATCCACGCGCCCTTCAGCGGTATAGAAGAAGGTCGCCTTTGTTTTATCTCCCTGGTAATCTACATCACTGATTTTCATGGACAAGCGGAGATCAAGTGCCAGCGTACGTGCCTTATGCATGGTTTCCCATTCAAGGCCTTTTGCCAATTTCCATTTCTCCACGTCCGCTTCTGTGGCCTTCCGGTAAATCTTCCGCGTCACCTGATCCATCGGCGTCTTACGGCGCTTCATCTGCATACGCACCAATTCGCCGGTTAGCGATACATGGCCAACATCATAACCGCCGGTAGGGCCTTCAACCGCTACCAGTTCTCCGATTTCCAAATAGATGTTCTCATTGTTCAGGAAAAACTCTTTCCTGGCACCTTTAAATTTAACTTCTACGACTTGGAAAGGTATATAATTTGCTGGCATGTCGAGGTTCGACAGCCAATCGTAAACTTCTAATTTCTGGCAGCCTCCAGTAAGGCAGGAGCCATTACTTTTGCAGCCTGAGGGGGCACAGCCACCTCCTGTAGAACAACTTCCACATCCCATAACTAATTGTATATATGTTGAGTCCCTTTCGGGAACGATTTAAACTTTATAATTTTGACCAATTGTAAAGATACATCTAAAAATAAGATTTTAGGGTTTGCATTCCGTTCAATATGGTAATGGGCCTTCTCCAGCTCGGCAATAATAGCGTCGGCCATGGTCAGATTTAATACATGAGCACTTAATTTCCGGGCGATATCCAGCGTTCGTGGCGGTAATTTTACCAGTGCATCGGCACCGCTCAGCAACAGGCTGCACTCCCGTAAAAAGCTGATCCCATACTTCAGAAAGTTCTTCTGGTTTTCCCGTCCCCAGGATGCAATCTGGTCTACAAAGCTGATCATATCGGGCACATTCCCTTTAAAACCCATGCGCAGCCATTCCGCAAACTGATCTGCATTGTTGTTCACGGCATTCTCCAGCAGCGCCCGGGCTTCAATCAGATTGCCGTCGGCAAGAAAGCTGTACTCCGCCGCCTGCTGCTCCGGCAGACCATGTTTATCGATCAGGTACTTTTCAATGACCTCATCTTCCAGTTTGGGAATTTTTACAATCTGTGTTCTGGACAACAAGGTGGACAGGATCTGCTCCTGATTGTGGGCAACAAGTATGAACAGCGTGTTTTTAGGCGGCTCCTCAATAATCTTTAACAAGGCATTGCCCTCCTTATCCAGATATTCCGGCAACCACATGATGAGCACCTTCGTGTCTCCCTCAAAGGCCTTATAGCTTAGTTTTTTGATGATGTCGTGACACTCGGCGATATTGATGTTCGCTTGCTTGTTTTCTGCGTTTAACTTGGAACGCCAGATGTTAAGGTCCGTATAGGGATCAGAAAGCAACATGCCCCGCCACTCTTCAAGTACATCGACAGCCGTTTTTACATCCTTAGACGCAAAAAACGGATAAGAAAAATGCAGGTCAGGGTGAATGTACCGCTCGTACTTCCGGCAGGACGAACAGGTACCACAACTGTCTGTTTCTGTTGTATTTAGGCAATTTATGTATTGTGCATAGGCAATGGCCAGCGGCAATGCGCCACTTCCGTCGCAGGATAGAAACAATTGCGCATGACTTACCCTGTTTTCTACAACTGTTTGGATCAACTGGTGTTTGATCCGATCCTGACCGATGATTTCCTTGAACTGCATCGGTTGCAAAATAGCGAATTTTTTGCAAGCATTCCTATATATGGGCATCTAAAGCGCTGCAATAAGGGTCTGCAGATGCGCTTAGCTCACTTCAAACAGAGACCAAATCCAGACGTAACACACGTATTCTGTGCGCTTGGTGTGCGTTAGGTCTCTGTTACCTCTGGGTTGGATGTGTGTCATTCACCGCCCGGTATGGGTTCCTCTACACCTTAAAACCACCGCCAAAAAGCCGTAAAAATCCATTTATTTTATATTTTTTATCTTTGGCCGCCGGAAGCCGTTGAACTTCCGACACCAGAGAAACCCTATGCCGCGGATATTAGCTTTTGATTACGGAACCAAACGTATCGGCATCGCCGTTACCGATCCACTGCAGATTATTGCAACCGGATTGGATACCGTGCACCCAAAAGACATCATCGAATACCTGAAAAAATACATGTTAACAGAGCCTGTAGAGGCTTTTGTTATTGGAGATCCCAAACAAATGGATGGCAGCCCATCGGATTCTGCACCCCATGTGGTTGGATTTTCAAGAACGCTGAAAAAGACTTTTCCGGACATTCCGCAGCACTGGGTGGATGAACGTTTTACCTCCAAAATTGCCCAGCAGGCCATCATGCAAAGTGGCCTGAAAAAGACAGACCGGCAGAACAAAGAGCGGGTGGATACGATCGCCGCGACCCTCATCTTACAATATTTCATGGAGGAGCGGCGTTATTAACCTTACAAAATGCATATGATCCAGGAAGACCTGCAACATTTATTACTTAAATACTGCGAGCCTGAAAGCGAACTGCTTCAAAGGATCAACAGGGAAACACATCTTAAAGTGTTGATGCCGCGCATGCTCTCCGGCCACTACCAGGGCCGTGTATTAAGCATGCTGAGCAAAATGATTACCCCAAACCGCATTTTGGAAATCGGAACTTTCACGGGCTACGCAACTTTATGCCTGGCAGAGGGTCTCGCCGCATCCGGCAAATTGTTCACCCTGGATATCAATGTGGAACTGGAAGATATGGTGCGCAGAAACTTCGCAGATTCTCCCTACAACAGTCAGATCAACTACATCCTCGGTGACGCGACGCAAACGGTAAATGAACTGGATGAAGTCTTCGACCTGGTTTTTATTGATGCCGATAAAAAAAATAATGGTACCTATTACGACCTTGTTTTCGACCGCGTACGGCCCGGTGGGCTGATTATAATCGACAATGTACTGTGGAGCGGAAAAGTACTTCAAAATCAACAAGATAAAGATACCAGAAATATTAGTACATTTAATGATAAGATAGCGGTGGATGACCGGGTAGAAAAATTGATATTACCCGTCAGAGATGGATTATTTATCATACGGAAAAAGTAACGTGATTGATGCCTGTGGCTTCATCACCATTGTAAACAAATAATATCTTTAATGAGAAAACTTCTTTTGCTATTCGTAAGTAGTACCTGCATTACCTTCGCTTCTTACGCACAAACAACGAGAAATTACATCGAAGAGAACCTGCCGTTGGCGCAGGAGCTGATGAAAAAGAACAACATTCCGGCGAGTGTGATCCTGGGCATCGCCATCCACGAATCGGCTGCCGGAACGAGCAAAATCGCCAAATACCTCAACAACCATTTCGGTGTCAAAGGCAGCAATGCCAACCGCAAAATAAAATCATCCTACAAAGGCTATGAAAGTGTAGAAGATTCGTACCTTCATTTTATTGAGTTTATGCACAGCAGATCGGCTTTTAATGTCCTGTTCGATAAGTATGATCACGACGATTATCTCGGCTGGGCCAAAGGCATTCAAAAAGGCGGTTACGCCCACAGCAAACTTTGGTCATCTCAGGTGATCGGACTGATCAAGAAATATGAACTTTTTAAATATGACGTCCTTCCACCGGAAAAGCTCGGGAAGGTACCCGTAGCACGTTTAGCGGTAAAAAAACCTAAACTGGTAAGGCTGCAACGCGATAATAGTTAGTAGTAGACAAGAATGAAACACAGAATATTCCTTTTGATGGCCCTG
>JAZQRI010000066.1:0-28136 GCA_045629455.1 Pedobacter sp. | reverse complement strand
AAAAAATCGGTGAGGGTGTTGCTTCCTTCCCTTCGGTTTTTCATGACTGCCGAGGTCGAGATTGAGAATGTCGCCAAAGTTTAAATATTGCTCAGAGGAAAGATCATTTTAGATTGATATGGATCCGAAAACACCATTAATACCTTTTCACGGGGTAAGAGAAGATGATATTGCTGAAAATATCCAGGATAAACTAAGGGCTTACCTGAGGTACTGGCCATTGTTCCTGGTGAGTGTTGGCATCTGCCTCGGACTTGGGTATTTATTTCTTCAGTCTGCAATTCCGGTATATACGATATATGCAAAAATTCTCATCAATGATGAAAATACTGGTCAGAATGTGAAACAGGAAAGTCAGCCATTCTCAAATCTCAAAAAGGTTGATGATGAAATTGAGATTCTCAAGTCACGAACCATAATGGATAAGGTAGTCAATGATCTTCAGCTATGGACACAATACCATCTGGTTGGAGAACTTAAACCCACAGACCTGTATAAAAATTCTCCGGTTAAATTCACTTTAATTGGATCCGCGCAGGGCATTGGCAATCAGTCTATTGAAATTACGATACAGGATGAGAAAACCTTTCTGCTGAAGCAGGCACACTCTGTAAGTACCTATAACTTCGGCAGGCAACTGAAAAATGAATGGGGGTCATGGAAATTGGAACCCACTGAGCAGCTCCGGAAATACATTGGCCACACGATAAGAATTTCAGTTAGTGATCCCCGGGAGGTAACCAGCAGGTACCTACTTGCCTTCAACGCACTTTCCCAAGCTCAACAAAGTGCTGTTGTTCAACTAAGTATTAAGGAAACGGTGCCGGAAAGAGGTACAGATCTAATCAACAGTGCCATCCGGGCTTACAACATGGCGTCAATTGAATACAAGAACAAAGTAAATCACAGCACGCTGAACTTCTTAAATGACCGTCTGGATTCCATCACTTCAGAGTTGAACTACGTTGAAAAAAAGGTGGAGAAATATAAAAGCAGCAGAGGTATTACGGACCTTTCTGCGGAATCTCAATACTACCTCGAAAATGTAAAATCCAATGACTTGCGTCTTAACGAGGTGAATGTTCAACTGCAGATCATTAATGAAATTCAAAAGTACATCAATTCCCCTGTAAGCGACGGCAATGCACCCGCAACAGCTGGTATAAGCGATCCCGGATTAATTTCGCTCGTAGATCAGCTGATCCGTCTGGAGTCCCAACGCGACAAGCTTCTGTCCAATACGCCCGAAAGAAATCCGGTGTTTGTACCCCTGAATCGCCAGATCAGCACGACAAAAAGCGCCATTCGTGAGAATATCAAAGGCATCAAGCGTTCCTTCATCGCAACCCGAAACCAGCTCCAGAAATATAACAATAGCTTCGAGGCGTCCATTAAGAAATTACCCGGACAAGAACGGGAATTCATCACGATTAAACGTCAGCAAAGCATTAAGGAAGAACTATATATATTTCTTCTGCAAAAAAGAGAAGAAGCGGGTGTAACCAATGCATCTAAACTACTCGACAGCAGGATTATTGACCAGGCCCACTTCGGTCCTCCGGAGTCACGAAATGCAAATTTTACTTACGCGCTGTCGGTGATTTTCGGCTTGGTTTTCCCCGCCGGCCTGATCTTCGCAAAAGGTGCTTTAAACGATAAAGTCAGTTCGGTCAAAGAAATTGAGACACGTGTTTTTGCACCCGTTCTGGGAGAACTTTCCTTTCAAAAGTCGCTGCTACCGATTTCCACATCAGAAGGGTCAAGGACAATGATGTCAGAACAGTTTCGGACCTTACGAACAAAGCTGAACTACATCAATGGCAAATCTGGAAATGGAAAGGTCACTTTGTTAACGTCAGGGATGCCAGGGGAGGGTAAAAGCATGATCTCCAGAAACCTGGGCGCAGTGATGGCTGCTGCCGGTAGAAAGACCGTGATTATCGATGCGGACTTTCGTAAACCACAGCTCGCTGCTGCTTTGAACCTGCCAAATGATGTCGGCCTGAGCAATTACCTTAGTGGCACCGCATTCAAAGAGCAGATCGTTCAGGCATCCATGGTGCACGCACAGCTATTTGTTATTTCCACAGGTTCTGAAATCATCAATCCTTCAGAACTACTTGAAAAGCCGGCGCTATCGGATTTATTTGAGTGGCTGAGGCTATACTTCGATGAAATTGTTATAGATACCCCACCGGTACAGCTGGTCACTGATGCGCTTATACTTGCGGCATTCAGCGATACAAACCTCTATGTGATGCGGGAGAACCACACCTATAAATCCCAGTTCAAGTACATCAATCAGCTTTGCCAGGACGGGCAACTTAAAAACTTGCACATCGTCTTCAACGGCGTTTCATCGGGCGGAGGATACCATTACGCCAGCAAGTATGCCAATCAGTACTATACTACAGACCGGCCTAAATTCCCCCTTTCATTACTAAAAAAGAACTGATCTGGTTTGGGCAAATGCCTACCACAAGTTCAAGCTTCTTCAGAAGCATGAAACCGGCAAAGTCAACAGCATCCTAATAAACGACGGAATTTTGAAAATTTCTGTTCACGGATTTGGCGACGCACTCCCCCTGTAATTTACATGCGGGCCACGTGAACTTCCGGCCAAAGCAAAAAATTAAGAATAAGCAAATCATCTAGAAAATTTCGTTATGATCAATGTAGGTATTATCGGCTACGGGTACTGGGGTCCCAACCTGGTCAGGAACTTCAGCATGGCAGCGAATTGTAAAGTTTTTGCAGTAGCAGATCCACGATTTGACCGGCTCATCCATCTTGCAAAACTCTATCCTGGAATTAAGGGGTATAAGGAGGCTGATGATCTGATTAATAGCCGCAACATAGATGCCGTAATTATTGCAACTCCAGTGTCCACCCATTTTGAACTCGCAGAAAAGGCCTTGCTTCAGGGGAAGCACGTGCTTCTCGAGAAGCCAATGACAACGTCGGTGTTAGAAGCGGAAATTCTGATCAATCTTGCAAAGGAAAAAAACCTTTTGCTAATGGTTGATCACACATTCCTGTACACGGGAGCAGTAACCAAAATGAAGAGCCTCATTGATGACGGGGAACTTGGAAAAACTAAGTACCTGGACTCTACCCGCATAAACCTTGGGTTGTTCCAGCCCGACATCAACGTGTTGTGGGATCTGGCACCTCATGACATTTCGATTCTCAACTATTTGATCAACGAAAAACCATATAGCGTAAACGCGACCGGCATTACACACACAAACAACGAAATCGAAAACATTGCTTATCTCACGATCAACTACCAGTCGGGATTTATCGCCCATTTCAGCTGCTCCTGGACGAGCCCGGTTAAACTCCGGACAATGCTGATTGGAGGCGATCAAAAAATGATCTTGTACAATGACCTGGAGCCTACTGAAAAGGTAAAGATTTACGATTCTGGTTATCACCACTCCAGAAACGATGATAAAAAGCGGATTATGGTTGACTACAGAATCGGAGACATTCATGTTCCAAAGCTAAATACAGGCGAGGCACTCCTGGAAATGGCTACCGACTTTGTCAGCTGTATAGCAAATGGCAAGACTCCGAAATCATCCTGTTTGATCGGCCTTGACGTGGTTAAGATTTTGGAGGCCTCCAGCAAATCTATAAAACATAATGGTTGTGAAGTATTGCTCGGTGTCACAGAACGAAACACGAAAGCCGTCGAAACACAAATCTTAATCGTTTAAAATGAAGAAAATTACCATCAACAATGACAGACAGTGCCTCGTCGACGTAAAGTTGGGAAACGGGGTTCAGATTTTCAACTTTGTGAATGCCTACGGGTGTACCATCCAGGATGGAACAAAAATCGGGGCTTTTGTTGAAATTCAAAAAGGCGTCACCATAGGTAAAAACTGCAAGGTATCCAGCCATTCCTTCATCTGTGAAGGGGTGCATATTCGGGACAACGTTTTCATCGGACACAATGTGACCTTTATAAACGATAAATTTCCAAGGGCTACGAATGCAGACGGCCTACTGCAAACTGAAGAACATTGGGAATGTGTGGAAACATTTATTGATGAAGGTGCATCATTGGGCTCCAGTGTAACGGTGTTATGCGGCGTCAGGATTGGAAAAAATGCGGTTGTCGGAGCAGGTTCTGTCGTGCTCAGGGATGTACCTGAGAACACCATATATGCAGGAAATCCTGCAAAGTTCATCAGATCATTAGACCAAATTACTGTTTAGATGGAAAAATTAGCGATTCGGGAACCTATTTCCTGCCTGGACTTACGGAAGCAACATCAGCAAATTAAAGAAGAGATCTTCGAAGAATTTGAGAAGGTTTATGATCATTCCGCCTTTTCCGGTGGAAAGTTTGTAGAGGCATTTGAATATGATTTTGCAGCCTTTTGTAACAGCAAGTACGCAGTAGGTGTAAACAATGGAACATCCGCTTTGCATCTTGCCATCCTGGCGCTGGGCATCGGGGCAGGGGATGAGGTCATTATTCCTGCAAACACGTTCATTGCGACGGCA
Organism: Pedobacter sp.; assembly: GCA_045629455.1. Lineage (GTDB taxonomy): Bacteria > Bacteroidota > Bacteroidia > Sphingobacteriales > Sphingobacteriaceae > Pedobacter. Next base: position 23,618 of record JAZQRI010000066.1, on the reverse strand, counting down.
TGGGGGGTATCGTACAGTGGAGCAACTCCGGTATTTGCAGACTGTACCGCTGATACCTGGCAGCTTGATGTAACAGGAATAGAAAGGTTGATTTCACCCAGGACAAAGGCTGTCATCGGCGTACATCTTTATGGCCAGCCGTTTGACGTAGAAGGCATTAAGGCAATTTGCAAGAAGCACAACCTGTTCTTTATCGAAGATGCTGCACAGGCACAGGGCGCAAAATACCTGAATGCACCTGTTGGCAGCTTTGGAGACCTTGCTTGTTTCAGTTTCTATCCAGGAAAAAACCTTGGTGCCTGTGGAGAGGCAGGGGGACTTACAACAAACAGCGAAAGTTACTTAAAACATCTGCATAGCTTAAGAAACCACGGTTCAATGCTGCGCTATTACCACGATGAAATTGGGTTTAACATGCGGATGGGCGGGCTTGAAGCTGCCTCCCTGAAAGTAAAACTTAAATATTTACCAGGATGGAATGCACGGCGGCAAGAAATTGCTTTGAAGTATCAAGATCGCCTGAGCAATCCAAAAATCCAGATGCAGGCGCAGCCCGTCTGGGCGGAATCTGTCTACCATTTGTTTGTGATTACTACAGAAAACCGGGATGAGCTGATCTCTTTTCTGGCTGCCAAACAAATATCCGCAGGGTTGCATTACCCGGTTCCTTGTCACCTTCAAAAGGCATACAGCCATTTGGATTATAAACCCGGAACGTTTCCGAATGCCGAATACCTTGCGGCTCACTGTCTGTCGTTACCCATGTACGCGGAATTGACGGATGATGAGGTCGACTATATCATAGATGCAGTCAATTCCTATTAAATGAAAAAGGAGAGGCTAGTGATTTTTCCATTCAATGGAAATGGAATTGAAGCAGTTGACTGTCTGGATTTCGAGAAATATGACTTTCTGGGATTTGTAGACGATGATGCGAGCAAAAAGTCACTTCAATTTGACGTCTTCCCACGGTCGATCTTGGAGAGATACGAAGAACTTCTTGTGCTTGCGGTGCCGGGAAGCCCAACATCGTACAGTCAAAGGGAAAACATCATCAGCACTTTAAATCTCCCGGCTAAGAGATATGCGAGGGTTATTCATCCGGGGGCCCACATCGGCAGGCAGGTTCATATCGGATACAACTGCTTGATTATGGCTGGAGTGGTGATAACCAGCAATGCACGGCTGAACAACCACATTTGTGTCCTGCCGAACGCTGTGATTCACCATGATGTAGTGATTGGCGATTATACGCTGATTGGAAGCAATGTGGTCATCGCCGGGGGTACAGCAATCGGTAAAAATTGTTACGTCGGCAGTGGGACGAACGTCATAAACGGTATAGAAATCGGCGATCATTCCCTTGTAGGACTAGGCAGCAATGTCGTTAAAAACACGGCAAGTAATTCAAAAATTGCGGGGAATCCTGCGAAAGAGATGGGCGTGCGGAGACCAGATGAAACTCGGAATCGCATTATCAATGGAGAAAGTAAATAAAATTGAACTAGCATGAAAGTATCTGTCATCATTCCGCTGCTGAACGAACAGGAGAATATTGATTATCTGGTTGATCAGCTGAATGAATATTTTCTGGCGAACGACAGTTTTAGGGCGGAAGTCATTTTCGTCAATGATGGCTCTCAGGACGGTACCGTAATGAAGTTAAAGGCATCGGAACACATTGCCTACCAGGCTAAAGTGATTAGTTTTTCTAAAAACTTTGGGTCCCATGCGGCACTAAGAGCCGGGATTCAGGTTGCGACCGGTGATTTTATTACCTTCATGTACGCTGATCTGCAGGATCCATTGGAGCTGATCAATAACCTGTTCGAAAAAATTGTGAGTCAAAACGCCGAAATATGCTGGGCATTCAGAGATGCAACAGATGTTTCCAGGACAGAAAGGGTCTTTTCAAAGGCTTACGCTTATTTGATGCGCCGGTATGCAGTCGCAAACTTTCCTAAAAATGGCTTTGACATTGTAATGTTTAGCAGGAAGGTTCAGGACTGCCTCAATCAGAATGTAGAGAGCAACTCATCCGTATTTATCCAAATATTGAGCCTTGGCTACATGCAAACGGCCGTAACTTATGCAAAGAGGGCCAGATTGCTTGGAAAATCCAAATGGACAGTTTCAAAGAAGATCAAATTGCTGATTGATTCGTTTGTCGCCTTTTCTTTTGCACCTATACGGCTCGTCTCACTGATCGGTATACTCTTTTTTATATCCGGAATACTATGGACCGCATATATAATTTTCAGAAAGATGATGTTTAATGACCTCGAAAGTGGCTGGCCAGCATTGATCTCCATTCTGATGGTCGGATTTGGCATTACAAACATCTCTCTTGGTATCATCGCAGAATATCTCTGGCGTACACTTGATGCGAGCAGAAAAAGGCCGGTGTTCGTAATTGACGAGATCAGCGATCTTAATAAGATACCGGAAACACCGGTGATCGCATATCATATTTATCAGTAAAATGGCAAAATCTTTCTTGTATATCGTATTGTATGCTGTCCTGAATGTTTGTGGCGCAGCAATTATAAAACAGCAGTTGAAGGACATTAAGCTTGCGGAATGGAATGATTGGTTGAAACTATTGTTTAACATACCTTTTGTTGCAGCCTTTTCACTTATCATACTTTCTGCATTGGCACTCTTCAAAGCCCTTTCTACAAATCAGTTTTCCGTAGTCATCCCCTTGGCAACGGGTTTAAATTTCATTTTAACGATAGCGGTAGGCTACTTTATGTTCCAGGACAAGCTGTCCATATTGTCTTATGTAGGCTTTCTCTTAATCATCGGCGGCATACTGATTTTAAGCATTAATAATCAAGCTCATGCGTAACATTAGCAAAATAGGCGACATCCTTATTACCGGTGGTGCCGGCTTCATTGGCTCTCACTTAACGGACAGGTTTCTTGCGGAAGGATACCGCGTTCGTGTCCTTGACAATCTGTCCAACGGTTCTCTCGATAACCTGGCAGAAGCAAGTGCGTATCCCGGTTTTACCTTTATGGAAGGAGATATTCTAGATCCGCTGGCTTGTGAGCAGGCAACATCAGGGGTTCAGTTTATCTTTCATCTGGCCTGCCTTGGTGTCCGGAACTCAATTCACAGTCCATTTGAAAATCACCGCGTCAATGCAGAGGGAACACTTCGGGTATTGGAGGCGGCAAGGCGTAACGGTGTAAAACACTTTTTTTATATATCGACCTCCGAAATATATGGTCGTACCACGGAGTTCCCAATAACGGAAACTGCACAAACAAATCCTCTGACAGTGTATGGCGCAAGTAAACTAGCCGGTGAACACTATACTAAAGCGTACATGGAATGCTATGATCTACCGGTGACGGTTTTGAGAATATTCAATAATTTTGGACCGAGGGCGCATCATGAAGGAGACGCCGGAGAAATTATACCGAGGAGCATCGTTAAAATTCTATACGGCGAGCAGCCGGTCTTGTTCGGGGACGGCGGGATTACACGGGACTTTTTTTATGTTAAAGATACCGCGAGCGTACTTTCGAAGCTGCTGTTGCTGGCCGCCGATGGGACACAGACCGAAATTCTTGGTAAAACATTTAACATCGGCACAGGCGTTGAAATATCGATGAAAGACTTGCTTGAACGGTTACTTACCGCAATGGACAAAAAGGGGCTTGGGATAAACTTTCTGCCCGACAGGCCAGCAGACGTTCCGCGTTTGTGGGTACAAGCGGAGGAGTTTAAAAAATGGATCGATTTCAGTCCTTCCTACACATTTGAAGAGGGACTCGCGGAGACCATCTCTTATTACACAAATAAATTAGAAGACACAGATTTACTGACAGCAGTCCAGGAAATTAACTGGCTTAAATAAAAGTGATGATCGAAATAGCTAAACCATACTTAATCGAAGAAGATGCCCAGGCGGCTTATGAAACCATCCTGAGCGGATGGATTACGCAGGGACCAAAGGTGCAGGAATTCGAGGAGAAATTCGCAGCATACGTCAACTCGAACTTCGCTGTAGCCGTATCCAATTGTACCACAGCATTGCATCTGTCGATGATCGTTGCAGGGATAGGTCCGGGAGATGAGGTAATCTGTCCCTCGTTAACCTATATCGCCACAGCAAACGCAGTACGCTATGTTGGTGCAACTCCTGTTTTTGCTGAAGTACAGCGGGATACCTACAACCTTGACCCACTCGACATAGAACGTAGGATTACCGAAAAAACAAAGGCGATTCTGGTTGTACACCAGATTGGACTACCTGCAGACATAGATGCATTCAAAGAACTATGTATAAAATATAATTTGCAGCTCATCGAAGATGCCGCTTGTGCGGTCGGATCCAGCTACAAAGGGTCGAAAATAGGAAGCCATTCAGAGCTGGTTTGTTTTTCACTGCATCCAAGAAAGGTTATCTCCACAGGGGACGGTGGTATGATTACGACGAACCGTGAAGATTACTACGAGAGATTGAAGCTCTTGCGTCAACATGGAATGTCAGTTAACGACCGTGTGCGGCACGAGTCAAAATCCGTCGTCTTTGAGGATCATGTAGAGCTTGGTTACAACTACAGACTGACTGATATCCAGGCCGCAATCGGAATCAAACAGCTGGAAAAGCTGGACTGGATTGTCCAGGAACGAAGAAAAATTGCAGCAACATACAATAAAGCTTTTGGCCACTTGCCTTATTTGCGTTTGCCCGTCGAACAAGCAGGATATTTCAGTAACATTCAGTCTTATAGTATCTATTTAAAAGCTGATTGCCCGATAAAAAGAAACGACCTTATGCAAGGGTTACTCGATGCCGGCATTTCAAGCCGAAGAGGTGTAATGACAACACATCGCGAAACCGCCTACAGGCTGTGGAACAATGAAATTAGCTTACCCGTGTCTGAAGACTTGCAGGACAACTCCATTATCCTTCCTCTATATGTGCCTATGGACCAGGGCGATATTGATAGGGTTGTCAAAACGTTCTTGAAACTGGTTTCAAAATCATCTGTCGTAAGCCCTGTAAAGATGCTTTCAGAAGCAGTGAAATAACCTGCCGACGACTATGAAAACATTAGTTCAACGCATATCTATAGGTGCGAGATATGAACGGCTATTCGAATGGGGCAAACTGATCACCATTGCCGGCTCAACCCAACTTGGGATACAAGTCATTGGCTTTATCAGCGGAATCCTGGTCATACGGCTCTTGTCTACAGGAGAATATGCGTTGTATACGCTGGCCAACACGATGTTTGGCACCATGCTGATCCTCGCTGACGGCGGCATTACAACAGGTGTTCTCGCAGAAGGAGGAAAAGTTTGGCAGGATCGGGCTAAATTCGGCGCCGTGATCGTTACCGGCTTTGGACTCCGGCGACAGTTTACGATAGTCAGTTTGTTGCTGGCGGTACCCGCGTTATTCTTTCTTTTGATTGACCACCAGGCGGGATGGAAGATGGCAACCCTGATTATTATATCGCTGGTTCCGTCGTTCTTTATGGCATTATCGGGATCACTTCTGGAGATTGCACCGAAACTTAAACAGGATATCGCGCCCCTGCAGAAAATACAGCTGTTTACCGCTTTCGGGAGGCTGTCACTCTTAAGCGCCTGCCTTTTTAGTTTTCCACTGGCCTTTACTGCGGTGCTGGCATCGGGTCTTCCGCAGATTTATGCCAATCGCGCACTTAGGAAGATATCCGAGACCTCTGCCGACTACACCCAGAAAGCGGACAAGAAAGTAGAGCAGGCGATATTGAAGATCGTAAAACGCGTTCTCCCTGGTTCGGTATACTATGTTATTTCCGCACAGCTGACGGTCTGGCTTATATCGACATTTGGGTCTACCGCCTCAGTTGCGCACATCGGTGCACTTGGCCGGCTCGGAATGATGCTTACACTTTTTACCGCGCTGTTCAATACCCTGATTTCACCCCGTTTTGCCCGACTTCCCGAAACAGCAAGCCTTCTTTTAAAGCGATTTATGCAGCTACAAGCTGGCTTGTTCATCTGGGCAATATTGATTGTCGCCGTATTTTGGGTCTTCTCGTCGCAGGCATTATGGCTTCTTGGAGATCAGTATTCCGGGCTGAACCAGGAAGTTGTGTTAAGCATCATTGGGACCTGCCTGAGTCTAATCGCCGGCGTGACCTACACTTTAACGATCAGCCGCGGCTGGACAATTAACCCGGTGTTATACATTGGGTCGAATATCGCTTTAATCGTTCTTGGAATACTCTGCTTAGACGTTTCAACATTGCGGGGAATTTTGTACTTCAATATATATATAGCTGGATGTCAGGTTGCGATGAACACCATCTACAGTTTTATCAGACTGATATCTCTAAAGAATAAGCAACAGAATACACTTAACAGAACAAACGAATCCGAAAGCAATGAAGATACTGATGTCCCATCCAACAGGTAATGCCAACGTCAGGGCGGTTATTTCTGCACTGGTGTGTTCTGAAATGCTGGTCGAATTTAATACAACCATTGCGGTCAATCCGAAAGCAGGTTGGCTGAGTTTTGTTCCCGGTAATATAAAAGAGCAACTCCTGAGACGTCAATTTCCGATTGCTCCGGATCTGTTGAGAATACATCCTTTAATAGAAATGGCACGAATGATCCTGCCAAAACTTAGATTGGATCAATTTGTTCAGAATGAAAGATCCTGGGCAAGCATCGATTCCGTTTACAGAATATTAGATAAAAACGTAGCTAGACGCGTGCAGGCAATATCAGCACGAGATCAAATCACGGCCGTATACGCCTACGAGGATGGCTCACTGGAAACCTTTCGAGCCGCAAAAAAACTTGGCTTAACATGCATCTATGACCTGCCTATTGCATACTGGGAAACCGGGCGGAGGCTGATGCAGGAAGAAGCTGAACGTCTGCCTTCATGGGCACCAACATTGGCCGGTGGCATAAAGGATTCGGCAGAAAAGCTGGACCGCAAAACACAAGAACTGGAACTTGCGGACATCGTCATTGCACCGGGGGCATTTGTTGTCGACTCAATTCCAAAGTGGGCAAGGGGAAAACATGCAGTTACATCTCCGTTTGGATCGCCGGTCAGCGCGCTGCAACAGAATAGCAAAAGCAGTATTTCCAAATCCGCTAAGCTTCGGGTACTATTTGCGGGCTCAATGAGTCAGCGGAAGGGATTAGGTGATCTGTTTGCTGCGATGAAGCTGCTAAACAGTAGCCAAATTGAACTCTATGTTATGGGATCGGCGATCGCTCCGATGGAGTTTTACAAAAGCCAGTTACCGGCTTTCCATTACTTGCCGAACAGACCACACCACCAGGTCCTGGAACTCATGCGCTCCTGTGATGTGTTCTGCCTTCCATCCATCGTTGAAGGAAGGGCGCTGGTGATGCAGGAAGCAATGAGTCAGGGGCTGCCACTGATCATCACAGCGAACACCGGCGGTGAAGACCTCATCAAAGAAGGCAGTACCGGATTTTTGGTTCCAATAAGGTCGGCAGAAGCAATTGCAGCTAAACTAACGTGGTTTCTTGAAAATAAGACGCAGGTGGCAGAGATGGGCCGGCAGGCTCAAATTCATGCCGAAAATTACACCTGGGATGCTTACGGGGCGAATATTGTGTCCTCACTTTCTATTTATCCAAACTAGATTGTCATAAAAATCATCGGGTAAAATGACTTTAACTGGATCATACGCACTAAACCACAACCGATTTCCCGCTCGGACATCTACGGAAGTATCTGAGCGCGCGAGAGCAAGGATCAGAACGGGAATATGGATCTATTTTTTGCTTTTGATCTTTGAAGGTGCATTACGTAAGTGGGTCCTGCCATCCTTAGCAGGTCCGTTGTTAATTGTACGTGATCCCCTGGCGTTATGGATCGTGGTGGCCGCCTGGAATCGCGGTTATCTGGATATGAAGCACTATGCCGTTCTGGTGTTGATTGGTTTCATTGGCATTTATACAGCTTTCTTTTTAGGTCACGGCAATTTGATCGTCGCCGTATTTGGTGCCCGGATTTTCATGCTGCATATACCGTTAATTTTCGTTATCGGTAAAATACTAAATAAACAAGATCTACTGAAAATTGCGCGATCGGTCGTTATCATCACCATTCCAATGACGATGCTTATCATCGTGCAGTTCTATAGTCCGCAGACAGCTTGGGTAAATATCGGTGTCGGTGGTGAAGGAGGGGCGGGCTTTAGTGGTGCTATGAACTTCTATCGACCTCCCGGAACATTTTCATTTACAAACGGGAACACGCTTTTTTACGATCTTAGCGCCTGTTTCGTGGTTTACTTCTGGTTTAACATCAAAGAGATCAACAAAATTATCCTGATTGTTTCAAGTATCGCGCTCGTTCTTGCTGTGCCACTTTCCATGAGCCGTGGTCTATTGTTCCAGGTAATCATAACTTTATTATTCGCCGTGGCTTCGATATTATGGAAGCCGAAATATCTAGGCGGGCTGGTACTGGCTGTTCTAGCGGTCGTCGGTGTTCTCGCCGCCCTGAGTTTTACGCCTTACTTTACAACTGCGACAGCAGCGTTCTACTCGAGATTTGAAAGTGCAAACACAATTGAAGGTGGTATAGACGGCGTTTTTTTGGACCGTTTTCTAGGTGGTATGATTGAGGCCATCTCCTTATCGTCGCGGCAGCCATTCTTTGGCTATGGTATCGGGATGGGAACGAATGTAGGATCGACCTTGTTAAGTGGAGGCAGATACTTCCTGTTGTCAGAGGGAGAATGGGGAAGGGTCATCGGCGAGTTAGGGCCAGTTTTCGGCCTCATCGTTATATTCTTGCGGCTGAAGCTTGCTTTGAGCATCCTTTATAGGAGTTTGTGGAAGTTAAAAGAAGGAATTCTTATGCCGTGGATATTGGCAAGTTGTGGTTTATTGTCGGTTGCACAGGCTGGATGGGCACAGCCAACATCGCTGGGCTTTTGCGTCTTGCTGACGGGGCTGATACTTGCTTCCTTGAACGAAAGGAAGAATGAAGCTGATTTAATTGGAAGTTTATAAATCCTTCGTAGACACATATCAGTAAACACTTAACTCTTCAACCGTGAATATTGTTTTTTTTGCACATCCTGCTTTTCTCAAACTTCGTTCTATGGACCGGTTTACAGAATTGCTGACGCGCGGTATGCAACAAAGGGGACATACCATCCAGATTTGGCATCCACTGCCGCTATTGTCGAGAATTCCCGCCGGAAAGCAGGCAAAAAAATGGATGGGCTATTTTGATCAGTTCATCTTGTTTCCTTTGGCAGTTCGGATGCGCATGATACGTTGTAAAAGTGAAATGCTGTACGTCTTTACCGACCAGGCGCTCGGCCCTTGGGTTCCACTCGTTGGAGGCAGGAAGCATATCATCCATTGTCATGATTTTCTGGCGCTTCAATCTGCATGCGGCATTGTTCCGGAAAACTTAACACGCTGGTCGGGAAGAAAATACCAGTTTTTCATCAAGCGTGGGTTCAGAATGGGCAAAAATTTTATATCCGTTTCAAAGAAGACAAATACGCAACTTCAGCAATATATCAACAAGACAGATGCGCGGACTGAAGTCGTATATAACGGCTTACATGAGTGTTATCAACCCACCGACTGTCTTGCAGCAAGAGGTTATATGACAAGTGAGACGGGAGTAAACTTAGCCGTGGGCTATATAATGCACGTTGGGGGGAATCAATGGTATAAGAATAGGAAGGGTGTAATCGAGATTTACAATGCCTGGCGATTGAGATCCAAATCCGCCTTGCCATTGCTGATGATTGGTGACAGTCCGTCGGATGATCTGTGGGATGAAGTATATGCCTCCAGGTATAAGGACGATATTTATTTCCTTCCGGGCCGAAGTGATGACTTTATCCGGAATGCATACTCCGGTGCATCGTTACTCTTATTCCCTTCTCTTGCTGAAGGATTTGGCTGGCCGATCGCAGAGGCAATGGCATGTGGTTGCCAGGTACTGACAACCAATCAGGCTCCAATGACGGAAATCGGGGCAAGCGCTGCTTTTTATATAGACAGGCGGCCATTCAAGAGTATTGAAGTTCCATATTGGGCAAATGCTGCTGCAGAGCTGATGGATGAAATTATCTCTGCTCCGGCGGACATCCAAAAGGTGTCTATTGAAGCCTGTCTGCAAAACGCTAGACGGTTCGATGCAACCAAGGCGCTGGATAAGATTGAACAAATCTACTTACAGGTAATTGACAAAACTGACTTATGAGGTTGCTTCACGTTGTGGATACAATCGATCCGAGGAAAGGTGGCGTTAGTCAGGCTGTCCGGACCATGGCCTTACAACTGACCCGGTTGGGTGTTATCAATGAGGTACTTACGTTGGACAGTCCCGAAAAGAATGCTGAAAATATCTTTTGCGTTCACAGTGTTGGGCCATCAAAAGGACCATGGAGCTATTCAGTAGCTTTAATTCCCTGGCTCATGAATAATTTTAGCCGTTTTGACATCATAATTGTTCACGGTTTGTGGCTTTATCAGGGATTTGCGGTGAGGAAGGCATTAAGCAAATACAAAAATTTACCATCGGGTCATAGCGGCACGCAAAAGGTACCTGGTTTATACGTCATGCCCCACGGCATGCTTGATCCATACTTTCAGCGCTCAAGTGGAAGAAAAATCAAGGCGGTAAGAAATTGGATTTACTGGAAGCTTGTGGAGTCGCGGCTGGTGAATACTGCTGAAGGAATTTTATTTACCTGCAGGCAGGAATGCTTATTGGCAAACCAACCTTTCTCACCATACTACCCGAACAGAGAATTAATTGTTGGCCTTGGGGTTGAGCGGCCGCCTGAATTCACCTCCGGTATGATGAATTCATTTTACAAGAGATGCCCTGACCTCAAGAATGAAAAATACATTCTGTTCCTCGGCCGGGTTGACGCTAAAAAGGGCATTGAGCTACTACTCCATGCCTATGAAAAACTCCTTGTAGATCGCATTCATCTGGAAGTTAGAAAGAAAGATTTATCGACAGCAACCGGATATCACAAAGATCAAAACGACACGGAACAATATCCAAAGCTCGTCGTTGCCGGGCCTGGAATGTCGACAGCCTACGGGAAAATGATCAAAAAACTGGTAGACACCAGTCCATTTCTTAAGACAAGTGTTTTATTCCCCGGCATGTTAGAAGCAGATGGAAAATGGGGTGCCTTTTACGGCTGTGAAGCTTTCATATTGCCAAGTCACCAGGAGAATTTCGGCATCGCCGTAGTTGAAGCACTCGCATGTGGGAAACCCGTACTCATATCTAACCAGGTTAACATTAACGCTGAAATCAGCCAGGAAAATGCCGGCATCGTTGCTGAAGACACCACTGCTGGAACATATGAAGCTTTGAAGCGATGGATAACAATGTCCGCTGAGCGGCGGCTAAGAATGCAGGAACAGGCAAAAATATGCTACGCTAAACACTTCGCTAGTGACGCTGCCACCGGAAGGCTTCTAAATGCCATTTCCTTCCAGAACAAACAAAAGTAATTTATGGTAAATCACGACACTCACGTGGGCGCCTCTTTTTCATGGAAAAACAGGCTATCGAGAGCGATTTGGGGCATTGTGGCCGCCTTGCTCTTTCATCCATCGCCAAGGCCGTTTCACAGATGGCGGGCATTTATACTCCGTATTTTCGGTGCTAAGGTGGGTAGAGGCGTTCATGTATATCCAGGCACGAAAATATGGGCTCCCTGGAACCTAGAGCTTGCCGATGAATGTGGCGTCGCTAAAGGCGCAATATTGTATTCACAAGGGAAAATCAGCATTGGACGCCGTGCCGTTATATCACAAGGCGCCCACCTGGTCACCGGAACACACGACTACTCACGACCTGGATTTCCACTGATGACCATGCCAATTTACGTTGGTGATCACGCATGGATAGCCGCAGAAGCTTTCATCCACCCTGGAATCACCATAGGCAAAGGATGTGTTATTGGGGCACGCTCAGTAGTAACAAAAAACATGCCTGAATGGAGTGTCTGTGCGGGTCACCCGTGTGAACCGATAAAAACGAGAAGCTTTAAATAAAATATCTATGACAAACAGTTACCTGACCCTGGAAAGAGAAACGACATTCGTTCGGAAGAAGATGGATCAGCCGCCGGTGTTCAGTGGCGACCTACTTGACATCACCATCGCAATACCAGTAAAAAATGAGGAAATTAACCTGCCTAAGTGCCTGGCCGCTATTGGAAAGAATCTTGTCAGAAATGTAGTTGTGCTTGACTCCGGAAGCACTGATCGTACAAAGGAGATTGCTCATGAATTTGGGGCTGAAGTCATTGAATTCGTGTGGGACGGAAAGTTCCCTAAGAAGCGGAACTGGTATTTAAGGAGCCATCAGGTTCATACCAAATGGGTTCTGTTTTTAGACGCGGATGAATACCTCACTCCTGAATTCAAGAAAGAACTGAAGACAACGTTATCCCGCGAGAATAAGGCGGGTTACTGGCTAAACTACACGGTTTACTTCCTGGGTAAGCAATTAAAAGGTGGGTATCCATTGAAAAAACTCGCGCTGTTCCAGGTCAACAGTGGCGAGTACGAGCACATCGAAGAGGACTACTGGAGCAAACTTGATATGGAAGTCCATGAGCATCCAATCATTAAGGGTGATATTGGAACAATAAAAAGCAAAATTGATCATCAGGATTTCAAAGGAACATCGAATTTCATCCTGAAGCACAATGAATATGCAAGCTGGGAAGCTGCAAGGTTTTTAAAAGCCGTGCAGAGACCTGATGCCGCGGAGCACTGGACCTTAAAGCAAAAGCTTAAATACCGGTTGATGAAGAGCGTATTCATAATACCGCTGTTTTTTTTGGGAAGTTATATTCTCTATCGCGGATTTCGAGATGGCAGCCGGGGTTTCGCTCACGCCATCCTGAGGATGTCCTATTACACGCAAATTTATTGTAAGATAAAAGAGAATAAACGTGACACAAAACGTTGATTGCCCTTTATCCGCCGCAGTACGGAAAAGAATTTTATACCAGTCGTTTATTGTTTAACCCTTTAATTCACCATTATTATGAAAAGACTCACTTTGAAGATTGTGCTTGTCACCGTGCTTACCTGCTGTGCGATGATAAGCAATGCGCTGACGCCGGCTCCCGGCCCTCCCAAGCCGCCCGGTCACACCAATGCCCCCTTTGATGGAGGTGCAAGCCTGCTAATCGCTGCCGGCGTAGCATACGGAATTAAGAAGGCATATAACAGCCGCAAAAAGCCGTAAACTAGTTTATTTTGAAATTAACAATAGTCTTTTATTATGAACAACGCTTCAATATTAGACTATTGTTTATCACACAGCTATGAATTGGATACAAAAATATTTCAATTTCGCTTATTTCTTCAAGCTAATCGGTCTAACTATATTCCTGAACTACTTTTCAGTCGGTTTCGATAGAATCGTGTCACCGGACAGGCCATACTACATTTCTTTCATCGACCACTATCTGAACTATATCCGGTGGCTGAGGCAATCGATCATGTACATTTCCAATATCATCGCTCATACTTTCGGCACCGAGTCGTACATAAGCGGTCCTCAGATGCTGAATGTCCGTGTCGGAATAGAAGTTGAAATCTGGAGACCCTGCCTGGCTCTAGGGATTATGAGCTTTTGGATTGCGTTTATTGTAACAAACACCGGTGGCTGGAAGAAAAAATTAGCCTGGTGTACAGGCGGCATTCTTTGCATTTTTTTCATCAACTGCTGGCGAATAGGTTTACTGCTGGTCGCCATTGACCGGAATTGGCAGCACATCGGCCTGGTAGATCATCATGATCTATTCAACATAGCTGCCTATGTGTTGATTGGTATATTGATGTATTCTTACACCGAGGATACACAAGATCGCTCCATAAACAAACAAGTTGCTTTTCCTCTGGCCTGAAAAGACCCCAAATTAGATAGTGTGGATGACACCGACACATTGATCCACGCGTAGCTAACCTTAAAAGATCATTATTTAACCGTCTAAATTATGCAACGCAGAGTACTATTAATAGGTGGAAACTTTTTTCCAGAACCTATTGGAATCGGAAAATATAATGGAGAAATGATGGAATGGCTGGCCCAGAACGGGTACGATTGTACAGTAGTGACATCATTTCCTTACTATCCACAATGGAAGGTGCAACAACCTTACGTAAAAAAATCAAACTGGTACAGAAAGGAAGTAAAGTATTATAAGCCATTTTATGAAAAGAGCATTAGCATCTATCGATGCCCACAATATGTGCCGGGCACCCCGACAGGGCCAAAGCGGATGCTCAATGGCTTTACCTTTTTTGCTTCTTCTCTTCTGGTTATCTTCAAACTGCTATTCGACCGCAAATTTGATTATGTGATTTCGGTCGTGCCTTCGTTTGAAACCGGGCTGCTGGCAATTTTGTACAAGGGAATAAGAGGTGGTAAATTCCTGTACCACATCCAGGACCTTCAAATTGATGCAGCCAGGGATTTAAACATCATCAAGTCGAAACCACTTATAAATTTTCTTTTTAAAATTGAAAAGTACATCTTAAGAAAAGCGGATGTTGTGAGTAGCGTGTCCACAGGTATGATGGACAAAGTAAAAGTTAAATGTGATAAAAACGTTCAGTTCTTCCCAAACTGGGTAGACGGAAAAATCATATATCCAATCGCCGGAAAAGAGGCACTGAAGGTGGAGTTTAATTTCGACCCGGGTGACAAAGTCGTCCTGTATTCAGGAGCTATTGGTGAAAAGCAAGGTTTAGAAAATATCCTATATGCTGCGCAGTCATTTCTTAACCATGAGCATCTAAAATTTGTCATTTGTGGTTCTGGGCCCTACATGAAACACTTGATGGAACTGAAAGAAAAACTGGGTCTGTATAATGTAGTCTTTATGGCAACTCAACCGATTGAAAAGCTAAATCACCTGTTGAATATGGCAGACCTGCATTTAATTATACAGAAGGCGAATGCAACCGATCTGGTCATGCCCTCTAAACTCACGAATATTCTGGCGATTGGCGGTATTTCAGCCGTCACAGCAATGCCGAACTCCTCGTTGTACAAACTTGTTGCTGAACACAATCTCGGCTTTCTGGCTACTCCTGAGAATGTAGAAGCGCTCGTTGCCGTGATGAAGGAAGCTATTGAATACAGCCTTCCTGACATCAGCCTCAATGCACTACAGTATGCAAAACAGCATTTTTCGATTTCAAATATCATCTCGGAGTATTCATACCACATGCAACGGGTTCCTGAGACGAATTTGGTAGAATCGATGGAGCTACGCATAAACAATCAATTCGCACCTGTTGAAGCCTAAACTATATGATAACTGCAACATAAACCTAAATCTTAAACCATAAACCATTTCACATGAAAACGAAAATTAGTCCTTTCTTAAAGCCGGGCACTGAAATTAAAGAGTCCGGAAGCTATTTGGAATGCCAGATCACAAATCCTTCAGAAGCCATAAAGGCAAATGCCTATTACTTCGGAAACTTCGATTGGGCCGAGGAATACCTTATTTATTGCCATAGAAGTGATAGTTTTAAGACGCGTTGGACCGCAGCGCTTGGTGATTGGACAGACAAGGTTGTGGTAGACATTGGTTGTGGACCTGGAAACATCTTTGCAACGTTAAAAGGAAAGCCGAAGTTGCTTATCGGTATAGATGTAGCGCCAAAATCCCTGGAGATTGCGTCTGAACTTGGATATACGCCAGTACTCGCAGATGCAACGAATTTACCTTTCATCTCCGGCTTCGCCGACATTGTCACATTGAATGCAGCACTTCATCACTGTGAAGACATGGAAGCCGTTTTAAAGGAGGCGGCCAGGCTGGTTAAACCAGGAGGAATGATCGTTACAGACCATGATCCGCAGCGAAGTGCATGGGACTACAAGGGGTTCGCTAAATTACTTTGGATTGCAAGACTCTATTATTATAAGATCATTGGTCATGGCTTTCATAAAACCAGCAATCAACAATACTGGGCACTTGCGACCGAAATACACCATAAACCAGGACATGGTGTGACTAAGGACATGTTCAAGAAATTGCTGGGCCCCTTAGGCTTCAAAGTAAATGTCTACCCGCACAACCACGAGCTTGGCGCGGATGTACTTACTGGAAAAACGGGAAAGGCAGCGCTCAAGTATCAAATAGGAAACCTGCTGTCCGGGAGGAACCCAAGCGCCGATACCAGTGCTTTGTCGCTGATGTGTGTTGCCAGGAAGTTCTAGAATTTGCTGATAAATACCAGTAAGTGTTTTTAGTTTGTGAACGCACAATTCTGGTATTTATCATTTTACATAAACATCTTTCGAATTTAACATCGTATATGCTCTCCAAAGTCTTACCACCAAACACCCCCAGCCAAGGCAGTGGTCACGCTCAGGAGAAAATGTCAGACCTTCGTCGGTACTGGTATATTTGGGTCATTCTCGCATTTGGAATGTTTCTGTTGCAGGCATCCACAATCGGAATTTTGCCAAGCCTGATGCAGGATGAAGCTCAAATCACAGACTATGGAAGGCTTGCACTCGATCCACTGAGTAGGTGGTCTGTGACCTGGTGGCTAGCGGGAAACAAGCCGCTTTTCTTGTGGTCATATCTGGGTCCTCTAATTGCCGAATTTGGCTATCAGATGATGGGAGGTTCTGGCATTGGTCCAAGATTGATGGCATTACTTGGAGGCCTCACTGCCGCAATCCTGGCACTTGGGTGGCTGTTGCAAAGAAAAGTCCCGGCCCCTTTTGCCGGACTACTTGCTTTCGCTTTTCTCCTTGATCCACTGTTTACACTCTCGCAGCGAATGGCGCGGTCAGATAGCTGGGTTATGGCTTTGTGCCTGGCTTCATGTTGGCTATTAAGGATGTCATCGTTGAAGCGTGGGCAACAAAAAGTGTTACTAGTCCTGCTTTCCGGTGTATTTGCTGCTGCTGCTGCATTTGTCTGGCCGTCTGCAGTGTTCTTGTATCCTTTGATTTGCCTGGAGTTTTTTCATGCCGCCTACGATCGCCAAAGCTCCAGTAACCCTTGGAAAAAAATGATGCGGTATGCGCTGTATTTTCTGCTCGGTGGAGCCCTTATTTCCATCCTGCTTATCCTTCCGATAAGACAGCAGTTACCAATGATTATCGGAGACATGAAGAACATGGTTGCACTGAACGTCAATGCAACTAAAACGCCTTCAGAACGCATCCTGACGTTAGTCAGTTCTCAGCCATGGGCAAAGTTGATTAAGGCATTTGCAAAGACACTAAGCCCTTTGCTGCCGCTACTGGCATTATGGGCTTTCCTATTCAGGCGCGAAAAGGGGATCGTATTGGTTTCAATCTTTACTTTATCCATTATCCTGATGACCCTGGTTTATGAATTCCGCCTGGTATACCTGCTTCCATATTTTCTTGCACTGTCCGGAGATCTCTTCCAGCACTTACAGGTGAAATTGCTGAAACCGGTCATCAAACGTTTGAGTATTGCTTTTCTTATTTTAACAGTGGTGTGGTCTATAGGTATTTCAATCTTTCTACGTAATGCGCTTGCTATCGATTACAGGTCATCACACGATCAAAGCCTGATCAGTGAGGCTGCCCTTTCGACGATCGGGCAGGGTAATTACAAGGTTTTTCTGGCATTTACATATGAGTTCTATTTTACGGGACGCTCACTTGGATGGCAGCTCTATACGCCTTACATTCGGTTTACATATGACGCCGCCGGAAACTGGATCCGCAAAGACGACTATCAGCCAAAAGACAACTTTATTAAGCTCATGTCTAAGATGGACTATGCGATTTTCCCGGATGGCTCAATGGACGACGACCTCAGCAGTCAATTACAATTGTCGGGTCTGAGTTACAGCCGCACCATTCACATGGGTGAGGAGTCTCTCCAAAAAACGGATGCTACAGCGTCCGGCAGGATGAGTAACATTATACTCTGGTTTTTACGTGGAGCAGATACGTACGGTCCATATCGTCTTTATGCCCGCGTAAAATCAAACCGGAGCACTGAAAGGTCCATACACGCAGAAGCCGTTAGATAAAGATGAACAAAACACTGACCAAGAACCGATAACCTCGGGAACTGACTTTCACGCCCATACATGTATAATCCTTTTCGCATGAATATCGCATTTTGCAATAACAGGCTTGGCTTAGCTGGGCTAGGTGTTACCCTTACTTCCTTAATCCGAAACTGTTCAAACCCTGGCAAACTGCAAATATGGTTCCTTTGTGCAGGACACACGGAAAAAGACAAAGTCCGAATAGAAAATCTTCTTGAATCGGAAGGCTTCAACGGAAACTTCCATTTTGTTGATTTTGATCCATATGCAACCTTCGGATCATTCTGTTCGCTTCATGGAGATTGGACCTGCTATGGAAGGTTATTGCTTGTTGATTTCATAAGTGAAGATCAGGTCCTTTATCTGGACTCCGACTTAATCATAGAAGAAGATGTGCTAAAGGTAGATAATCTTGATTTCCAAGGACATTTTCTGGCGGCAGTAGGCGGGGGGAAGTTCAGATTTACGCTTGGAAACAAGTTTTATATAGATAAACTGGGCATAGAGCCAGACCTGGACTATTTCAATGATGGTGTAATGTTGCTAAATCTGCGGGAGTGGAGATCCAGGAATATCAAAGATGAATGCCTTAAGATTGCAAGGCAGTATCCTATGGAACTTCCTTCACATGATCAATCATTGCTGAATATCGTCTGTTCAGGAAATTTTGCTAAGCTGCCACAATCATTTAATTGTGAGTGGCGAGCTGGAGGCCTGAAGCCTGAGGTGTCAGAAAGAATGATATTCCATTTTATCGGATCTCCAAAACCGTGGGATCCATTCGCTTTTCTGATCCATAGCGGCTATGAGAGTTGGCTGAGCTATCAGCATAAGAAATGGGCGCTCGGACTTCGTGAGCTTACAGCCGCTGATCTCCGCCGGGTTTGGAATATACGGCGGTCATACATTCGATCTTTCCGAAATAAATTACTGCAATAATATCAGGATCGTTTATCCATGTCAAAAGTGATGATGTATCAAGAAGTCGAACGCAAAAGTCCGGACAAGCCAATTAAAATTGCGTTTCTCAGTGCTGGTCTAGGTAAAATATCCAGAGGGTTTGAAATTTCAAGCACCGCGTGGCATAGTTATGTGAGGGGGCAAGAAAATGTCGATGCAAGATTGTTCTCCGGAGGAAAATATAAGGATTCAACGCAAGTATGGAATTGCCCGCGGAATGGATATATAGCACGTTTGCTGCGTAGCTTTCATCTTATTGAGGATGGATGCCGTCTGGAACAGATAAGTTTCGGGTTTGGCTTTCTTCTTCAGTTGCTTTTTTACAAACCTGATATCATCTGGCTTCAGGAAGCTAGTCTGGCAGATGTTTTACTAAAATTTCGAAAGCTCTTTGGATTAAGATATAAGATTCTTTTCTGCGATGGTGCTCCGGTGGGGCATGCCGTTGCAAAGAAATTCGATTATCTGATTTTCCTGCATCAATTCGCATACGATGATGCAGTTAAAGATGGCTTAAATCCGGGAAGATGTTGTGTGATTCCACATTTGTATTTTGAGTCCAATAATAAACTTACCAAATACGAGGCACGCGAGTTCCTTAAGGTCCGCAAGAATCAGTTTGTAGTGCTTTGTGTAGCTGCATGGAACAGACATCATAAAAGGATTGACTATCTTATTGAAGAAATCTCTAAGATAACGTCTGGTGATGTTGTTCTGGTTCTATGCGGGCAGGAAGAGCAGGATACGCCCTATTTAAAACAAATGTCTGAAGACCTTAAAATAGAGGTTCGTTGGCATACATTCAGTCAGGAAGATCTTTCAAAGGCGTACCTGGCTTCAGATTTATTTGTACTACCAAGCTTAAATGAGGCATTAGGTGCCGTGTTGATTGAAGCTGGAACACATGGCCTGCCGGTAATCTGCCATCCCCATCAGGCGGGACAATACATTTTCGGAGACGACTATCAGGGCCTCGTTGATCTTTCTGAAATGAACAACCTGTCAAATGTCATTACTGAATTCAAGAATACCCGGAATTGCCACTACGAAGGATCAAGAACAAAGGAAATTTTGGATGAAAAGTTCAGCCGCGAACGGTTAACGTCGGTATTCATGAAGTTCATTCAACAGATCTCAGACAATAAACTTCCTACTGTACGATGAAAATAGCATTTATTTGTGGCTCATTGGAACCTGGAAAGGACGGGGTAGGCGATTACACGCTTAAACTAGCTGAAGAATTAGCACGCCACGGTCACCAAACATCTATTATTGCGATCCATGACGTTCACTTGTCTGAAATATTCGACAGCAAAGAAATCAATACAAAAGAAAGCATCCCTGTTTTACGAATACCTTCCAGACTGACGGGTAAGCAAAGTCTTCGCCGGATTCAAGCATGGATTAACCTCATTAATCCCGACTGGATAAGCCTGCAGTTTGTGCCCTTTTCCTTTCATCGAAAAGGACTTCCTTTTTTGCTGCCAAATGAGCTGGCCACCCTCGGCAAGGGCAGACACTGGCACATTATGTTCCATGAACTGTGGGTTGGTATGCCAACCACCGCCAGCAAGAAGCATCTCCTCTGGGGCTGGATGCAGAAGAGAATTATACAAAAATTGCTTAACCGGCTAAAGCCAGCAGTTACGCACACACAGTGCATGCTCTATTATCTACAGCTAACGCACATAGGTATTGAAGCATCCCGATTGCCTTTATTCTCAAATATTCCAGCTTGTACGACAAAAGAATCAAAACAGGCTGGTGAAACAAACGCATTATCGCAATCAGATGATGTGACGATTGTTATGTTTGGAACAATTCATCCCCAAGCTTTATTGGATCAGTTCTTAGACCACATTAATACATACCGCCAAAAGACCGGATCGCGAATATCCTTAACGTTAGTAGGTCATACAGGCAAACATCAAAGAGACTGGATTACAAAATTTCAAAATGCCGGCATACCGGTACAGGTACTTGGGGTACAAGACGTATCGCTAATTTCACAGGTGCTAACAAAGGCAACTTTTGGTGTTTCGACAAGTGCGATGGCGACAATTGAAAAAAGTGGTTCTGTTATCGCAATGCTCGAGCATGCACTGCCCGTCATTTGTGCCGGGGATTGTTGGGAGCCTAGAAAGTTCAATCTGCCGGATCCACCACCCGGCGTTTACACACTAAAAGATGGCTGTATAGAGGACGTTGTGAATAATCCTTTTAGCGCAACTCACGATCACTCTGTTTCAGCAGTCGCAAAAACATTCATTGAATCTTTACAAACGCAAAGTTAATATGTTAGAAGCTAGCCCAGGAATATCAGTGTGCATTTGCACGTATAACCAAGGCGCATATATTGAAAAGGCAATTAGAAGTGCTTTAGATCAGACCGTACGTCCTGCAGAGATTATAGTTTCAAATGATTGCAGCACCGATGACACCGCAGAAATCCTGACAAGGCTCTCGCGAGAGATTCCGATACTGAGAATTATAAATCATCCCGCTAATATTGGTATCGCAAAGAACGTAGACAGTTGCCTGCGGTTGGCCTCCTGCGAACTCGTTGTAAGACTGGATTCAGATGATTTGTTGCACCCAACCTATTTAGAACGGGTATCTGCTGAATTACTAAAACATCCAACAGCAGGATATGGACATGCTGCTGTGCTTGAAATAAATGAATATGGAATGATCCTGAAAGAGCGAAATCTGTTTAGAACACCAGGATTTCAATCAGACCTGGACGCAGTTAGGGCTACCCTTAAGGGCTACCGCGTTGCAGCCAATATCCTAATGTTTAGAAAGCGGGCCCTTGAAAAGGTCGATTATCTATCCGGCCGTCCCAATTTCGGTGAGGACTATCATTTGACGGCTGACATTTCCAGAGCAGGTTTTGGAAATGTCTATGTTGCTGAAATTTTAGCTTTTTATAGAGTATGGTCAGATACTGGAAAATTAAGGCAAAAAAGGAAATTGGCAGAGATTAAGGGGCTGCAACAGGTCTTTAATGACGTAATTGAACCTGCATTTAAGGAACGCAAGTGGTCATTGAAATCGGTTAGAATGAGTAAAACGAATCTCGCTTGTGCCCATGCTGATTGCTTAGGTTGGCAGAATTACACACAAGATGAAAAAGAGCAATTACTTCAGGAGATCAGGCAACTTAGTACTTCCTATAAGGTGAAAATCTATTCCTGGATATACCTGAATGGGAGAGGTTCATTCCTGACTAAGATAAAGGAGATTGAATCAAACCTTCGAATGGTCTTAAAAGATTATTTCTTGAAAATAAAAAACTACAAATCGATGCTTACCAGACAATCAAACAGCGAACGAAACTTGAGCTGAATCATCAGGCACAGGATCAGCATTGGCAAAAGCTCGCCTGTCACCGGGTGAGCTTTTGCCAGTAACACGCAAATTCAGCCTGAACTCAATTGTAGCCACAGTCAATATAGTCGCAGTCAATATCGTCACCTTCAATATAGCCGCATTCAATAAACCGTAAAAAACATCACGTAAGATGAAACTGAAGTTACATACCGATCTAAGCCTCACCAGGTATGGCTTTCCTGTTGAAATACTTGTTCCATTTACTGGAACATTCAACAAGGAAGATGAGCCGGGATCCATTCTACATGGAAGATTCGATAGTTTTCTCCTTAATGGTAAAGATTTCCTTGAGTTGACTGATATTGAAAGTTGCGACATATGTTTATTCCCGATTGTGTACGATAAATCAGCAGTGCTTCCCAACGAAGTGCTGGATTACATAAAAAACGTTGAGCGCTCTGATAAAAGAATGCTGGTGTTTGCAGGTCACGACACACCTGTGAACACGGTTCCGATAAAAAACGCAGTTATATTCAACAGCGCGGTGAGTAAATCGACACGTGCTCATAACGTCTTTTCATGGCCACATTTCTTCGAAGATTTCCTATTGAGTTACTATAACGACGAAGTCAAGCCAAGGCACAAATCTTCCATACCTATAGTGGGCTTTTGTGGCTATGCTCCACCTTTAAACCTGGAGATTGGTAGAGACAAATTCGTCGGACTCTTAAAACTTATAGCGAACTATTTGGGCGTGATTCAAAAATATCCAGACAAGGTCTCTCACTCTTATCGTGCGAGGTCCATAATTGGGCTAAGAAAGTCAAAAAAAGTCGTCTTAAATCTGAAGCTGAAAAGCAGCTTCGCATTTGGACCAGAAGGCCGGCTAAATAGCGGGACTGGGAAAGAATCTAACACGGACTTCAGAAAATCTTTCGTCGAAAACATCCTTAACAGTGATTATACCTTATGCGTCAGGGGAATTGGCAATAACTCCGTGAGGTTCTATGAGACGCTTTGCTGCGGAAGAATTCCAATTTTCGTTGATACGGATAGTGTATTACCATTTGACCACCTGATCAATTGGAGAGAGTTGTGTATTTGGGTTGATGAAAAGGATATAGACAACATAGGTGATGTGGTAGCTGCGGCTCAGAAAGATTTGGAAGCAGTTTTTCTCTCCGGAAGAATTCTTCAATCATATGGATGCCTTTATTGGCAAGACAGATGGTGT